>JAEUSB010000011.1 GCA_016788865.1 Leptospirales bacterium
AGGCTCAGCTTTCCGGTTTCATCGAGCATGAGGATCCCGGCGGACGCAGGCAATGCTGCCACAGCAACACCGCTTGCAAACGTTTCAACCGGTCCAGGTCCGTTAGCCCGCCCAGCCCAGAAATACATTTGCCCACTCTGATCAAATGCTGCGAGATCCACCATTCCATCGTTGTTGAAATCACCTGACACAAGCGTTCGGGCGGAGTCTGTTGTATTTAGGCGCGCTTTCTCTTCCAATCCGGGACCCAGGATCAGCACGGACTTCTTGCCTGGCAACGCTACTGCGATATCAGACTTTCCATCCTTTCGGGGGAGAATGGCAATGTCACCCGTGGAAGATCCGGTACTAAATGTACTGCTCTGCCAGGCATCTGCGGTGCGTCTAATTAGCCGCACATCCTTCGAGGCGCTACTGCCAACAATGATATCGATTTTCCCATCGTTGTCAATATCGTGGGCTGCAATTGAATTTGGATCCATGCCCACGGTTATGGCCGGGAGTGGTTCAAAGCCGTCTGACGTTTGCAATAAGATGGTCACAGCACCGGGAAAGCCGGAGTGCAACACTGCAATGTCCTGTTTCTTATCATCGTTGAAATCTCCAACGGCCATGCGCAGAGGTGGACGTTCGAGTTCAATCAATGAGCCACCCTGTGCCAGTTGTCCAATTGCACCTATCACGCCTTTTGCCTGACCGGGACCAGACCACAACAGTCTCGCCTCCGCAGCACCGCCTGCGTCATAGTACTCCACTTTCACGTCATACGTTCGCCCGGGGCTCAGGTTGATCTTTCCGCTGAACTCCGTCGTTCCCATATCCTGCCAGCGGTCTACAACAAGTCTCCCATCTACCGTCAGGCGAACGCCATCGTCTGTTTGTGTATAGAATACATATTCTCCTCCGCGCTCGACCCGCAGTTGTCCCGTCCAGCGCACGCTGAACTTGTCTGCAGGCACCGAAGAAGCTGCCGCTTCATATCCCCAGGCGAAATCGATTTGCGCGTCCTGCCGAGTCAGCTTGAGCTCTTCGAATTGTTTGCCAGCATAAAACTCGGCGCGAAGAGGGCCTGTAAAGCCTTGATCACGGGGTGCTATAAAATCAATCTTACCTTCTGAGAACAGGCTAACGGCTAACCCACGCCTGCCGTCAGCAAAGTCAAACCTGCGAATGTCCGACATTCCACCGCGAACAGTGGCCCTTTCCTGGCCGGACAAGCCCGCCGTCAAGAACCAGGATGCAATCAAGACGACACAGTGTTTCTTCATTTAGCCTTGTTCAAGGCCAGTCGAAAGGTTATCTCTGCCTCATCGTCCATGATTTTGTTCGCCAGGTACTCGCCATTCAGATCATAGTAAGTCCGATCAACTATGAATTTGCCGTTGGCGATTAGACCGGTCGCGCTGCGTGTAATGGTCGCTGGAACAATGAAGTCCTTCTCTTTGTCGCGAATGCGAAGCGACAGGGTGACGTTGTAAAGATCAGGAGTGCCTGCGGGCTTTACATCTTTTACAGTAGCAATTGCGTTTGGAAACTTCTCCGACCAGAAGAAGTCATTTGCCTTCAGATGATCATCGCGCTTCTTCTCGCGTGTGAAAACAGATGCTGTGTCAATCAGCAAAGTTCCGCGAAGCGTGGAAATATCGTCCCCCGATTGGGCAATAGTGCCAATGTAGAATTGCTTGAATATGCCTTTGACGTTGGTCAGGCGCGCATTTACAAAGAATTGAACAAAGCTCTGTGCCGGGTCGATGGCGAACAACGGTGGCGCCACCTGTGTTTGGATGGGCGTGTTCTGCGCGTACGCAGCAGTGCTTATAGTGGCACCAAAAGCTAGTCCGAGTATGGCCCTTTTCAGTTTCATGTTTTCCCCTTTGCTGGTTACCTAACCATGCGAGTTTTCTCGGTAAAGAATTTTAATCCACCCCATTGGACGGCGGCGGGCCCCATATGGTTCGCGTTGATATGGGGTTGACGAAAACGTGACAAAGCGTGTTCTGTACCGGCAATGACTCCGTACCTTGCTGGCCTGCCCAAGAACTAATCATGCGGATTTTCCTGAGAATCTGTCTCATTGGGCTCATGTTCGCCACTTTGCTCGTCGACGTGGATGAGAAAATTGCACAGGAGTTCATCCGTGGCACCGCTCTCTATTTCTTGCTGATCTCGCTGTTTGTTCTCACGGTTTTTCTGGCCGGAAAACGCGAGCTTGCCACTAGCTGGATTCCGGGACCGGAACAAGTTGCGCTTGTGGCCTTCGCGTTGGTTTCAACGGTTCATGCGATTTCGCACATTGTGGATACGGAGATTCCCCGTCTCAAGTTCATCTTTCGTCTTGTCTATGGTTGCTACCTGATCTATGTTACTTCACCATCCGCGCGCCGCGTTTCTCGAATTGGACTTGTGACCACTACCGTCCTTGTTTTCTCATCGTTTCTCTTCAACTGGACCTTTATTGTTGGTCTGGTCAGAAGTATTCCTCTTTTTCTATTGCTATTGTTTTATTGGTCCGGCGCGCCGGTAGCGCGGACCTGGCAGTATTTCAAGCAGGATAAATTCACAATCCTTGTTGTGATCGCGCTTGTGGCGCTCGTCGTGGCTAATCTATGGAATGCTAATCTTGTAAACGGTGTTGAAGGGGTATTGCGCTTCCTGTCCGGGGCTTTACTGTTTGCTCTGATTAAGAACGCACAAGAAGACAAGGTTGCAAATTTTGTGGTGCGATCGCTCTTGCTTGTTGCCGGATTGCATGTAGTTATTTTCTCCGTCTCCGTCCTGATTGCGGCGAGTATGGACGGCTCGCTCAGTGTTTTCACCAGCAAGCGCAGCCATTTTGCCGGGGTTAACGTAAACGACATTTCGGGATACTTGATAACGGTCTTTCCCCTGATCCTTGGTGTAATGTTCGTCAATGGAAATGACGCCAGGAAGCGCCTCACTGCGCTCGCGTTGCTCTTCTTTGGTTGTCTCTTTCTACTGCTCGTGGTGAAATCAAGATCCGCATGGCCCATTATGGGATTCTCAATAGCCATGGTTGCGTATTTCATGAGTCGTTGGAGTCCGGCGCGTCTTGAGAATGTAAAGGCGATGCGTTGGATTGTTCCGGGTGTTGTAATCCTTGGTCTTGTTGCTCTTGTACTGATTGCTTCTCGCGCGCGAGAGATGGCCTATCTTGCGGAGATTAAGACGCTTGAGATTCGATTTGACTTATGGCGACTGGCACTTCGCGCGCTGAGCGAGTCTCCGATTTTTGGAATTGGTTCGGAAAACTACTCGGTCCTTTCTGGTCAGAGAATGTCAGGCGCCGGGGACCTGAATAGTTTTGGAGCGGCCGCAGCATTTTTTCGAGAGAGCGGTGCATACATCCATTGTCACAATCTGATTCTACAGCTCTGGCTTGACGGTGGGATTGTTTACATGATCGCGATTGTTGGCCTGATCGTTCTTGGAATTTACAGAGGTATGTCACGCGCGCGAGATGCTTCGGATTTCATTATGAATATCGCGGCGTCCATAACTTTGATTGCGATTTTGCTTCAAGGTTCCTTGAACTACCATTTCATGAATCATCCTACATGGCTGACGACGTGGATCCTGCTGGGAGTTGTCGCTCGTAGCTTCGCCGGATCGCCGGTTGAATCTGAAGCAAAACAATCATCTGGCGGAATGGGGAAATTGCAGACTGTGGCTGTTGTGCTTGCTATGGCCTGTCTGGCGATTCATTTGTTTGCCTTACGAAATCATGGCAACGCTCTGCGCATTGTGCTACCGGATTTGTTTAAGACGTCGCAGGACGCGTATTTGCTCGAAGGGGATAAAAAACCGGAAAGTCTAAAAAGAGCAACGCAGGCTATAACTCCATCGCTTGTTGCCGCTCGACTCTATTCGGTTGACCCGCGCATTAATCAATTTACCGGCGAAATTTACTTCTTTATGTTTGAACGCGACGGGACTTCGCAATCCCGGTCCGGGGCCCTCGAGTATTACTCTCGTTGCTTGCGTTTTGCTCCTTCTTCAGGTTTCTGTGCGCGTCGATTGAGTCAAATCCTCCGCTATCAGAATCCGCATGACCCAAAAGCGGACGCCATGATGGTTCTTTCAAAGGAGCTTGATCCGTTTGGCTTGCTCGATAGCGGCCTGCTGCGGCGACTCTAATCATGCGGCCTTCCAGGCCGCTCAACTTACAGCGTTGTTTGGATCAGGCGCTCAATTTCCGCGTACAGTCCCAGGGTTTTACTTACGATTTCTTCTGGTAGCGCAGGCGCGGGCGGTTCCTTATTCCAGCCGATCGATTCAACGTAGTCCCGCACGAATTGCTTGTCAAAGCCCGCTGGAGAGGTGCCCACGGCATAGTTCTTAGCATTCCAGTATCGCGATGAATCTGGCGTAAGTACCTCATCGATCAAGACGATTTGATCATTTAGCAACCCAAACTCGAACTTGGTATCGCAGAGCAGAATCCCAGCGCGTTCCATCTCTGTGGACGCAAATTTGAAGATTGCGAGACTAATTTCGCGAAGGCGATCCGCCAGCGGCCCAAGCGAAGCTTGCATTTGCTCGAAAGGGATGTTCTCATCGTGTCCGGTCTCCGCTTTGGTAGCGGGAGTAAAGATTGCCGCGGGCAGCTTTGACGCTTGTCGTAGCCCCGGAGGGAGAGGGATTCCGCAGGCCGTCCCCTGTGCGACATACTCCTTGTATGCGGACCCGGCCAGGTAGTCACGAACCACACATTCGAAGTCAATCCGCTTGCACTTCTTAACCAGTACGGCTCGGCCTGCCCAATCAGGATTTCTGAATCCTTCGGGAAACCGCATAACGTCCGTTTCCAGAAGATGATCGCTGAAGCCAAGCTGCGTTTGCAGTCCCGATCTGCGGATTGCCTGGAACCAGAGATTGCTTACGTGCGTCAGTATCTTTCCCTTGCCCGGGATGGGGTCAGGAAAGACCACATCAAAAGCTGAGAGACGATCGGTTGCCACTACAATGAAGCTGGACTCATCTACAGCGAAAAGATCGCGAACCTTACCCCGGTAGAATGGCTCTCTCATAGTGAGAATGGTTCCTTCCCGGTTTGCAGAGCACGAAAATCGCGCTCAGTCTTGTTGGTCCGCCGTTTCACTGCCAGTGCGGAATAGACCTGGCCATTCTTGCGTCCAACTCCTTCGCACTCGTTCTTTAGAAAATCCATGTCGTCTTCGTTTTCAAAGAACCCGGCCCAGAACGGATAGGTTCGGCATTGGATTGGTCTTGCTTCATACACCGAGCAACGGTTGTCGTTGCCGAGCAGGGCGCAGCGCCCATTGGTCAGATGAACAAGCAGTCCGTTTCGTTTGGTCTGTACCATCTTGCGACGGAAGGCCGGCTTTTCTGCGGGCTTCAATTTCAGAAGTTTCTCCACGTTGCTCAGGTCCTGTTCGGTGAAATAAACCTCCCCCCGGCCACGGCAGCAGTTCCCGCAGCCCGTGCATTCAAAGCGGAAAGGTTTAGTCATCCTACGGAGTTTGGCGTTGCTCCTCGTATCGCAAGGAGATTTTTTCCCTACCTTATGTCGCACATATATGGGATGCCTTCAATTTGCGACGTCCGGGCGCGGCGCCAGCCATCGTTTTGCTCATGGAATTTCCTGTTTTGACGATTAAAGGAAGGATGCAAACCAGAACGGTAGCCACCGTAATCGACCTTGTCCAGCGCCGGCCAGAAAAGTCGGAAAGCAAGCCTGAGACGAGTTTCATGTCATTTTTAAAATCTGATCTTGAGGGGCAGGAAAGGCTCTCGGCTGAGAAGTCTGAAGCCGGCAAGCAAGCCGCAAGCGATCGAGTCGAGGATACGTCTGACAAGAAAAAGGATGGGGCCCTCGATCCAACGCACGCAAAAGAAAAATCCGATGCAGCCGCCACCGCGGCCACAATCGACGCAGCAGCGGCTGCAACTGCAGTTGCGAATGAAACCAGATCAGCCGAGGAAAGAGGCGCGCGCGATACAAAACAGGCGAAGCGCCTGGCAGAGGCCTCGGCAGAACTGACCCGCCAGCCTATCATTTCCGTGGAACCAAAGGCACAGCCACGCCTCACCCACGAACTGGTTTTGGGTCAGAAAGACATCAAGCAATCTGAAACCAAAGACGTAAAGACTGCAAAGGCACAACTGTTCGAGATTCCTCTGCGCGAACATGCGAAGAGCAGGAAGCAGGAAGCTGTGGCCGAAGTTGCTGCTCGTCTTGAGAACGCGGAAACCGGAACCCCGGGCAAAAAAGTAGGCGTCGAGAAAACGGAAATCACCAAACAGGACATCAAGACGTTACTCGCCCAGCGTGCAAACCTCAGAGCTAACGCAGAGTCACGTCCCGCAAATGAATCCAACCAAGCGAACGAGACGCAGAACAAAGCCGCACGCGAGCGGACTGTTACCGTTCAACTGAATCCGGAAAAATGGATTATTCAAGAAACGACGCAACGCTCAACCGGCGAGAAATCTGAAAACCAGAGCGAGCGGAAGTCGCAAAGTAAAGACAGCAAGCTTGGCCTGGAAAATCAGAATCGAGTTCGTATGGAAGTTCAGCGCGAAAACGCATTCGCAGAACTTTTGAAGCCTCAAATTGCGCCAGCGGAAAAAGAGAAGCTCACACAAGAGACAAAGCACCTGTTTAACCAGCTGGTGGAAAAAGCCCGTATCAATCTGGGTTCCGACGGTCAATCGAGCGCCTCGCTACGCTTGAAGCCCGAGCAACTTGGCAGCGTAACACTGAATCTCAAGGTCTATGGAAATGTAGTAGAAGCAAAAGTCCTGGTCGAGAACGATTCGGTTAAGAAGCTTGTTAAAGACGAAATGGATCAATTGCAGCGCGAACTCAAGCGTCAGGGGTTTTCTGTTGATGCAATCGAAATTCGCGTGCGTGAGCCTCAATTGGATTCACAAACGGCCTTCAATACCAACCTTTCCGCCAGAGACGATCAAGCGCAGCGTCGCGAGCAGGCTGCCCGCCAATCCAGCAGCCCTTCAGGCGGGTTCTCAAACTTGATTTCGCCTGACGTGGCGGCACTTGAATACGAGCCAGCCATTGAATGGAACGGCAGCGTAAACATCGCCGTTTGACAAAGTTTTCTCAGATATAACGAGGTAGCGTATGCCGGAAGTAAACCAGACTAGCGAAGCAATCAGGTCGCAATACTTTGCACAGGATCGCCAGGTCAACATTCAAAAAGAGATAAACGAGCGTAAGCGCATTGAAGACGGAAAACTGGACGGCGTTGAATTTCGCGACAAGCCCAAGCAACTCGACCGTGACGATTTTCTGAAGCTCCTGGTTAAACAACTCACCACTCAGGATCCTACAGCCCCAGTGCAGGATCAGCAGTTCATAGCTCAGATGGCGCAGTTTTCAGCGCTGGAGCAAATGAAGAATATGGCGGACGGCTTTCAGAGCATGTCGAATCGTCAGGCTGTTAACCTGGTTGGCAAGTTCGTGATCGGCAAGGACTTCACAAGCGGTGAGAGCATCAGCGGGGTAGCGCAGGCATTGTTCTTTGATTCGGCAGGGCAGCCCTTCCTTAAGGTCGGCGGCAGAGCCATGACCGTCAAAGACATAGAAATGGTGGGTGATCCATCCATGATCAAGCCGGAGTTTGGTGGCACTCCACAGCGGACGCCCGCGGCGCCCGTGAGCAATCCTGCAACCCAGCCAGCGAACGTTGCGCCGGTTGCGCAAGATTCTACTGCGCAGACCAGCCCAATGAAGCAGCAGCCAGTCGCTCCGTCGGCAACTGAGAATCCCGCTAAGCCTGAAGCAGTCAAACCCGCGGATTCAAACCAGAAACCGGCACCTGCAGTGGAACAGCCTCCTGTTTCTTTGCGGGGCGGTTACGGCGAGTGGGTTTTACCAAATCTTGAATTTGTTGGATGATTTTGTTCAATGTTTTTCACGGAAACCCGAGTGTTAGAAAGCAGTAATTGATTCTATAAAAAAGTTAGTAAGGACAAAAGACCTATGATGCGATCCCTGTATTCCGGCGTTTCAGGATTAAAAAACCATCAAACGCGAATGGATGTAATTGGTAACAACGTTTCTAACGTTAACACACACGGCTTCAAGACCGAGCGTGTAACGTTCATGGACATGATCTCGCAGGAGATTACCGGCGCCGCCGAACCTCGAGAAAATATTGGTGGGATAAACCCGCAACAGGTTGGGTTGGGCATGATGATCGCGTCTATCGATAAGATCATGACACAGGGAGCGCTGCAAACAACCGGTAAGAACACCGACGTTGCGATCTCCGGGGAAGGTTTCTTCATTGTGCGCGACGGTGGTAAGCAATACTATTCTCGCGCGGGTATCTTCAGCCTGGATAAAGACGGAAACTACGTTCATCCAGGAACGGGGCTTCGCGTTCAAGGCTGGAATGCGCGCACAGATCGCGATGGAAATTCTTCTATTAACTCTGCTGCAGGTGTAGAGGACATCAAAATCCCTCTCTATCAGAAGAAACCAGCCAAAGCTACAAGCGAAGTAGTCTTTGAATCTAACCTGAACCAGTCTGTGCAAGCAGTTCCGGCTGATGCAACAGAAGAGCAAATTCAGCAATTCCTTGCCGGTCCAATCGAAACTCGTCGTGGGCACGTGGCAACCGCCAACGTTTATGACGAGCAAGGAAACAAACGAGAAGTTCGTCTCGAGTTCCTCAAATCTGCAGATAACCGTTGGAACGTCCGGGTGAATATGGAGAATGCTTCCAATCTGAGCGTGAATGTTGTTGGTCCAGGCGGACAGGACACGTCAGTTGGTGGAAACAACAACTTTGAACTGGGCTTTAGTCCCGACGGAAAGATTTCTTCCGTTTCCGATGGCGTCGATACGCTCAATGCGGGAAAACTCAACGTTAACGTTAGTTTCCGAATTCCAGGAAACCCGGCTATTCAAACTTTCGAATTGAACATGGGTGAAGCAGGAGCAGTGAAAGGTGTAACACAATTCGCAAGCTCATTTACAACGCATGCGAAAGAGCAGGACGGATATCCAATGGGCTATCTCGAATCGTTCAGCATTGACAACACCGGAACAGTTGTAGGAACCTATACAAACGGTGTAAAAGAACCACTTGCCAAAGTGGCGATTGCAACCTTCACCAACCCATCCGGATTGACCAAAGAGGGCGAAACCAAATTCAGCGCCTCCATGAACTCGGGTGATGCAAGCATTGGCGAAGCCGGTGTGGGTGGACGTGGCAAGATGTTTGCTGGCGTTCTTGAAATGTCAAACGTCGATCTGTCAGATCAGTTCACGGACATGATTGTAACGCAGCGTGGTTTCCAGGCTAACTCCAGAACTATCACTACAAGTGATCAGATGATTCAGGAAGTTCTTGGATTGAAACGTTAATCGCTCTAGTGGCCCCCGCGTAAGTCCTTGACCGGAGTTGCGCGGCCGGCCTGCCCCTCGCTCGCCGTTGCGACGCTCGGGCCGTTCGTAACCGACTCACTGCACGGCCGGCCCGCGGCACCTCCGGAATTCTCAGCGCGGGGACTTATCGCGAAGGGGATTCTGAATCACCCTCGCGAGCGACGAGTTCTCGCCGATTTATCCCAGAAAGTCTGCACTGTATCAGGAGCCGATACGACAAGGCCAGCGTGGATTTATCCGGCGCGCCAGCCCGACCCGCAGAAATTCAGAACCCGGTGGCGACAAGACCCGCGCAGATTTATCGTGAAGTCGGGTGGCGAGCCGTGCAGAGAGCTGGATGCGAACGGCCCGAGGCCCGGAACACCGCGCCGAGGGGCAGGCCGCCACCCAGACTTCACGCAACAACTCATGCGGGGGCCGCCGGAGCGTCACAATTTCAATAGTTTTCCGAGGTCATCCTCGTGTTCTTTGACCAGTCGTTTCCAATCCTCGTTGAATGTACTCAGAAGGTTTGAGAAGGCTTGTTTATCGTAAGAGCCTGGAAGGAAAGCTTCCATGCTCATGTCGCCTTCTGAGTCGCGATAGAATCTAGCAGCAATGGCATCTGCGTTTAGCTGGTTGATTGTCTTGAGCATCTCAGCTTCCTGCTTCTTACCCTCTTCCGTAGCCAGGCGATAGAATGAAATCAGGAACCCGCCGGACTTTGGTTGGATGTGGAGATCAGGGACTGTCTGTTTGGTTTTACAGGTTAGCGAGAGCCTGCCTTCTTCAGACTTCTTCTTTTCGCACTTATATCCCAGGAATGTCAGGTGGGTGTTAATATTTTCCAGATCGTTTTCAGGTTCTGCTCTAAGCGAGCTCGCAGGAGCAGCGAAGATTGCGAGCAATAAGGTCGCGACGGCAATTGAAAATCCCGCTGTGCGGCACAGGCGAATGTTTTCGATGTTTGGCGCGGCATGCGATTTTGAACTCTTCATTACATTCTCCTGAGAATTCAGTATGGATGTTTCTGCAAGCAATTGGAGTGGCATTCTTCGGAAATCGATGTGCACAGCAGTACGCCATAGTTTACCGTCTCGGCACGGCAAGAATTGGTCGAAGGGCATTGTGCATTGGAAACAGCTTCGCGCAGCAACAGGCACTCGTTGAAGTTCTTGTTGCAGCGGCTGTCGCATTCGCTGTTGGAAAGGCATCCCAGACCTGCCATTGCAGTCACCAGGATGACCGAAAGAACCCGGAGCGGAAATCTGCCTACCCGTCGACGCATCAAATTCCCATTGGATGCATTTCTTTAGTCACTTTGTTCTGGCGCATCTTCACAAGTATTTCGCAGAGGAAGTCAACGCACTCGGCCTGCGTTTTGGCCTGAACTTCATTCTTGCCCCAGACATAGATTCCATGATTCCGAACGGCAACCGCGCAAGTGCGGGGATATTTCTCGATGGCGCGACGGAGCGAATCGGTGAGGTCGCGTTCACGAGCTGTGTTGTCCACAACCGGAAGTTCAAAGACGTCGTGATACCCGTGTCCCGCCAGACCCTTGAGCATTTCCAGTTCCGTTATTTCAAGAACAGAAAGTCCCGGCTCAATGCGTTTGGCATACATGGTGGCGAGAACAACATTGGGCGAGTGCGAATGAATGACCGCGCCAGCGTCTCTTAGCTCATAGGCGCTCATGAAAAGTGGGGCGCATTCAGTAAGTTTGAGGGTTTCATTCTTGGGCCCACGGGTAATGTTGCCTTTAATATCCAGCTCAAAGATATCAGATGGGCTAATCTTTTCTTTCTCCACACCGCTTGGCGCCATGAAGATTGTCTCTCCGCGCCGAATGGAAACTCCGCCACCGGTTCCGCTTACCCAACCGAGCGTGTAGAGGTTCCGGCAGATTTCGCAAATTGTCTCACGCACTTCGCGATCATTGACAGTCGAGGAAGTCGGGTTTGCGGTTACGGGTTCCATCTTGAAGCCAATCGTCATTTTCTCTTTTTCTCCTGCAAGTAACCAATAGAATTCGCAATCATTTGACGGCTCATTTATCAGAAGTTCGTCTGAAAAACAATCCCAGAGTTTTTTTCTACAAAGTCCAGATTGAAGAAACGTTCCCGAATTTCCTGGTGAAACTTTCGTTCCTGGTAGTTGTTGTATCTTTGTGCAGAGGCTACAGCGCCGGTGATGTTGACAAGATAAAATCCCAGGCACAGGATCCCGGTAACGATTGAACCCGCATGATTTGATTTTGCCTTTGTTTCCAGGTGATTCATGTACGCCGCAGAGCCGCAGAGCACAGATGTGAAAGCAAACGAGGAAATACCGTCGGCCACATGTCCTGAATATATCTGACCGCTTCCCGGAACGATTGCAGAAAGACCCGCAGCCAGAATCGGGCTCTTGCGGGGGACCTGATCAAACTTCTCCAATTCCGTTAGTGTTGCGGCGCTGGCGCGGCGGACAGTTTCGTCTTCGGTTTCACGTTGGAGTCGTTCAAAATATTTCTTTGCTACCTCAAAATCCCCGTCTTCTAGATACAGTGTTCCGCCAAGCAGGCGGGTGAGATCTTTCTCCCGTGGAGTTGCTGCTGAATCGAGTAGGTTTCCCTGATCGAGCAGGAAGCGACTTCGAAAGCCGCCCCTGAGTGCAGCAAACATTCGCAAATAGCTGCGCGAAAAATCAGACCCCTCCAGGGGCTTCAAACTATCGCGAAACCGATTCTCGCGCATCAGGCTAAGCCCTGACTTGGCTGGAAAGATTGGATTGGCAGGTTGCGCTTCGCTGGCTCTGTCGTATTCAATTCGAGCCAGCGAAAACTGCCTGGCCTTGTAATAGGAATCGCCCAATTGTTCGTGACTTTTTTCTCCATGAAGGAGAATAGGGAGGAGCATGGTTAGAATCAGTGCACTCGTCCTTGCTGCTGCCCTTGCCTTGCCCATTGGATGCAATTCAGGCCAGCCAACCGCTGGAGGCGAGGAAAATCCTTCGATCCTGTGGAGCCCGGCGCTAAAGCTACTTGAAAAACATCGCCACGAATACACCCACTATGATGGGCCGCGCTGCCCCATGTACCCGTCCTGTTCTGCCTACGCAGAGACTGCAATTCGCAGACACTCTGTTCTGGGATTGATGATGTTCGCAAATCGCTTGTTTTTTGCGGAAAGTGGGAATCTAAACGAGAAGTATCTGCTGGCCCCCAAGCGACTGTCGGGTGAGGCTCGGTATTACAATCCTGTCTCTGATGATCTACCATTTGGTTCACGGCCTTCTCTCCTGCGTGAAGACTTTTAAGAGATCTTTTGCCCGGCTGACGTCGCTATGGGACAGCCCAACTACCGCCTGCCCGGGTCATGCGATTCACTGATTTTTCCAAACGAGAGCAGCGAAACGTATGCCAAAAACAGGAGCGGTGTCAGAATCAAAACGACTGCGAATTCATCGTTGAGGGATGTGGGCCGCTGGATTTGTTCAAGCACGTCGGCGAATAGTGTTCTTGGGCTGCGAACCACATCCCAGGTATTCCAGCGCAAAAATCGCCCCACGAAAATTCCAAGAGCTGCCAGCGGACAGGTGGCAACTACAAACATCCAGCCCCCGGCCCTGCCAAAGCGTTCCTGGAAAAGCAAGTGCATGATGCGCAAAGAAAGGAGCCCGCCCAGGAATCCGTTCCATGAAAAAGAAAAAAGCAGGATCGTATCAAACCAGAGCGGGATCCGTGGCCTTGCGCGAAGGTGAAGGAAATCCGTAATAATGTAAGGCGCGTTTGGGAAGAAGAGTAACCAGGCGATAGCAAGACCCATAAATAGAAGGCTCAGGTTTCTCGTGTGTCCGTAGATCAGATACATCAAGAATGCGAGGATTACCGGGATCATGGCCAGAAACAGGTTCCAGATTAGAAACAGATAGGAGGCCGAAAGGGAAAAGTGCAGTCGCATTACTACGAGTACAACGGAAAGCACGCAGGAGAGGCCCAGCAGCACAATCGCCCGGAAAAAGGGAAGGTGGTTCGTTTGCATAAGGCAGGGTAGCGCGGCCATTTGTGGAAAATATGTGCCAATTGTGTGCTTTAGCTGAGCGAGCATCCGACTTGACCTCAGATTCTGTCACATAGACATAATACAATTCGACCATGCTCAGGCTCCTCGCCCCACTCCTGGATCATCCAGACTACCGTCCTTCCAGACATCCTAACTACTTTGCAAGCTCCCTGCGCGCCCTGCGCTCGCCCCTCGAGCTGGTCGACCTGGAGCGCGGGATTGGGCTTCTGCGGGCTGTCATGGAGCAGAAGGGGCATATTCTGGTCCTCGGTGACCGCGACGTGGATGGCGTAAGTTCTGCCGCTCTGCTCGGGAATTTTTTGCGTGAGCAACATGTGAAACGCGGAGGGACCCTGGATCTGCGCGTTTCCGACCTGGGGGATGACTATGGTCTCTCCGGTGAACTCTTCCATTCCATTCTGGCCTCGCATGCAGACCTGGTCATCCTTCTCGACATGGGCTCCTCACATGGTCCTGAAATTGGGGAGCTGACTAAGGCCGGAAAGAAAGTCATTGTGCTCGACCATCATCAGCTGGGGAATCGAGTTCCAGATTTTGAAGACTGCGCGTTCATCAATCCGCAACGCAACATCGATATTCATGAAAATGAAGGTAAGATTCCGACCGTAGGTCTTGCCTTCAAATTCTTGTTTGGTTATGCCCTTTCTTTCCTGGGAGAATGGGAAACTCAGACTGCCGTAGCGCTTGATACATTTGGTCTCAGTGGATTTGCTCTTTATCGTTGTGGCGCGTTAACCGGCATTGTTTCAGAGAAACCGGACGCCGCAAAGGAACTTGAGCCTCAGACAATTGCGTATCTAACTGCAGAGATTGCAAAGTTCCCGGCAGAAGACTCGGCGCGGATTCCTGTTGTCATTGGATCACTTCTTCTCTGCAGACTGGTTGAAATTCGACCCAGGCTGCTTGAGTTTCTCCTCTCGCTTGCGGATCTAGTATCGGTTGGAATGGTCACGGATATGGTTCCCCTGGTCGGAGAGAACAGGTCGCTAGTCAGGCTCGGTCTCGGGCTCAGCAAGCATCGTAGTATGCGGGGCGTTCCGGGCTATCGTGCGTTAATGCAGGAACTGGATCTGCCAGATGATCTGACGGGCAGAGACCTTGCCTGGACGCTTGGTCCAACGCTCAACGCCGCAGGGCGTATGGGAAATACAGCACTTGCAGTTCGACTTCTTACTTCAGAATCGCTGGAAGAAGCGCAGCAGTTGGCGGGTGAGCTGAAACAACTCAACAAGAAGCGCCAGGATCGCACCAAGCTAAACGAGAAAATAATCGCAGCGCACTTTGAGGAGCATCCGGCGTTGCTTGAGAAATCCCTTATCTTCTGCTATCATCCGGACCTGGAGCCAGGCGTATCCGGAATTATGGCTACGCGCTTAATGGAACGCTACGGCAAACCGGTCGTGTATATCAATCAGGACGGAAAATGGGCCAAGGGATCGGCGCGGAGCGATGGTCGCAACATCCTGCCGCTCCTCGATCGCGCGCAGCATCTCTTCATTCAATTTGGCGGGCATCCAGAAGCGGCAGGATTTTCCATTGAGTACGACAAGATTCCCGAGCTTGAGTTGCTCCTGGTTGAAGCTGCAAGCACAATGGATCTTGCTCCTCCCGTTCGTGAACTCACAGAACACATCTCCCTCCAACCGCGGCAGATCAGTCGTGCATTGCTCGATGAATTAAAGCGAATGGAGCCATTTGGTCCAGGAAATCCTGAACCGGTTATTCGAATTCCCGGTGCAGAGATTCAAAAGCTGGATTACACAAAGGACGGAAAACATGCGAAGTTTCGGGTTCGCGGCTGCGAATCCATTGAATTTGTGGCCTGGCGACAGGCGGACCAATTTCGCGCTTTAACAGACCTTCGCGTAAACCTTTACGGAATGCTCGAGCGAAACCTCTGGGGCCGCAGAAACAAACTACAGTTTCGCGTGGACTGGATGAATCAGGACTGATTGGCTCACGTTCGCGCGATGCAGATAGTCTCGCCGCGGGCGAGTCCATCCCCGTGACCAAAAGCTGCGTGATACTTTTCCGAATTCCAGAACTCGATCCGAGTGAATCCAGCCTCCACAAGAATCGCTTCGATCTCTGTTTGGCTGGCATCCCATTTGAACGGTTCGCTCTTTCGCTTAAGCCACAGATCAGCCAGCCAGGTTTGATTGTAGAAACCGATTCGACCCACCGTTAGCCGCTCCATGAAAGTAAAGATCAGCGCTCCCTGGCTCTGGCCAATGTGACGAAGGATCTTCTCTACCGTTTCTAGCGGGATATACATCAGGACCCCTTCAACGATCGTCAGGGCAGGGGTAGCAACCTCAGGCGTTGGAAGTTCTGAACCAAGGTCGACTGACTCAAATCTCAGATTTTCGGGGAAGGACCCCAGGGCACGCCGTTTCACCCTTTGCGTTGCGGGATGATCCAGCTCAACGAACTGAACCCCGGGGAATTCCGGAGCCAGGCGCAGAGCCAGCGAATCAAAGCCCGCACCGACCACAACAAAGCTGCGAATGCCTTCTTGAAGCGAAAGCCGTGCCTGCCTTTCAATGAAGGCCTTCCGCAGGATATGATGCCGAAAGAGCCCTGGAATTGTAACGCTCTGGACCAGGCTCATTACGTTTCGAAACCATCGCTGCTCAATAAGAGCGGGAAGCATTGACCCTGGTCGCGCGGCGCGAACAAAATCCTGGGCAAACCTGCGGGCTGATTCAGTAACCAGGTTTTGAAACCGGGGTTCTCTGGACGTGATGACCGTTCCCGCCGCCACTACTACTGCCGTTTGGCTTGCCATGTTCGCTTTCATTGGTTTGCTCCTGAAAAAAGCCTGGCGTAGTGTCTGTACCAGTCGCTTTGAAATTTGTTCTCCGGATCTCGAATGGCTTTCGCGCGCAGGAATTCCCGGAAGCGCGGGTAGCACGTTTCTACCTGCTGAACTGAGGCAAAACGGTGATATGTAAGATAGTATGATCCACCCTCTTCAATCGCAAGGTCGATTAACGTTCTAAAATGGTCTGCGGCGCGTTTCAATCCAACGTCAGAATGCTGCACGCAAAGATTGAAAACGATACAGGCCCAGTCCTGGCTTGCCCACGCAAGCACGCTCTCGGTGTCTTTTTGAATGAAACGGACAGTTCCGTAGATTAGATCCGCGCTGGATTCGCGAAAATAGCTGGCAGTTTTAGCCATAAAAGAAACCAGCCTGTTCCGCGGTACGTAGACCTCCGTTATCATTTCAGTCGAGGTACAATCTCTGCCAAGATGAGCATCCAGTTGCGCGTGATAGTTTTCCAGATACACGCTGAACTGATGCCTTTCCGAGTCGTACAGCTGGCCGGATGTTGCAAGATAGAACTGGCAATATTCTCTATACGCGGCGGCTTTGTCGTGATGAGCCAGCCAGAGCAAACGTTCCCAATTGCTTGCGCCAAGTTCAAGGTGTGCTGAGCTCTGGCGATGACGTTCGATTCTGTCGACCGGGGTATAGGTAGCAAAGACCCCGCGCGCCAGAAAATCGTCGGACTTTTCATCCGTGCAAAACTGAAAATCGCCGTAGAGGGCGCCGGCGGATACTCGATTGTCAATTGAGTGAATGAGGTCTTCCAGATGGACAATTGCCACATCCCGGCGCAGAGTCCGGCGCACATCCAGTCTGAGCTTTACAGAATAGACAAAGCCAAATAGCCCGTAGCCGCCAATAGCAAGGGCAAACAGATCTGCATTCTCACTGCGACTGCAATTTTGAATCTCGCCCGAAGGATTAACAAGCGTGAAGCTTTCGATATCGTCAATGAATGGTCTTAGATTGAGACCACGGCCGTGAATGTTTGCAGAGAGCGACCCACCGATGCTGAAATTGTCGGCGCCTGTTTGCTTCTGTCGAATAGCAAAATGCTCTGCCCGATTTCTGGGATCAAGCAGGTAGTCGGAAATAGCCGGCCACTGGATGCCGCTTTCAACTTCTATGATTCCCGTCGATCGATCAAGCGAAAGGACGCGATTCATTTTGTCCGTGCGAACGAGCGTGCGGTTCTCGCAAAATTGCTGACCACCCATTGCGTGAAAGCCACCTGCTGCTATTACGGATTCCTCGTATGAAATGGCGTGCGTGCACGCTTCGAGCGAATCAGGAAGCAGTACATTTCGCATGAACGTCCGATTCAGCTTTGAATGAATATCGTTTACAGTTCTTGATTGATTCAGGTCACCGGCGACCAAGTTACTCTTCAGAGTTTGTTGCATTGAGTCCTCCAATTGTTTGGACTCTAGCGCAGAGGAGGCCGGTTGTCTGGAAAACCGGGGTGAGTTGCAAAATTGCGGGGCGAAATGAACTGGTTTGCTCAGGGCATTGGCAAAAATATTGTGTCCGGTCGAAAAAAGTGCGAACCTGAGGGCAGAGCCTCAAATTGCCGAGATCCCCTCGAATTTTTGCACGCTCTTTCGAGCGTGCAGACTGCAGCGCCTTATTTAGGCTGCGGCGCGTCTTTGATAATGTTTGGATTCCTTGTGCTCAGGTAGTAGACAACTTCCCATACTTGCGTTGAGTTTTCCAGGCCACCTCTAGGTGGCATGACGCTCTTGGCTTTGATTGCCTCGCTGGCGCCCACACCACGGTTGATGAGTTTGGCCAGCGCTGTTTCTTTGGGCTCTTTGAAGTGCAACCATTCGTCGTCTTTGAGACTTGGACAGGAAATTCCTTCCAGGTTAGGTCCGTGGCAAGCCGCGCATGTCTTGTAGAGTGCCTCGCCATTCGCAATAGACTGAGCATTCCGAGGTGGAATGATATCGAGTGGTGGGATTATGATCCCCTGACCAGTCGATTGTCTGTAGGCATTTTGATTGTTCTGTCCCAGAAATCCGTGATAGAAGATAGCATACATGCCACCCGCTACAAAGACCAATCCGAACAAGAAATAGAGCCAGGCAAGTCCATGCTTGCTCGGGCCTTTTTTAGGTGAATGTCCTGCTTCGCTCATAATGATTCCTTACTCAGCGGTAATACGCGCCATCAAACTGCATGCGTTTTTGGCCCAGACTTGCCAGATACGCAATCAATGCATCGCCACGGCTCTGTCCTTCAAGGCGATCGAAGGCGCTCTTCTGGAATGGATCCGAGAATGGAACACCGGCCTGCATCATCATGCGGATCTTCCATGAAAGGAACATTGGTTGAAGTTCTGTTTCTTCAAACAGGTAGGCATATGCATGAAAGCGATTCTTCAGCGTGTCTTCTTTTCCGCCGCGAATGAATGACTTAATGGACGCAGCGTCCTGGCGGCTTGCAAGACGAGAAAGGTCAGGACCCAGACGAGCACTTCCGCGCATTGCGGGTGTCTCATGTGCGTACTCCATTGCTACAGGCATTGGAAAGTAGCCGTACTTGTCGGCGTCGGCAAAGCGTGCAACTTCCCAGCCCATTGGTCTGAGGTTTTGCGAATGGCAATACTGGCAGCCTTCCTGGAAATATACTTCCTGGCCCTTGATGACAAGCGCGTCTTCCGTGCTCAGTTGCGCATGCGAACCGTAAGAGTGATTTCTCTGGTATGGAACGACGACTGAAATGATGTAACCGATCAGAATGATTCCCACGACGGAACCCACGGTTCTACCCGGAGTTTTGAAAAGAGAATCGAATGCGCGCGACATTAGTGCGCCTCCTGGGAATGAGCTTCTTCGGGCAGATGTAGATCTGGCTCTTTATATGCCTCTCCGCTTCCGCGCCAGATTGATAACATTGCAAAGGCCCAGGCGAGCAAGCTGAAGGCTGTCGCCAGATAGCCAACGAGATGCAGACCACGGAAACCAAGCAGGTAGTGCAATGTAGGTGAAGTAGAAGGGTCGGCCAGATTGCCGGCGAACAACACTCCTGCAAATGCAGGCTGGAGGAGTTTTCCGCCCTCCATTCCAGAAATGGTCGAGCCTTCAATTACACCCTGAACTACGTTAGTCAGAATCATCAGGAATGATCCAAGGACGGCAAAGAATAGTGCGACCCCGGCACTTCCGCCTGACGTTGCCTTTCCAGTATAGCGCTGTGAAAACACAAGGCCAACGCCTGAAAGACCAAGCGCTGAAAGGATCAGAATATCAGAAGCTATGTCTTGAGAATTCCACCAGGTCAGGCCAATATGAGCCTGCATGAATCGCGGAAGAGAAATCGCGCGAAGCAGAGTCAAGAATAGCAGGAAGCGAAGGGTCCAGCGCATGAACGCGCCATCGCGATCGAGTTCAACTGCATGCGGACCGCGCGAAATTGTGTAGAGCAGATTCCACGTGCCCATCAGAATCACGACCGAAAGCGCAATTCCAAACACGATTCCTGCTGTTGCAGTCTTCTGTGGCCCCGGACCCAAAGCAAGAAACGCCGAGCCTGACAACGGAATCAAGAAAGCCATTGTAACTGCTTGAAACTTTACTGCACCGTCGTTATAGATGGGCAACTTGAGATGGGCAGGGAGCAAGTAGTAAAGAAGGCCGAATAACGGGAACAATACCAGGAAGCCCAGAATCCCCATTCGGTAGAATTCCTGGACGGACGCGTCTGGCATCCCGGCCGTTATTGGCGAGGATCCAAACGGGCTGTACGGAAGTGAAAGGTTTCCAAGAAGGAAAGTCAATGCGCCACCCGTGAAGCCAATCAGCACGTAGAGGGAAGGGGCCGTCATTTCGCTCTTAGCAGAACGAAGTGCCACAACCACAAATAGAGCAAGCGATAAGAAATACAAGTTGTCTGATAGCCAGCTCCATTCGCCGTACTCGCGGCCTTTGTTCAGTCCGCAGAGAATGGTTACCACGCCAAGAATCAAAGCCAGCTGTTGAAGAGCAAAGCCTGCAAGCGCTACCCACTGCCATTTCAGTTCGCCTTCTTTCTGTAAAAGAAAATACGATGCAGCTGTGATTACGCCAACCCAGCCGCCAAAGATCAATGCAGTGGTGAAAAGCGGACGGATGATTCCAAAACCGAGCACATCTGGAGCAGGAACCCCTGCCATCAGCTGCAATTGATTGAGTAAGCCAAACACCAGCGCTGCCAGAATCCAGAGGACGCCCGCAAGTACGTGGAGTGAAATTACTTTTCTAAAGTCGGGTGTGAGGGCAATCATTGAGCAATACTCCGGATGAATTCAGACAGCGAAGCCCATTCAGCGTCGGTGAGACTTGCGAAACTATCTTGTAAGACGCTACCAGCAGGATGCGCCCCTTTCAGTGCACCACCGCTACCAATGGAGTCGGAAGTTGCGAAATCACGCGTTGCGACTGCGGCGCGAACCAGGTGCTTGTCGCTGTGCATATTGCCCTGGCCTTTGATGAGTCCCATTCCATAGGTAATCGATTTGCCTTCGCCATAGTTTCCATGGCAGGCAGCACAATTGTTTGCGTAGAGCGCGGCTCCTTCTCCAGCAAGCGGCCGCTGCAGGCGCTCTGCGGAAACCGTTCCAGGAGCACGATCTGGTTTGATAGCTGCAAATTTTAAGAGATCTTTCAGGTCCGGTGCCTTTTCGCGCTGGTCATTTGGTTTGTAGCCAATTTCCCATCTGCGGCGATTCTTTGATGCCAGATCTTGATAGATGGCGCGAACTTCTGCCATTTGCGCTTCTACATTCTTCTTCTGTTCAACAGCTTTCTCGCCGGTGAGTGGCTTGCGAAGGGAAAAGAGGAAGTTCGCCATGGCCCAGCGGCCTGCATCGGTTAGAGCCTGGTTTGAATGTGCTTTAAATTTTTCAGTTCCGGCCGTGATGGCTTTGAAATAGACAACGGGAGTTTTCTCAGGACCTACAGCAGCAACAAAGCTGGTTGGTGGAACTGGCAGACCTGCTGCTTCCGGTCCCTTTCCATCCCAGGCGGTTCCGTGGCAGTTCTGGCAACCCTGTTGTCCGTAGAGCAGGGAACCCATGAACATCTGATCATCAGACGTTCTGTACGGGCGCACATCGGTTAATGTGGATTTCTTGCAGCTTACCAGAGCGGCCGCCACAAGGGCTAATAGAAGTATATGTTTCGAATTCACGATAGTCCTCATTGATGCCAGTGGAGGCATTCCTCCAATCTCGGGTCTCCCTTTGGAATGAGCGAAGTGCGACTCATAGCTGAACCAACGATCCAGATGAAGCTCCCCGCAACCACCATCAGTGGCCCCAGCTCCTGCCAGGAGAACGGCACGAAGTGACCGTTGTCGAGTGTCGGGTACGTTACCCAGTAAACATCGATCACCTGACCGAGTAGAACAGCCGCGGCAACGCTTGCTAGATGATTCAGATTACGTTTCCATTTGCGTTGAATGATCATGAAAAACGGAACCAGGAATCTAACTATGACCAGAAGAAGTGCAACTGCACCCCATGGTTGAAAGCCCATAGTTGGCGAATAAATGCGTTTGTGATAGAAGATAGTCTCTTCTGGAATGTGTGCATACCAGATCAGCAGGAACTGGCAGATCATCACATAGGCCCAGAAAATGGAATGGCCCCACATGTATTTGCCCATGTCATGGTAGTGGTTTTCATTGAGCGAATCACCAAAGTAACCGGCCCCTTTTAGATACCAGATCCAGAGGATAATGGAAGAGAAGGTGGTAAGCGCAAGCCCGGCGTAGCAGTACGGAGCCCACATAGTTGAAAACCAGTGCGGCTCAAGGCTCATACTTAAATCCCAGGAGTTAGCAGAGTAGCTCAGTGCAAACAGGATGACGAATACAGCCGACCATTTTGCGAGTGATCGCGTAATTGAAATGGAAGGATTTGAATCCTGCGATGTCGATTTCTTCCAGAGGACAAAACCAAATGCCAGCCACATCAGAACAAAGACAATGTTCCGGCCCACGAAGAAGCCTGGATTGAGCCATGGTCTTTTTACAGCCAGGAGATGGTCGTTTGGATCCGCGTGAACCCAGTGGCTGAAAACGCTGCCAAGCCCCAGGAACACGATGATCATCAGGACAAGAACGACGGGAAGGAACCAGAAATAGTTTTCCGCAATGCGGCGAATGCTCACGCACCAGGCCGCACCGGCCAGATGATTGAATGCGACGAAATAGATCCCGCCCAGCGCCAGTGGCAGAGCAACTTGCAATGCCAGGTGTAATGACATGAACAAACGGGGATTGGCTGCTTCATGCCCGCCGTGCCCGGCAGAACTTGGATGCCATACAAATACGAATTGAAGGCCAATCAGCACCGCGCCAATCACGATCAATGACATGCAGATCAATCGCAGCTTTGGTGAGAATTGGAAGTTTAAGGCTTTTTCTTCAGGAAGTTTCATAATTTCTCAATCGAAGGATTAGTTCGATGCCCCCTTTTTCTGGAGGACGCGAACGTAGTGAACGATAGCCCAGCGATCAGCCGGACGAATCTGTGCTGCATACGGGAGCATGTTTCCACGACCCATTGTGATCATATGGAAGATTTTTCCATCCTGCCAGTCCTTTGCTGCCCCTGTGATCAATGAAGGCGGAGCCGTCATTCTTGGAACTACAGGGCCGTCGCCTTCGCCCAGATGGCCATGACAGACAGAGCAATAGACTTCATATTCTTTCTGGCCGCGTTCAAGTACAGCAGCCGTCAGCGGAAGTGGATTCTTGAGAGCCGCACCAGCCTGATCGATTTCAGCCTGGGAATACGGATATGGATCATACCCGCGCGGAACCGTTCCTTCCGGTGGAACGCGCATGGAAGAACCAGGTCCACCAAAAACTTCGTTTTGATCGGCGCCTTTTAATAGACTGACCTTCACGTCAGCGAGGGTTGTTGTATCTTCACGCTGGGATTTTACAAACGATTGGTCGTGCATGTCCAGGAACCAGTGTATCCCGGAAACGTTTGAATGATAGCGACCGCCTGTGATGACCCAAATGAGTCCCCAGAAAAGACCCATAAATACTATTGCCAGGGTCCAGCGAGTGATCAGTGATTTTTTCTCTTCCTGCGTCATGATGATCCTTACTTATTTCAGTACGGCTTTTTCTCGTCGACTGCCGTGATTTCCTGCGCGCCCAGCGAAGCTAAGAATGCCTTTGCACCCTCTTCAGAATACCCTTCTGAGCTTGCTGGAATCCAGAGAGCGAACTTGTCATTTGTGATGTCTTTGTGCAGAGGCTTACGGAACGGACGCGGCATCTTGCTGAGCAGCATCAGTGTTGCCGCTGTAAACTGACCGCCGAGAAGTACTGTGAGCTCAAAACAAATCGGAACCATTGCCGGCCAGCTGAAGGTCGATTTTCCACCGATGTTCAGTGGATACGAGTTCATGTATGGAATGGTACTGAATTGTTCGTGCACGCCGAATTGGAGAAAGAATGCCAGAGTAGTTCCAGTCATTCCCATGAAGAATGTGACAAACGGAAGCTTGGATCGCTTGAGGCCCATATCGAATTCCAGCCCGTGGACAGGGAACGGAGTCATGCAATCAAAGTTGGTGTAGCCTTTCTCAAAAGCTGCCTTGGCCGCTTTCTTGATCTTCTCGCCTGTATCAAACAGTCCAAAGACGCCTTTGCGCGTTTCCAGATACTGGTATTCAAACAGACGATTCACTGTGTTGTGAATGCCCGGAAGAATCGCGCCAAAGACACGATCGAGCAGACGCTCCAGCGGTTGAAAGATATTATCGAGTTTTTCCAACATAATCAATGACCAAACCCTTTCGCATCAGGCGACTTGATAGTCGCTTTGATCTCTGCGATTGCAATTGTTGGGAAGAAGCGTGCAAACAAGAGGAACATTGTGAAGAACATTCCAAACGAACCGAATAACATGATCCAGTCGTGAGGGGTAAACACATACATGTCCCAGCTCGACGGGAGGTAGTCGCGATGAAGTGATGTAACGATAATCACAAAACGCTCGAACCACATACCAATGTTGATGAAGATCGAAATAATCCAGAGTGCAACCGGGTTGGTCCGAATCTTTTTGAACCAGAAAAGCTGCGGAGAGATTACGTTACAAGAAACCATGATCCAGTAAGACCACCAGTACGGACCAAACGCGCGGTTGATGAATGCAAATGCTTCAAACTCGCTTCCGCCATACCAGGCAATGAAGAACTCAGTCCCGTATGCAAGGCCCACGAGTGAGCCAGTCAACGTACAGATCTTGGCCATGTTCTCAAGATGCTTGAGCGTAATGTATTCTGTGAGGCGGAATACTTCGCGCATGATGATCAGGAGTGTTAATACCATTCCAAATCCGGAAAAGACGGCACCGAGTACGAAATACGGAGGGAAGATGGTAGCATGCCATCCAGGAATCACCGAGGTCGCGAAATCGAAGGATACGATTGAGTGTACGGAGAATACGAGAGGCATTGAAAGGCCGGAGAGAATCATTACGACTGCTTCGTAGTGAGCCCATGCGCGCGCAGATCCCACCCATCCAAATGAAAGGATGGAGTAAGCAAACTTACGGACCTTCTGTCCCGGGGAATCTTCGACAATTCGATCGCGAATGGATGCGAAGTCCGGAATCAAACCAATATACCAGAATACAAGTGAGGTGATGAAGTAAGTCGAGATTGCGAATTCATCCCATGTCAGTGGCGAACGAAAGTTTGGCCAGAGAACGCCACGTTCGTTTGGATAGGGAAGAGCCCAGAAAATCAGCCAGGTGCGACCGACGTGAATGGTTACAAAAAATGCAGCTGTAAGAACGCTGAAGATCGTCATTGCCTCAGCGGCGCGGTTGATCCCGGTTCTCCACTGCTGGCGGAAGACATAGAGAATTGCGGAAATCAGAGTTCCCGCATGCCCAATACCAATCCAGAAAACGAAATTGATAATGAAACTTCCCCAACCAACGGGGATATTGAGGCCCAGACGCCCCATTCCAGATCCAACGACGTTAAGCGCTTCACTGATGAAGATTGTGAAGGTTAGAACGGAGACGGCAAGTGCAATGCCCCAGGTCTTGGTAGGAAACGTTTCAAGCGGACGCGAAATATCCGCATTCGCGTCTTTGTACTTTTTACCGCCCTCAACGAGTTCGGGGTGTATATAGTGTAAATCTTCTTTTGTGACCGTCGACATATCAGGCCTTGTTCCTAATTTTTGCTAGATACGTAATGGCTGGTTTGACTCCCAGGAAATCGAGAACCTGGTAGCCGCGAATATCCTTGCTGAGCTTGTTAACCTTGCTCGCTGGATCGTTGATGTCGCCAAAGGAGATTGCGTCAGCGCAGCAAACTTCCTGGCAGGCAGTTACAACGGCACCGTCGCCAATGCGCTTGTCTCCGCGAGCAATGGAATCCTGACGCGCAGAGTTAATGCGCTGAATGCAGAATGTGCATTTTTCCATCACACCACGAGAGCGAACTGTTACATCCGGGTTGAGGCCAAGCTGCATTGGATCGCGCAGTTTGCGATCGAGGCCTTCTCCCCAGATCCAGTTTTCAAACCAGTTGAATCGACGTACTTTGTAAGGACAGTTGTTGGAGCAGTAGCGAGTTCCAATGCAACGGTTGTAGGTCATGACGTTCAGACCTTCTTCCGAGTGCGTGGTTGCTGCTACCGGACATACGTTTTCGCAAGGAGCGTTATCGCAATGCTGGCAGAGCATTGGCTGATGAGCCACTTCTGGCGCTTCTTCCGTACCGGAATAATAACGATCAATTCGCAACCAGTGCATTTCGCGGCCGCGATGAACCTCTTCTGGTCCGACCATTGGAATGTTGTTCTCGATGTTACAGCTGGTAACGCAGGCGCCGCATCCTGTGCAGGAGTTCAGATCAATGACCATGTGCCATTTAGTGCCCTTATACTCCCAGGGCTTCATCAGCGCTGCGGTTTCTGGCTGCTTGTCTGCCGGAAGTTCGCGTTCTGGTTTGCCTGGATACTCAATCCCTTCTGGCTTGAAGTGACCTGGCTTCTCAATGTATTCTTTCAGTGTAGCTTCGCGAATGATGGGGCGACCGTTGTTGCTTGAGCCATTGAACGGTGCTTCCATGAGCGCTGGCGCGAAGAACGCTTTCTCTTCTGTGTTAAAGCCAGTGCGATAAACAGATTGTGTGTTTGCGAGTTGGTGACGATCTCCCGTTGGCTCAAGGCTGGCCTTGAGGCCGGAGAATGCGATTGCATCAGTTCCGGCAGAAACGAGCGCGATTGCGTTCTGTCCCTGACCGTTTGCAACGTGACCTGCATCCGTGCGTCCGTAACCGAGCGCTACAAAAACTGCGTCAGCATGAAGACCAGGCTGCAGGTGAACGGGAAGTTCAATGGAACCTTTGTCAGTCTTTACGGTGACCAGTGATCCCTGCTTGAGCTTCAGCTTGCGACCGGTTGCAGGAAGAATTGCAGCATAGTTTTCCCAGACCACTTTTGTAACTGGATCTGGAAGCTCCTGACGATAGGCGTTGTTCGCCTGGCTTCCGTCAAGGACCTGAACATTGTAGAACAATCCAAGACGAAGACCACTGGACTTTTCCGGTAGAGTAATCTGGGAAAGCGCTCCAGCGTTGAATGCGCGCGCGCCGCGATCGCGACCCATGTCTCCTCTGCCTGGTGCGTAGAAGCCAAGCTGCAGTACGGAATTCCAGAAAGTACGGAAATCGCCTTTAGCGCGACCCTGCCATGAGTTCTTCACGAACTCATGGAAAGAGGATGCTCCCTTGAGTGAACCACCGGCAATTGCAATCAGATAGTCTTCAACGGATTTGGTGTTGTAGAGAGGACGGATAACTGGCTGCTGAACTGAATAAACGCCAGGAAAGAGTTCTGCGTCTCCCCAGGATTCCAGGTAGTGACTTACAGGCAGAACGGCCTGTGTGAGTTTTGCAGTCTCATCTACGTGATCTGAGATGGCAGCGCTGTACGGAACTTTCTTCAGCGCGTCTGCAAACTTGTAGAACTCTGGCAAATGATAGGCTGGATTTACTCCGGCTACAATGACAGTTTGAACTTTGCCAGACGACATTTGCTGGATCAAATCCTGGATTTCACGGTCGGACGCACCTGGATCCAGGAGCATTGGAGATCCAGAATCGATGGTCTTGCCGTCGTTTCCAAGGATTGAATTCAAGAGGTTGACTGCGATTGCAAGCGAGGCATTGCTTCCCGTAGCAGCAAGCGGTGAGCCACCAACAACGAGGCTTGTTCCGCGTGAGTCTGCGAGTTCTTTTGCAATACGTTCGATAGCCTCTTGCGGCACTCCAAGCGATGATGCAACTTTCTCTGGCAGATATTTTTCAAGGAGTGCGGTCCCACCTGGAGCCGCCAGCCCATTCTTGATGGTGAGCTGAGCTGCAAGGCTGAGCGCAATGATGACTTGATCACCCGGGCGGATAGCAAGACGTTCGTCAGCGTTTGACCCGGTGGTGCTGAACATGGACTCGATTACAACGAGCCTGCTCATCTTCTTCTGTCCGCGCTTGAGTTCGCGTCCTTTTGTGAAGAGATGAGTGTAATGACCCGGATGGATCATTGTTCCCAGGAAGTCTGCGTCGATTGAGAGAATGTATTCTGCCTTGTCGAAGCGGTATGCTGGAATGATTGACTTTCCGTACGCGGCTTCCTGGCCATCAGCAATCTGGCGCAGAGTAGGATCCTGGCGGAACGTTATCTGGCGACCGCCAGGGAATGCACCGAGGAATTCTCTGAACAGACTTTGCGTTGAAGGGCTAATGGACGGACCCGTCAGAAGAACGTAGCTGCCCTTGCCCAGGTTGGTTTTGATTTCACCAATGATTTCTTCTGCAGTTGCCTGCTTCTTCTTGCCTTTGACAAACTTCACAGGCTTGCGCAGACGATCCGCGTCGTAGAGATCCATGAGTGAAGCAACGTTGTATGCGGTAACACCACCGCCGGAAACAGGATGATCCTGGCTTCCTGCGATCTTGATAGGACGGCCATCGCGGGTGCGAACAATCAGACCAGTGCCATCCGGAGAAACAGTAGAGTAGAAAAGCGGTAGGCCCGGAACAATTTCCGGTGGCTGAATCACGGCCGGAACGATCTGCTCTGTAGGACGACGGCAGGCCGCCTGGGCCATGACAGCACCAGCGCCCATTACTTTCAGGAACGTCTTGCGAGTAAGCTTGAGCTTCTTTGCTTCCGCTTCCATGACCTCGCGGTCTTGCTCAAACTCAGGCTGGTTGTAGATGCCAAAGGATTGGGGTGTAGTACGCTCTTCGAGGGTTTGCCAGTAGTGCTTTGGCTGATTGTCTCTCGTCTGATTCATTTCTGTTTTCCGCTCTTAGTAGTGGCAGGTGCCACATTCTGTGATTTTCACAGTCTGGTTGTTCCCTGGCTTGTATGATTGCGTTGTTTCCTGGCGGTGGCAGTCCACGCACCAGCCCATTGTGAACTTGTTTGTAAGTTCCACTTTGTCCATCTTCGCAACATCACCATGGCACTGAACGCAATCCAGTCCGCGCGTAATGTGTGGTTTATGGCTGAACTTCACATGATCCGGAAGATCGTGAACTTTGAGCCAGCGGATTGGAACACCCTGCTTGTAGGTCTGGCGAAGGTACTGGATATTCGCGCTGTCCCCACCAACCACAGAGTGGCATTTCATACAGGTTCCCTGATCCGGGACCGTTGCATGCGCTGAGACCTCAACGCCAGCATGGCAATACTTACAATCGATCTGAAGTTCGCCAGCGTGGATCTTGTGGCTGAACGGGATAGGCTGATCCGGGGCATAGCCCTGATATTTTGTGTCCGCGCCAAAGATGTAAGCGATACCTCCCAGAAGAGAGAAGATCACAAACAGCTTCACGCCGTGTTTTTGAAAAATTCTGATTAACGACATAATAGAACCAGGCGCAAAACCTCTGTTGCGGATTTTGTTGACTCCGACCGGCATAGAAAGACCGAGCAAATTGTCAAAGAAATGTCAGTTGGAGGGTGAAAAATTTGATTAAAAAGCGAAATTTGGCGTTGCCGACCGTTGAAAATCTCTGCGAAAACACGCATCCAATGCTTGGTGACAAAAAGTCTGACGACCTGACAGAACGCCTGTAACGCAAAATGAATCGATCGTTCCCGCCCGAATCCGCGTAAATTTGTCTGGTACTATAGTTGCTATTATAGGAAATTGTTGGTGAATTATGAAATTGGATAAACTTACAACCAAAACAACCGAGGCGATTTCCGCAGCCCAGGACAACGCAGCCCGGCGTACGAATCCGGAAGCCTCCGAAGAGCATTTGCTTTTTGAAATTCTTACCCAGGAGAACGGGATGGGGCCCGTCGTCTTGCAGCGGCTGGGGGTTCAGCCTGCAAGTGTTGTGCGCGTCATTGAAAATCATCTCGACTCGCTTCCAAAAGTCCAGGGGAAGAACGACGTACGCCCTTCGCAGGGTTTGATACGTCTCCTCGAGGCTGGCCAGGGTCTTGCAAAAAAGCGCGGGGACCAATTTCTTTCGACCGAGCACATCCTCCTTGCGTATGTGAGTGATTCTTCGCAGAAGCTTGCTCGCGAAATGGCCGCGCTTGGACTCCAACCGTCTGCGATTTTGCAAGTCCTTGAGAAGCTGCGTGCTGGAAAACCAATTACGAGCGAAAATCCCGAAGATGTAACAGAAGCGCTTTCCAAATACGCGCGAAATCTAAACGACTCCGCGCGAAAAGGCAAGCTGGATCCTGTCATTGGACGCGACGAGGAGATTCGCCGCATCATGCAGGTGCTATCACGCAGAACAAAGAATAATCCCATTCTAATTGGCGAACCGGGTGTTGGAAAGACGGCCATTGTTGAAGGTCTCGCAGGCAAGATCGTTCAAGGCGAAGTTCCAGACGGCCTGAAGGACAAAGAAATTTATGCGCTCGATCTCGGAAGCATGGTCGCAGGAGCCAAGTATCGCGGCGAATTCGAAGATCGATTCAAAGCTCTGATCAACGAAGTCCAGGAATCAGACGGTCGCGTGATTCTCTTTATAGATGAATTGCACACTCTTGTGGGAGCCGGAGCCGCTGAGGGCTCGCTCGACGCTTCCAATATGATTAAGCCTGCCCTGGCACGTGGAGAACTTCGTTGTATTGGAGCCACGACGCTCAAGGAATATCAGAAGTACATTGAGAAAGACCAGGCCCTGGAGCGTCGTTTCCAACCCGTATTTGTTTCTGAACCAAGTGTGGACGATACGATCATGATCCTTCGCGGGCTGAAGGATCGGTATGAGCTTCATCATGGGATTCGAATTACAGACGGAGCCATTCTCGCAGCGGCGCGTTTGTCTGATCGCTATATTACAGATCGCTTCTTGCCGGACAAAGCAGTCGATTTGATCGACGAAGCAATGAGTAAGATGCGCATCGAGCTCGACTCAATGCCCGAAGAACTGGACAAGATTGCAAAGAAGATTCAGAGCCTCAAGATCGAGCGCGAAGCATTGAAGATGGAGAAGGACACTGTTTCAAAAGAGCGGCTTGGTAAACTCGAACGCGAACTTGCAGATTTTGAAGTGGAATTCAAATCCAAGAAGAGTGTCTGGGATGCTGAGCGCCACGGCGTGGAGCAGGCCAAGGTCATTCGTGAGAAAATTGACCAGCTCAGAACGCAGGAAAAGGAAGCCGAGAGAAAAGGTGACTTGAATCAAGTGGCGGAGATTCGCTATGGCAAGATGCTCGCGCTTGAAAACGAACTGAAGAAAGCAGAAGCGCAGATTGAAACTGCAACCAAGCAATATCTAAAAGAAGAAATTACCTTTGAAGATATTGCGGCGATTGTTGCGCGCTGGACTGGAATTCCAGTCAGCCGCATGATGCAGGGCGAGAAAGAACGCTTCCTGACAATGTTCGACAAGCTCAAGGATCGCGTGATTGGTCAGGATCATGCATTGAAATCGATTTCAGAAGCGATCCAGCGTTCGCGCTCAGGCCTTTCCGATCCCAATCGTCCTATTGGTGTGTTCATGTTTCTTGGACCAACCGGCGTTGGTAAAACGGAAACAGCACGCGCGCTCTCGCAGTTTTTGTTCGATGATGAGAATGCAATGGTGCGCATCGACATGTCAGAGTACATGGAAAAGCACAGCGTTGCGCGACTCATAGGTGCGCCTCCGGGTTACGTGGGCCACGACGAAGGCGGCCAGCTAACAGAGGCCGTTCGGCGCAGACCATATCAGGTGATACTGTTTGATGAGGTTGAAAAGGCTCATCCGGAAGTATTCAACGTGTTTTTGCAGATTTTTGAAGATGGTCGCCTGACAGACTCGAAAGGTCGGACGGTGGATTTCAAAAATACGATCATCGTCCTAACTTCTAACATTGGCAGCCATATCTTGATGGAAGCCGGTGTGCAGGCAGAGAAAGAGAAACGAATCACAGAAGAGCTACGGGCCTTCTTTAGACCGGAGTTCCTCAATCGCCTGGACGAAGTGATCTTCTTCCAGCCAGTGACCCTTGAATCACTACTGTCCATTGTGAAGATTCAGGTGGATAAGTTGATTGCGCGGGCCCTGGAACAGAGCCTGAAACTGAAGGTAGATCCTGCATTGCTTGAATGGCTGGCAAAGCGAGGGCACGATCCGCAGTTCGGAGCAAGGCCGCTGAAGCGTCTCATCCAGAAGGATGTAGGAAACCTGCTGTCGCGCGTCATTCTCAAAGGAGAATTCGATACGCAGAAGACCTATACGCTTTCGCTAAAAGACGATCATCCTGTTCTGAAGGGTTAATCTGGTCTCCCCGTGGTCCGCACCACGGGGGAGTCCGGAACAAGAGTGTACAGCGAGTCTCACGTCTCAGCTGTAGTTGACAGTCAGGAATCTTTTTCTCTGTCCTTTCCCATTGGTCTGTGCTTCACTGGACTATGCTCAAAGCCCCAATTCCTGCAAACGAACACGATAGACTAAAGGCCCTTCGGCGATACGAAGTCCTCGATACAGAATCCGAAGAAGTCTTTAACGAACTAACGCAACTTGCCGCCGCCATACTGAAGACACCCATTAGTTTGATCAGCATTGTCGATGAAGCACGCAGCTGGACCAAATCGGCTGTGGGTATGGACCCCGGCGGAGAAATGAATCGCGAACTTGCATTCTGTGCGCACACCGTTGCCCAGGATGAAATGCTCGTGGTACCGGATCTGAAAAGTGACGAACGATTTGCGGATCATCCAATGACCGATCCTGCCCATGGTGGCGTACGCTTTTATGCCGGGCAACAGCTGAGAACCTTTGATGGACAGAACATTGGAACGCTCTGCGTTCTAGATAATCAACCGCGGCAGTTCAGTGACCAGGATCGCGAGACACTCAGGATACTTGGGCGTCAGGTAATGTCTCAGATGGAATTGCGCCGGAGTCTACGCGAACTTACGGTCATGAATCGGAAAGCGCTGGCCCTTGAATCCATTCTCAAACGATACACTTCGCGCAGCATCTGGGAGCGAGCTGACGTTTCTGCCAGCGCCGGTGGCGTATCACTCAAAGACGAGATGCGCGACCATGCCTGCCTGTTCCTCGACGTTGTTGGCTTTACGCGTTATGCGGAAACACATTCAGCGGAAGAGGTAGTGCAGATTCTAAACGATTACTTTAATCCGATAGTTCATGAGGTTCACAGGGCTGGGGGCGATGTGGACAAGTTCGTAGGAGATCAAGTGTTTGCAATTTTTGATGAACCGCAGGGTGCCATTCGCGCAGCACTCCTGGCCCGGCAATGCATTGATACTTTGAATCGGAGTCGCAAGCCTGCAGGGTTGGCCACGCTGGAATTCCGCATTGGCCTCAACTACGGTCCTGTTGTCAGAGGGAACGTGGGTGGCGATTCGCGCAGCGACAACACGTTAATCGGCGATGTCGTAAACGTTGCGGCACGCTTACAGAGTGCCTGCGAGCCCGGCAGAATCCTGGCTTCCGAGTCCATCGCGCAGGCAGTTGGCGATCTGGCGCAAATTGAGAAGCGCGTTCGCTTGAAGCTGAAAGGAAAGGAAGAACCCGTCCGAGCTCTTTACCTCCGCGCATAACCGCCCGCGAACGACCTTTTCTCGATGCCCCGGAGTTGGCGACCCGGCCAGCAAAATTGGCCCGGGCAAGCAGAACCGGTCCAGCTGGCCCGCGGGCAGCACCGCAAATGTCAGCGCTGTTCTGGAATTTGGGGGTTGCTTTTGGGTCGCCAGCGCTGCATACTTAGCTCAGGGAGCAGCAACATGGAGCGATACATTAAGAAGATTCTGGTTCCGGTGGACGGTTCGCCGGGCTCAAAAAAGGCCCTTGAGCAGGCCTTAACCCTCGCAGCAGTGGCCCGTGCAACTCTGACAGTTCTGGAAGTAATTGAGGATTTTGGGCCCTTGCCGGGCTACTATGATGCCGCACCCGAGGGCAGCAATCGAGTTGCCTGGGTTTCAGAGCAGCGTTTTGAAAAAGTTCACCCGATTCTGACTCAGACTTCGGTTCCCTGGGATCGAAAGGTCGTGGAGGGCTATCCAGCCGACCAGATTTGCAAGGTAGCGGCGGACGGGAAATACGATCTGATCATGCTCGGTAGTCGGGGGCTGAATGCGGTAACCCGCTTTCTGGTTGGTTCGGTCTCGGATCGCGTCGTCCATCATGCTCCATGCACGGTGGCTGTTGTCCGATAATGGTTATGCATGGCCAATGTGGTAATTATCGATGATGATCCGGTTTCGCTGCGGATTACTGTCGCCTTGATTGCAGACGTTAATCGCGAATGGACTACCATGGGGTTTGACTCAGCGCCCGCAGCGTTTGACTTTTTGGAGGGTTCGGAGACCGATCCTCTGTTTGTTATCATGGACGTGTTTATGCCCGGCATGGATGCATTCGATCTGCTCAAGAATCGCAGCAAATCTGCCAGCTCCAATTACCCGGTCTTCCTCATGAGTGCGGACGTTACCCGCGAAGTCGCGGAACGAGCGGCTGAGATTCCGCAGATCCGCTGCGTGTTTTCAAAGCCATTGAATCCTGGAAGCCTGACCTATCACCTGTTGATGAATGGAATTCGCATCCACTAGTTGGATCTACCGGATAGATCAGTCGGTATCAAGCTCGGAGACCGAATGACCAACTCCGCTGGATCTTCAATTAAGGTTCCGGAATGACTGGCCGGACAGATCAGGTTTGAGTTGAACGCGGGCCAGTTTATTGCTCATCGCGAGAGTATTTTATCGTGCACACTTTGCAAGGGAATGGTGGGCCCGCCTGTATCCGGCGCCGT
>JAEUSB010000013.1 GCA_016788865.1 Leptospirales bacterium
GACCTTCCACCCCGGGAGGCTCTGTATTCAAACTTGACCGTCCTCGCATCTGATGTCGTTGAGTTTACCATTGAATTCCGAGCGTTTGTCCTTGACCGGACCGTGAGCGCCATCTCTCCCTACGTCCTGAACGGGGAACTCGCGAAAGACCTTAATGGCAACTGGCTGTCACTTCCTGCGGAGCAGCGCGACGCACTAGACTTCTTAAACTCAATGCTTCGGGACACCCGCGTCTCTCTCCCCCCTGCTGTGGTGATAGACGTCGGCCATATCAAAGGTCTCGGCTGGGCCCTGGTTGAGTTCAACACACCGCCTTCTTCTGGACTATGTGCCTGCGACCCATCTGCAGCGCTTACCGTCGTCTCCAGAGCCTGCGTTCCTCGGACTCGCATAACTGCTGCTGACGCTCCATGGATTCTTGAAATACCTCGCCAGACGACGTGAGGCACAGGCGCATAACAACAAGTAACACGTTATGCGCAATGTCGGCTTCGTTGAAAATGTTACACCCTCGTATTAAATTCCCGGTCCTCATCTTTGCGTACTTTTTTGTTTCATCACTAAATGCCGCAGGTGTCGAACTTGCTTACCTGTTCATTTCAGGCGGCTACGTCCATGGCAACGGTTCGTTCTTCAATCCGTGGACCGAACCGACTTATCGCAATGCGTCTTCTCTATTGAATGCCACTGCAGATGCTTTGGACCGACGGTCCATTGAAGTCTTACCGCGTCGTGCGACGACAAAATCTTCTACCTACGGTCGAATTGAATTCCTATTTCTATACCTGGGGATCGGTGTTGATTCTCAACAGATCCGGCTTCGCGGAGTTCACAGAAATCTCGCAGGCGAACTAAGCGAGTTGCGCCCATCGCAACGTCCATTCTTCCTCCCCCCAATTCTCTCAGCATACGCATCATCGGTACCTCTGTCGCCGATTCACCTGCATGACCATACAACGTACGCACGCCTGTTGGATGTGACCACGACGTATGTGCTCTTCGCTGTGCCAATGGAGTACGACTTCAGGCACCTTGTCGTACCCAGCATATCCCTTGGCGGACGTCGTGGTGTCACTCGAGCGGGAGTAAGCCTGAAAGTTACTGCCTTCAAGTACGGCGTATCTCCTTTCGTTGAAGCGGGTCTTGATAGGTACAGGTTCCGCAACCGGCAACTTACCTCTACGCGCTTTGGCTTTGGGATCAAGATAACCGCCTTCGCTCCCTATGTTGGACCATGAAGCCGGCACTACGCATAACAACAGTATATCACGTTATCCGCAATTGCGGCGAACCCCGTATCCCCTGAACCGGCCATCCGTGGCCGGCCTGGTCTTTGAACATTCTCTTCGAAATGACTGAACCGCCAGCACGTACCAACCGTCCACTGTTCCAACAAATAGCACGTTATGCGCAATGGGTGGGGGAAACAATTTTGAAAATCAAGCTACCTCTCTTACTCCCGATTGTAGTCACCGCGTTGATAACTTGCGGCGGAAAGTCTATGGAACCCACCCGATTTCAAGAATTCGTTGCGGAGAATGCTCCGCTATATTTCGAAAAACAATCCAACGTGGAATTGTACACCGACGGCCCGTGGCAGTACGATGTCGCCCAGGCACGTCTAGTATTCGAGGGCGTTCATTCATACCACGCAGAGATTTTAGGAACTTTTTCGTATGAGGACGATTCCTGGCTTTGGGCCTGGGCAAACAAACAGTCAAACATCCCACAGCAGCACCTCAAAACTTCTGAGAAACTGACGCAGTTTTTTGAGGACAATGGAATGGCCGACCATGCAATCAGAACCTTTTCAATGCGCAGCGAGCCCCGTTTGCATCTCGCAATAGCTGCCAACGCTGCACTCCCTGAGATCATAGGATTCTATCGCGCACAGAATCAGAGCAATGAAGCACTACTAGCCATACTTTCGCCGACTTTCTCCAGGGATTCGCGTCCCGTCGGCATGGTCTTAGCGCGCGCGTTGACACAGTCAATTTCAGATGTGCAAATTTCCGACCATCGGCGGATGACAAAACACTACCTTGCTGGCAAAGGTTTCCGACTCATCGAATCGCCCGATAAAATCCTGGCTTTGAACGATGCCGGGAACCAGATTCTCGATGTTCGGTTTGATGCACAGAATCGGATTGCCGACTTGAGAACAATGCCAGCGAAATAGCCCCCACCCACTTGGCAGGACAACAAGTAGCACGTTATGCGGAAGCGATGCGGGGCACATGAGAGACCCCGGCTCTGAATATCAAATACTATGTCCGTTCACAAGCACAACTTAAACATCCATTGGGATTCGCCACCGGAAGTTTGGGAAGAACTCAAGCAGGTTTATGTCGGGATGCCCCATTGGAAGGGATTTGTTGATGGGATTCCCACTTGGTACGGGAGCACGGAAGACTCGCGGCACATCTCTGTTTCAGTTGAGCCAAGCGGTCTCCAATTCTACTCGAACCTACCAGATGCGGACTGGCATCCCTGGTTCGACTTGTTCAAGACGCGGGCATCTCAGCGGCTCGGCTTTGACGTCGGCGAGCCCGAGGACGGATTCCCCTTCCGTACAATTGAATAGTGCATTGCCTTCGCATTTGGCGCCCCTCCATAGCCGCCTTGATGGCCGGATACTGCGGATGAAAACCGGTTTGTCGGAAACCAGAAGAAATGACTTGCGTGTGTGCTTCCATTTCCGGGCAACTTTCAAACAAATAGCGCGTCCAATGTTTATTCAGAGCTTTCAGCGAGGCTGAAACAGAGAAAATTCGAACCCCACTAATTCTGGAGAAACCGATGCGATTCCCTAACTCTGGCGCGAGCCTGTCGGCAACGACTAAATCATGAGTTATGACCTTGCCTTTTGGATTCAACAGGAGACAGAGAAGCGTTCTCCTCAAATGATCTACGAAGAACTTGCTGAAAACGGAAGCGCTGTTGATCTCATCGAGTATAGTCCTGCGCTTTTGCTCGCAAACCTGAAAGGCAAGTTCCCCGGCGTCGAGATGATTAACGAATCACAGATCAATTGGGATTCGGAAGCAGGGTCTTTTCTTGCACAGTTCAGCTCTCTGTTTGTCATATTCTCATGCTACAGACTTTCTACCGATCGAATGAATGATATTATTGATTGCGCATTTCCGCTCGGCCTTAAACTATATGATCCTCAGTCGGGCGAGCGCTACCCTGGGTGAACAACACCTGGCATGAAATATCTCACTCTAATTGTTTGTTTCTTTATTCCCGCGTTCTTGTATCCGGAAGCTCTTGACGTTTCCGCGCGGATAAATAGCGACAAGGTCATACTGCGCAACGGGCCGTCTCGAACCGCGGCGGCCATCGACACGCTAGCTTTGGGGGAAGTTGTTAAGATTCTAGAAAAGGCAAACTCTTACGAAGTTATCTACAAATGCCAGTACGATTGGTACCAGGTCGCGATCGGCTCGAAACGCGGATGGGTCTATGGACAATTCCTGAGCAACGTGGTTGACAGCCAATGGAAACGGATCCGCGCTCCATCGAACTATGCTCTCCGCGTTCCTCGCAGCTGGCGTCTGGAGGGCACCATCGTGTACGACGTGCTCGATCGCAAAGTCATGGAGTTCTTTTCCTCGAACTCGTATCAGGGAAATCTTTTGCAGTTCTATCTGGACTCCTTAAAGACCGAACCCGTCCTAATCACTCCACGGACCGTCGTGGATACTCGTCAATTCACCCTGGGGAAAATTCCGGGGTACAGGGTACATACTCGCATTGCGGCTGAGGGCGGTTGCCCGGCCTGGGTTGTTGTTTGGGATCCCGTTGTCTATTTACTCCCAACTCATTCGGATACCTTTCATTCTTTTGCCGTCTATCTCAGGAATGATTCGGATGCGCCCGACTTGAAATTGGCTGACTCGATCGCAAGTTCGCTTGAGAAATGAGCCACCGAACATGGCCAGGCACTTCGCATAACAACAACGTCAAAACGTTATGCGAAATTTACCCCTCCAGAATTCAGCCTCTTAAAATGAGTATTGATCGCAGGAAAGCTCACCCCCGCGCTTTGGAACTCGCACCCGACGAGTTCTTTTGGAGCAACCACGATGAACTCGGCCCCTTCGGCAGCGATGAAGGTGATACCGCGTTGCACGACTACCGCGCCTTCAGAAAACGCCACAAACGCAGCACCCAGTACCACTGCCTGGTATGGGCCATCGAAAGCGTGTCTGAAACCAGAATCGCTCACTACACGCGTCATATACTTGATGAAGCAAAAGTACGCTCTCAAATTTCTGACCCGGAGTTCGACGATCAGCAATACATTTATACCGTCGATGTCACAGCCATAGCTACGGGATTCGGCCAACTGGTGGATGAGGGCAAAATTGATCCCGAATGCAAAGATTTTATCGCCCTTGCGATAGAACGCCAAATCCTCTGGACTCGACTCCAACCCCAATGGCCACACGGCAACGCCTATTTGCAAAATCTGCACAGATTGTCTCAAATTCTGCGCGATGCTTAGGTGGGGCAGATTCACTGCAACGAGTAACACGTTATGCGACATTCCAGCCGGGAAGAACAAAGTATGCTCACCCTCACAGATGAAGAAATCAAGGCCTTGTTGGCCCATCCGTGGGAAATTGATTACAAGAACCTGGATTCACAAAGTTTTTGGCAAAACGTCCTCGATTACATCCCTGCTGGTTTGGCATCGGAAGTCCGTTCCCGCCTCAACCCGGTCCTCGGAGAAACGGCCGCCTCCTTTCAAGTTCGAATCGCACAAACTTAACGTAGCTTAGCCTTATGCGAAATATCGCACGCCGGAAAACACGAATTGCAAGTATCACGAGCGTCATGCGAAACTGAGAGGCTGGTTTGCAGACTATGAACAAGCCACTTTGCTTTCTATTAGCTTTCATCGCGATTTCGTTTGCCAGACTTTCTGCCGCGCCTTGCACGCAGGCAGCTGCAGACTTGCAACGTCTCGGGATCATTTCATCGGGCAATTGGAGAATCCAATTCTTAGCCAATGGCACCGCGCACATCGCGGCCGAAAAATCCGGTCTTGGAATTCCGTCGTTTCCGAACACAAGCGGTGTGTGGGCGTGCTCAGGGGAGGCGGTATATCTTACTTTCAAATGGCGCAGCTCCGTGAAGCAGGACTGCACCAGCACATGCAGTGAATCAGCGTTCAGCGGTCCCTCCAAAGATATTGATGCTAATTTCAAAGAATGTTTTCGAACGTGCGAGACGAGCTTATTTGCTATGTACGGTAAAAAGGCTTTTGAAATTCCCATCTCAATGCTTTTTCGCAAAGCTACGGAGCAACAGAAATCATATTGCATCACCAGTCAAAATCGCTTTGACACTTCTCCGATTCCTGGGCACACTGTTTACGAGTTTCCGGCAGATTTTGCACCCAACGAGTGCTTTTGACCAAAAGCGGGATGTTTCACTCTCTGCAATTTCGTGAAAGACTTTTCTGTCCGTCAACCTCCATATTGAATTACCGGCAGAGCGCCTCTCGAAATTATGAGTGAAACGAAAGGAAGGACACGTTCGGAGAATGAACGGCCGTCCCCTGGCCGGCAAGGAAACATGGGACCATGGAGCTACTATTATGAGCAAGATCACTGCGTTAACATCTGCAATTCTCATCCTTTGCCTGGGCTGCGCGTCGCAATCCAGCCGCGTCGCTGCGGCGCAGAAGAAAGCACAAGATGTCATGCAAAAGATTGGAGCCGAATGGGAACAGGCCTGCAATTCCGGCAACGTGCAAACAGTTCTAGTTGTAGGTGTTGAGAGCGTGGCAGTCTTTCAAGGCCGCGTCAGTACTGTGGGTAACACAAACCTCCACTCGCTGTCTGGCAGCGATCTCAAAAACATACAAAAAAACATTTCAATCCTGAGCCCGGAGTCGCCAGCCGCGGTTTCGATCGTTGCGGATCGCGAGGAGTTTAACGGAAGTTTCCGCGTTAGTTGCAGGCTGCAGGTCTCGGCAATGACGGTCAACGGTGGCCTAATCACGATTACTCCTTCCGATGCAACCGCTTTCGTCAAGAGTGCCTACAACGGGGAAGTTCAGAACATCGAGAACCTCATCGCAAAAGGAGCTGACGTCAATGAACAGGCGACGGTTTCTCCCCTCATGGCCGCCTCAGACAACGGCCAGACAAGCGCTGTGGCACTCCTTCTCAAAAAGGGCGCACGCGTGAACGACAGAGCAGATTTAAACGGAATGACAGCCCTACATTTCGCGGCCCGCAAAGGATTTCTTGAAATCGTGGAACTGCTGCTCAAATCTGGTGCCGACATTGAGATCAGCGACAACGGTGGTTTTACGCCACTCTGGAGTACCGCTTTTCTGAACCAGG
>JAEUSB010000057.1 GCA_016788865.1 Leptospirales bacterium
ATTGTCCCTCTGCGGAGTTTAAGCACCGGAAGGAAACTGGTACTGGCTTTTTCGAAAGCGGACGAAACAAGTGGAAGACCAGGGCAAGCAGACCGAGAATCGGAATTGCTACCAGTAAGATTGTGGAAATGGACTTCATGCGGCGACTCTCCTCTGTTGTATTCGCAATGACAGAACTTTGATCAGGCTGCTCAATGAAGAAATGTATTCGCCTGGATCGTTAAAGCGCGCGGCAATTTGACCGTCCGGCCGCACGAGGATTGCTCCAGACATCGAGATGCCGGCCAGATCTGCCCATGTGACAGTTTCGCCGGCCATCGTGACGCTATTGCTCACTTTCTGAAGTTGGATCAAATGGCTCAATCCGGAGTCGTCCAGAACTCGTTTCCAGCTTTCGGTTTTTGTGCAGAGCAGTGTAAACATCGTGTAGTCGAGCAGGCTGTGGCTGCCTCCCGGCTTTTTCTTTTTCCGACTGTTCGGTTTGGGAAAAGTGGGTGCCTTTCGTCTAAGAGTAAAATGCGGCAGCCTGGATCCGGGCGAGAAATCAGGTACGTAAACTGTCCCTGAACTGCTTGTGGCCGGCTTTCCGTCCGGGAGTATACATCCCGCTCCGTAGCGGAAGCCAAGATCCAGTCCGATTCGGTCGAAATGCCCAATTTCACGTGCAATTGCGTCTGTGACCAATCCCATTGGCCCCGCCTGTCTTTGCACCTTCTGCAGGTGCGTGTCGGCGAACAAGAGGAGACGCGCCAGAAGTGCATTCAGTGATCTCCGGACCGGTGTGAGATCCGGAGCCAGTGCAAACAGACGGGCGATCAATGTCGAATAACGTACATCGAGCCCCAGGACTCTGGGGATCTTCATGAGACGGCGATAATTCTTGTAACTCTCACGGCAGTTTATTTCAACGACTGGTTTACGCTCCGCTTCGTACGTTGTGAGGATATTTTCATTCGCGGTTCGGTGAAGGACCATTGCAATTTTCCAGCACAGGTTGAATGCATCGGCGACACCCGAGTTCAATCCGAGTCCGCCTGTCGGGGGGAATCGGTGCGCACTATCTCCCAGCAGGAAAACCCGCCTGGATTGAAATGATTCGGCGACCTGTGCGGTCATTCTCCAGGAGCTGATCGACTCGATGCAAGGCTCAAAGTCAGGGATACCCAGCGCCCGCTGTAATCTCGCCCGAAACACCGATTCTGTGAAATCTTGAACCTTTTCAAAAGGCGAAAGAATAGGAACATGATATACCCAGCGTTTCTTTGGATGATGAGCGATAATGGTCCCGGCTGCATCCGGTCGCAAGATGAAGAATAATTTGGCGCGTGTCTTAAGGACCTTTGAAAGGTCATTGGTGAAATAGACGTTTGCAAAATCCTGAATCTGCTCGGGTCCTTTCATTTGGATCCCGAGCGCATTACGAACTGCGCCAGCTGCCCCTTCGCAGCCGAGCACGTAGGAGCTTTCCACAATGACCCGTGTGCCTTTGTGAATCAGTCTCGATCTTACTCTGGAATGAGTTTGTTCCAGTGATTCCCAGGAACAATCGTTCCATAGCGTAATCCGCCTGCTCTTGCGGATGTGAGAACGCAAGAGGTTCTCGACCTGTACTTGAGAGATGTTGAAGTAGGGGGCGCCGACAAAGTGATCCCGGTATTTCCTCTGTATGGAAGGAACGTTCAGTTCAATTCTTCCAATTTCTTCCTGAATGGTTCGACAGAATATGATTGTGGAGGCCACTTCGTGACTCGACGCATCCTTTCGCAGCTCTTCCACCGGGATTCCAAGTGAGTTTAGTATCTCAATAGTACGGCCACTAATCTCGTGGGCCTTTGGATGGATGCCTGGCGTTTTTCGTTTCTCTATCAGGATGGAATGGATTCCTGATTTTGCAAGCGCAAGGGCCGCGACCATCCCGGAAGGACCCGCTCCCACGATTAGGACTCCGGTTTTATGCATCCGACCGCGCTCCGCGGGATCTGAAGAACAGGAAGAGAGCAATAAGCCAGACAAGTGCCAGCAAAGTGAAAGCGACTATATTTTCGTTTATACCCAGAATCTGCGCATGATACACTCCGTCCACGACCGCACCGCCGTACAGTGGGGCGAGTATGACTGCAGACCAGAACGCAAGCAGGTTGCAGAGCTGCCAGCCGAGAACAAGGGCCGGATCGGCGGGCTTGCGAAACCAGATTAAGTATATCTGGGCCATTCCCGAGAAGAACAGATACGCGATGAACCACATCATGTGCAGTTTTGCGTGCGGCGGCCACAGAGGGTTCTGAAGATGCGAAACGTCGGAATCGCGCAGTGCTGGTCCAAAGAACTCCAGTGCGCCCAGTGTTAAAACGATATTGAGCATTCGTGTTTGAAGGGGATCAGTTTTCATTTGCCTCCGTGTTGAACCAAACAGGCTCAATCTGAGGATGATTCTAACCAGGATCTAGCACGCCGTCGACCTGGCTTGAAAGGCAAGACCTGTATTCAGGTTTTTTTTATCTGCTGCTGGCGGTAGGCAGTGGGAGTTAAGCCAGTCTGCTCCTTGAACACGCGGTTGAAGACCGCCTTTGACTGGAACCCTGCACTGAACGCTATTGTGAGGACGGTGTCCTCGGTGGAAGGATCGTCCAGGAGTCGCTTTGCCTCAGCGATCCTGTAGGAGTTAACGAAGTTAAAGAAGTTAAGGTTCTTTTCTATGTTTATCACCATTGAGAAATGGTGTGCGGGAATGTTTAGCGCAGCAGACAGTCCGGCCAGGGTCACGCGCTCGTCCAGGTATGGTTTCTCGCTCTCGAAGTAGGTTTCAATCTTCTGAAGATACTCCTTTCGCATTGCATCGCTGAGGTTCTGTTTTGCGTACTTGCCGGTGCTTTCCGTTGCGTCCAGTTGCTGGATGGAAAAAATTTGAGGCTTCTTCACAAGGTAGAAGATGGCCAGATACGCAAGAACGAGCATGACGCCACCTTCGGGCCAGCCGACGGGGATAAAGAACGAGCTCGAAACCCAGGCGATGATGGACATTGAGAAGTAGACAAGTGCAAGACCTCCGCTGGCTAACAGGATTGTCCGAATCCAACCCTGTTCATCCCGAAGAGTATTCGAGAAATTGTTCATTACCTCGCGCTTGTAATCGCGCAGCAAAAACCATGCAAGTAGCAAAAAGTACAGATTGTACACGGAGGCACTAAAGAAGAGGAATCGTGTATAGTCACCGACTAGACCTTCCATGGTTTGGATCCGGGAAGGGTCGGCCGTTTCAGGGCTAACTACGTTTAATCCAGCGTGGATCAAGAATGCAAGGATGGGGGCTATCAGGCTTGTAAGGAGTTCCCATCGCCTGGGAGATTTTCCGAATAGCGTGGCCCTCACATAAAAGAAAAGTAGCGGACCGAGCAGAAATGCACCAGGAAAAACTACAAAGGGCAACCAGGTTAGCGTCTTTCCTCCCGCTAAAAAGCCCAAGCGTAGCAACGCTGCGAAGGTCATGATCACAAAGAATGCGAGCAAATAGCGATTTGCTCGCGTTTTTGAGTCAGGCAAAAGTAGAATGCTGATAAGCACGAGTAACGCAATGTTTGCCGCTGCAATGTATGTCGTTAGCATAAGGTCTTTTGGAACTGAGATAAAACCGTTGGCCTGTTGGCGTCAATTTCTATGCGGAATGCTTGACCATCGCTGACAAGGCCAGCGAAGTATGCAATGCCCAGGATTCTCATTGCGATAGTCGGAATCGTATTGGGTTTCCTTGTACCGTTCCCAATCTGGACCGATACTCCCTTGCGGGAGGCTCCCGCAATATTGCTCAAAGATGGAGATGTGTATTCCGCTACGGGGCATCTCGACGTTGCACGGGAAGTGTCCGGCTCGGTATCGACTCCACGTGACATGGATCCATTGTTCCGCACCCTCGAAGGGCAGGCGCCGTCGTATGGTTTTACGTCTGACGCATACTGGGCTCGCATCACCTTGCGCACAGACGTTCAGACTGATTGGTATGTTGTCCTGTCGGCCAGCCGCTTGAACGACGTGCGCTTCTATGCGCCTGGTGCCGGTGGATTCAAAGTAATTGAAACCGGCACAAAATTCGTGTTCAGCCAACGACCGTACCAAAGCAGAAGCTTTGTATTCCCGGTTCGCCTGCAGCCTGGCGTGACTACAACCTTCTACCTGCGCGTAGCCTCCAGCACGTCTGTCCAAATTCCAATTCGAATCTGGCAGCCGGAGGCGTTCCGGCAGTTCGAGAACGATGAGACGCTGATCTTCGGAGTCGTCCTCGGTGCGCATCTGCTGCTTTTGTTGTACAACCTGGCCATAGGAACTTTCCTGAGGTCTCCGGCATTCTTCTATTATTCTGGCCTTGTTTTTGTCGCGATGATCTTCTACGCAACAACCTACGGGTACGCCTATCAGTATCTTTGGCCCAATCATCCCGTGTTCGCGCTTTATATCAACGGCCTGGCTCTCGGTGGCGTGGCCTACCTGGGTGCACAATTTTCTCGTTCTGCAATGGGTACGGAAATCTGGCCCAGAATCGATTTAACGTTACGCGGCATATCGTATCTCACGCTGGCTTCGCCGCTCTTATTCCTGGTCCTCCCGTACGTAGTCGTGTTGCGAATCATGGTCCCTCTGGCTGTTCTGACGTTTGCCCCCATCCTGTTTGCGACTCTGTACGGAATCTGGCATAAAGCCCCGGCTGCCGGATATTTTTTTGGTGCAATGGTAAGTTATGCGATTGGTTCGCTCACGTATGCCCTGGCCGCATCCGGTGTCCTACCCATCGTCCCCATTACGCAGTTCGGATTCATAATTGGGGCGACTGTTGCAGTTACGATCATGTCAATCGCATTGGCGAGCCAGGTAAGATTGCTACGTATTGACCGTGAGGCAGCAATCGCCGCCAATCGGTTTAAGTCAAAGTTCCTGTCGATCATGAGCCACGAAATTCGGACACCGTTAACCGCCATTGTGGGGATGGCACAATTGCTGACGGACGATTTGACGCCGGATGAAAAGGCAACCTACACCCGAGTTTTGAGAGAAAGTGGAGATCGACTTTCGCATCTGGTAAATCAGGTGCTCGACTTTTCGCGGATCGAGGAAGAGCGGATAGTTCTAGAACATTCCCCGTTTGCGCTGGGAGAAATTCTGAGTTCGCTAACGCACCTGTTCCGTCCATCAGCGCTGGCAAAAGGTCTAAGTATCACGTTGGACAATCAGGTGGGAGATAGACGATTTCTGGGCGATGCGGCGAGGCTATCACAGGTGTTAATGAATCTAACTGCAAACGCAGTAAAGTTCACCAACAAAGGCGGAATCGTGATTCGCGCGTTGCCGGTGGACAATGGCGACTCCAAAAACATCGCCGTTCGTTTCACTGTTGAGGACACGGGCATAGGGATTGACCCGGACAAACGGAACATGATTTTTGAGAGCTTTGTTCAAGCGGATCCAGGAGTAACGCGTCGTCACGGAGGTTCGGGACTTGGTCTTGCCATTGCTGCTGGAATTGTAAAACTGATGGGTGGACAAATTGAGGTGCAGGGGAATCCAGGTGGGGGTACAATCTTCAGTTTCACAGCATCGCTTGAGCCGTTGCCTGATGTGCGCCTCGAAGCAAGCCTTCCGGATCCTGGTAAGCCGCGATTGAGAATCCTGGTTGCGGAAGACGATGAAATAAATCGGCTCCTTGTGGTTAGAATTCTGGAACAGGCCGGCCACTCGGTTCAAACTGCAGAGAATGGTATCGAGGCGTTGAAACTGATGGAGACGCAGGAGTTTGATCTGGCGCTTGTGGATCTTCAAATGCCAGAGATGGACGGTTATTCAGCCGTGCGCCACTCGCGAAAACTTCAATCGCGCAATGGCACAATACCCATGTACGCTTTGAGTGCGAATGCTCTACCTTCCGACCTTGCTGCTTGCCATAGCGCTGGCTTCACCGGGCATATTGCCAAACCGTATCGCCGTGAAGATCTGATTGAAATAGTCCATCTTGCAGGAGTGGGCAAGCCCACAATAGCCGATTTTCAGAATCGCATGCAGTAGTTCCCGATCAAGAGCCCGGAGACGCGGAATCGAAATCCCGCAGATGTTTTCCGACGGTCTTTACTACATAGAAAAGCCAGAATATCATTCCCACATGCAGCACATCATTCTCTGAGAAATAGAATCCCTGTCCGTTTTTGTACAATGTCGCGGTGATGCCGGCTCCGTAGTAAGTAAAGTAGGCCGCATTCACAAGAACAAGAAGGAGCGCCGCGACCAAGAGAGAGCCGTCCAGGGGTTTCCTTTTACGCAGATACTGGATTCCGGAAACGAGAATCACAAACAAGATCCCTGGCAGGGCGAAGAGCATGAGCACCTCAAACGAGAGCAAAGTCTTGTTTGGCTGCGTGATCCCAATGATGGTGATGATGACATAAATGACCGCATTCAGTATGCAATAGGCAACGAGCGCTTTGCGAAACCAGCCGGCAGTACACGCAATGGCAACGGCGGTGAGCATCGCACTGACGCTGACTGCTTGCGTAACACTGTAACCAACTTCGAACCCGTTCGTCAACGTGCAGAACTCTTTGCCAGCACACTTTAGCGCGTAACTGAAAGCCTGATAACTAATCCCAGCTTGAGCTGCGCCAAGACCGCCCAGTACAAGTGCAACACCTAGCCATCTCCTCGATTTTTGTGCATTGTGATTTTTTAGGAAGTAGACCCCTGATGCAATCCATAGGATTGCCAGGAGGAATACCAGGAAAGAGCCCAGAGGTTCGTTCACGATGGAGCCTCCGATGTTTACGCATGGACGAAGCTGGCACCATTGCTCCGGCGTTGTGCGCGGTTCATACTGCAGGTCCTGAATTCTGCATCCGAATCCGATCGCAGATAAAATCAGGAGCAAAGAGACTCGGAATACCATGCGTGAAGTGGGGCGCATGGGTCATTGCAACGCACTCTGTGAGCCAGGCAATCTCATTTCGACCCGACGGCAACCGACAGTGAAGGCAACGTAGTCCTGTTCAGTGAGTACACTGGTCGGGCGCGTTAGCCCGGCGGCGTTTCTGAATTCCGGTAACTATTCCTTTATTTGTGCGACCGTCTCTTCTGCCATTTCGCGGACTCGCTGGGAAGGATCCTTCAACAGTTCCCGCAGCGAGGCTAGAACGGGACGAAAGTTCAATCCCTCCGCGAGCAGATCTCTGATTCTATAGAGGGCAGAGAGTCGAATCGTTGTGGTTTTGTGCGAAAGTAGTCTTGAGATTTCTTCAAAGTTTGTGATCCCCGTCCAGTGACGAAGTAATACTTGAATCAAGGATTCTGTATATGAATCCGTGGAGACTGCCCTTTGAACGAAAGATTGGACGGCGGGGATTGCGGCAGTCAAATCGCATTTTGCGTTCGACAAGAATTCAAGTAGGTGAGACGCCGCGGGCACGAGTTGGGCCTCATTCAGACATTCACCTGCAACTTCCTTTGCGGCGCGGCCGACCTTCTCCGGATTCTGCCGCGCTGCAGCCGCAAGCAGGCGAAGCAGTTCTCCCCGGGAGTGCGGGTTTAATTCAGAAATGAATTGATCGGTGAGAGCCTCGAGGCTCGCTCCTGCCGCAGCGCATGCCTCCACGAGTTCCAGTGCTCCAGAGCATTCGGGGTCGTTGACCAGCCTTGCTGCCCCCGCGAGTATGCTCGCCGCATTTTCCTTTGTTACCGTATTTTTCAGCGCTCGCAGGCCGTCGCTTCTTACCGCCGGGCTCTGGCTATGCAGAGATAAAATCAAATCAGGAACCAGAAACGGAACGCTCTGCCCATTCTCAGCGGCTGCTTCTACTATGAAGTGTGCGAAGGATCTGACATTGTCCTGTTCATGAAGAGTGAGCGCTGCGATTCGATCCAGATGCGGACAGCGCATTCCCATTGTTATGCGAGCCTGGATAGCGCGAAGGCAACCGTAAAGTATGCATGAATCGGAGGAAAAGAGATAGCGCTTAACTTCGTCGTGATTCTGTCCTTGCAGGATCAGCCATGACAGGACAAATGCAGCGTCTCCCTTGGTCTGGCAAAGTTCGCTTTGCAGCGCACGTTCCGCTGTACCCTGCAAGGGATTCGGATCCAGCCCCCCTCTGACTGCCACCGCAATCGCCATGACGGTTTCTCTCATGCACGTGGCATCCTTTGCCGCGAGTCTTTCGATTTCTGGCCATTCTCCCGTTGAAAGAAAATACTCTGCCAGTTTCCAGGCTGATTCCGAGCAGATCCAGTCGTCCGGGTGGTCCGTGCCGGCCTTTAGATCGCAAATCAATTCGGGAAGCCTGGTCTTGTAATCAGTCGCAGATTCTCCCTGCAATTTCTTCAGGGCTTGGCCGGGATGCAATCGTTCCAGTTCGAAGGATTCCCTTGTGTGATTGTCTTCCGATTCAGAGGAATAGGAAAACTGATAGAGATTGGAGCATTCAGGGCAGATTCGGAGATTTCCAAGCTCGCTCAGTTTTTTCGCTTCGCGCGGCGTACTCAATTCGTGATTCCAGGATTCCACGCGAGCGAGTCGGCTGCATATAGAACAACGGACGTCACCATCGAGAGCGCTTAGAATCGATGCCGCCCGGGCATTTGGCTGCAGGGCAATCAGTGCTTCGCGCAAGTGCTCTTTTACCTTTTCACTTTCGAATGCGAAGCGAAGCAGGATTGCGCTCAGTTCCTTTCTGGTTGTCGCAGCTTGCGCAAGGAGGGCGATCGTTTCCTTGCCGGGGTGGGCTTCTTACCGGCATGGCTTAAACCATCGAAAGCAGTGGCCGCAGCCTCTCGCAGGCGAGCATCAGGATCGAGTAGGTACAGAGCAAGTCTGTCGATCATTGCGGATCGTGAAGGGCCTTTCAAGTGCTCGATAGAGGAAACGAGATACGCCACTCCACCTTTTCGAACATTGGCGGATGAATGAGAAAGGATCGATTCAAATGCTTTAGATCCCTGGGAGTACTGAGCGAGGTACATGCCGGCCCGTTCCTGGGCCAGTGAATCGGGATCGTCCGTCAGAAGCTTGAGCCTGGCTACAATCGGGCCTGCCTGCTGCGCGTTTTCTGTCCACCAGGGCAGGTCTTTGATCGCTCGACTCCGACTGTCAGGAAAATCCAGGAGTGGCGTATACACGGAAATAGACTCGCGTATGTCGACTCCGTGCCCGCCTGCAGTGCTCAGCACGCGAATCAGATTTTGACGCGCCGACTCGCGTGGCATCATCAGCTTGCAAATTTCTGGAACAGAATTCCGTCCGGACTTTATCTGAAGTGCAATCGCCTCCGCAGCGCGAAAAATCGACCTGTCAAAGTAGCGAACAATAGACGGAATTGCCCGGCTGATATCAAAACTATTCGCAAGATCGGCAAGAGCTTCTATGACCCAGACTGTTGCGTCCGGAGGAGCCATGATGCTTTCGATCTGTTCTGCGCTGTTCAATCGCAGCAGTTCAATGAGGACGGCGCGAATTGCAGGCTGCATCACAGGTACGTGATGGCTTTCGTAGAATATGCGCAGTAGTTGCTCCACTGCCTGCGAGACAGACCGGCCGCTGCGTGCCTGATTTTCAAAGAACTTTGCAGAGACAGTCCAGTTTGGAAACAGGAACCCGGGATCGTCAAAACTGATTGTGCGCAGATGATTCTGAAATTCGTCCGAGTCCATGCGTTGTGGTCAGGCTTTGAAAAGCTTTGTGACGGAAGACAACCGGGAGTGGGCGGCGCCGGCCCAAGCACAAAGCTGCCCTGCCTTTTCAGAATAACCGGGACAACACCGTGATCAAGAAAAAAATCTGTCAGACGGAAGATGCGAAATCAAGAAGGCCTGGTCATACGGCTGATGAATGTAAAGGCCCAGAACTCCGACAGTGTCTTCCAGGTATCTGTGGACGCATATAGCACTGAGTTTATGGCCCTTGCATTGCACAATGATCTCATCGCTTTTTGCAGGCAGGTTGACTGCGTCTCCTATCGCAAGTCGCATCCCATGCGCGGAGAAATCCGTTACGGTTGCGCCCACTCGAGTGTCCTGATAGATGCATTCAACATCTTGCAATTCCTCCGGAATTGCATACGCGCGCGGAGAGGAACGGTGTTCCATTCAGCAACTCTCTGAACGAATCGTGACTTTCTTCTTGAAATATCGCTTCACTCCGGTACCACTGCCTGGATCCATTACCCGGCGCGAAAGCAGTCAATTGTTTTCGAGCTGCGGGAGGTTACAATTCAGTGTCAGAAGCGCCAGAGTACTTCCTGAACTCTTACAAGGAATGCCGTCAGGCGTTTCGCAGCTCCGCAAAAAGGGCGGCGGCAAGATTCAAACATTCATCGCGCCGCGCGATAGATGCGGGTGGGAAAGGGAAGATCGATACAATCCTTCTTCGCGCTAGAAGAAAGGATTCCAAACGCCTCATCCTAATCAGTTCAGGTGTGCACGGTGTGGAAGGCTTCGTGGGCAGCGCAATCCAGAGAAGATTGCTCGACGATTTTACTGCTGATCTATTTCCCCTTCGCAGCGATGTTTTGTTTGTGCACGGAATAAATCCCTTTGGTTTTAGGAAAAAGAGGCGCGTGAACCAGAACAATGTGGACCTGAATCGCAACTTCTATCTCAAGAGAGAGAAAATTCCAAAAAAGGAAAAGAACAAAGGCTATCGCAGGCTAGCCTCTTTCTTCATGCCAGGACTGCCTTTCACATTCTGGCCCCTGGAATTCGCGGTGTTTGCAGTGAGATTCCTTGGCATCATGATTCGATTTGGCGCCAGGAAATTCACGGACGCTGCAGTAAACGGACAGTTTGAATTCAAGCGCGGCATTTACTATGGCGGCAGAAAACCAGAACCGGTTGTGAGAAGGTTGCGTGAGTTCTTCGCACAAACTGTTTCAGGCTATGAGGAGATTCTTTTCCTGGATGTGCATACGGGTTACGGGGAAGAGAATGGGATTTTACTCATTCAAAATGCAGACCGCGGTTCGTATGAGGATCAAAACATCGAAAGGATTTCGGCCGGGTTGCCGCTGACCCGCCCCGATTCGGGAGAAACATTCTATAAGACTGCAGGAGACTTTACGGACTTCCTCAGGCGGATCTTCCCTGAAAGGAAGAATATTTTCCCGTTGACGGTGGAACTGGGCACTGTTGGAAATTTGCAGCTTTACGGCGCACTGCGATCGAGTTTCCTTGTAGTCGCGGAGAATCGCATTCACCATCGCGGAGCCTGGTTTCCGTCCACGCGAAAGAAGGTCCGTGAGAAATTTCTGAGATTATTCTACCCGGCCGCAGAGAAGTGGCGTCAGCACGCGCTTTCCAGTTCGATCATATTGTGCCGTGAACTATTTGAGCGTTTCGAAAACCTGCCGTCGGGGCAGGTGCATTTGCCTGAACCGGTTCGCGCGCCCTAGGATCTCCAGCGGGTCATCGGGCCTGACTGCCTCAGTTCGCTTCCACCAATCAAATCAATCTGCTTGACGACTCTTAACCGCCCGGGCAAGAATCAACGGTTGGGCTTAGTGGGGTCTTGAGGAGCCCTGGCCTGACTCGCGCGGGGGACATTTTGAAATTGAAGTTCAGGCGAGTTCCATTCGCTGTACGCCTTGGTGTCGCAATCGCGGTACCAATGGTGAGCGTCACCGCTCTTACAAGTGGACTAGTGTATAACTCTATCGCAGATGAGATCTCGCATGGTATGCGAACTCATACCCGTTCGCTCGCGCACACCGGAAGTTATTTATTCACCGCGGAGCATCGACTCGCAATACAACGGTTAAACGAAATTCTCAACCGTGAAGGGATTCTGCCAATGAAGGAGCTTGGAGCCGGGGAAACCTTTCAATCGCTTCCTGAACCGCGAGTGCAGTCCCTTCAGAAGAGCAGGGATTTTCAAATTGTTGTTCAGGCGCTCCGTCGAATCAAGCTGGGTTCTTCTTCTCATGTGGTGAAGGACGGTCCGCTAACCCAACAATGGTCCAAAGCGGAACCTTCGCGGATTCGCTTTGCTTATGTTCTTGTTCCGTACCCTCCGTCGCCGGATGGAAAGTACCTTCGTTTCATTGCAGATGGCGATTATGAAGAGCAGGATGAAAATGGGAACGGAAAGATCGATGACGACGAACAGGCAACTCCCATTGGCGCGGTATACAATGTCGAACCCCAGGATGGTCTCCATGAGTCAATGAAGGGAAACCCCTCCGCCAATAGCAATCCAACGGAGGACAAATGGGGCGTTTGGATTTCTGGATTTGCACCAATTCTTGATAACAAAGGGAATGTGATTGCATCCATTGGAGTTGATTACGACGCAAGCGGCGAGTTTAATCGCCTGAGGTTTCTTCGCACTTTGTGCATCGCTGTGGTTGCTGGCAGTGTGGTTTTATCTCTGGTCATTTCCTTTCTGCTCGCGCGATTTATAAATCGCCCAGTACAACGCTTGCAGCTAGGGGCAGAAGAAGTCAGGCAGGGTAATATTCATGCAAAAGTTGAGGTAAAAGAATTTTTTCGGGATGAACTGACGGATCTTGCGGACTCTTTCAATAGCATGGTCGCGCAGGTTCGCAGTTCCCATGAAGATCAAGTCGCTGCAATTCAAGCCTTGCAAGAAACCGCGAGGCTCAGAGATGAGTTCCTTTCAAATTTCTCGCACGAACTGAACACGCCGCTCGCGGGCATTGTGGGAAGTCTTGAGCTACTGAACGACGAAATCCTGGATCCGCGGGAGGTTGCGTCCGTGCTGAGTCAGATGCGAACCGACGCGGCGCGTCTGCAGGCATTGGTGGCCAATATGATGCTTGCGTCAAAGATCGAATCCAATATTTTGAAGCCGCAGCTTGAACCCTCTGAGATTGCGCCGATCCTTGACCGCGCAATGAAAAGTGCGGAATTGAAATCCGACCTCGTGAGTGTGGATGCTTCCAGACCGATCCGGGCACTGGTAGATAAATTTCTACTGGAGCTTGTGCTCGTAGAAATTTTCAAAAATGGGATTCTTCACGGCCAGGCTACGGAGCAAGCGCCACTGAGGCTTTCCGTGCAACTTGATTCGGGTTCTGTCCGAATCAGCGTCAGTGACTCTGGGCCTGGTGTTGCAACGGGACATGTTGGGCGCCTGGGAGAAAAATACTTTCGCGTGGATTCCTCGCTGACGTACGCAAAATCCGGAACAGGTCTTGGCCTCTACATTGCGCGAAGGTTGATTGAGCTTCAAGGTGGCAGGATCTGGTTTAAATCGCCCGGCGGCCTGCATGTTACCATTGAACTGCCAGTGGACAAAACATGAAGCCAGCGCAGAAATGTGAACGACCGGATGCTTTAGAAGCGTCCTTTCATTTTGTCTTTGTAACCTGTGAGCTCCATGTATCCCTGAATTCCCACAGGCTTGCCATCGCACACGGCTTCACCTTCTATTGCGCCTTCCCAGTAGTAGATTTTGCTGAACGCGGGGCGCAATTCCTGGTCGTCAATCCAGGGTTTCGCGACGATTCTGCAATCCGCCAGAACTAATTCCCAGTCGAGAGGGTAGGTCGCTCCCGATGGAGCCTGCCAGGTGCGCCCTGGCTTAAACTCAGGCTTGTGGATATCTCGCACGAAACCGGCTTTGGTAAATTCCCTGGCGTACCTGTAGATTCGATTGGTCTCAGAACGTACGCGAAAAACCACGAACTTTCGTCCGTCTTTCAAGTTGAAATGGAACCAGTCCCAGCCAGTTTGATCGGAAGCCAGTGCATTGGATGCAAACTCATGATCCATCCAGGCTGTGGCTTTGACGGAAAGCGTTTTATCGCGAACACGTAAGGTGCCTGTGCCGTTCAAATCGATAAATGAATAGTAGTGAGAAGCGTTTCCAGGATCAAAACCCTTTGGACTGAAGCCGTTCTTCCCCTGCAGCACAGGCCCGAGTTCACTCCGCAAATCCAGCGCAAGGCTGATACCTTCGGACGATGAGGCATGGATCTGATGTCTGTCCGCAATCTTTAGTTTCTGGTTGGCCACATACAGTTCGCCATCGCCGGCCATACCTGCCAGCCCCGGGAAAAGTCTTTGAATCCGCTCCGTCTGGTAGAAGGTTCGATTTGCATCGTCGGTTAACGTAAAGTGGACCATGAAGTAGGTTCCGGGTTCGCTGTTGCTGCCGCTTAGATTTGGTCTTTGTTCTATCTTGAATACTGTGAATTGGAAGCCGTAGCGCTGGCCTTCCGCATCAGTCAGAAACCCTGTGTAGTACCACCACTCAGTCTTGAACCCCGTGTGGGGTCTATGGTCACCCGGGAACGTTAGTCGGCGTTTCTCGGAAGCGCGCCTGAAGCCCGGAGGGTCCGCCCACGATGTGAAGGCGAGGAGTAGGCAGATAACGTTGCAAGCAAGGAAGCGCTTCATCGCTGCGTGAGTCGTCCTCGATGCAGATTCTGAACGGAAATGAGAGCAGCAACCAGGGAAAGCAGGCAGGCCGCAATGAATCCTGGAAAAATCTGGTAGGGCGAGAGATCTGCAACGATGGTCCAGCCAAATGAATACCGGTTTATGACCTGAATCAGGATCATAGCCAGTACGTAGGAACCGGGGACGGCAAGGACGCAAGCGCCTACGGCTATAACCTGCGATTCCAGAATCATAGAGAAAATGATTCGGCCCGGAGTAGCGCCTAAAGCCAGGAGTGTCGTGAGTTCTCGTCGGCGCTCAATTACAAGTCCCGTCAGGGTGGTTACGACTGCCAGCGCTGCAATTCCGCCGGCAATCCATTGAAGGGCGTACGTTAGTCGGAATGTTTGGTCAAAAATCGCAAGGGCCTTTTGTCTAATATCGCGCGAAAGGTCCATGGAGATTTCAAATTCGGGTAGCGCACGCCGAATGTCGAGCATCGCTTTGGCAGGAGCCGCATCGGGCTTAAGGTAAACGGCGACACTATTGGGACCACGTTTTCCGACAATCGTCTCAAAGAGTTTTTCATCCATCAAAATGTAGCCGCGCTCGGACGCATAATTCCTGTAGACTGCATGTACACGCAGGCGCTTGCCAAACAGTTCAATTGTACTGCCCCGCGGAGCATGGAATCGATTTGCGAAGACTTCACTTACAAGGACTCCATTTTCTCTTTCGGCGACCAGGATATCTCCAGAATTTCCGGATGAGAAGGAATAGCCATGAATTCGGGCGGCTTCGGTGAAGTTGTTTGCCGCGAGTTCAATGTTCTGGTCCCGAAAGAAGGCCGGTGCGCTGCGTAAAGTAACCACACCACGCACAAACGTTAGACGACGAAGGAGCTCGGGTACGCGCGAATCGAGCAGGGAAGCCGCCCGGCTTTCCGGGGATCCTGCTTGAAGATAAAGATCTGCTACAATTACAGTGCGCAACCAATCCTCAACGGTCGTTCGAAATGAAGCAACCATGATGGTCACAGAGCCAGCCATTGAAAGGGCGAGGGCGAGGGCCGCGGTTGCGACTGAAATTTTCAGCAGATGTTGTTTTGTCGAAGCGGCAGCAAGCAGCGTGGCACCGGATGGAATTGTTCGAAGAACGCGCGATAGGGCGAGTAGGGCCAGTGGTGAGGCAAAGCTCAAACAAACAATAACAGCAACCACCGCGCCAAAGCCGGGCTCCGGTCGCTCGCGAAGGATCGCCAGAGCGTACATCCCAATGCCCATAGGGATTGCGGCCAGGGCCCCAATCCATGCGAAACGTACGCCCGCTGGCTTGAAATCGCTGCGACCTTGCTTGCGTGCTGTGGTCAGCGCGAGTCCCACCGCGCGTTTCGCTGGAACCCAGGCGGAAAGTGTACTCGCCAGGACTCCGATCAGGAACGAGATCATGATCGGCCAGATCTCAATCCGGGCCGCCGCGCCAGCGTCCACACGAAAAACGGAAGTCAACGTTGATGTCACCTCAGCGTGCGCAATGAGGGATAGAACCAGCCCGAGCGCGCAGCCCGGGATGCCACCCAGGACTCCCAGGAACATCCCTTCGAAAATGACAGCCAGGAATATTGTTCGGGGGCTTGCTCCAAGTGAAAGCAGGACACCGAGCATGCCTTCGCGCTGAACAACTGAGATGTTTACAGTATTGTAGACGAGATAGGCGCTGACGAGCAAGGCAATGACGCCAAGCGCACTCAAATTCAATTGAAACGCTGACAACATTTCCCGGGTTGTCTGTTTCTGTTCGTTTGGCGTGCGAATGGTGGCGTACGGGAAGAGCGTACGAAGCCTTTGAGTCAGCTCCTCTTTCCTGGCTTCCGGAACATAGAAGTCAACGCCCGTCAGGCGATCTTTGAAGAGGGCGAAATGTCCAATGTCTACGTAGGCTGTATTTCGTGGTGGCAGTCGTCCATCCACGGCACGAATGATTCCAACAATCGGGAATGATAGGCGTCTGCCATTCAGTATCACGTGAACAGTGTCGCTTTTCTTGCCCAATGGGGAATCTTCGGGGACAATCAGTCCGGGTGTTAGCAGGGCTTTACCGTTCTCTCCCAGATCCATCTCGAAATGGCGAACCGTCGTCTCGCTTAGAAAATCGAATCCATACAGCTGGACGGGCTGCTCATTGATACTCAACCGGGTGCGAAAGTATGGTGAGAACTTTCCGTAGTCCCAGGCGAAGCGGAGCTGCTCCAGGTCCGAGGGAGCAAGTCCATTCATCGGCTCGAGTGAAACTGTAGTTTGACCGGATAGCGTTGTGAGGCTACTGTCAAACGAGTCGATGATTCGAGTGTTGGTGAGATTGATAGCCGCTGCGACACCAACGCCCGCAACGAGCCCAACAATGCAAATTGCAAAGCGAAGGCGATGGCGCGCGTAGTACCGCAATGTGAAGGCATGAAGTATTGAGTAGAAGGCCAGCATCAACGCAGCCGACCGTCTGTCATGCGAAGCGTCCGATCTGCGGATCGGGCCGCGACCTGTGAATGTGTTACCATTGCGATTGTCAGGCCAAAAGTTCGATTTACCTCGCGCAGCAGAGTTAGAATTTCGCGTCCATTCCTGCTGTCAAGGCTGCCCGTGGGCTCGTCGGCAAGTAGTATCTTTGGTTGTAAAAGTATCGCACGCGCAACGGCAGCGCGTTGCGATTCGCCTCCGGATAGTGTCTCAGGCAATCGATCAAATTTGTCTGGAAGGCCTACGCGGCCTAAGATCTCTAGAGCCCGTTTTTGATCTGGTTTCTCGCCGCGGAGTAATACTGGAAGAAGCACGTTCTCGATCACTGTCAGAGTCGGCAGCAAACTGAAATCCTGGAAGATTACAGCGACGTTGCGCCGCCGGTACGAGGGCCTTGTAGTCGCCGTACGTGCGCACGAGTTTCTCCGCAGTGATGATTGGCGCCGGTCGCTTAGCCTTCATCCGGTCAGATTGCCTTCATCAATATGCTCGGGGAAGCACATCCTGCGCCGGATGCGCTGGGCTGATCAGTAGTTGTGAGCCTCCTCAAATCTAAACACGTCCGGCATGGCTTCAATGTGACATAAGGTCGATTATCGGAACCGGAGCACTTGCTGAGAAGAGTTATGGGTTTGACTCAGAACGATCGTGCGTCAATCGCCAGCCCAGTAGCAAGACCAGGAGCCCCAGCGTGAAAGTGACGATGTTCGCATCGACGCCAAAGACCGGAGGCACGCCACCGCCATCGCTCAGCGCGCCTCCGTAAAATGGAACGGTTGCAGCGCTGATCATGAATCCACCGTACACGCACAGGCCGAGAATGCCGGCCATGCGAACGCGAGCCCTGTCGATGCCGCTGCGCCATAGAAGATAGAGAGCGATAGCCGCCAGGCTAGAGTTCGTGACGAGTAGCCAGACCATGTGCATCCGCGAATGCGGGGTCCAGTCGGGATGAAAAACATGCGTCTCCGTCAAATCCACGATTGGTGGAATCACGCCGTAGACCAGGGTAGCCACAGTCATCAGGATCCGGCCTATCCTCGATCTATTTGAACTGGTTTTGACACTCATAGCTCACCTCCTGACTGTAAACGACTCGCAGCAAATGCTATTGCAGTTCCTTCAATGCCGCCAGGACCTCTGCGCTATTGTTCGCAGGCTTCACATCCAGGAAGACCTTGCGCACAATGCCTTGCGGATCGATCAGGAATGTGTTTCGTTTAGAGAGCTTAAGGACGCCCATGTTGCGAAGCGAACCGTAGAGACGAGAAACTTCATACGTGTTATCAGAAAGCAGCTTAAAACTCAATCCCTCCTTTGTGCAGAACTCTTTATGCGACGACTCGTCCTGGCCGCTGACGCCGACGATGACTGCCTTCAGGGCTTCGTACTGCGCAAGGTCGCGCTGAAAGTTATGCGCCTGAACCGTGCAACCGCTTGAAAAGTCTTTTGGATAAAAATACAACACAACCCATTTGCCCCGGAAGTCTTTGAGGTTAACCGGCTTTGCTTCCTGGGAGTTCAGCGTAAATTCCGGTGCTGGATTTCCGGCAGTGATCACAGTGTCCTCTGCTCTTGGCGATCCGCAGGCAGTCAGCCCAATAGCGATTGTGAGTATGATTCTGGTTAATTTCATTGGGGCCTCGGTTTGTGTTTGATTGAGAATACAAACAGCAAAGTATCCGTAGTCGTCGATTAGAAAAGATCGCGCCCGGTCCGTAGCATAACTCCGCAGACGGCGAGTCAGGCGCTCGTGAGATCAGCGACTGAGTTTTTCAAAGTACGAATCATTTGTAGCAACTCCCACAACCGATTCGTTCTTTGGATCGAGAATGAACGAGTGCTGCACAAATCCGTAGCCCCCATTGAAAATGGCCCGACACTCCGGAACCGTTGGATACGCCGGGCCGGAACCCTTCTGGACCATGACGGTGCTACCGTTGACCGAAACCGAGGCCAGCTGACCGGACACCGGATCGCGATACACACCGGCGAAATGGGACAGCTCGGATTCATCCGATGTGGACTGTTTGAACGGGAAGATAGGCTCCGTTTTGCCCGCAAACGCAGTGGCCAGGAATCCCAGCTTGCCCATGATTCCGGAGAGAACGCCCATTGTGTTCTCTTCGTATTTTGGCGGATCACCCAGATAGAAGAGCGCCACGTTGTCGCGTGGGAATATTTGCAGCCAGGCTGCCACACCGGTTGCCCCACCAATATGATAGAACTGAACCACGCCCTGTCTGTCCATGCGCACCCGCCATCCAATTCCGTTGTAGTCTTTGAATTCCGCAGGCGGGGAATAGATTTGATTTTCAAGCATCGAAAGAACAGACTTTTCCTTGAGTACTCTCTGGCCGTTAGTCGCTGTTCCTCTCGAGAGATAGAGCGAGGCAAACCTGGCCATGTCAGTAACGTTCGTCATTACGCCATAGGCACCGGTTGATCCGTCGAGCATTGTCGATTCTGTCATGCCTGCTGCATCGTAGACTTCCGATTGGATGACCTGGTTGATAGTCTTGCCGGTTTTTTTCTTGATTGCTTCTCCAAGAATTTGAAATCCCATGTTGGAATAGCGAAACTGAATACCGGCCGGTGCAGTTTGCGGTGCTATGGGGAAATCAATCTCCGGATGATGGATCATTTCCGGCGGATTGTAGTATCGCAGATCTGGCATCCCGGAGGAATGCGAAAGCAGGTGGCGCAAAGTAATGCGCGGTGATTTGTATTCTGATCGCTCAATGTGCAATCCGGGAAACACCTCACCAATCGGCTCGTCCAGTTTAAGTATCCCTTTTTCAGCCAGCCGTTCAACGGCAGTCGCAGTGAATATTTTTGAGATGGAACCCACCGAGTACGTGCGCGAAGGATACGAGCCAATGTAGCGCGAATAAACCAGATCCTTGCCGCGGACTACTCCAACCGTCATGCTGTAGAACACACCCTGCGATCGGTGATAATTCAGAAATGTTTCCAGGTCCCAGGAAAGCGCATTCACTTTTTCCTGGTCAACATGAGTGGGGGGTGGCTCGTCCACGGGCGCTGCACTCGTTGTGCATTGCGCCAGCGCGCAGAGTAGGACACATTTCATGAGGAAGCGCGGTCTCATATCAACTGAGTTCAACATCGGTCGGAGGTGTTTGGAAAACTACCAGGTGATATGCGATATTCGACGATCGGCAATCAAAAAAGGATTCGTTCTGAATATTGTTCGCAATGGAATATCCCGAAAACTTGCTTGTTTTGGAATCTCCAGGATTTAATCCTGTTACTTGGTCAGGCCTTGGCACTTAAGAAACGACATCATCTCGCCATCTACATTGCAATGCTGGTGCTGGCAGGTGGGGCACTCTGGTTCGCGTTTGTTTCCGCGGCGGATCGTTTTGGCGTTCAGTGGTCGGGCGGCAACCCCCAGGTTCCCAATAATTTCTCATTCGAGCACATTACCGGCAATTTGAAGGGCGCCACTAGCGTTCTATTTCTACAGATCCTTGCGATTCTGTTCCTTGCCCAGGTTATTTCACGTATCTTTAGACGCATTGGTCAACCGGAGGTCATTGGTGAGATGATTGCCGGCATCATGTTGGGGCCTTCTTTGTTTGGTCTCCTGTTGCCGGATGCGTACGCCTTTCTTTTTCCACCCTCCTCGCTTCCAACGCTGCAAGGCCTTTCGCAGCTCGGGCTCATGGTGTTTCTGTTCTTGATTGGGATGGAGGTTGATTTTGTTCAGCTGAAAAAACACGTTCAATCAGCGGTGCTTGTAAGTCATGCAAGTATACTGATGCCTTTTGTATTGGGTGTCTTCCTTGCGATCACTCTCTTTCAGGAATTCGCGCCCGCAAATGTCACTTTTCTGCCGTTCGGGTTGTTCATGGGCATTGCCATGAGTATCACGGCTTTTCCTGTGCTGGCGAGAATTGTGCAGGAACGTGGACTACTTCATACAAATAGCGGAAGGATGGCTATTACCGTCGCGGCCGTTGATGATGCGACTGCATGGTGCTTGCTGGCTCTCGTGGTTGCGCTGGTGAAAGCGACAGGCGTGGGTGCTGCAGCGGCAACCGTTCTCCTTTCGATGGCATTTGTACTGACAATGGTTTATGTAATTCGACCGCTTTTGAGTCGTATGGGCCAGGTCTACTTCACGCGAGAAATCGTTGGTCGCGGTGTGATGGCATTTGTGATCTTACTGATCCTGGGCTCAGCAATTGTCACGGAAATGATTGGAATTCATGCTTTCTTTGGTGCCTTCATGGCTGGCGTGATCTTTCCTTCTGATTCGAGATTCCGCCGAATCATCGCAGATAAGTTGGAGGATTTTGCCGGTGCAGTTTTGCTTCCGCTGTTCTTTGCTTTTACCGGTGTTCGCACTGACCTGGGACTTATTTTCCATGGTGGTTCAGGCGGCGTATTCGTGATGGTCATGATTGTTGCGCTCGCTGGAAAACTGGGTGGGGGTATGATTGCTGCTCGGATCTCAGGAATGACTCTGCGCGATTCCCTTGAGCTGGGAATTCTTGTGAACACACGTGGACTTGTGGAATTGATTGTACTCAATGTTGGGTACGATCTGGGAGTTCTCTCGCGCGAACTTTTCGCTGTGATGGTACTCATGGCGCTCACTACTACATTTATGACTGGCCCGATGCTCTCGCTCGTCCGCGACACCAGGTCTGCAGTGGACAATGCTGGTGTGGCCTTGCGGCGCGGAATTCTTTTTGCCTTTGGCCCCGTGCTCACTGGTCTTTCGCTTTTTCGCCTGGCTGCAGTCCTTGCAAGAAAGGGAGACCCAATTCAAGCATTGCATTTGTATCCAGCGAGTGAACTGATTCCGCGTTCGGACGCAGTTGATGGAGGTCAGATTTTTCAACCTATTCGCACGCGCGCAGCAGAGGCCGGCATCGAACTAAAAGCCGTGGAGGCAGTCTCGTCTGACATTGCGCAGGATATTGCCTCGTTCGCGCGTGCAGTAATGCCAGAAATTCTCCTGCTTGGAGCAGCTCGTTCTGTATTCAGCAGGAATCGTATTGGCGGTAAAGTTGGTGAGATACTCAAGGAAGTCGAAGTCCCCGTTGGGATCTATGTCGAGAAAGATCTTCCTAAAGAGTTCAAAAGCGCGGCTGTCTTGTTCTCGCGTGTCAAGGACGTATTCCTGTTTGCCCTTGCAGAGCGCCTGCGCAATGCGGGCGTCGATGTTACCGTGATTGTTGCCAACGAAGACCTGATGGAATTCCTGGTGAAACAACCCACAGTACTTCCCATGCGCCTGGACAATGATGTGTACGGTGAATACGATCTTATGCTGGTTAGCGTTCAGAACTGGCTTGAGAAGCGCTATTCGGATGCAGAATGGATGGAAGATCCACCCTGCTCGCTCCTGCTCATGCGCGAGTGATTATCCTTGCATCAGCCGAATTCCGCGAAGATACCAAAATCACTGGTTAAAGAGTGGAAGACTCTGATTCATGTTCTGCGCGGGATTCGGGTATTTGTGGAGATGTTCGCGCAGGAGGATTCGCTCACTTTGATTTTTGGGGGAATACTGAGCGGCGCGCCAAAGGTCAGGAGGATTTTGCTCGCTAAACTCTTTCAAAGAACCGGGCGCAATGTTGCATTCACACGGGCTCGGAATGGCTTTCGGCCTGCCTGGATGCGGCTGACCACAGAATTCTGGATTTCTTCCCCGGCGTAGTATTTGATTCGCGATTATGCGCAACAAACGTGCGCATATCTGCTGTGGGCGCGCGTGTTATGCGCACCTTTTGCGCGACACGAATCAAGCCGGGCGATGTGGATTCACAAGGTTCGGAATGACTTGCTCCCTGATGGCATGTTTCTGAGGTTCTGGATTTCTTCCAGTGCGCGGATTTGAACTTGTCTCGTGATGTCGCGCGATTATGCGAAACAAAAGTGCGGTTACGCGCTGCGGGTGCTTGTGGTATGCGCACCTTGTGGGGGCACGGCGCCGGAAGATTCGTAACTCGTTGGGCTTTTGAACGATTTTACGAAAGGGCCAAAGTGAAAGCGTGTTACTTGTTGTTATGCGATATGGGCGGGGTTCGACTCAGGTCCCTTTGGAGGAAGGGATAGACCCGGCGTAAAAGGTGAGAAGGGAAAAGAGAAACCATCCCACGAAAGTAAACCAGTCAGTCAGATTCTGTGTAAAGAAACTCTGCAGAAGCGACAGTGCACCGAGGGAAATGACGAGGTATCTGAAGAATTTTTTGCTTCGAAAGAAGAATCCAGCCAACGGGAAGAATGCGCCTGCGGCGATTACGAGCATAATAATTTCGCGAGGTTCGGAGGGCGCAGAATTTGTTGTAACGGCTATCACCGCAAGAACCAGAATCAGGAAATGGGTCAAAAGGATGAGGTAAGAACAGATGCGGAACCAACGCGTGCTCCTTCCAATCTGTTTGACCCAGTCTTCCCGATCAGAGACGAGACCGCGATTCTTAAGCATGGCACCGATGAGACCTGCATAAGTGCCCTGGGCGAGAAACGAAAGGAGTTGGGAAATTTGGAGAACATGGGAGGACGGCGAATATCCGAAGGTGTAATTGAGAACGAAGGTAGCAAAATAAGTTTGGGCAGTCGTGAGTACAGAGAAGACGACGAGAATTGAGGCATAGCGCCACAGTCGATGATAGCCGAGCCAAAAAAGTCCAAAAACGGATGCGTAGATAACAAACGGTGTGTCCGCGTTTGGTTGTTGCGGCTTGTCGGCGATGTCTCTACGAACTATTCGGAAGTAGGCTCGGAAGCAAAGAAAGGCTATTGCTGCCATAATGAGGGGATAGATACTATCGAGCATGAATTGTTACCTTCCTGTTGAAGTCCACCCATTGCGCCTAACGGGCGATTACACGCAAGAAAGTTGCGCGTATCTACCACGTGCGTGCGCGCTAGTCGCACCTTTTTTGTCCCCTCCGAATAAATTGAGCAGCGCGCATTGGTGACCAATCAGGAACGGAGATGAGGAAGTTGGGAGATGCGCAATGAGCAGTACTCCGCCTTGCGGGCGGAGTACTATTCTAAGAACTTACTGCGCAGAAGGCATCATTGTACCCAGGCCCTGGGCGGATGATGCAAAGCACTTGAATGTATCAAGTTTGTCGCAAGGAGCTTTCTTAACGCAATCAATCACTTGTGGAGTGAATGCTTGTGTTTGTGGGCTCTTGTCCAGTCCTGCGAACATCTTCTGGCAGGCTTCTGGTTGCATTAAGAGCATTTTTGATTGTGGGTTCTGATCGCATTTTTGAACGATTGCGCAGATTTCATCGTACTTGGATAGATCCGGGCCTTTCTTGCCGCAATTTACAGCGAGAAGCAGGGCCGAGAGAGTCAAAGTGACAGTCATCAGGAGTTTCATTTTCATAGGGGGACACCTTCTCGCAGGAAATCTGGTCTGTCAATCCGGATCGGCTCTGCAAATTCCTTTAGAAAATACAAGCAATCTCGAATTCGGCGCTGCTTAATTTTACAGCACCGATGCCAGGAGCTCATACGTTTCTGATGTGAATTTCTCAACGTCCTGTGGTTTCACAGCCCCTTGCGAAATTCTCGCGAGGCCATACACAGCCCTTGCAACGCGTTCCTGTTTTGAAACACCCTGCCCGCTAATCAGCGAAGGTTTTGCCAGCGCTTGCACGAGCGGATTTTTGAGATTTAGAACCAGCGTGTGCTCTTCCGGAAGAGTTGCCTCTTTCATCTGAAACGATGCTGCCATTTCGCTCATTCGTCTGACAAACTCTGGCAGGAGAATCATCGCCGGGATCTCATCCATCTTGAGTGATTCGACGCGAATCTGCACTTTGGGGTTCCCGAGTGCTTTCGTGAACAGTTCGCGCAGGCGATCCTGGCTGGTACCGGACTCACCTTCAATGATTTTGCTGGAAGCATCTGCGTCCACTACGTGGTCCGCAAGTTCTGCGTCGACCCTGGCAAAATGTACGCCCGTGCTCTTGGTCTCAAGCAGTTGCACAAAGTGCGAATCAATCATCTGCGGCAGATAAACTACATCAATTCCCTGCTTATTCAGCATACGCATGGGCGCTGCCTGAGCAATTAGATCGTTCGCGTAGAATACGCGATCCTTTGATTTATCCTTGTTTTTGGATGTGTACTCGTCCAGGGTTACGAACGTCTTCGGCTCGCTGCCGGCAACTTCGAAGAGCAAGGCAGGCTTTGCCTGGTCGTAGAATTTCTCATCGCTCAGCATCGCAAACTTAACGAACGGTCCAATTTCTGGCCAGATCTTCTCGAATTCGGCGCGATTCTTGTTAAATTCTTCTACGAGGCGATCCGCAACTTTCTTGGTAATATGCGAGGAAATTTTTCGAATTTCCGGATCTGTTTGAACGTAAGACCTGGAAACGTTAAGCGGTAAATCTGGTAGATCTACAACACCCTGAAGCATTGTCAGGTATTTGGGAAGAATTTCCTGGGCCTCATCCGAAACAAAGACATTCCTGCAATAGATTCGAACACCGTTCTTGCTTGTGTCCATTTCATGAAGCATGCGAGGGAAATACAGAATCCCCTGCAGCCGGAACGGATGGTCCACATTGAGATGAATGTAGAAGAGGGGGTCGCCCTGGAAAGGGAAAAGGTACTTATAAAATTCTGTATATTCTTCCTTCTTTATCTGGTTGGGTTGCTTTGACCAGAGCGCGTCTTTTCGATTTACCTGGGCACCATCGATTCGCACTGGCACCGACAGAAAATCGCAATACTTGCGCACAAGATCGGATAGCTCCTTCTTATCGAGAAGCATCCTCGCATCGTCGTCCATGTGGAGGCGAATCTCTGTGCCGCGCTTGCTTCTACTGCCGGCTCCGGATTCGTATTCTTCGCTTCCATCGGAGGTCCAGAATGCGGCTGTAGCATTGGGCTTGTAACTGCGAGTGTCTATATCAACTCGCTTTGCAACCATGAAGGCAGAGTAGAATCCCAGACCAAAGTGTCCAATGATCCCTGCTCCATCTTTTTGCTCGTACTTCTTTGCGAACTCTTCCGCTCCGGAGAATGCAATTTGAGAAATGTATTTCTGGATCTCTTCGGCAGTCATACCGATGCCGTTGTCTTCAATGATCAAGATGCCATTCTCGCGATCGATTCTCAGATCGACTGCATAGTCTTGATCCTCCGCGCCAAACACATCCTCTTCAAGCGCAACCTTGCGCAACTTCACGATCGCATCGAATGCGTTTGAAACGAGTTCGCGCAGGAATATCTCCTTTTCTGAGTATAACCATTTCTTAATGACCGGCAGAATGTTGCCGGTTTGAACGGAAAGCTTACCTTTCTCTAACGTAGCCACGGACAATCTCCAGATAGTTTCAGGGTGTGACCCTGGATTATTTTGCGGGGCAAGGGCAGGCTTTGTTGCACTCGATTTTTACACCCAGGCAAATTGCCATGCAGTTGTTTTTCAGAGTCCCCTGTTCGGTGCAAACATTGCCGGTTGGAAGGTCCAGGCATTGGCCACACTGTTCGCGCTTTTCCGGCGGCGTCGTGTTCGATTTGCAGAACCAGGTGCCCGTAAACGCCGTCAGAGCAGCTATCAGAAGTATGCAACGAAGTCCCTTCACGCTCAATGTCCCAGGCCAGAAAAAAAGGACCGTTTTTCGCTCGGGTCAAGTCATTTTTTTGCCTTTCCGTCCCCGACTCTAGCCGTTACTTAACACAGCATGCATTCCGATCCACTACTGAAAATTACCCTGGAATTACTCAAGGAACAGTTACAAACGTCGGGCATTTCTTATTCCTCCAATGGACAATCCATTGACGTAGGACGAGTGGCCGGTGGTGGATCAATTGAGTTCTTCGGTGGCCAGCTCAAAACCGGGCTGTTTGAGAACGAGCTTTCCGCAAACGAGCGCGGTGCGATTCGGACAGCCGAGCGCCTGCTTGCGATTTTTGGAAAGGCAAGGCGGCCAGACAAAGATCCGCGCGCGATCTCGTCGAGACTCCTGGTCAAGAGTCTGTTTGAAATTGCGGTTCAGCTGGAATCCAGGTCACGATCCCTCACGCACTACGACAAGATTCTTCAATTAAATGAGAACATCCTCCTGGCAGAGGATCTTGCAGGTGTGCTGCAGGTTCTCATGGATACTGCCAGGGAAGCTCTGAATGGGACGGGCTCGTCGCTTCTGCTTGTAGACCCGCGTACCGACGAGCTCTACTTTAACGTAGTTTCGGGAGAACGCGAAGGCGATCTCAAAGAGATTCGAATCCCACCGGGCAAGGGTGTGGCCGGAAGTGTTGTAAAGAATGCGAAACCGGAACTTATCCGGGACATGTCGAGTGACCCGCGTGCCTTTCAGGATGTGGACGTTAAGCTCGATCAAAAGACCCGCGACCTGATTGCGGCGCCTCTCATAGCCCGAGAGCGAGTGATTGGTGTTGTTGAAGTTGTAAACAGCCAATCAACGGGTGGCTTTACAAACGAGGACCTGGAGTTCCTGAATAACATAGCCTCCCATACATCCTTATTGATTGATAATGCAAAGAATCGCGATGATCTAATCAAGTCGAACCATGCATTGGATCGCAAGATCTCCGAACTCAATGCTTTTAATGAAGTAAGTCGCGTACTGAACTCATCGCTCGATGCAAGCGAAATGCATCGCGGGCTCCTGCGCACTCTGCTGAAACTCATTCGAATTGGATACGGAGCCATACTTGTCCCCGATCCAACCGGCAGACGCGTGGTCTCCGAAATTCGGATGCATTACAAGGACGGCGTCCTCGACGAGTCCACTTTGCCAATAGTTTTTGAGAATATTTCAGATATCATGATATGGATGAAGCAGAATCGCGAGCCATTCTATCTTTCGCACAGCCAGGGAGGCGAGACGGAAGGTCTGGTCAAACGATTGATTCAGGACAATCCGGAGTGCTTTTCAGGCGATGAGACGTCAGACCTCTGGGTTCCGGTTTTCCAGAATGACAATGAGAATATTGCCTTTATTGTAGCGCTGGGAGATGCGGCGTTCCGCAGAAAACATCCATCCGATGATCTCATGTTCTTCAAAGGAATCATGGGACTTGCGTATTCAGCCGTTCGAAACGTTGAATCGTATGCAAATGCGATTCGTTTGCAAGAACGCGAAGAAAGAATCCGTCGCGGCTTTCAACGATATGTGCCGGAGCGCGTTGTGGAAGATGTACTTACCCAGGAGGAATCGCCAAAGCCGCGTAGCCAGCGAATCAGCATTTTGTTTGGTGATATTCGGAATTTCACTCACCATGCTGAGAATCGCGAACCAGGCGAACTTCTTGAACTACTGAATGAATTCTTTGAAGAAATGGTCGAGGCCGTCACGCGCCACGGCGGCATTGTAGATAAGTTCATGGGTGATTCGATCATGGCGCTATTTGGCGTTCCTGATCCAGGCGAGAACGATGCAAAGGGTGCACTCGCAGCTGCCCGTGACATGCTCGATAAGCTTGAGATTCTCAATCGTCGGCGTGAAGAAACGGGACGTCCCTCATTTCAAATTGGCGTCGGCGTAAATACCGGCAATGCGATCGTCGGGAATATGGGCGCAAGACGAAGAATGGATTTTACCGCCGTCGGCGACACTGTAAACCTTGCATCGCGATTGGAGCAGCTTACCAAGATGTATCGCGTGCGCGTACTCTTTACGGAGGACACGCTCAAGGCTGCAGGCGACGTTCTTTGCCGGGAAGTCGATCTAATCCAGGTTCGCGGACGCGTGGCCGTGACGCGAGTTTTCCAGTTGGCGGCCACGCGCGAAGAAGAAGCGTTCATCCAGAAATCAAGTGAAGTATGGCCTGAGATGCTCAAGGCGTATCGCATGCGAAATTTCTGGGATTGTTTGCAAATTCTGATTTCCCTCAAGGGAGATCCGCTGGCCGATCTTTTCCGCGAGCGTTGCGAAGGATTCGTAAAGAATCCGCCACCTGACGACTGGGAAGGCCATTTCCACCTCGATCCTGCAACCTGGCTGTAATCTGGTTTAAGCCACGCTCAACTCCTGACCGGGGTATCGCAATGAGACATAATCCGGGCGAGGGGCTGTCAAGTAAACTATTGACACCAAAACAGTTTACTAGAAACCAGGCGCATGCAACTCTCGTCGATCCTGGCAAAGATTCGAAGTCTCGGCTATCGAGCCCTGCCGCTGTTGCTTTTACCGGTTGGGCTTTTGGTCTTCCTGCTCTCGCGCGGGTGCAACGATTCCCCGCACTTCGTCGTGAAGCGCGGCGACATCACTGAATCGGTCTACGGCTTAGCCACTGTGCGCGCCAATCGAGTGTTTAATTTGCGGCTCGGTGTCCCGGCTAGAATTCGCAAGGTTCACGTTAACCAGGGCGATGAGGTCAATGCTGGCTCGCCTCTCATAGAGTTCGATGAACTGGCGGCTGTGCGTTCCCCAATACGGGGTGTCGTAACGTCCTTGAACTACCACGTAGATGAAATCACCTTTCCGCAGCTCAGTGTGCTCACCGTAACAGACTTTGGTGATCGGCATCTGGTGGTCTCGCTTGAGGAGCAAGGTGCCCTGAAAATCCGACGAGGCCAGAAGGCACGTGTTAGCTTTGAAGGGCTACGCGACGTAAAGCCGGAATGCAATGTTAAAGGTATCTATCCGGAAGACGGCCAGTTCCAGGTACGCGTTCAGTGCAATGAGTTACCCTTACAGATTCTTCCGGGAATGACGGCGGATGTATTGATCGAAGTGGCGAACAAAACAGGCGTGTTGTTGGTTCCGGTGGCTGCGCTACGGGAGAATCGTCTAAGCCGGCGTAGAGGTGCAGACTACAAAGAGATCGAAGTAAAGACGGGTTCGCATGGTGATGAAATGGTCGAGATCTTGTCGGGCGATCTACAGGAGGGGGACAGGGTTACCCTGCCCCGGATTTAATGCTCAAAATTGCGCTACGCCAGATGATGGCCCGCAAGCGCCAGACTGCCCTGACGTTACTCGGCATTGTTTTTGGCGCCACAGCCTATATTGTCATGTCAGGGATTCTGCTGGGGTTTCGAGCGTATCTAATTGAGCAGCTGATCAACAACGATTCCCACGTTCGTATTCAGGCTAAGAGTCAGATCATCCTCCCGCATTCTCTGGATGAATGGCTATTGAAGAAGGACGAACAGGTGCTCTGGATTGTTCCCCCTTCCGGCAGACGTGACCATGCCCGGATTGAAAATCCTGGCGAATGGTACAGGCGACTCGATCGTGACCCTGCAGTTGAAGCCTGGTCCGGCCAGCTCGTCGCGAGAACCATTTTTCGACGTGGCAACATTCTCGAGGCAGGTCGCCTGATTGGAGTAATGCCTGCGCGGCAGGCCCGTGTTACTACGATTAGCCAGCAGATGATTTCCGGAGAATTCAGGGACATTGGTGAAAGTGGCAACCGGCTGATCATGGGCGATGGCTTACGATTACTGCTCGGTGCGCGGGTTTCAGAGACGGTGTTTGTAAGCGTTGGTCGGGGTGAGCCTGTGGCGTTTAAGATTGTTGGTGTCTTTCAGACGGGCAATCGCGCCGTCGATGAAAGCACCTGCTACGCATATCTCAGTGACGTACAACGATTGAATCATACTCCCGGTGTGATTTCCGATATTGCTGTGCGTCTCCATGACGTGGCACTTTCTAATCCGCGCAGTGAGGCCTGGAGAAATCTTTCGAGCGAGAATGTCCGCAGCTGGGAAGAGACAAATGCAACTTTCTTCTCCATATTCAAGCTTCAGGACGCAATTCGCTATTCCATGACCATTGCAATTCTTGTGGTCGCAGGATTCGGGATTTACAACATCCTGAACATAGTAATCAGCCAGAAGAAACGTGAAATTGCGATTCTCCGATCGATTGGATTTGAATCTCGCGACATTGTCGTGATCTTCTTGATCCAGGGATTGATCCTTGGTGTGGCCGGGGGCTTGCTCGGTATGCTGCTTGGATATATTGTCTGTACCCGCCTTGAAACGCTAAATTTCTCCAATCCGCTCATGCAAACAAAGAGCGGCAAGATGATGGTTTCTTATACCTGGTCGATCTACGGGCAGGCATATCTCCTGGCATTCCTGTCCACGCTCTTTGCCAGCGTCCTTCCGGCGCGGGCTGCGGGCGGACTGGCTCCCATTGAAATTATCAGGGGGGAATAATGAAACTCCGGGTAAAAGATCTTTGCAAGAGTTTTGGAAGTCCACCCACAGATGTAATTCGCGATGTTTCATTTGAGGTCGGCGGCGGTGAGTTCATGTCGCTGACCGGCAAGTCCGGCTCGGGCAAGAGTACGCTTCTATACATGATCAGCACACTCGATCATCCGACTTCTGGCTCAGTCGAGATCGACGGTGTTGATGTTACAAAGCTCACGCAGAAAGAATTGCATCGATTCCGAAATCGACACATGGGTTTCATCTTTCAGTTTCACTACCTTTTGCCCGAATTCACTGTACTCGAAAACGTTTTGATGCCTGCGGTGAAGGCACGTGAGGAAGCGCAGCGGATTGGCCGGGCTCGAGACTTGATCGCTCAGTTTGACCTGAGTGAGAAGCTAAACCATTTGCCCGGACAACTTTCCGGCGGTCAGCAACAGCGCGTTGCAATTGCCCGTGCATTGCTAATGGAACCCGATTTTGTTTTTGCAGATGAACCAACCGGAGCCCTGGACTCCGTGAATGGTAAGATCGTAATGGATATCTTTGAAAGGATCAGCAAAGAGAAGACAACCGTGATCTATGTGACACATGATAGTGAGTTTGCCGAGAAAGCCAGGCGTAAGATTCGACTAAAGGATGGGAGAATCGTTCGTTGAAGGCGGAGATCCTGGAGCTCGTAAAGCCAACAATTCTAACACGGGGATTTGCAAAGCTGACCTCGGATGAGATTGCGAGGATTGCCGGCGTAAGTAAACGCACGCTGTATCGCTATTTCAGATCCAAGGAAGAAATTGTCCTTGAGATTACGGCCGATCTGAGGACCTCCATCCAGGCGATGTTTGATGCCGAGCTAAATGATCGTTCGCGTGAACCACTCGATCGGCTACGGAGAATTGTGGAGCAAATGGCGGTAACTGTGAATACACTGGCACCGCAGTTTTTGCTCGATATTGAGAAGCAGATGCCCCTCGAATTCAAGAAGATCGTTGCATTTCGCGAAGCCAGGCTGCGCACCCTCGCCCAACTTCTTCACGAAGGCCAGCAGACGGGTTCGGTGCGAAAGGATCTCGATCCGCCCCTTTCGATCGAAATTCTACTCGCTGCGGTCAACGGGGTGCTTCGGCCGTCGTTTCTGGCATCTATCCGGCATGATTTTAAGTCCAGTTTTGAGGCCCTCTTTGATCAATTTCTATACGGGATTGTCCTCCGGCCGCAGGGTTTGAGGGTGGCCGGTCGTTCCGGCCTGACTTCCGGCTGAGCGACGTAAAGTTCTAGAATTCATGTTGATTTCCTGACGATCCGTCCACAATGGGGTTCCAGGATTCACCATGAAAAAGATTAACGTAGAACAAACCTTTGAACATTCACTTCCAACGCTCTTGCGCGCGCGCGAGGAACGTTACAAGCACCTGGACAAGTTTCCAGAGCTAAAGAATGTTCAGGTAGTCAGTGAATCCCGCGAAGGTCATATACTGAAGCAGGTTCGGAATATTTCGCTTGCAGATGCAATGCCAGCGGTGCTCCAAACTGTGCTCCCGGCGGGCGCCAACGTCCTGGTGGAAGAATCAGAGTTTGATGATACAACCAATACGCATACGTTCAAAGTAACTCCCGGAGGCGGACTCGATAACATCTTTGCTGTGAAGGGTGTTTCCAAGTACTTTGCAAAAGGTAACCAATCGGCGCGGACCTACGATATCGAAATTACAAGTAAAGTACTGTTCGTCGGTGGTGTTGTAGAATCGGCCATTGGCGACGTTTACAAACACAACCTGGATAAAGATAAACTTTCAATTGAAAACTTTATCAAAGTCCTGGGGGAGAATCCGTCCTGACTCCGGAAACGGACAAGGAACAGCGAGCTCGAATCCTACTTGAGTCCCTGCCCTATATTCGCAGGTTCTCTGGCAAGACTGTAGTCATCAAATACGGCGGAGCTGCGCTGGATAACCAGGAGTCGTTGCGCGAACAATTCGCGGAAGACCTGGTCCTCCTGCACTATGTGGGAGTCAGGCCCGTTATCATTCATGGCGGCGGGCCACGCATCAATTCGCTCCTTGGACAAATGGGAATTCAATCCAAATTCCAGGGGGGCGTACGCGTAACGGACGATGCAACCATGGAAGCGGTGGAGATGGTCCTGTCCGCCAGCATCAATAAAGAAATCGTTTCACTCATAGATAAGAAAGGCGGCCGCGCGGTTGGAATTTCCGGGCGCGATGGCAAGCTTGCAAGCGCAACCCCTGCTTCGGCAGAACTGGGTCGTGTGGGCCAGGTGAGAAAGGAAAATATTGATCCATCGATTATTAACACATTTTTGCAAAGTGGCTACATTCCCGTAATCGCGCCCGTCGCGGCGGGCCCTGGACTTCAGAGTTTGAACGTGAATGCAGATACAATGGCCGGAGCAATAGCTGCAGCGCTTGGTGCAGAGAAGTTCATGTTGCTAACAGACACGCCGGGTGTCTTGCAGAATGGAGTCACCAAGCAAAGGTTAGGCGCTCCCGAGGCGCGAGCCATGATCGCAAGCGGCGAGATTTCCGGTGGAATGATTCCAAAGGTCGAATGCTGCCTGACCGCGTTCGAAGAGGGTGTTAAACAAATCCATATTATTGACGGGCGTGTCCCCCATGCAATCTTACTTGAGATCTTTACCCACGAAGGCGTGGGAACAATGATAGAATGAGGAATTTATGACTGAAGTTGAAAAGAAGATTAAAGACGTTGTGCGATCGGTGCCGGATTGGCCGGAGAAGGGTGTTATGTTCCGGGACATTACTCCCATTTTTCAGCACCACGATGTATTGCATGCGGTATTTGAGGCATTCACGGCGCGCTATCGCGAAATGAAGATCGATGTAATCGCAGGAGTGGATGCGCGCGGGTTTCTCCTGGGCGTAACAATTGCCTACCAATTGAAGATTCCATTCGTGCCGATTCGTAAGAAGGGCAAACTGCCCTGGAAAACGATTTCCGAAGAGTATGCGCTCGAATACGGAACGGCAGCCGTTCAGGTGCATGAAGACGCTTGCAAGAAGGGTGATCGTGTAGTTATTTTTGACGATTTGATTGCAACCGGCGGAACAATGATCGCTGCTGCGAATCTGATTCGCCGCCTGGGCGGCGAAGTTCTCGAGGCAGCGGCTATCATCGATTTGCCTGATTTGCATGGAAGCGAGAAGATCAAGAAGGCAAACATCCCGGTATACGCACTCTCCACATACGGAGGACATTGAGCAATTGTCGCGCATCGTAGCCGGTTGCGCGATTCTATTGCTTCCCGCGCTACTGTTCGGGCGGGTTCCAACATACTCTGAAGTAGAAAAGAAGCTTCCGGAACTCTGGAAGGCCCGCTACCCGGTTGCTGCGGAACGTTTCCTGGCGGATCCACTGAAGCGTGGAATTCTTGTGGCGGAAACCACGGCAGGAACCATCTATTACTATAATTTTAAGACAATCGTCCCATTGCCATATCGCGATGGTGAGGAAGTAAAGTACAAAGGTTCGCGGACAATTGAGCTCTGGGTTCAGTTTTCGCCTAACGGCCAGAAATACGATTTGAATCTAGAGCGAATCGATCGCCTGCCCGGTGCAGGCAAGAGGTGGGTAAAATGAGCGATTACGCAGTAATTCAAAATGAGATTATGAAGCGAATGCTGGGCCAATCCATGGGGCCGGAAATCATCCGCGAGTTCATGCGCCGGGTCGATCTGGTATTTCGCGGGGATACCGGCAAAATCCCATGGGAAGAAATTCTGGATCTAAGGCCCGATGACAGTGTATCGCTTGCAAACCTACCAGCGCCGGAAGGGGCCAAAGGAATTGAGCAACTGGGGCAACTTGCTTTGATCAAACTGAACGGTGGGCTCGGAACTTCTATGGGGCTTACACGCGCGAAGTCCGTCATTCCCGTACACGGTGGAAAGAACTTCCTGGGAATCATTCGAGAGCAAATCAACCTGGAGCGCTCGCGTGGTGATGCAAACCTGCCTTTGATCTTCATGAACTCCTACAACACGGAAGATGATTTCAAAAACGATCCGGCTATGGCGGATCTAAATCCCGACAAGACCCCGTCCTACTTCTTGCAGAACATGGTCCCTCGCCTGTTTGATCGCGACATGATGCCAATCGGCGATGGAAGCAAAGAGGAGCACTGGTGTCCCCCGGGCCATGGCGACGTTTTTCTTTCCCTTCAGACAAGCGGGTTGTTATCAAGACTCCTTGATTCTGGCCGCCGGGTTGCGTTCATTTCAAACGGGGACAACCTCGGCGCCACACTCGACGATCGTCTGTTGAACTATTTCCTGGAGAACAAACTCGAATTTGCAATGGAGATGACCCCCAAATCCGCTGCGGATCTGAAGGGTGGCGTTTTGTTTAGAAGGCGCGGAAGATATAATATTTCACTGCTTGAAACGGCACAGGTCGAACCCGAGCATCTCAAAGACTTTGAAGACACCAAGCGATTCGGGTTTTTCTCAATCAATAACCTCTGGGTTCACCTGGAAGCCTTGCGCGATAAGCTCAAATCGGGCCTCAGCCTTTCGCTCATTGTCAACCCCAAGGACTGGCAGGGGCAGAAGATTCTCCAGCTTGAGGCTGCCATGGGGTCCGCCTGCGAAAGCTTTGCAAGCATGAAGGTTATCGAGGTGGCGCGCGATAGGTTCGCCCCCGTGAAGAATTGTTCGGATTTGTTGGTACGCAGGAGCGATGCGTGCAAGCTCAGGCCCCGTGACCTGGCCCTGATTCTGGACGAAAAAAGGGCCCACAAAGAGCCCGTCGTGCGTTTGGGAGATTCCTACAAGAAGATAGACGACTTTGATCGGCTGTTTGCGGTTTATCCGTCGCTCCTGGATGCCGAAACTCTAACTGTAACCGGTCCCGTTCAGTTTGACGCACCTCTGCGAATCGAAGGCAATGTGAAAATAGAAAATCGCACGCCGAATCCAATCGCTGTGAGTACCATTGGACGGAATACGTTGAAGAACGAAGAAATCATACTCCAATGACCCAGGTCCAAGAAAAGCGCGATGTAAACAAATACGGCTCCAGGGTAATCAATCGGATTCGTCTGTTCCTTGTTATTTTGTACGCTGCCAGCGTCGCTTCCACCTGGAGCACCACGGATCCCGCCCTGATTCGCGCTTACCTCATTGGGATTGGATTTCAGTTCTCGTACTGCATTGTAACCTTCCTGCTCGACGCGCTGGGTAAGACCCCCCGATCCTGGGCGCGGATTACAATCGTTCTCGATGTCCTGGTGCTGTTCATGGTCATGGTTGTGGGCGTAAGCGCATCCAACGCTGAGCAGGCGGTAACTGTACTGCGTGCAACTGTACTCTATTTCATTCTGGCTTTCTATATTATTTGTTCCTGCCTGGCAATGTCGACTGTTCGATTCGTCTTGTTCATTGGAGCATTGTGCACCGTTTGCTGCTTTGTAGTAATCGTGATTGCAAATCAGGTTGGTGGTGTGGTTCTTACTACTGAGCTTTCAAAAACCAATCTGCCGGGCCACGTCTCCCTGGCCAATGAGATACTCAAGCCCGTGTTCATCTTCATCTTTGCAATCATAATGCGAAGTGTCCTGGTGATTCTGACCACGCTGCGCGAAGATGCGCTGAAGCAAAGTGAGCGGATTCAGCAGTCGAACGAAACCTTGCAGCTCCAGGCGCAGAAAATGGTCAAGCACGCGGATCAATTGCGCGCATCCGTTGCGGCAATCCGGCAGCTAATGGCCACCTTCAATGAGCGCATGGAGAACCAGGCCAGTTCCGTCCAGGAAATCTCCGCAACCATGGAACAGTTCACAGCTTCAATCGAGAACTCAACTGATTCCGTTCACACACAGTATGCAAAGATCGACAACATGAACAAAGAAAGCACCGCGCTTGAGAAGATTCTCGACGGTGTGCGCTCCTCGACCGAAGATCTCAATGGCAGAATGGAGCTTGCGCGGACAACGGGAACACGCGTGACTTCTGCGGTGGATGAGCTTTCAAATACTTTGCGAGGAATCGAAGATTCCTTTTTGCGAGTCAGTGAAATCAATCAGATGATGGCAGAGATTGCAGATCGCACAAATCTTCTTGCGCTGAACGCAGCGATCGAAGCGGCTCGCGCCGGAGAATACGGCCGGGGTTTCGCCATTGTTGCGCAGGAAGTTGGTAAACTTGCAGATACGTCAGGCGCGAACGCAGAGACCATCGAAACTATCGTTTCTGACAGCGCGCGAGTCATTGAAGGCGCACGTAAAGCCACCGAATTGGCGCATCAGATGGTTCGCGACCAGGGGAAAGGCCTTGCGGAAATGTCCGGAAATTTTCATGCGCTGCGCGATAGAATTCAGGAAGAAGAGCGGATTAATAAAACATTGATTCAGTCCCTGCGTGACCTGAAACAACTCTCGGGCGAGATCGAACGGATTTCAAGAGAACAGAAAGAAGGGAGCGCTGCAGCCGCTCAGGCAATTGCGTCCATTGAAGCAGATCTATCCGTCCAGGTCCAGAAATCAAGGGACCTGGAAGAGAGCATCATTGGAATCGAGGAGCAGGCTGGCGCCCTTGAACGCTGAGCTACAGATTCTTTCCGATGAACGTTGCAATATAGATATTCCCAATCGTCAGACCAATTGATACAAGGGCAATTGTCCAGAAGAGATGCAGCACCCGGTTTCGGTACAGGGCTTTGATGAAACTGAGGGCAGAATCGGAAACAAAAGCGATGTCCTCGAAATCTTCTACGTGTGGTTTCCGTCGCCAGACTTCCGTCAATGCGGAAAACATCCAGAGTCTTGAGCCCGGAATGAAAATCGAAATGGGTGCCATGATTGTTGTGACGAGGATCGTCAGCGGGTGTGCAAATGCCAGGAATGCACCAATGCCGGCTCCCAGGCTCCTACCAACTACCCAGGCGATGACTGCCTGTTCCCGGACATCGTCGCCCTTCTGACTGAACCAGTAGCCAAGTGCCGCGATGATACTGGAAAAGAAAATCCAGGTTAGCACATTCTTAAGCATGCTCGCCGGTGGAACTTCATCGAGTTCTTTGATGTTCACGGCTTCACCGGTTTCAAGAACCTGACGGATTCCTGGTACATGCCCGGCACCGACAACAGCAAATACAGTGCCTTTCTTCAATTCCGCGGCTGCATGCCTGATCTTCTCCGCCAGATAGCGATCGCGCTCGCCAATGAAGACATCCTTGATGGATTTATACCGTGGAGGAAGCGATTTGAACAAATCAGCGAGCGCATCCTCGCCTTTTAGCTTTTCCAGGTCTGCTTCTTCCACTTTCTCGCGCACCAGAAGCGAAGCAAAGAGCTGAGAGACAATATTGTATTTGCTAAAGAAGCTTACCTTTCTCCAGGCACGTGTGAGCGTAGTGCTAACCTGGCGGTCTGCGAGAACAAGATTGCGGCCTTGCTCCTCTGCCAGCTTGACGGCTGTCATCATTTCCTGGCCAGGCTTAACTCCGCGCTCCGCACCCAGCTTCTTTTGATACGCGGACAGCACGAGTGACGAGAACAATAGCCCCACCTTCTTTTCACGAATCAGCCGCGCGATGTCAATTTTTCTCCAACGATCAGGATCGAGCATCGCGTCGTATCTGGGCCGGCAGAGTTCGACGCAGACAGTCTCCGGATCGAGATCTTTCATGGCTCGCTCCACGTCGGCAATGGATTCGGGGGACACATGGGCCGTTCCAAGCACAACGATGCGGACGGAGCCCTCCTCAAAGGCCGCCACAGGACCTGAATAGCTTGCTTTTTTAAGTTGAACGGATTTCACAAGAGCAGATTTTATCCAGGGGTTACCCACTCCAGTTAATTTTGACCACGGCGAGGTGCGGTTGGAGAATATTAAAGGACGGATCATTCATGTAGGCGTTGCCGAATGGAAGACGGCGCGCGGTTCCGATGGTCTACGCACTACACTGGGATCCTGTGTTGGGATTGCCCTGTATTCCGTGGAGAAGAAGTGCGGTGGCATAGCTCATATTCTCCTCGCAGATGCACCAACAGGGAAGATTGTCCATCGCGGCAAGTACGCCCGTCCGGCCATAGACTCGCTGGTTGAGGAACTCGGAAAGATGGACGTCAAACCATCCATGCTCACAGCGCGGATTTTTGGTGGAGCATCCATGTTCGAGTCAATTCATTCTACGTTCCTGCTCACCATCGGTTCGGACAATATCCGGGCAGTAAAGGAAGCCCTGGCATTCCATAAGATACCACTCCTGGCGGAAGATGTGGGTGGGCACACAGGACGCACAATTACCATGAACATGGAAGACGGCAGTATTCTTATGCGCGCGGGAACCAGAGAGAAATATTTCTATCGGACGGCGGTGTAATATGGACGCAGCGGCAGAGATGAAAGCAAAGATAGACGAACAACTCGCGGATATTCAGAAGCTCCCGGCAATGCCGGGTGTCGTTCAGAAGATTCTGGTACTGGCCAACGATCCAGACGCGGACATTCAAAAACTTTCGGAGGAGATCTCCAAGGACGCGGCCATTACGGCCGGGGTGATCCGCCTTTCTAATTCCGCGTATTACAGGCCGCAGCGACCTGTGCGCTCAGTGCAGGAGGCTGTCATGACGCTCGGTCTTCGCACAGTGAAGAACATTGTACTTATCACGGCATCAAAAGGGATTCTCGCAATTCCCCTTGAAGGCTACAAGATGGATGCTAAGGACGTCTGGGATCATAGTCTGATTGTTGCCGAACTTGCGGATAGAATCTGCAAGATGCGCCGGACTAGAGTGCCGCCTGACGTTGCTTTTACCGCCGGAATTTTGCATGATATAGGTAAAATTGTTTTAGCCCAGTATTTCAAGAAAGCATACAGACAGGTTGCAGCGGAAATCGATAAGAATCCGGAAGTTTCCTTTTCGCAGATCGAACGGAGTATACTTGGCTATGACCATGCCGAGATTGGTGGGAAGCTCTTATCCATATGGCAATTTCCGCCGGAGTTAAGCGAGGCAGTTGCGCTTCAATACCATCCGGAGAAGGCACAGAAGAACCCGGAGTTAACGTGTCTGGTCCACCTGGCAAATCACATTGCACTCGTGGCGGGGGTAGGCGTGGATACCGGTGGTCTCAGTGAATCGTTGAGCAAATTTGCCCTCGATACCCTGAAAATAACCGACAACGACTTACAGGCATTGTACAGCAGCCTTCCAGAGTTCCTGGGAGAGTTGACCGATTTAAGGGGAACGTGAGTTTGAAGAAGACAAATATTGCATTCGTAGGTGGCCGAGGTGCTGGCAAGTCCCGGATATCTAGAAAATTCGGAAAGGGATCTGGTCGTCTAACGTTATCTACGGACACACTCGTTTCGTATGAAGCGGGCGGGTTCCCAATCTCAAAGATTGTAGAGCGGGAAGGCTGGCGTAAGTTTCGTGATCGAGAATTTGAACTTCTAAAAAAACTCATGACCATGCAGGACCTGGTGATTGATTGTGGCGGTGGCATACTGGTAGAGGCGGCCGAGGACGGCGGGCTCGAAAGCGTTTCGGCTCGCAAACTGGAACTTTTGAAACAGTGCCACGTTGTCTATGTGAAGCGTGACATGGATTGGCTGCTTGAAAAAGGTGGCGCCGATTCCAATAGACCGGATCTGCCAGGCGCTTACAAAGAGTTACTAATGCGCCGTTTGCCCTGGTATGAGTCAGCTGCGGATTTTATCCTGGATATGCGTGGAATCGACGCCGACGATGCAATCGATCTGTTGATCAAGAAATACGGAAAGGTTTGAGCGTGTTCTGCTGGCGGGTTGCGCGCAATCCGCTCGCTTGGGTAGATCGCTTAGAGATTCAAGCGATGCTAGACCACGTCAAGGTCTTTGACTTCAACGTCAACGTGTGCGCGAAGGTAGCCGCAGAGCAAGAGAATGCGTGGTGAAAGCGTAATGGGCAGGCTCATCTCCTGGGGTTTTTCCAGGAAGCAATAGAACTCAAGATAGTGATCGCTGGCCAGTTTCCTGAGCATGGCGCTCTGCGGGAGCAGGCGGAGAAGCAACTCATGAAAATGGGCTTCTGTTGTTTCTGTTGCGCCGAGCGTGGAGTTGATCTGCCAGACGCGATCCTTGCCGTCTGCAAAGACACGGTCCGGTTCAATTTTCATATCACGGGTGATCTGATCCGGAAGGATGTTTCCGCGGATTGTAAAAATCGCCCAGCTTCTAACTTCGTTTGCCATTACGCTCCTGTCCAGGGAAAGAACCGCACCAGGTCCCCGTCCCGGAGTTCTGCACTTTCAGCAGGATGGAGGGCGAACCCTTCACACAGGCCCGCCAGAATATCACCGCTTCCATTCCAGGGAGCTGTTTCGATCCCCGTTGCATTCAACTTAGACGGAAAGAATTCGTCCAGGCCTGAACGTTTCTTACGCTCTCCCTGGAATCTCATCGGCCAGGAGAGGGCCGCGCTTGAATCGGTGGAGGCTAACAGGTAGGGCCGCAGGAAGATTTCACAGGCAACAAGAACGCTCAGCGGGTTACCAGGCAGAGCCAGGACGATCTTGCCTCCGTGATAGCCCGCAAAAACCGGCTTGCCAGGTTTGATCGCCACACCGTGGAAGATGCGTGTCACATTCAGTTCCTCGAGCAGTCCCGGAATGAAATCGTGGGGCCCCTTTGAAACCCCGCCCGTTACGATCAGTATATCCGCCGATAGCCCCTGGCGCAACGCCTCGCGAAGCTTAGCCGGATCATCCGGGATGAGGTCAATGGCTTCCACGGCAAGTCCAATAGCCCCGAGGAAGGAACGGCACGTATGAGAATTTGAATCGCGGATTTGTTCAGGCCATGGATTGCTTTCGGCTGGGATAACCTCATTGCCGCAACTCACGACCCGAATCCTGGGCCACTTAAAAACAGAAACCGCAGTCGCTCCGACGGAAGCGAGTGCCAGGGTAGCTCCCGGCGAAATCCTGGTACCGCGTCCAAGGATTCGCTGCCCCTTCCCTATGTCTTCCCCTTGCCGGGCTACGTTTTGTCCGTGTTTGATCTGTTCGACCACGAAAGTGACGTTATGCGGCATATTCACATTCACGCCTGGTGGATCTACCCGGGAGTCTTCCACGCGGATTACTGTATCGAAATCGGCTGGTACGGCCGCTCCAGTAGAAATCCCGATGCAGGTTCTTTCGCTCGTGGCGGAGACATTGGATAGTAAAGCCGGGTCACCAGAATCCCCTGCATGTTTCCAGGAATTTGCCCGGTACACACTCCCTTTTGCAAAATCTACGGAACGGATTGCGTAGCCATCCATTGTGGCCCGATTAAATGGTGGGTAGTCGCGATCGGCTAGAATCTCGGCGGCAAGGACGCGCCCCCCTGCCTGGGCCAGGGGAATCGTTTCAGCCGGTAACGAAAGCTTATGAGCCAGGAGCGCCGCCAGGGCTTCTGAGTAGGATATCAACCGTGCCCTCGAGCCTTTAGCATATCGTTTGCGTGGAAAACTCCCGGCAGAATTGCATCAAGGCTCTCAATGGCGCCTGACGTGCTTCCGGGAAGTGCCACGATGACCGTATTGTCAATAATCCCGGCAAAAGAACGCGAGAGCATTGCCCATGCTGTTCGACTCTGACCATGTGCGTGCATGGCTTCTGCCACAGCCGGAATGGTTCGATGAAGCAAGGGAAGAATCGCTTCCGGCGTTACATCGCGCGGACTGAGTCCTGTTCCGCCGGTTGTAAACACAAAATCACTTTGATGGACCTGTTCTTTGACTGCAGCCTGAATCTGCTCCACCTCATCAGGAACGGTTGTGAGTGCCTTGATCTCGACTCCATGTTTGACCAGGATTTCCTTGATTGCCTGTCCGGATTTGTCGAGCCGACTGCCTGCTGCTGTGGAATCGGAGATTATTAGAATGGAAGCGCGCAGCCCTGGTTTGGCCTGAAACCGAGGATCACTCTTTCCACCGATCTTTTCAAGCAGGCGAATCGATTGAATTTCAAGCGATTCAGCGATTGGTTTGAGCAAATCGTAAATTGTAAGTGCTGCAACAGAGACAGCCGTCAACGCTTCCATTTCGATTCCGGTCCGCCCAATAGAACTACCGTTGGCTTCAATTAGTACGCCGGCGTTTGGTTCTGTGATGACTTGAAACTCAATTTGCATCTTATCGATTGAGACCGGATGGCAATGTGGAATCAATTCCTGCGTCTTCTTTGACGCGAGAAGTCCCGCAGCCCTTGCAACATCAAGTAGATTGCCCTTGGGCAGGTCTCCTGCCAGAATGCGTTTGGCTGTGGCAAGATCGCAGGACAAAAATCCGCCGGCACGCGCATGGCGGAGGCTAACGCGCTTATGAGTTATATCGATCACGGTTCAAAAAAACCCTGACACGGCTGCCTGCAATCCTTTACGAATCCACGCGGGAGCAGTAGAACGGAGACTCACGGTTGCTCCTCCGCAGCTACAATAGCCGCAGATCGTCGGGGGAATTAATAGGAACAAATTCTGGGGAACCAGGAACCAGGATTCGATGCAGGCCGAGTTCTGGAAGGATCTCCTTAAAGCTAAGTTTCCCGCGTTCAACGGCGTTCGCAAGGAGTGCAAGCCCGTCCGGGGCATAAAGTGAACAGAGAGGTTGCAGATGTCCATCCGTCTCGTAAAGGTAGACATCCATCTCTGGCTCTGCGCGCCTTGCCTGGACGATTGCCTCAACGGTAGACACGGTAACCAGGGGCATGTCGCAGGCCATAACGAGCAGTTCCTCTGTGGGATGAAGTTTATGAATCTCCGCGATTGCCCGAGCTGGTCCGCGGACCTTCTTATCGATCACAATTCTGCATCGCGCTTCTGAAGCAATACCTGGAAGCGTCGAATAGCCCGGCTGGTCTTCGCGCACAGAAACCAGAACCGAATCGCAAAAGTTGAATAGCAGAGAAACTGCGCGTTCGCACCAGGTGCGCCCTTCATGGATCAGGAGTCCTTTGTCCTGCCCCATTCGGTGCGAATGCCCTCCGCTCAGTACCACGCCTATCATACTAGCCTCCCGGATGATGCTCCAACGACGCGCAGCCGGCGCACTGCGCTGACCACTCTGAACTTCCATCCGGATAATATTCCTTTTTCCAGATTGGAACTTCGTGCTTTACTCGATTTAAGATGTATTCGTTAGCCTGATAGGCCTCGCGGCGATGCATGGAAGACGTAAGCACAAGAACGGCTGTCTCCCCGATCGCGAGCTTCCCAATCCTGTGGCAGCAGTACGCCCGGAGTAGATCGAACCTTGAGATGGCGGTGCTAAGGATTTCCTCGATCAGTGAATTCGCAAGGGGCTCATGTGCCTCGTATTCCAGGCCAATTACGGAACGTCCCTGGTTTGTGTTCCGCACTGTTCCCAGGAATTGAACAATGGCTCCTGCGGCCGGATCTTCCACCTGCCGTATTGCATCTGCCAGATCAAGTGGCGTTGAAGCGATTCGCATCAGCCACCGCTTGCAGGAGGCAGGATTGAAACCTCTTGACCCGATATCAGTTTTGTTTCGATATTCGCAAATGTGTTGGAAATGGCAAAAACACAGGACGGCATAAGACCCGCTGCAGCCGGAAATTGGCTCACCAGAAGTCGGGTGAGGTCTGCGATGCTTGCGCCTTCAGAAATATCAACGTTAGTTGACTTTCCAATGAAATCACCCATTGCACCGAATGCACGCACCTGGACCTTCATCTATCCCCCGATAGCCTTCATACTCGTTTCGCTTCCAAGAAAATGATTCTGCTTCCTGGCCAGGGCGCGATCGAGCAAGCCATTCAGATCCGCGCCTGCTAGATTTTCGCGTGAAGCCGAACTCAGACACCCGTAGACATTTCCCTTACTGTCAAGCCTGAGCCGGTTGCAGTCTCCGCAGAACGGATCTGAGTAGTTGGCGATTACACCAAAGATTTGGCCTTTCCGCGTACGGTAGTAGTTGGTTGTAGAATTAGCATCCCGGATCAATCGCTCCGCGTATCCTTCCGTTTCGGAGATTCGCTGGACTATCTCGCTTTCCGGCATCAGAAATGAGTGCGATTTGCCGTATAACGGCCCCATGTTCATAACCTCGAGAAACCGAATGATGATACCGCGCTCCCTGGCAAACTGTGTTAACGGAACAATCTCCGCGTCGTTTAGCCCGCGCATTACCACGCAATTGAGTTTCACTGGTATCCCTAGGGCGATCGAGGAATCAATTCCAGAAATTACGCCCTCACCATCTCGCACGCGACTCATTGTAGCAAACGCATTCTTGCTCACTGCATCGAGCGAAATGTTGACAGACCCCAGGCCGTTTTGAACGGCGCGGTCAATCACTCGACTCAGGGTGTGCCCATTTGTCGTCATGCGAATATCGGCAACCCCCATTGTGCGCAATCCTGAAATGATTTCAAGGAGTTCTGGATGCAGGGTTGGCTCGCCACCGGTGATGCGAATGGTTTTTAGTTTTAGCTGCGTGAGAAGCTTCTCTACGTAAGACAGTAGTATGCGCGCCGGGACAAAATCCGGGGCACTCCGCCGAACGTCCTCCACGCAATAGACGCAGGAGAAGTTGCATTCGTCCAGAATGCTGAAACGTAGGACCTCAAATGAGCGACTCGTAGGACCCTGCATTACGGACCAATTTAAGGGCCAAATCACGCCAGAATAGCAAAAACCGACCATCTTTTCACTACCCCGAATCAAAATGGCTTGTTCGAGTTCTCGATTCCGGGATTTTCTGGCAGTATGAAAACCGTATATCGTTCCTGCTCCCTTTGTGAGGCCATCTGTGGCCTGGAAATCAAGGTAGAAAATGGACGAGTGGCTGGAATCCGCGGTGATAAGGCTGACGTGTTTTCACATGGGCACATTTGCCCCAAGGGACCAGAGCTTAAGGCCATCCACGAAGATCCGGATCGATTGCGAAAGCCAATCCGCCGCATAGGCAATGATTGGCATGAAGTCAGCTGGGATGAAGCACTGAACCTGGTTGTGGACAACCTGCATGCTGTTCAAAAGGAGCATGGCAACGATGCAGTAGCCTACTATGCCGGGAATCCAAACGTGCACAACTACGGGTCCCTGCTATTCGCGCCTCGGTTTATCTCGCGGCTCAAAACCAGAAACTCGTATTCTGCAACGTCAGTCGATCAGCTGCCGCATCACTTTGCTTCGCTGAAGATGTTTGGGCATCCATTGCTCGTTCCAATTCCAGATGTCGATAGAACAGATTATTTTCTCATCCTGGGCGCCAATCCAATTGCTTCAAATGGAAGTATCATGACCGCACCGGATATTAAGGGTCGCATGAAGGCCATCCAGAAACGCAGCGGGCGCATCATCGTGATCGATCCCAGGAGAACGGAAACCGCTGAAGTGGCAGACGAGCACATCTTTATCAAACCCGGCAGCGATGTCTATTTCTTACTGGCCATCCTGAATGTGATTTTCCGTGAAAAACTGGTGAACTTGAAGCGCCTTGGACCTGAGGTCAAGGGTCTGCAGTCAATCGAAACTACTGTAAGGGCGTTTGGGCCTGGAGATGTAGCTGGTATCACCGGTATTCCGGCTAACGTTACGGAAAGAATAGCGCGCGAATTTGCTGGCGCCAGAAGTGCTGTTTGCTATGGTCGGGTTGGGGTTTCTACCCAATCATTTGGCGGACTGTGTCAGTGGCTCATCAACGTGCTGAATATCGTAACAGGAAACATGGACGAACCCGGCGGAGCAATGTTTGCCCTTCCCGCTGTGGACACCATCGGTGCTGAATTCAAGAGCGATTCTTACGGTAGCTTTGATTCGTTTCGGAGTAAGGCCAGGGGTTTGCCGGAGTTTGGAGGAGAGCTTCCCGTGGCAGCGCTTGCAGACGAGATACTCTTTCAGGGCGAAGGTGGCGTGCGAGCGCTGGTGACTTCCGCCGGGAATCCTGTTCTTTCCACCCCGAACGGCGGAAAGCTCCAGAAAGCAATGGAGTCACTGAAGTTCATGGCAAGCATTGACATATATCTAAATGAAACCACGCGAAACGCGAACGTGATCCTGCCACCTACCTCTCCGCTTGAGCATGACCACTACGATGTGGTGTTCAACATATTTGCTGTAAGGAATACGGCCCGCTATTCCCCTGCTGTCTTTGATCCACCAGCAGGCTCCATGCATGACTGGGAAATTTTCACAGAACTTACCCGCCGCCTCGATGAGGCACGAGACCCAAAAAAGGCAAAGAAGCCAGCCCGTGGGATAAAACCAACGGATTTCCTGGATCGGATGCTCAAAGCAGGGCCGTATGCAGCCACAAAAATCGAACTTCAGACGTTAGTCGACAATCCGCACGGAGTTGATTTTGGACCACTCACGAGTGTGCTATTGAATCGGATCAAGACCCCGGACAGAAAAGTTGATCTGGCGCCAGCGTTGATGACCGCTGACATTGGGCGTTTGAAGGAGTCTATGAAGGTGCAGGCAGGTCAGGGCAATGGGTCACTGATGCTGATTGGTCGCAGGCACGTGCGAGATAACAATTCATGGATGCACAACATTGCAAAGCTCATGACAGGGGCAAATCGCTGTACCTTGTTCATGAATCCCAGGGATGCTGAATCCAGAGGCTTGAAGAACGGAAATGTCGTCTTTGTAACGTCGCGTGTCGGGGAAGTCCAGCTGCCGCTTGAGGTTGTTGAAGAGATCATGCCAGGCGTGGTCAGCATTCCGCACGGGTATGGTCACGGCAGGAAAGGAAGTAAGCTCGGGACTGCTGCCGCGCATTCCGGAGCAAGCATCAACGATCTCACGGACGATGAATCCATCGATGCGCTGACAGGCAACGCGGCCTTCAGCGGAGTGCCCGTGGTTGTTCGGCCGGCGCCATGATTGACCGATAGACCTGGTGGTATGAAATGGGTCATGGCAGATACAGAGAGCATTGAATTCCTGAAAACCCGCGTCATGGAGGCTGTCACGGACAACCTCAAGACTATAACGAATGCACGCGTGGATCAGGCCCTTGCGGTCCATGAGATTGTGACGTACATTTTTAAGGATGTGGATCCAAAAGCCGCTTCTCTGGATCATGCCCGATACGATTGGTACTATAGCTTGCTGGGCCGCGGCATTGCAATTGCCCAGGGTTGGAAAATCAACCTGGCGCCTGAAGTTAAGAATCCATCAGAGACAGTTGCAAGCATTCACACGTATCTGGAAAAGACCTACGGACGTCACAAATAGTCAGAAGGAAGTTTGAGGTACACCTGCCCATCTTTCACTTCAACCGGATACGTCTGCACCTTGTAGCTATCGCCGGAGAGGCAACGACCATCCTTTAATGAGAACGATCGCTTATGCTGAGGGCACGCTACTTTGGGCTCACCCTTTTGATCTCCCGTAAGCCCGCGCGCTAGCACCATATCGCCCGTATGGGGACAGGCATTGTCACATGCATACCATTCGCCATTTGAAAATCGAAAGATCGCAATCTGCCGCTCGCCTACGCGCGCGCAAATCCCCGCGTCTTCCGGAAAGCTCGAGGCTTGCGCGACCAGGAACATGCTTTCTGTTGGAGATACGGTCATTGGATGACTCCTGAGGCCACTGGCCAATCCGCCGGGCGTCTTTGTCCGCGTTCTTCAACAAAGCGCAGAGTCGGGTCGCCCTCAGGACTGTTTACAAAATGGCGGAACGCTTTCTGCTTCTCCGGATGATCCACGACTTCCTTCCATTCGCAGACATACGTATCAACCAGATGCTGTATCTCTGCCTCAAGTTCGGCGCAAATCCCAAGCGAATCATTGATGATTACATCACGAAGATAGTCAATGCCACCCTCGAGCTTGTTGAACCAGGTTGCTGTGCGCTCAAGCTTATCTGCCGTACGGATGTATAACATCAGGAATCGATCAATGAACTTGATACAGGTCTCGTCGTCCAGATCCGATGCAAGCAATTCCGCATGACGTGGTTTTGCCCCGCCGTTTCCGCAGACGTAGAGGTTCCAGCCCTTTTCAGTTGCAATGATCCCAAAATCCTTACTTTGAGCTTCTGCGCATTCGCGAATGCAGCCAGAAACTGCAGATTTCAGTTTATGCGGAGAGCGAATTCCACGGTAACGCTCTTCGATTCGAATTGCAAACGCAGTGGAGTCCTGGACTCCAAAGCGGCACCAGGTCTTGCCAACGCAACTCTTCACGGTGCGCATTGCCTTTCCGTATGCGTGACCGCTTTCAAAGCCAGCTTCCACCAGATCCTTCCAGATATCTGGAAGTTGTTCCACGCGCGCGCCCAGCAAATCGATCCTCTGTCCGCCCGTGATCTTGCAATACAGCCCGTACTTGGTTCCGATTTGTGCCAGGATTTCTAATTTTGCAGTTGTGATTTCTCCGCCTGCAATTCTTGGAATCACCGAATAGGTTCCGCCGCGCTGAATGTTGGCAAGGAACCGGTCATTGGTGTCTTGAATGGTCTGATGATTGACAATTACTTCGTTCCAGAGACTTGCAAGCATCGAGGCCACAGCGGGCTTGCAGATTTCGCAACCGTAACCACTACCACAGCTTTTCAAAACTTCCGGAAATGATTTCAGCTTTCGCACATGTACAATTTGATACAGTTCCTGTCTTGAGTAGGTGAAATGTTCGCAGAGATGATTCTGGACGACTTTCCCCTGGGCTTTAAGCTCGCTCTTGAGAATATCTGTAACCAGGGGCATACATCCGCCGCATCCGGTACCGGCTCGGGTGCATGCCTTTAGCTCACCGAGTTCAACGCATCCTTCGCGGATTGCGTTTACAATATCACCGCGTGAAACGTTGTTACAGGAACAGATTTTGGCGCTATCTGGCATGGCTGCGGAATTTGGAGCCTGTCCGGAAACCAGGAGAGATTCGGGTTCTTCCGGAAGATCCAGGCCACTCTGCATTGTAACGAGTAACTGTCCGTATGCAGATGCGTCGCCGACCAGGATTCCTCCCTGAAGTTTCCCTTCAGAAGAGATTACAAGCTTCTTGTAAATGCCGCGTCGCGGGTTGACGACAGTGATGGACTCACCGCCCTGCTGCGCGAAGGCGTCTCCAAACGATGCAACATCAATGCCGATTAACTTTAGTTTTGTTGAGAGATCAGAGCCTTCGTATTTGCGTGGTGCTTCCGGCGCCGCAGCCAGATTGCATGCCAGCACTTCTGCCATCTCATATCCAGGAGCGACAAGCCCGTAAATCATTCCGCCGGAAAGGGCAACCTCGCCGATTGCATAGATTTGCGGATCGCTTGTTCGCAGATATTCATCGACCACAACGCCACCACGATCGCCTACTTTGATTCCGCAATCTCGGGCAAGTTCATCGCGCGGCTTGATGCCAGCTGAGATAACAATTACGTCAGTATCAATGCAAGTTCCGTCTTTGAAATTGAGACGCTTACCCGATTCAATATCTTCGATGTTCTGCGTTTCGTGCGAGAGATGCACTTTGACACCCAGTTCCTCAATTTTGCGCCGGAGGATATCCGCTCCGGTTGCGTCGAGTTGCCGTGGCATGAGTCGCGGCGCGAACTCGACAACATGAGTTTCAAGCCCCAGATCACGCAGTGCTTTGGCGGCTTCCAGACCCAGGAGGCCACCACCGATCACGACACCGGTTTTGCCATTTTTTGCACCCGCTTCAATTTTCTCGAGATCTTCGATGGTTCTATACACAAAGACATTTCTAGAATCCACACCAGGGATAGGTGGCACAAACGGACTTGAACCGGTTGCAAAGACAATGGAATCAAAGGAAAGTTTTCCTGACGCGGACTCCACGGCCCGAGCCTGGAGATCAATAGACGTTATACGCTCTCCAAGTCGCAGATTGATTCTGTTTTCAGTATACCATGAAGGGGAACTGAGATGAAGGTCTTCTGGTTTTTTGCCGGCAAAATACTCGGAAAGGTGAACGCGATCATAGGCGATTCGGTTTTCCTCGCCGAAAACAGTTACATCGTAGTCAGCCTGTCCGCCAAACTGGAGAAATTTCTCAATGAAACGGTGACCTACCATTCCATTGCCGATAACCACAAGTTGCTTTTTCATATTAATCTCACAGGCGTCTGCCTGGTTTCTCTTAGCAGAAAACGTACCTAGCCTGACGCGTACAAAACCTCCCCGATCTGCTCTGATTGCTCCCCTTTCGAACGAAGCATGGACGGATTGCTCATTTTTTCAGCATTGGGCGGCGTTCTGCGGCTCCTCACAGCTCAACAGAAGGAATTTCAGCGGTACGTTTGTTGCTACATCGTGCGGAAGGAAGTCGAAGGGAATGTCGCAAGGGCTCAAAACCACGTGTTCGTATTGCGGGGTTGGATGCGGTGTGATCGTGCACAAGACACCTGCTGGCCTCCAAATTGAAGGTGACCCGGACCATCCAGCAAACAGGGGTCAGCTCTGTTCAAAGGGGATGAATCTCCACTACACCGTCATGGACCGCCGTGACAGACTACTTTTCCCCGAAATGCGTTCGCACCGGGCGGCTCCACGAGTTCGTGTCGGCTGGGTTCAGGCTATTCGACGTGCGGCAGGGGTATTCCGATCCCTGGTCAAGAATTACGGACCTGATAGCGTTGGGTTCTATGTTTCCGGACAGCTTTTAACCGAGGAATACTACATCATCAACAAGCTTTGCAAGGGATTTCTGGGGACGAACAACATCGATACAAACTCCCGGCTTTGCATGAGCTCGGCCGTCGTGGGTTACAAAAAAGCCCTGGGCGAGGACTCCGTTCCCGTCACATACGAGGACATTGATCTTGCAGATGTATTCTTTATAGCCGGGGCCAACCCTGCCTGGTGCCATCCAATTTTGTTTCGCAGGATCGAAGAAAGAAAAGCAGCATATCCGAACGCGAAAATCATCATTGTCGATCCCAGACGCACTCAGTCCTGCGAAGGGGCAGACCTCCATCTGCAGATCCTTCCGGGTACCGATACCGCTCTATTCCATGCGATTGCTCGACTGCTGATTGAAAACGAGCAAATCGACCGTACATTCATTCGCGAGCATACAAACGGTTTTGATGCACTCCGCGAGAAGGTTTTCGAGCGAGCAAATCAAGAGTACGCTGCGATTTGTGGTGTCCCGTCAGGCGATATTGAATTGGCCGCACGCTGGATTGGCGAAGCGCGAGGATTTCTCTCGCTCTGGGCCATGGGGCTTAACCAGAGCACCGTCGGCGTAAACAAGAACACGGCATTACTCAACCTTTCCCTGATTACGGGAAAAATTGGCAAGCCCGGGAACGGACCACTTTCCCTCACCGGTCAACCAAACGCAATGGGTGGTCGCGAAGTTGGAGGGCTCTGCAATCTTCTCCCGGCCCATCGAGACCTCACGAATCCGGATCATCGCAAGGAAGTTGCCGACTTCTGGGGAGTAAAATCCATCCGCGACAAACCGGGGTTATCTGCAACGGAGATGTTCGAGAGTTTGCGTAGCGGCAAGATGAAGGCCATATGGATTGTGTGCACCAATCCGACCGTGAGTTTACCGGACGCGAGACTGGTGGAGGAAGGGTTAAAAAACGCGAAATTCGTTGTAGTGCAGGACATTTCCAGGAACGCACAGACGATAGAATTCGCAGACCTTGTGCTACCTGCTGCGTCCTGGCTTGAAAAGACGGGGACAATGACCAACTCGGATCGTCGGGTAACTCTTGTAGACAAGTTGGTAGATGCGCCAGGCGAAGCCCTTGCAGACACGGAAATTATTCGTCGGTTTGCTCACGCCATGGGGTTTGAAAAATACTTTGAGTACGAGAACGAAGAATCCGTTTTCCTCGAACATGCACGTCTGACGACGGGAACCAATATTGACATCACGGGCGTTGACTATGCGTTGCTGCGCGATAAGCGGGCTATCCAGTGGCCGCTGCCGCACAAGGGGCATCCGGGAACCCCTCGCCTGTTTGAAGATTCTAAGTTTTACACGTCGGATAGCCGCGCCCGCCTCCATGCCCCTCCCATTGAGGATACAGCCGAGAAATCTTCACCGGAATATCCATTGATCCTTACCACCGGTCGCATTCGGGATCAGTGGCATACGATGACACGGACGGGCAAGGTGAGCAAATTGCGCGATCACATCCCGGAGCCCTACCTTGAAATTCATCCAGTTGATGCGGATATGCGAGGCATTAGCGAGAATGATCTCGTCGAGGTAATGGGACCCCGTGGTGACGTCCGTGCGAGAGCCCGCGTTACAACGAACATCCGCCAGGGCGTGGTCTTTCTTCCCATGCATTGGGGTCGCAAGGGTAAGGGTGACCTTTCGCGGGCCAACAACCTTACGAATCGGCAATTTGATCCAGAATCCAAACAGCCTGGCTTCAAAACATCAGCTGTTCAAGTTCAGAAGTTCAAGAAATCCCCGGAAAAGATTGTTATCGTTGGAGCTGGCGCGGCAGCCTTTGGATTTATCCAGGAATACAGGAAGCAAAACACAACGGACGAGATCCTTGTTTTCTCCGCCGAGCCTGATGCTTTCTACAATCGCATTTTGCTCCCGGAAGTCGTTTCTGATGAAAGCACGTTTGAATCGCTCGATAAGCGAAAATATTTGGAGAATCTTTCGTTCAAGCTTGTTTCGGGCAGATCCATTGTTTCAATCGATCGCAAGAATAAATCCGCTCAAGATGATACTGGTGAATCGCATTCTTATGATCGATTGATTCTGGCAACTGGCAGTCGGCCTTTCGTTCCGTCAGGCATCAAGTCGCCTGACGTTACATCGGGCGTATTTACTTTGCGTAAGCGCGCCGATGCCGAGCAAATTCAGGCCTATTGTGGATCAGATTCGCGCGTGGTAATCCTTGGCGCAGGACTCCTGGGTCTTGAGCTGGCTGCGGCTCTGTTGAAGCGCGGCTCCAGGGTCAGCGTCGTCCATCGATCTGATCGAATCATGAATAGGCAGCTTGATTCGGAATCATCCCGGATACTTGAAGAGGTTCTGACAGAGCGAGGCGTCAAGTTTCTCCTTAACGACGAAATCGCAGTGATTGGTGGATCAGGGTCCGTCCAGTTGGTTCGCCTGGCCAGCGGAAAAATCCTGGATTGCGACGCGCTTGTGTTTGCAGTCGGGACAACTCCCGAGATCGAGCTGCCGAGTCTGGCCGGTCTCCAATGCGCCAGTGGTGTAATTGTGGATCAGAATCTGCAAACCTCGGATCCAAATATTTACGCAATCGGTGAGGTTGCAGAGCATGCGAGCGGCCTGTATGGAACCACTCTTGCCAGCGAGGACCAGGGCCAGGTGCTGGCTCGACGGCTGGCCGGTGATCCCTTTGTTAGCTATACGGGCTCGCTTTCGATGAACATCCTCAAGATTGGTGGTCTGAGTGCCGTCTCAATGGGGCTAACAGTCGTTCCAATGGCTGATGCGGCCAATTACGAGGAAATTGTTTTTTTCGATCGCATTCGACGACTGTACAAGAAATGCGTGGTGCATTGTGATCGTCTCGTGGGTGCCATTCTTATTGGCGACCGTGAGGAATTCGCATTATTCAAGGGACTCATCGAATCCGGCCGCGAACTGGGAGATGAGCGATTGTCCCTATTGCAGGGAGGCGGAAAAAAGCGGACGCCAATGCTCGGGAAACTGGTCTGCTCTTGCAACGCCGTGGGCGAAGAGAATATTTGCAACGCAGTTAAGTCAGAGGCAACAACGGCCAATGACGTAATGCGTGAAACGTCGGCCGGCCTGGGATGTGGCAGTTGCAAACCGGAAGTTGCGCGCCTGGTATCTAATTCAGTTCAGAGGCTTTGCGCAGTATGATTCGCATCGGCGTGCGAGGTGGAATGATTGCGGTTGCAGACCTCCGCAAACTCATTGAATGGTGCCTCACGAATGGGGTTCGACAGATCATGCCTGGAACGCGCCAGGATATCCTGTTGCTCGATGCGAATGCCAGACAGGCAGAGTCGCTGAAGACAATAGGATTTGAACCTGTCCCGGAAGGATTCTTCAATGTCATGAGCGCCCTGCCCGCGACCGGCATTCAACCATCGACTCCCTGGGTAACCAATGCCGTCTATCGTCGGGTTCTAGAAGGTCTGCCAATCTATTCGCCATTGCGAATCCAGATTCATGATCCCGCTCAAACGCTTTTGACGGGCTTGAGTTCGGACTTACTTTTTGCAGCCGGGCGGGAGGTGGACAGCTGGAATATTTATTTCTACGACGAAGCAACGAGACAGCTCAGAATTGTAAGCGCCACATGCTCGACAGTCCAGGTCTCGAACATTGCAGCTGCGCTTGAAAAGAACCGGATGCAGTTCGTTGAAGTTCTCCCTTTTCTACAAGACGGCTTTGGGATAAAGCGAGTCCAGTCTATCCATCAATTCAGGCCTTTGGCGGCGCCATTGCTCGAAGGCATGCATACGTACGCCGATGGCCATTGGCTCGGAGTAACGGCGCGTGACGGAATATTTAGTCCCGATACAATTCAGCGGGTAATCGGCGTTGCTCGACAGGCGGGGACGGGATACCTCTTCCTTACTCCATTCCATTCGCTGTTGCTCAAGAACTTGCCAGAGGCTTCGCTCGGTCTGGCCTCCACTTTGCCACTGCGTCATGCCGAACAGGAATTGTTCTGGCAGTCTTCTCCGGAGGCGGTTGGCCTTCGTCAGAAATTTTCCCGGGCACTCTTGCAACGACAGCTCCCGTTGAAGGTTCCCGCAGCCGCATTGACAATAGGCGATCATGTGGAAGCCCCATTGCGCCTGATTCGCGTGCGCCGCATGCCACTCCGAATCAATCTTGAGATAACCGAGCAATCGGAATCAGGATACGAATTCAAAGTACGACAATCCGGGGCGCTACGTTCACTGCTGCCTGCAATAGCGTTTGCGGAAGGTACGTGGCGTCGACCGGACCCGAGGCCAGGCGTCCCCGTTGAGAATAATTTGATTTGTCCCGATTGTGAAACGGCATATATTCCAGAATACGGTGACCCCGGAGTTGGAATCTTGCCAGGTACTTCGCTTGACGATTTGCCGGAAGACTATTGTTGCTCTGTATGTGGCTATTTGTTCAGACCTGCAACGCAACGCCTGGTTACTGAGCAAGTCGCATAGCCTGTCATTACATCCAAACGCTTTCAACGGTATGAGTTTTCTGGCATAGGTCTTGCAACGGAATCAGGCATGAAGGCAAGCCAAGCAGTTATTGATGAAAGTCTGGAGTTAACCCCCGCCACTCGATCGGATGGTTACACAATCCAGGAGTGGCACGTTGAAGACGCATCATTCTGGGCTAAAACCGGAAAATCAATCGCACTGAGGAATCTCACCTTTTCCATTTTCGCAGAATTCCTGGCCTTTACGATCTGGCAGGTCTGGAGCGCGGTTGCCGTGAGCTTGCCATTGATAGGATTCAAATTCTCGTTAAATGAACTATTCTGGTTAGCCGCCGTGCCAGGCCTCACTGGCGCCACACTTCGAATTCCGTATGCTTTCATGGTACCCAAAATGGGCGGAAGGAACTGGACCCTGGTTAGCACTCTCTTGTTACTGTTCCCGGCAATCGGAATCTCGCTGGCCGTTCAAAACCTCGACACGCCTTACATGGTCTTTTTGATTCTGGCACTAATGTGCGGCGTAGGGGGTGGAAATTTCGCATCGAGCATGGCAAACATCAACTACTTCTTTCCCAGGCGAAGAAAGGGCTTTGCTCTTGGTCTCAATGCAGCGGGTGGCAACATTGGTGTAAGTGTTGTTCAATTCATTGTGCCAATCGTCATAACTTTCTCAATCTTTGGGGACATGGGCGGCGCAAGTCAGATATCATCCAAGAATTCGCAACCTTTGTGGCTGCAGAATGCCGCCCTCATCTGGATTCCTTTCATCGTCCTCGCACTCTTTACAACCTGGTTCTTCATGAACAACCTTCGCGTAGCCCAGGCATCCTTCTTCGAGCAATTCAAGGTACTGAAAGACAAACACGCATGGCTCATGAGCCTGCTCTATCTCGGGACGTTTGGCTCATTCATTGGCTATTCCGCTGGATTCCCATTGTTAATCAAGTCTCAGTTCCCTGATGTGAATCCGTTGCAATACGCGTTCATTGGTCCTCTGGTTGGGTCTGTTTTACGGCCCGCAGGTGGTTGGCTTGCCGACAAACTCGGCGGCGCGCGCGTTACGTTCTGGAATCTCTTCCTGATGATGCTCGCGGCCGTTGGCGTAATTTACTTCCTGGCTCACAAAGGCGACGCTTTTGCTTTTGCCGGGTTCTTTACAATGTTCCTGATCTTGTTTATAACAACCGGAATTGGCAACGGGTCCACGTACCGCATGATTCCAATCATCTACATGACAAAGCATGGAGTAGAGCCAAATCAAGCAAGCCCGGCTGCAATGAACAACGCAAATCGTGAGTCGGGTGCTGTGGTTGGATTAACATCTGCATTTGCCGCATACGGCGCATTTTTCATCCCAAAGAGCTATGGAACTTCAATCGAGCTAACCGGTAGCCCAATCACAGCACTCGCTGTGTTTGCAGCGTTCTATCTGGTTTGCATGTCCATTACGTTCTTCTTCTACAAGCGCAAGGCCGCGGAAATTCCATGCTGATCCGGGACTAACCGGATCAAGCAGAGAGTTTCTTCCACAGATCGACTACATCTGTGGATAGATTCAGTTTTGGAGCAGCCTCAATGGCGGCAGGTGACATTTTGCGAAGGGTCTTCTTAACAATGTCTTCAATCTTTTCGGGCTCACCGGCATGTTTCTTCATGAAATCCGAAAGGTAGTACTCAATGAAGACAAGGCAAATAACGTCTTCAAGAAGTTGTGTTTCTGGATTTGTTTTTAAACCCATCTTTCTCAGAAGAGAAGTAACGTTCTCAATAGTCTCTGTATCAAAGCCGCACTCCGTGAGGACAGAGGCGGCAATCTCAGCGTGCATTTTCCCGAGATCGGTTCTCCATTTCAAATAACCTGTCCTGCCTTCAGGATAACTTTCGCGCGGCTTTTGCCAGCGGCAAATATGCTGACTCCGTACTGCCAACTGCACTGCAGTAGATGCATTGGGAGCAAATAGCTTCAATCGTTCAGTCATTCGCCAGGAGTACAGCAATTCTGTGCCAACTTCCTTGCCGTCAAACGGAACCTTGCGAGGATCCTGGGCATTCAATGCATCAAACTTTTCTATGGCGGCATTCAGACGAGCGTCAACGGTCATGGCGTATCCTGTCGGTCCCTGGCCTGGAAGCAAGAAGTTTCAAAGATGACTCCCGTACCTCGCGAAGCAAGGTCAAGAGGCTCCTGTGTGACCTGAGCCTCCCGAATGGCGGTAAGATTTTAACTTGGCCGAGATGAGGTGGCTGCAGACTCGACATATGCGCCTCTCCAGCTTGCCTGCAATCGTCCCATTGCCAATGATGCTCTTTTGCTTTCAGCTGAACTCAAAGCAGGATCTATGCGCCAGGGCGGTAATTCCCGGCGACATGAAATGCATTCCAGGCGGTCCCTTCTTGCGCGGTTCTAACCAGCCGTCCAAAGATGAAGACTCGGGTAAAATGGTGAAGGATGAGTCGCCGGAGGCCACGGTAACGGTCAGCGCGTTTTTGATGGATACGTACGAGGTAACCTTTTCGCAATTTCAAGAATGCATTCGCGCGGGGAAATGCAGGGCTGCCCATCCGAACTACACTGGTTACAGCAATCCCAGGATGCCCATGCTCGGTGTGAACTGGTTCGATTCCAGGGACTATTGCGCTTTTGTGGGGAAACGACTTCCAACCGAGGCAGAGTGGGAAAAGGCGGCGCGTGGCGAAAATGGCGAAACGCATCCCTGGGGGAACGCGCCAGCAGACTGCAATCGTGCAATCATTCAAGAAAAAGGAAAGAAGGGATGCGGGCCGGGCACAACGGCCGACGTGGGATCAAGACCGGCGTATCGGTACGGTCTGTATGACATGGCGGGGAATTCCTGGGAATGGGTAAACGATTGGTATTCGCCCGATTACGCAAAATGCGGCGCCGATTGTTTGGGAACAGATCCACTCGGTCCGTGCAAGGGAGCTGCATCCTGTCCTGGATTTCCTGAAAAGATTGTAAAGGGTGGTTCATGGTGGTGGGATGCAGAATACGCGCGGGCATCCAATCGCAGGCCGCACTACCCGCAAAACAAACCATTCCACCATTTTGGATTCCGCTGCGCCAAATCGATTTGAGAATCAGGAACCTGTCCCAATGCTGTTTAATCTAACGCGCAATTTCCCAACAAGGGCATGACCGGGACTGAATTGCTCAAAGTAATCGAATAACTTCCTTGCTTCCTCAAAATGCTGCAGCTTGATCAAAGTTTGAATCTGATTGTACAGAACAGAGGGATTTTCCCAGCGAAGACCCAGCGATCGTTTGAACAGTTCTGACGCGCTTTCCAGATTCCCGAGCTTATACGAACAATAGCCCATGATGCGATATGCATCCGCATTGTAAGGTTTGAGTAAGTTATATTGCCGCAAATACTCCAGTGAGTCTTCAAAGTTTCCGTCAAGCGCCAGATACTTGCCCAGGAGGAACAAGGCATTTGTTTGCCTGGGGAAGATGGAAATAGCCTGCTTGAGCAATACGCACGCTTCCTGAATATTCCCGGAATCGTACGCGCGCCTTGCATCCTTCATGGTTCCATTGAACTCATCGAGTCGCTCAGAAAGCATTACCGTAATGAGAGTAAGATCGTCCCGCTGGTCGGTTCCGCGAATGAAGCGATTGTATACGGCCATGATGTGTTCAGAAGATCGTTGAACATCCATCCCTTTGGTTTCGCGAATCGCCTCAATTAGCCTGTCCTCACCGAGGCCTTCACCCTGTACATTGGTAGCTTCTACAATCCCGTCCGAGAAAATAATGATCTTGTCGCCTGGCTCAAGAACCTCGTTCAGGTCAACGTATGAGCGGCCGGCGTCCGGGAACATTCCAAGCAGCGTACCTTTACCGGGCAGGAACTCAATTTCTTCGGTCCGTGCGCGATATAAAAGCGGATTGGGAAACGCGCCGAGCGAGTAGGTAAGATTGTAATGATTGTCTACTATCATGTAGAAACCGGTCAAGTATCCTTCCCCGCGCACAAAGTTAATCATGTCTTGATTCACTTTCTCAAGCACTTCAGCCGGAGAGTCGAGCCGGTTGTTTGAAAATGAGAACTTGGCAACAGCACTGATAAGCGCGGCTGGAACTCCATGTCCGGAAACATCGCACACAAGCAGGCCAAATTTCATACTACCCAGGTAAAAGTAATCGTAGAAGTCCCCCGAAACCTGAGCCATGGGAAAAAACTTCACCCAGAACTGCAGCCCGTTCCAATCCGGGATTCGCGACGGCACAAAACCTTTTTGAATGCTGCGTGCCATATCAAGTTCTGTTTTGTTTACAAGAATCGTACGTTCCAATTCGCGATTCGCAATATTGAGGTACTCTACGGCGGTTTGCAATTCACGATTATCTTGTAGGACTCTTGCAGACTCTTTCAAAACCTGCTGTGCATACGCGTCATACGTTAGTACACGCGCGCCTACCGAGAGAAGATCCGGATTCACGGTCAAAGCAAATACGCTGTATGGGCCACTGCTGGTTGTCTGGCCGGGTAATGGATTTACAATATCGCTCTGTGAAAGTTCCAGTGTATAGTCGCCCGGATCAAAAACGTCGAGTAGCCCGCGGATAAGTCCATTCAAGAACAGGATATCAGTGCGGGTCGCTGGATTGCTACCGGGCTCGACCGAAATTTTAAAAACATCGCCTTCTCGCGAAACCGTAATGCGCTGGTGCGTCATGAACCCTGTGGCAAAGGAAGGGATTCTATAGATAACCTCTTCGATGCCGCATTCCTTGGGAAGCATCTGGATGGATTGTGACAGGGCTGTTACAATACAATCTCGCCCGACCGTTTCAAGAAGGGACGGAAAACTGTAGCGCGAAAGGAGCGCCTCGATCAGATTCGCTTCATCTGCCGCCGGAATCCACGGCGTAGTTTCTAAAGATTTTAAAGTATTTCGTAGATCAATGGATAAGTCCGCAATGAAACTGGAAATTTCTCCCTGGCCAGCTTTTTCGGAAAGCAAGTCCACGAAGCGCCGCAAACGGATTGCATTAACTGTGTTAGGCTTTGTTTGCAACTGCCCACATTCTGCACGCTCCTACGAACGCGTCAAAGAGATTCTGTTGTACCGGGTCCCGGGCCGCGCTCATTTCCGGATGCCATTGAAGACCTAAAAACCAGGGATGATCGCGCAATTCCACTGCTTCAATGATTCCGTCATCTGCTTTGGCCGTTACTTCAAGGCGATCTGCCACCTTTCGCAAAGCTTGATGATGCCACGACATAACGCTGCATTTATCGCCAACAAGTCGATGTAATAGCGAACCAGGAGTTACAGTCACCGGGTGCTCCATTCCCACCTTTTTCATGGGATCGCGATGAATTACTTTCTCGCCTACCTCATCAGGCAAATGCTCGATCAACGTCCCTCCCAGGGCAACGTTCAGTACCTGAACGCCACGGCAAATAGGCATACAGGGTTTGGTGCCATTGGCCGCAATACGGGCGAGGTCGATCTCCTGTTGATCCCGTTCGGCGCTCACCCCATAAATTTCGGCATGTGGCGACCCTCCATAAAGGGCCACGTCAATATCACCACCACCCGAAAGAATCAGGCCGTCCAGCCTGGCATAGACATCGCCCGGAGAACGTTCGCCTGGCGGAATCAGTACGGCGATGCCACCAGCGCGCCGGATAGCCTGCACATATTCCGCGGACAGGGCGTATCGGTCCTCGGCATCGGTTGGGCGGGTTGTAATTCCAATGAGGGGGTTCATGCTTTTCCACTTGCGCCCTGCTGCCCTGGAGTTCAAGCGTTCTCATGCTTCGCATCCTCGACTTCAACATGTGGTCTGGCCTGACCTACCTGGGTTTTCTTCGCATGGGACAGTACGGAGACGAATCCTTGCTGCGACAAAGACGACACACTATGCTGACGCTGATCCGTAAATACGATCCTGATGTCGTCTGCCTGCATGAGGTAAATCCATTGCCGAGCGCTGCTCGCGAGATCGCGGAGGCCCTGGGTATGGATGAGTTTCACCACCCGCACCTGGGCGGTATCCGGATCGGCCCGGTTGGTATCCCGTGGAATTTGCGCGAAGGCGATGCAATCCTTGCAAAGCCCTCACTGAGACTCAGACCAATCGCGCGCGCCAGATTGAGCGGGGGTTACGTGGGACGTTATGCGGCGTTTCATTTTGACGACGCCACACAGATTCTTGGTGTAACAGTCGAGATTAAGGGCAAACGCTTCCCTGTTTTTTCAACGCACTGGCATGCTGGCGTAACTGCGGGACCTGATATCATCAAAAGAGCAGCGCAGATCGTAAGAGAAGAAGGTGTCGACCAATCACAAATCGACGAAGCCCTGGAGCTCATGCGGAAGAATGCGGCGGTGCGATTGAGGGAGGCAAACGGAACCCTTGCCTTCATTAACAAGCACGCACATGGGCCATTCATTCTCACAGGAGATTTCAATGCGCAACCGGACACAGAAGAAATCGCCTGCCTGATTCGCGCAGGACTCCGCGATGCTTTTGCAGAAAGGAATCCACGTGGCGGCGCAACCTGGAACTACAAGGAAAACCAGCATCACCAGGCTTTTTACTCCGACTACGATCCCAATCTATATTTGCGACTGAACTACACGCGCCTTAAGCAGCCGCATCGGCTTGACTATATCTTCTACAAAGGGAAAGGGCTCAAGCTCCACAGCTGCAAGATCGCTATGAAGGAGAAGGTCGAGGGCGTCCAGGCCAGTGATCACTTTGGCATCCTGGCTGAATTCAAACTGCCCTGACGCACTTTCGGGCAGTTTTCCCCCGCCCCCGAACGTGGGTGGTTTACCCGGAGGTGGGAGTCGGGCAAACGGCAGGCAAAGCCCAATCACGAATTTCTGGAAAGTCAAGCTCGAAAAATGTCCCAGCCCAGGTGCATAGTAGTATGGGGGATTGCGCGTCAGAAAATGGGCTGAGTTTCGTCGGAAGAGACACAAAAAAGGCCTGCGCCGAGAATTCCGGGGCAGGCCTTCGTTTGATCTGAAAACGTCAATTAGCCATCAACGCGTTCGATAACTGTTGCGATTCCCATTCCACCGCCAATGCAAAGTGTTGCCAGGCCGTAGCGAGCTTTCCTTCTTTCCAGCTCATCAACGAGGGTTCCAATGAGAATAGCGCCTGTTCCACCCAGTGGATGTCCGAGTGCAATTGCTCCACCATTGACATTGATCTTCTCTTTTGGAATGTTCAGTTCCTTTTGAACAAAGAGAACTACCGCAGCAAAGGCTTCATTGATCTCAAATAGATCAATGTCATCCACTGTCAGACCTGCTTTCTGCAAAGCAAGTTTTGACGCGCTTGCAGGACCGGTCAACATGATCGTTGGTTCCGAACCGGTAGCCGCCATTGAAACCACGCGAGCCCTGGGCTTCAGGCCATATTCTTTACGTGCCTTCTCACTACCAACCAGGATCACCGCAGCTCCATCAACCACACCGGATGAATTTCCGAGTGTATGAACATGATTGATTTTCTGAATCTCAGGATAGGTCTTAAGCGCTATCGCGTCTGCACCGCTCTCGCCGTAGGTTTTGAAAACCGGTCCGAGGCCGGAAAGGAATTCGTAGTCGCTTGCAATCCGAGGATGTTCATCGAGCAATACATCGTTGCCGTTTTGATCTTTTACAGGAATGATGCTCTTCTTGAAATAGCCATTCTTGATTGCGTGATCCGCTTTTTGTTGCGATTCAACGGCAAAGCGATCCACGTCTTCGCGAGAAAAGCCATACTTGGTGGCAATCAGATCCGCTGAGATCCCCTGAGGAACCAGATTGTAATGTTCTGCAACAAAAGGGTTTCCAATGCTCATGTCGAGATCGCCCACGTCATCGCCCATTTTGACGCGACTCATGGATTCAACACCACCGGCTACAATCAAATCGGACGCGCCCGCACCAATTGCAGATACACCGTTGTTGATTGCCTGAAGTCCTGATCCGCAGAAGCGGTTAACGGTGTAGCCTGGAACGCTGTCTGGCCATTCAGCCGCCATAACAGAGTATCGAGCGATACAGGCTCCCTGCTCGTTTACCTGGGAAACGCAACCAAGGACAACGTCTTCCACTTTTGCCGCGTCCATTTTGTTGCGTTCAGCAATGGCTCGCAAAGTCGCACCCGCCAGGTTTTGCGGATGGATATGGGCGATCGTTCCCCGTTTCTTCCCTTTTCCGCGCGGTGTCCGGACCGCATCAAATATATAGACTGGTTCCATAAGATCTCCTTTTTCGCTTGCCCGCTGCCCCCAGGGCTTTATTCTACGAACAGACAAGTCTGTCTGGTTGAGCTAGAAAGTGGAAACCCGTTTGGGACGTCCATTGGAAAAAGAGTGAAGCGAGTGAAAAAATCAGCCGTAGTCGAGAATATCCGCCTCAAGGGCCCAAAAGCCAGCCATGGCGGCCTGTCGAGCCGGGAACGCATCCTACGGACGGCAGTGAAACTATTCTATCGCCAGGGCTACAACACGGGCATAAATCAGATTATAGAAGAATCCGGTGTTGCCAAGGCCAGCTTCTACCAATGGTATCCCTCAAAGGATGACCTGGCTCGGGCCTATCTGGACTTTTATGGCGAGCTACTCACCACGCGGCTCAGCCGTCTCCTGGATCGGAGCGCAGACATGCATGAATTCTTCGAACGCTGGGTCGCGATACTCAAGCGCGACGTACGCGGTCAGGGCCGGTATCACGGCTGCCCGTTCTTAAACTTCGCCACGCAAATTGGAAGCGGACATCAAGGGTTGGATCAGATTCCGGTTCAAACGGTCAATGGTTGGATTTCCCTCGTGGAACGGCGACTCATGCGTGCTATCGACGATGGTCAGATTAAGCGCAAAACAAATTCGCATGACCTGGCGCGAAGGATCATACACGTGTTTTCAGGCGCACATGCAATGTGGCGATTGACGCATGATCCTGCTTGCATCAACGATCTTGCAAACGTGTTCCCGGTAATCATCCAGGATTCGCTAGTCTAGCGACGACCGATTGGCCAAGAGATTCCCTCAGGGATGAATTTCGATTCCAAACCGCGCTGTGGTTGCACGATCCGGGAATTGTCGTCCGGTGAATGCTCGATAAAAATCTGCATGGATATTTCCACCTGGATTGAGAAACGAATCAGGCAAGCGAATCGTTCCAGTCGATGAAATCTTGTATTTCAATGCAGTTACACCGACATCCACAAAGAACCGCAAATGCTCACCGGCCGGTAGGTACATGCTGGTACCGTACTGAGCTGCTGTGACAGTAAGCTTTGAACTCTGATCAATGATTGTTGGAAGCACCGTTCCCGTAGAATAGAGCGAGGGATCAACCAGAGGCAATCGTAACTCTGAATACTTAAAACCACCCTTCATCGAGCCACCTGCTGCGCGAAGACGCAACTCAAACCTCGAATCCGATTCAAAACGCGCTTCCAGGCCGGCCTCATATCCTTCCGCATGTGTTGTGTATTTCAGGCTTGGACTGTAGAGTGTTGTGTACGAAAGATTCGTTAGAGTAACGAACTCTGTTTGATTTCCTTTGGCTTTGCTATCAAGGTACAGTGGACCGGCAAAAATGAATGGCTTGAAGCTCCCGTCAGGCGATCCCAACAAGAAACCAAACCGAGCGCGTGACAACTGGTCGGTCATAGAAGTTAGCGCCCCGCTACCTGCATATCCGCGTCCACTATCCGTGAGAGTCTCATACATCTGATAGCCGCTACTCTCGCGCAGCATTTCGGATTCAAGTCCCGCGAACCAGCGTTTCGACTCATAGTAAGCCGAAGCAGCATAGCTCGTTGCACGCGAATGCGATTCTTCGTACGGATAAGAAACAGAATTGGTGAAGGCAAGAGACTGTTGTATGTATTCGGCCTGTTTTTCAGACTTGAAGTATTCCGGATAGACCGACGAATGTTTGCCCACGCCGCCGGATAAAGAGAAATAGAATCCCGTATGGTCGGGCTTTTCCTTCTTTGGTTGTTGTGTACGGGGTCTTCTCTCCGGTTCCTGATTTACCTGCGGGGGTCGGTACACCGGAATTTCACGCTGGCGTTCGCGCTCTTCCTGAGCTCGCAAAACAGAAGGATCGTCGTATAACGTCCGCACGATCTGATCACGATAAATCAGATAGTCACCGTCAGCAGCCTGGATACTGATAGCGTCCTTGTCCTGGCTGATGATTTTGCCGCGCAGGGTGCGCCCGTCCCGCAACTGGATTATGTCAGCAAATACTGGAGAAGCCAGCAGTACAAATAGCAGGCCAATCCCATACATCCGGGTCATAGGATTAATTTCGGCAGCACGCCGGGCAAAACGGGGCTCCGGCTGCGTTTTTTGGGAATTCTCAGGCGCGCTCGAAATAGCGCGCCCGTTCCCAATCCGTGACAACTTGATCGAACTTGGATTGCTCGGTCTTGAAGTAGTGGACATAATGTTCAACAACGTCTGCACCAAACGCTTCCTTGAGCATATCTGACGATTCTAAGTGCGAAACTGCTTCGAGCAGATTAGCCGGAACTTTGGGCAAATCACGCGCTGAATACACATCCCCCTGGAAAACAGGAGGTGGTTCCACCTTGTTCTGAATTCCGTCAAGGCCCGCAGCCACTGTTGCAGCAAATGCAAGGTACGGATTGGCGTCTGCTCCGGGGAAACGAGCTTCAATGCGGAGTGATTTCCCCTCACCTACAACACGAAACCCTGCCGTTCGATTGTCATGACTCCAGGCAATGCTCGTTGGCGCCCAGGACTGCGAAAGGTATCTCTTGTAAGAGGTTGGATACGGTGCATAGAATGGTGTAATGGCCCTAACGTGCTTCATCCACCCGCCCAGGAAGTATCTGAAATTGTCAGAGCATTTCTTGATTGGACCAAATTCCTTATCTCCAACAAAAATATTCTCTTTGTAGTCTTTGTCCCAGAGACTCAGATGCATATGCATACTGGAGCCGGCAAGATCGGTTCGCCACTTAGCCATAAACGTTACGGCAAGGTTTTGTGCATGCGCGATCTCTTTAACCCCTTGTTTATAAATCACGTGGCGATCGCACATATCAAGGATCTTTGCGTATCTGAAATTCAACTCGTGTTGACCGGGTCCCCATTCACCCTTGCTTGATTCAACGGGGATACCACTTGCATCCATGTGATTGCGAATCTGCGCATTGAGCCGCTCTTCCTTTGTGCCCTGGAAGATATGATAGTCCTCAATGTAGTTTCCGAAAGTCTTCAGATTGTTGTAGCCCTTGTTGAAAGCCGACTCGTACGTTTCATCAAAGATGAAGTACTCAAGCTCACTTGCGCCGTAAGCGCCGAAGCCGGCCGCCTCCATCCGCTTGAGCTGGCGTTTGAGCATTGTTCGCGGCGCCGGCCCAACGTCAGCATGTGTTTTCTCGTTCTCGAGATCACACAGAACAAGAGCGGTCTTTTCCAGCCATGTGGTCTGGCGGAGCGTAGACAGATCCGGCTTACAATGAAAATCTCCGTAACCCTTCTCCCAACTGGCCAGCTTGTAACCGGGGATTACATCCATTTCCATGTCGACGGTCAGAATGTAGTCACAGGCGTGCATTCCTTCCGAGGCAACAGCATCGAGAAAGAAGCTCGCCGTGCAGCGCTTGCCCATTAGTTTTCCGTACTGGTCCGGGAAAGCGACTATAACCGTATCTATGTCGCCTGACGCGACTTTTTGCTTCAGTTGATCAATGCTCAGCATACCTTTCATACGTTGGCTCCTTGTGCTTTCTTAACCTGACTGTTTCTTGTCTAACCGCGATTTCGCAAAAAGCATAATTCCATAAAGGACTGTAATGCCTACAATCCCGCCGATTAACCAGCCCATGCGAGACTTGAGCACATCCACCATTTCAATAGGGGAATTCAGTAGCTGGGGACTCTCGCCGAGCACCTCTCCACCATACCAGCTCAAGACCAGGCACCAGAGAAATGCTCCCAAAATTGTCGATATGCTGAAACTTAGAAAGTTCATCTTGAACACGCCCGCAGGCATGGAGATCAAATGTCGTATAACAGGTAGTAGGCGAGCGAAGAATATGCCCGACGCACCGTACTCTTGAAACCAGCGCTCGGCCATTTGAAGTTTGGCCGGCGGCAAGAATATATATTTACCAAAGCGATAGAGAATTGGTGTCCCGACAAGCCTTGCCCCGTAATAGCTCAAGACCGATCCAATATAACTGCCTACCGTGCCGGCCAGGACAACAGCCCAGAAATTCATACGCCCCTGAGCTGCCCAGAATGCAGCGGGCGGCATAACCACTTCCGACGGAATTGGAACAATGGAGCTTTCAAGCGCCATCAGGAAAACGATCCCGCCGTACCCCCAATCTTCAAGCAAATGAAACCAGTAAATTGCGAGGTTGTGAATCGTTTCCATGGGTTGAAGTCAGATGGATGTTCCACTTAGCTGTTTCAACCGAATTTTTCATTCTTGACCGTTATTTCAATCCCGCCAGTGTCCGGGCATGGCGAATCAGGAATCTCCGGGGAGGCTTCAACAGATCCGTCGTGTACTGAACGAAAGCAGAACCATTCTACATGCTTCGCTTGCGCAGACCAGAAAGGACTGGCATATCCTCCTGCGAGCCACCGGGATCTTCTGCCTTCTCCTTGCGATCGTTTACGGCACAGGCGTTCTAATTGTTATTCGCATTAGCTACATCCGCGAATATCAGAACATCCTATTGAACGTGGTCGCGATGCCGTTTCTTGCTTATCTGCTTGGCGGCCTGCTTCAATTCTTTCGCGAACGCACCCGCGGGCAGACGCCTGATTGGATCCTGCTACTGAAAGGCCATCGCCACTATTTTCGCATCTTGCTCTATTGCGCAATTTACTATGCCGCGTATCGGTTCTTGATTCGATCTGCCATCGGGATGGAAGAACTCTCGCTCGACCTGCAAATTCGCATCGCTGTGGGAATTCCCCTGTTTATCTGGGTAGTAACCCGCGTTTGCTTTGCGTTCGCGTTCGTAACAGAGCAGAACATTGGTCCCAAAGCCGGGATCAAGTCATCTTTCATTTTGACCGGGGGAAGATTCTGGAGGACTCTACTTGCTCTTTTCCCATTACCGGTTTGCCTGGCTGTCCCCGGGCTCATGATAGGTCTATTGCCGCACTGGGCTCTTGGAGTACTGGCAATCTTGATCCTTGGCGCTATCCTGCCGGTGGCACTATCAATGATACTACTCAGTTACTTCTGGATGTTCGACCGCTACCGAAAAGAGCCTACGGTTGTTCAGATAGCAGCTGTTAGGTGAGAACGGAATAAGCAACGGCTCAAAGACAACCGAGCCCTGGCTTTGAGCAGAAAAAGCTCTGCCTACACTAAGCTTCCCTTTGCCACAAACTCGACACGCCCTCCAACGGAAATGATTTGCTCCTGCGTTTGGCTATCCAGGTGAAGTTCCCCTCGAGTAAGTGGACCGCCTGAACCTTGCCTTACAATCCAGCTTCCGCGTGGTACCAGGACTGCCAGGCCGGCCACTGCTCCGCCAGTTGCAGCATCTTCTTTGCCAGCGAGAGAGATCGTAAAGACGCGCAGGCAAATCTCAGATTCGCTTTTCGCAGCGTAGAAACACAGACCGGTTAACCCATGTTGCTTGCATATCTGCATGACCTGAGCCGGGTCCATTTGCAGCGCGTCAAGTTCTGCAAGATTCATCCGCCGAAACGAACGACGACGGCCGCTATCTACAACATCACCCAAATGCTCGGTGGAATCGATCAACTGAATCTGCGCCCGTGGAATTTCAAATGCCGACTTTGGCGATGCACCTTCAACGACGCGAGTCATAACAACACCGGTCCTTGCGCGAAACTCGATTGGCCCTGAAACCGTTCGCGCTCGACGCAGAACAGCATCAGCAGCGATAAAACCCTGACCGCAGAAAGCCATAGCGCCCTCAAACGGCGAGAAGAACTCGATTTCCAGAGCCTCTCGGCCCTGACGCACAAAAGCCGTGTCGGGCGCCCTCAGAGCTTGAGCAACATTCGCTCGATTCAGTTTGCTTTGTGGATCATCATCAAAGACAACGCAAGTGGCATTTCCACCGGCACCCTCACCCGCAAAGGCATTGACCCACCAGACTTCATTCATCGCACCGAACCCGAGCTACTTCACAAATTTCTTATAGTGTTCCTGACGCTCCAGAATTTGCCTCACGTAGTTGTAAGGTTCTTCTCCGCGCAGGTAGCCGTATTGCACGACTGGATCGTTAAAGAATTCTGGTTTGGATAAAGCCAGGATGAACACCTCTACGTTATCCGCCCACTTATTCTGATCTTTGCCATACTTTGAAGCGAGACGCCGCGCGTCGTCCACGTGCGCCATTCCTGCATTGTAGGAGGCCAGCACAAAACGCAGTCTTTCGTCCGGATCCGTGATATCCTTCTTCCAGCGCTCGTCCAGATATACCAGGTACTTTGAACCGGCCATGATATTGTCGTCTGGCTTGAATGCATTGGGAGCACCGAACTCAACTGCGGTTGGTTGCATCAACTGCATAACACCCTGGGCGCCAGACCAGGAACGCGCATTTGGATCAAATCGAGATTCCTGGTAGGCAACCGCAGCCAGCAGCGTCCAGTCCAGCTTATACTGTTGCGAAGCCTTCTTGAACACAGCGTCAAACGGAGAAACACGACCACCGCTTGTTGAAAAGAATTCGCTTGCAACACGTTCCCGATAAAGCCGTGGGTCACGATAGTAACGATTGTATATAAGTGCATAGGAATCCGTAGTCTTCATTTTCCTGATCCAGGCATTGACTGTGCTCAATAGCTCCGGGGAACGATTCCTTACAATCCAGGCAATCCGTTGCGGGAAACTGATTGCGGTTTCCACGTCAATCCCAGGGTAATAGGCCTGGTTGATGAGCGCTGTGTTTTCATCCGCGACCGTGAAATCAATCTCACCGGTGGAAACCTTCTTTATTAGATCCTCTGTGATCTCTGTTCCAGGGACCGTGACGATGTCAATGTCACCGCCGATTTCTTCAGATAGATTCTTCAAGCGTAAGTAGTAGGATGAACCTTCGCGGACGTGAACCTTCTGACCAATCAAATCGACCGTGTTCCGTGTGGGGATCCACTCCTTTGAATCCGGACGAGGCCTGAAACCACGAGCACGTTGAACCAGAACCTGGCGCGTGAGTGTCAGATGTTCAGTAAACTGGACAGTCTGTGCCCGTTTCTTGGTCACGGCAATGTTTGCAGCAACAATGTCGCCCGCGCCACTGTTCAACATGTACGTAATTTCGTCTGCATTTCGAACCACTACTATCTCAAGTTTGACGCCAATGTCTTCGGCCAGCTTGCTCAGAAGCTCGTATTCATAGCCCAGGGCCTGTCCCTTATAAAGAAAGTAACTGTTTGGTCCATAGGAGGTCAAAGCGAGCAACTTGCCCCGCTTTTTTATGTCGGCAATGTCGACTGAGGAAATGTTTTCATATAGATCAATGCAACTGGCAAGTACCAGGCAAAGACAAACGATGGCTCTGTGCACCTTATTCCCCCGGAGGCAATTTGACCTCTGCATTGGAAAGTTGCAAGCGCGAAAGGAGGCAAATGCTAAAAAGGGATGACTGAAAAGTCAGTTCTGAAATTCCAATCTCATGCAGTTCCCACTTGATCGAGTCGTTCAATATAACTTTCCAACACGAATCCGTGCCGGGCTAGGTGCTCGCAAAGAAATTGGAACATACCTGAAGGGAGAAGGGGTAAAGCGCCCTCTCATTGTCACTGATCGGGAGCTGGCTAAATTGCCTATCCCTGCCGAGATAGAAAAGATCATCGGGGAAGCCGGGCTTGCCTGCGCCATATTCTCCGGTGTGGGCGGAAACCCGGTGGAGTCACACGTGAAGGCTGGTGTGGAAGCATTCCATGCTCATAAGGCGGATGCAATTGTAGCGCTCGGCGGTGGAGCGGCAATGGATGTTGGCAAGGCCATGCTGATTATGGCGCATCATCCAGGAAATCTATTCGATTACGAAGACGGGAAACCGGACGGCAGACCGGTCGATGGAACGGTGCCACATTTTATCACCATCCCCACAACGGCAGGCACAGGCACTGAAGTCGGGCGGAGCACAGTTATTTCTGACGATGCAACCCACGCGAAGAAGATCATGTTCTCGCCGCGCCTGCTGGCCAAGTCTGTCTTCGCTGATCCAGAACTTACGCTTGGCCTGCCTGCTAAAGTTACGGCGGCAACCGGAATGGATGCACTGACTCATCTGGTGGAGACGTATCTCGCCAATGATTTCCATCCAATGTGCGATGGAATTGCGCTCGAAGGAATCAGACTGATTTCTAAGAGCCTTGCAGATTGCGTTCGGTTTGCAAAAATGGGAACGCCGGGCAACCCGGATCAATCTCCAGAACATAAACGAGCGCGCGGCCTCATGCTCAATGCTGCTCTCATGGGCGGCGTAGCATTTCAAAAAGGCCTCGGGGCTGTGCACTCCTGTGCGCACCCACTCTCCACCGTTTTTGATTTTCACCACGGCCTTGCAAATGGGATAATGCTCCCGTACGTTATGGAGTTCAATGCTGTGGCTGTGCCGGAACGTTTCATAGCCCTGGCGGAGGCCGTGGGCCTGAAGGACAAAACAGCGACAGCGTTCGTAAAATGGATCCAGGATCTCAATCAAGAGATTGGAATTCCGCGCACAATTGCGGAAGCAGGAGCAAAAGAAGATAAAATCGATGAGCTGGTCAAGTTCGCCGTAGCGGACGTCTGCCACGCAATGAACCCCAGGCCTGTGACCGCGGCCGATTTCAAAACTCTCTACTCAAAGGCATTTAAGGGATGATTCTAAGAATCGGCGTGTCCGCGTGCTTTTTTCACGCAGATCCAAAACGCGCCATTTTTAAAGGGAAGACCTTACTCTACATGGAAGAATCCATGATGAAGTGGATTCTCTCCGGCAAAGCGCTTCCGGTATTGCTCCCACCTCCCGGGAATGATTTTGATATCAAAGAAATTTTACAGGATGTAGACGGAGTTCTCCTCCAGGGTGGCTCTGATGTAAGCCCAACAAGCTACGGAGAAACACCCCTCAGGCCAGAATGGAACGGGGATAGAATCCGCGACGATTACGAGCGTAACATCATCCAAACAGCAATTCAAATGAATCGTCCCGTGCTTGGAGTCTGTCGGGGTTTGCAAATCATGAATGTGGCTCTCGGTGGCACTCTCTACCAGGACATCACCGAACAGAATTCGGATTCGATTGTACATCGCGATTGGGAAGTTTACGATGACCTGCAACACGATGTTCGAATCCAGGGCGGTTCAAGCCTGGCCGCCATGTTTGGCACCACGGGTCGGATTAACTCAATTCACCATCAGGGCATAAAAGATCTATCGGACCAGGTGAATGCTGAGGCCTGGTGTGCCGAGGATGGAATTGTGGAAGCAATTCGACTCAAAGGGAATGCCTACGCGTTTGGAGTTCAATGGCATCCGGAGTTTACCGGATCCAGGAAGGAACTTCTGCCACCGGATCCCATCCTTGCCGAATTCTTGAACGCCTGCCGGGAGCGAAGCCGTTGATTGATCTGAGTCGCGATTTCGCAAAGCTCACCCAACGGCTGAAGGAAGAAAAGGAAGTCAAGATCCCGCTTCGCGGTCTCGAGACAGAAGAAGAAGTCTTTGTGTACGGGATGATTGCAAAAGCTCTCTCCTACACTGGACAGATGCGGCTCGACGGCACAATCCAGCTGGTGATTTGCGAATTCCTTCGCAACGCAGAGAAAGCGCTGCTGAAGCGCGCGTTCGCTGAATTCTTCGCGAAGGAAACCGACTACGACAAACCAGAATTCTTGCACAACTTTCATCAGAAACTAAAGGAAGACCTGAAAAGCCTCCGTGCCATTCTCTATCGAGGAAAGCCCAAAATTGAATTCAGTGCCCGTCTTCAGGCAACGGGGCTAATCTTCGCGGTTCGAAACCAGGGTCTTCCGAGTGTTCATGAGGATGAGCTGATTCACGACGGACTTCGCCATGCAACCCGCGCCACGGACCTCAAAGGCCTTGCGGCGGGGGAAATAGGACAGGATGACGGTGAAGGCTTTGGCCTGGGCGTTTCGTACCTCGCCCTTAAGGCGGCCGACCTCGGTCCCTGGACGTACGCCGTAGAGGAGAACGAAACCGTCTTTTCTGTAATCGTTCCGAGTGCGCATATCACACCGGAGGACCTGGACCGAATCGACAAGACTCTCTTCCAGGAAGTTCAATCCCTTCCAGCATTTCCCGAACACGTCAGACGAATGATGGAAGTCTGCACGTCTCCCGAAAGTGACATGAAGCAAGTTGCCATGGAGATTGGAAAGGATGCGGGTATCACCAGCCAGATCATTCGTCTCGCAAACTCCGGTGGATTCGCCGGTGGGCGGGTGGCAGATATCACGGAAGCAGTAAAGATCATAGGTTTGTCCACAATCGCCGGCCTGCTTATGAAAGTGGGTGCCTACACAATTCTCGAGGCCCGTTACGGCGCCAGTGAAGAGATGCTTGCACATCCAGTTCGGGTCGCAGTGTATTCGCGTCTATTAGCCCGCAAGTTCAAGATGGCAGCAGTTGCGGACCAGGCTTACGTTGCGGGTCTCTTGCACGACATTGGCAAGCTCGTGATCCTTCATCATATGAAACGCAATGGATCGCAGACTGCGGCAGATCGAATCGGGAAACGGCGCGATCGCAGAAGCCAGATCAACATGGAAGAAATATCCTGCGGGGCCGATCATGCACTGATTGGTCAAATTCTGGGAGAAAAATGGAACTTCCCTCCGGATCTTTGCAAGGCAATCGGATCACATCATACACCGCTGGCATCCACGGCAGAGACCCGCAAACTCATCTTCACGGTGTACCTTGCGAATGCTTTTGCCGATTACGAAGAGGGCCAAACATCATTCTATTTCATTGAGCCTGACGTTCTCGAGCACTTCAACCTGACGACGCAGGGTGCTTTTGAAATGCTTGCCGGCACACTGAATTCTCAATTCCTCAGTGGTTGATGGGTCTTAGCTTTCGCCACATTCGGTGAATTCTAAAACCCACTGTAAACAGCAAGAATCCGGGCCCTGGCTTTACAAACTGCACAAGCGCACCGGATGGTAAATGCCGGTTGTGCCGATTGACCCATTTCACCCGCGCTTCCACTGTAGCCTTGCTTCTGCCATTCCCCTGCACCTCGATGCGAACGCGTTCGCCATGATTGAGGTCTTCCATACCGCTCAAGAACATACCTCGGGGAAGGATGTCCAGGGCCATCGTGTCGAAGCGCTCGTCCCCCCTGTGCGGACGAAACACAGCAAGCAGGGTGCTTGAAGGTACGCGAAGCATGTTCTCGCGAATGAAGAGATAGTTAATCTTATCGCCTAAAAGCAAAATCAGAGCAACCAGAAGCGGCAACATTACGGTGAGCGCAAGCTCGGCGTGCTTTTCAATCCCGAACGCAGCCAAAAATCCCGGATTGACGGCCCGCCAGACCACAAATGCCACCGCAACCAGAATGGCCGAAATGCCACCTAAAGTCCTCGAAAGGTCCCATTGGTTTACGAATAACGGCACTGTGTCGCGCGAAGAGTCCTGAATCTGCGAGAGCCATTTTTCATGGTCGCGCTGCTGCGCGATTACGTCCATATCATCCGCATCAAGCCCCAGTGCGCTGAGAACGTTCTTGCCCAAAACCATGCGCGCATCGGCAATTAGAAATTCCAGAAACCCGTACCCGAGAATCAACAAGGGCACAATCCAGTAGTTGGCCACGCCACCCGTAAAGAGAGCCAGATCAAACGCACCGTGAAGAAGGACGGGTATGACAAGCCCCCAGAAGGCCAGAAACAATCGCCGGCCGCTGAAGAAATTCAACGCACGGTGAGTGCCATGCACATCGCTGCAAAGATGTCGATACGACAGGAAGTAGGCCATAATTCCGGCGCAGAAAACATGCAACGGCACCGAGCTGACGCAGCGGAGCAAGATAACATACCCGGGCGAACTTGCGCTATAGTGAAGGTTTTCCGAGAAAGCGAAACCCAGTCCAACGAGTATTCCATCAAAAACGCCTTCCATCAGGATAAAACTGTCTGAACTGCGTCTGATGCGGAGGTAGATTATTATGAATCGGATTAGTTCCTCAACAACTGCCGCATGCAGAAAAGAGCGCACATAGTTAGAATCCGTTGCCGGAAGCTGTTGCTGGATAAGGATTGCAAAGACGCTTGAGAGTATCCCAAAGAAGAAGGCTTTAGATTGCCAGAAGATGGACCTTTCAAAGACAAAATTGCGATAGTACAGGACAAAGAAGACAACGACCGGGACCAGGGAGATGGTGATTTTTAGAAAGTAATCCAAAACAAAAAACAGCAGCCCGGGACCGGGCTGCTTTGTCGATCAAATTCAGACGTTAGCTGCTTGCTTCCGTCTAATTAGAACTATCGCCAGTAGTCCTATTGCGCCTACAAGTGCAGTCACGAGGAGCATTGTGTACCCCGCATAGCCCTTCCCAATGTATCCGGCAAGGCCTGGTGCATTGAATACGAGCGAGCTGTTAGATGTCAGGTACCAATCCTTGTTGGTCTCTCCATGAGAGAGATACCATGGACGGAATCCGGCATAAGCGTTCTCGATATTCTTGCTTTCAAGAGGCCATTCCCATGTTCCTGGAACCTGGAGCGCCCATGGAAAGCCATTTGAATCCATGTACTGATCAGAGCCGTCAGCCTTAGTGTACTTGCGCGGGAAATGAATTTCCTTGCTTGTATTGTTCACGAAAGCGTATAGATCGTACGGTGCTGCGCCAACCTGGGCCCGCGTTGCCGGAGTGTTGAGTGTAATCTCAATGTCCGCTCGCTTACCCGGTGCAAAAGTCTGGCTGGAGGAAGTGTTCGATTGTGAAATCGTCCCACTCGACGTATCCAGGATCTGAATTGCAGTCGCGCTCGCGGGTGTTGTGGTAGTATCCGATTCCAGTGTACCGTCTGCCTTGTAGAGCTTGTTGTTGTAGCTCAGGCTACCGGTTACACCTGGAAGCGTAATTCGCAGCTTGTGCGTATAACCAGCACCACGGGCAACATGGGTATAGGAACCGCGGATACGAACGATTTTGCCTGATGCGTTCAAGTCTTCTTCGTTCGTAACTTTGATTACGTAGTCATTGAAGTCCGCATCGCCAGCAGAAGGATACAAATCCTCATACGCAATGATTGATTGGCCGATTGCAACTTTAGTTGCGCGCGTCGCGTCAGCTGGATAGTCATCACGATCGTTTGGAATCCCGTCACCGTCGGTATCACCGCTCGTAGGAATGGTAACGTTACCGTCATAGGCAATGTCACGATCGATGCCGATCAAATGATCGGTGCTGACCGGCTGCGTGACAACACTTCCGCCCGCATCGATCACAACGTTTACGGTGGGAACAGTTGTATCCACAGTAATGGATCCGTTGACGTTTCCAGATTCGTCCGTAACCGCCTGGAACAAAGTTTCATCGTTTGCCGGGTTTTGCACCGTTACGATTGCACCCTGAACTGGTCCGTCAGAATCCGTTACAGTCACGGCCACCGGAATGGTGGTTGTAGTCTGGAACGAGAAGTCAGTCGTTCCAGTTTGATCATTGCTGGTTGTTGTAGCTTCGCCACCTGAGCTTGTGGTTTCAGTAGTCGAGGAGCTTGCTGCGGTTTCATTGCCGCCAGCAAGAAACAGCCACCAGGCCGCCTTTTTCTTGCCACCACCGCAGCTGATCAGTGCCAGTTGCGCGATGGAAAGGATTGTAATAAGAAAGATCCGTTTCATGGTTCTCCCCCCGTTTAAGAGTCTTAGCATAAAACATATGACGATTGTAATGAACGCCATCAATCGATTTTTTGGATGAGAAGGCCTTTTTTCAAAAAAATTGTGAAATTTACGAGGAAATACCTGGTTTTTCCACCCTTTTTAGCCTATTTTACTCCGGGATTTCACGTAGAAGGATGCGGGTCAAGTCGCTCTGAATAGCAGTTGTTACCTGATAGTTGATGGTATCCGACAGACCAGCCAGATCATCGGCACTCACGGTCTCCGCTCCGGAGGTGCCAATCAGCACTACCTCTGTTCCCACCGCGGCCTCTGGAATATGCGTTATGTCTACCATGATCATGTTCATGCAAACGCGGCCAAGCAGCGGTGCCCGCTTACCCCGAATCAGTACGTGAGACTGATTCGACAGCCTCCTATCGTAACCTTCGAAGTATCCAACGGGTAATACAGCAACGCGGCTGTCCTGAACCGGTCTGTGCGTGCAGCCATAACCAACAGGCGTTCCCGCCTCGATTGAGTTCACATGAACAATCCGGGTTTTCCATGTCAGGGCCGGCATTAGATCAAAGTCTGCCGGTAAATCGGCACTCGACATGCTCCGCGCCGAAATGCGCGTTTCGCGCGAAGGCCACATTCCATAAAGCGATATCCCAACGCGCACCAGATCCATCCGCGCGGATGGAAGAATGAGCGCCGCCCCGCTCGCTGCGGAATGGAATAAAAGCGCACGTTTTCCCGCTGCCTGGAGGGATTTTTCGCGCGCCTTCGCGAATCTTTCTAACTGCAGAAGCGCATATTCTTGATCCGTTACATCCTCGACGTTTGCAAAATGCGTCATAAGCCCGCACCAGGGCAACGCCGGATGATCGGCGAGATAGGTCAGCACTGTCTCAAACGCTGAACCGTGAAAGCCAAGACGGGACATTCCCGTATCCACCTTCAGATGAAACCTGGTTCCGGGCGCTTGCTCCTGCAATGATTGAATCGCTTCAATACTCGAAACGACCAGCTCCGGTTTAACGGAAATCTCTTTCAGCGCGGCATATTGCTCCGGTTCGTTTGCTCCCATAATAAGGAGCGGCGTTGCCGGATCGATCTTTCTGACTCGCAGAGCCTCTTCGATCGAGTTCACTCCAAACCAATCAGCGAAACCACGTAGAGCCTCGACTGTTTCTTCGAGACCGTGTCCATACGCGTTCGATTTGACGACGGCCATGACGGGCCGTCCGGTAGCCTTCTGGAAAGAAGCCAGGTTTTTCCGGAGCGCAGCGGCGTTGATTTCGATCCAGGTTTGCACTTTCTTGCTTGTTTACACAGCCTTCTGGAATTTTCTGTCATAAAACCAGGCGAACATACCAGGCAAATGAAAAAGCAAAAGACCTCCAACTCGATTCGCGTTAAAATCGCGGAAAAACGCCAAAAGCGCGCCCTTCGCAGCAAGGCGAAGAAACAACATCGGATGAGCACTGGCTTCAAAGAGCTAGAAGAAAAATCTGAATCCTGATTTCTGAATTCACCTTTCCTTTTTTCGGCCGATGGAATAAAGTAGAGGCGATTCTCGTCTCCTGAAGTGCATATGAAATTATTGAGCCGTGCGCCCCGTCGACTTTTGATCTTCCCTCTCGACCTGGCCCTGGCTGCCCTGTCGCTTTATGTCGCCGCGGTCCTGCGCTTCGATTCCATCTTCCCGGCCGATTGGGCCACATCGTACGGCGTTAAGCCCTCGTTCACTATCCTGGCACTGGCTGTGGGAACGCGCGGCATCGTCTTTCTGGCCATGGGACTCTATCGTAGTCTCTGGGCATATGCCAGCGTACCGGATCTGGTACTCATTCTGAAAACCACCGTTGTTTCAGCACTCTGCGTTCTCGCAGTCTTGATCTTCCATAACCGCCTCGAAGGAATTCCACGCAGCGTACTGGTGCTCGATTCCGTACTGCTATTCTTACTGCTCTCATTCCGTAGTTTTAGTTGGAGACTCTTTCGCGATATGTATTTTGCGCGCCGTGCCAGAGGCGGGCGCCGCACTTTACTCATCGGTGCTGGCGTAACGGCCAATCGTCTCGTCACGGAATTGCGCCCGAATGCATCCCTGAATTTGCTGCCAATTGGTTTCCTGGACGATGATGCAGCCAAGCAAGGCGCGCATTTGCAAGGACTGCCAGTGCTCGGCCGGATCGACGAACTCGATCCAATCCTTACAGCAGAACGTGTTGAAGAAGTGATCATAGCTGCCAAGCTTTCCGGTTCAGTAATCAGACAGGTTCACAGGATATGTGAAACGCGCGGCATTCCCTGCAAAACAGTCCCTCCTCTTACGGAGATGCTCTCGCGCCCGGACATTGGCAAATCGCTCCGCAAGCTCAGTCTGGAAGACTTGCTTGGACGCGATGTCGTGCGACTTGAAACCGCCGGCATTAGAAAAGCCCTGGAGCACAGAACAATTCTTGTAACAGGCGCTGGCGGATCCATCGGCAGCGAAGTGTGCCGTCAGCTGCTCGACTACGATCCAAAGCAAATCATATTGTTCGAGAGAGCAGAAACTCCGCTCTACGAAATCGACTACGAACTGAGGAAGCTCACGCTTGAGCGTCGTCTAAACGTTCAGATATCCTGCGTGATTGGAGATATACGTTATCCGGAAATGCTCCGCCAGGTGTTCCGTGAAAATGAAGTTCATACCGTATTCCATTGCGCGGCATACAAGCACGTTCCCATGATGGAACTTCATCCTGATGAAGCGGTTAAGAACAACGTAATTGGAACTATCAACGTTGCAGACGCTGCGCGCGATGCAGGCGTTGAACGGTTCGTAATGATTTCAACAGATAAGGCTGTAAATCCGGCTAACGTTATGGGAGCCACCAAGCGAATCGCTGAAATTTATGTTCAAAACCTGGCACGCGCAACGGACACTCGCTTTATTACAGTTCGATTTGGAAACGTCCTGGGCTCCAATGGCTCAGTCATTCCTTTGTTTCAAAAACAAATAGAGGCTGGCGGACCGGTAACTGTCACCCACCCTGATATCATTCGCTATTTCATGACCATCAAAGAAGCAGCGGGACTTGTAATCCAGGCGGGCGTGATGGGCCAGGGCGGCGAGATCTTCCTGCTCGATATGGGTGAACCGGTTAAAATCAAGGATCTTGCGGAAGACATGATTCGATTCGCAGGACTCGTGCCGCACCAGGATATCCAGATTCACTATGTTGGTTTGCGTCCCGGAGAAAAACTCTACGAAGAGTTGCTCCTGGCGGAAGAAGGCATCGAGGCCACCCGGCATGAAAAGATTCACATTGCAAATTCGCGAATCATGCACCTTCCAACGCTACTTGCCAAGATCAAAGAGCTGGAAGATGCGGCCAACCGCGGGGTTCGCCACGATATCGATCACGTCATGTCCTCCCTTGTACCAGAATACCGCCCTGTCTCTCCAATGGCGCTCCCGCCTGAGAAGGATCATTCCAACAACCCGGTAACAGAAAAACAGACCAACGCCACCGGTCAGTAGAGAATCACATCGGGCATTGCGCGCCATTCTCGCAGCAGCAACATAAAGCAAAACACCAGCGAATACGCTGATAGAATCCACGACCACCGGTTAGACCAGAAGCTACATACAATAGCCCCAATCGTCACAGGGATGAAGAGTCGCGCAATGTTTGCGAAGTTATCCCAGTATTCCGCGCTTGCAAGCAACGGGGGAACCGTGCCGGCCAACAGCAACAGCAGACCTATCTTTCTATCGGGTCCAGGCCCGCTGACCCAAGCGATTACAGTGACAATTGCAATGTACGGAAACAACAATCCGCGACCGGAGAAGACAGCGTCCGGATGGCCAATGTAGCTGAAAAAACCTGATGCTATTCCACGTTCTGCCGCGGCCACGGGTGAAAAACCGGTATACCACCACCATGCCATCACGGGAAGCATGGAAGCCAGTGCGGAGAGGATTCGAAGGTTTCTGAGATTCACCAGGATGAACGCGATCGGAAATGCAAGCATGGTTTCTTTGCAGAGGCATGCAATCGCAACGAGAATCCATCCGACTGCTTGCCGATTCCTGGATGCAGCCGCATCCAACACCCGCGTGATCCCCAGGACGGCCAGACTCAACGCAAGACCGTCTGCTAAAAAAAGATTCGCGGCAAGGATGGAGAACGGGTTGAGAGCCATGACCCAGGCGGCCCGCGGAAACGCCCGAAGGCTCCCGATGGCACAAAGATGAGCGAATAACGGTATCAAAGCCATGGACCAGACAAGGGCCATTGGACTAATAAGTACTGCTGCGCCACAGATGGCTGGATAGCCTATGCGTGCCCAACGGAATGGTTCTGAATCCAGCTGGATGCTTGCTCCCAGAAAGATTCGATTCGCAATATAGTAATAGAACTGGCCATCATAGCCGCCGCTCTTGTAAACTGGAGCGTCGGGAGGCAAGACTGCTCGATTTGCTGCGGCATAACATGGGCCGTCAGCCAGGCAACCAAACCTGATTCCTCCCGCAAGGCTGCCGGTCTTGATTGCCGGAATCGAAAGTGCCAACCCATGTAGTAAGGCTGCAAGCAGGATCGCGCGCCGCGTCTGCGACATCAGGAGAGAATTCCCTTCCTGACCAATATCCGGTTCCTGCAGTGCGGACATTTGTACTCGCCATCGCCTCGAAAACGAACCGGGCGACTGCACTGGGTGCAGGCCGCCACGAATTCCCCTGTATCCATACGACCAATGATGGCAGCCTGATCGTTTACAGCAACGCCGCTCAGACTCAATTGCAGGGCCAATGAGTCGGTTAGATTAAATAGTATGATTGGGCGCTCCATACTGAGCAGGCGGTCTAGCAGCGTCCGTACTCCTTCGTGGTAAACGGGGAGCCAGGAAGCACAGTCAATAGCAGACCCGGCGAACTGGACGCACAGTTTCTGTACGGAATCAATATCGAGTGCTCCAACGGGCCGTGCAACTTCGCCTGCATTTTCTGACATATCAAACTCTCGCTTTATGATTTGCATTTTGGGCATCTCGCGGCATCCTGGACTCATGGCCGCCGTTTCTGGAACCCGCATAGCAATCAGCTGGATTCAGGAGACTTTCTGGTTTTTGTTTCTAATTGTGCAATTACCATTTCTCTTTTTCTCAAAGTGGGGATCGCCGGGTCGGCGTCGGGAACGCGTCCTGATCCTGACGGATCATGCCTGCAGTACTGTATTCTATTTCGGATTGCGATCTGCGCTGAAGCGGCGTGGGTTCCCGGTGACGGTCCTGGGTATCGGCCAGCTGACCTCGCTCACGACCCAGGCTCGCACACTGGCACGTTTGCTTGAGGAACTTGACGTACAGCGAGGCATTCTCATCGCACATGGGAAAGCGGGTCTTGCGGCACTGGCCCTGCCTGATTCAGCCCGGCGGCGCGTACAACATCTCGTTACCCTGGGAACGCCGTTTCACGGGTCGCGTGTCTTTCTACCTCTGGCCGTCGTCCCTTCCTTCGGCGATATGTCCGTCGGTAGCGAGTTCCTGCTGCTGCACCGAATGAATGCACTCCTATTTCCGCAATTCTCTCCATTTTGCGCCTTCCAGGATCAACTCATCTATCCCAGCAACCTTGGGCATTTTGGCCAGGGGAGAGATTTGATCCTGGATCGATCCGGCCACTGGAATCTGGTCCTGGACGCTGAGAACATTGACACAATTGTGCAACATTTGCTCCAGGCGCACCCGGAACCAGCTCAGGCAGCGCCTGGCGTTGCTGCTGCAATTCCTTCAAAAGCAACTGCAACCCCAAAAAAGGCTGAGCCTCGAAAATCTGCCCCGGCAGCCAGGAAAGCAAAGCCCAGGAAACGACGTTAGACGGAATGTTAAACGACCTGCAACGCAGTGTGGACCGCTACGTAAAACAGGCCGGCGGTTACTTTGGAGATCTGACGAATCTCGCAAGACTGCTCGAAGAAGCAGGCGAGATTGCGGCAATCTATGCTAGAACCCGCGGAGAACTGAAACCTAAACCCACTGACGACGTTTCGGCGGATGCACTGGAGTCCGAAATGGGGGATCTTCTATTTGTACTGTGTTGTCTTGCCAATCAGGCCGGGATTGACCTGGAGAAAGCCCTGGGCGGTTCAATCGCAAAATTCAACGAACGAGACCGTGACCGGCATTCGCACTTGCACGAAGGCGGTGAATCCTAAAAATTGCCCCATGCGGTGGTTGGCTATAGTTTCATTGTCCCTCTTGTTTTCCTGTGCCGGTGCAAGCGCTGGAATCGCACTTTCGAACGTTCCTCTTGAGTCTCAGACATATACAGTGCTCGGCCCTGCCGAGACGACAAAGAGTTGGTGGGGCTTTGACCTTGGCGTCATAGCGTTTCCGTTGGGCGAACCTCCGGTCTCAGAAGCAATGCAGGATGTCATCAAACAGAAAGAAGGCGACGCGCTGGTAAACTTGCGGTATTCCACTGATCGAACCATTATCTTCTTCATGACAAGACACCGCTTTCATCTGAAAGCAGACGTCATCAAGCTCGAGAAAAAATGAAACTCGCCCACGTTCTCGCAGTAGCCGTCATCACCGTGGCGGCCCCACTCTGTCTGCCCGGGGGCATCATTGACAAAGGTGGCATTTCCGATCACGCCGGAGTGATTCCTCAGGCAACCCGCACCCATGGCGCGCCCTACAAACTCGTCTGCTACGATCGAGGTGAAGCTCTTCGTCGTGAAACGCTGCCCGAGGATGCCGAAAAGCCGGCAGGACCTCCGGTGCGCTACGAATCACCAGAGACCTTTACAGGCCAATGCGATGAGGAAGGCGAAAGTTCCATCTTCTTTCTTTTCAATATGTTCCCGGTAACCGGCAAACTCGATCCCGAATATGCAATCGCAACCGCTGTGCAGAGACTTGAGGGCGACACAATGATCCGCATGCGCACCTGGCACGAAACGCACTACTATTCCATTCTCGGCCGGGTCTCCGTTTTCAAGGTTCGAGGTCGCGTAATCAAGTTTCTTTCGCAGGAGGAATTGGATCCCAAAAATCCCGGGAAGGAGAAAGATCCAAAGGCCGGTAAAAACGACAAAGACGCGAAGACTTCACCTAAACCAGGAAAGCCGTGAATCTGGTTAGACTTCGCCTGCTCGCAATTCTCTTTGCCTGCCTCTCTGTGATGTGCGTCTCCGAAAAAGACGATGTGAATGCAGGTGATGCAACAAGCGAAATTTACGCGGCCATCCAATTCAAGGCAAGACAATGCGGTAATTCCCCCGCTTATCCGTTCATTCCGCCTCCTAACCCAACGGCATACGGTACTCGACTCTGTTCTCTTTCAATCATTCGCGCAGAATGTCCCTTTCGTGATTATCCAATCTTCTGCATTGAAGTTTACGACGGCGCTGACGTTCCGGGGATTGGACCCTGAAGATGAAACAATTGCGCTACTGCTTCCTACTGCTGGCGCTCCTCGCGCCGGCAACGTTAAGCGCCCTTGAGGTCCGCATTCTGGTCAAGGACGGACGCACTAACCAGGGCGTTGCTGACGCACAGGTAATCATTCTTGAAACCAAAGAAAAGTATTTTGCAGATGAAAAAGGCGAAGTCACCGTTAAGATTCCTGCGGCAGGATTTGTAACAATTCGGGCCATCTCCCCCTCCGGTGAAATTGTCCAACCAAGAATTCAGATTACGGGACCGAATCAGCTTGTAACTATTATCCTGGGGGAAATCAAGGAGCAGACTCCAACCAAACTCGAACCAACTCCTCAGAAAGTCGGCGAGGAAGGGGTGAACGTAACGGGTAAGCGCGATCGCCAAAAGATATCGCGTTACCAGGTGCGCCTCGATGAAATCAAAAGACTTCCTGGGCAATTCGGGGAAGCATTGCGCGGCCTTGAGACATTGCCGGGCGTGAATGCTCCTCCCTTTGGAAACGGGGAAATCGTTGTGCGCGGGGCCAATGAGAATGCAAATACCTACCTGGTAGACAATCTCCCCATTGGATACGCCTTCCACTTTGCCGGGCTCAATAGTGTGCTTCACAATGATCTGATCAAATCAATCGACCTGTTTACTGGAGCGTACCCTGTAACCTACGGCAATGCCACGGGTGGGGTAATCTACATTGATACAATCGATGAGGTTCCAAAGTTTGGCGGACACGCTACGTTCTCGCTCTGGTCAGCGCAGGCGCTCTTCAAGGCGCCATTCGCAGACGGGGCCGGCTACTGGATTGGATCCGGACGGATTTCCTATCTGGATAGAACATTAAAGCCATACATTCCCGAAGGGACCAGATTCATTCCACGCTACTGGGATGGACAGTTCAAGGCAATGTACAGGATCAATCCCGAGCACCAGCTGTATTTCTACACTCTTGGCGCAAAGGATACGTTCCTTGCGCAAATCGAGAATCGTCCCACCTGGGACCCTACATCGGAATTTGATCCAAGGTTCGTGGGGGCAAGTATTGCATTGGATCGCGCGTTTCACACCGAAGCCATCCGCCACGTCTGGTCACCGGGGACCCGCGTAAGCAATGAGATGACCGTGCTCTACCACAACAACATCCGCTATATTGATGGGACGCTCGGAATCATTCGCGCCAAACAGAAACGTGAAGACGGCTATGCTGCATTGAAAGATGATTTCAATTGGGAAGCCTGGAAAGATCACCTGTTCTTTGACGCAGGCTTTGAAGCCAGACAGTTCCGATACAAGAGCACGGGTCAAACAACCGTCGCGGTAAATCCAAATAACCCAACGCCGGATCCTTACAAGACAGAGAATCCTGACTTTGTGAACGTACCGGTCGAAGATTTTCAAAAGACTTCATATAACAGCGGTTATGTGATGACGACAGTCAAGGCGTACGGAGTTGAATTCAAGCCCGGGCTTCGGGCGGATTACTTTGGCCTTACCAAACAGCGCGTTGTCGACCCGCGCGGCACTCTATCATATACATTTCCCTGGAAAACCACAACACTCCTTTCGGGAGCAGGTGTCTATCATCGCGTACCGGATGCTGGAACCTATTCTGCTACCTCCGGGAATCCCGATTTGTATCTTGAGCGCGCCGAACACTATGGCGGCGGGATCGAGCAAACCATTGATACCTGGACCCTGAAAGGGGAAGTTTACCGGCACTACTTCACTGATATCGTTGTGTCCGATCCCTACATAACAACTCCGTACAAGCGAAATCCGGATCCCTTTGGTCGATACACGCAACCAATTCTCTACAATGCTCCCAGGTTCTATTCCAACGACGGAACAGGTTTTTCTGAAGGGTATGAGATCTATATCAAAAAGAACAAACCGGAAGGAAAGAACGGATTCTACGGATGGGTTTCTTATACCTGGTCACGGACCCTGCGAAATAATCATCAACACATCATCTACGATGATGAAAGACGCCAGATATTCAGTGCCGATGAAGCGCGCATCATTCGTCAGTACGACAACACGAAGGATCACTACGCCGAATTCGACCGCACGCACATTGTAAACGTTGTGCTCGGTTGGAAACTCTCACGCGAGTGGCAGTTTGGTGCGCGCTGGAAGTATATGACCTCCCAGCCTTATACCCCGATCGTTGGGGATGATGGTGGACGTCAGGTCCAGAACAATCGTTACGTATTCAATCCTATCTACAGCCCATTGACGAACTCCGGTCGACTGAAACCTTACCATCGACTGGACATTCGGGTGGATCGATTCCAGAACTATCCATGGGGCTATGGCAACGTGTTTGTCGAAGTACTCAACGTATATCTCCGCGATAACCCTGTGAATCTGGACTGGAATGTTGCAAGACCTGTTTCGCGCACAAACCCATCGATCCAGAACGATTTTGGAACACTTGAAAGTTCGCGCGACGGCAAGAAGACCAAGTTCCCACTGTTTAACTTTGGAATTGAGGTTCAATTCTGATGCAACGAATTGTTTGTGTGGCTGTACTGGCCCTGGCGCAACTTACATGCTGGGATTCTGTTGATCACAAGAAGGATGCGGAGCTTGAACAACAGAAGCTAGTTTATCTCTCGCTCATTCTCACTCGCAACGCAGTTGACCATTGCGTGCAAGCTGAGACAGCTGCCCTTTCCTGTTCGTCTGCTGCCGGACTGAGCGCGACCTACGTATCTACGCTACAGACAGCTTACAGCATCACAAATTCCACGCAAACAGCTTCCGCCATCTGTTCGCAACTACCGTCGTCCGTACTCTTCTCAAACTCTTCCGAAAGTGCAAAGAACTGCCACTTTGATTGCAACAAAGCCTATTTCGAACGAGTGCAGAGCGAAGGCAGATGCAATGCTTCCCAATTCCCGACTGCACTCACAAACTATGCAGGATGTCTGCCGATTATCTGGGTTACTTCATGCGCTAGCAAAGACGCGGGGTTACATAGCTGCCTCACGAATTGTTTCAAGACTGGTACCGTTGTCCCTTGAAGCTTTTTGCGCTGGCCTATAAGACGGGCGAACGGTTCCCTGGTTTACTGTCCAATAAGAGCGTCTGACGGGAATCGTCACGAACGGCTGAAGATGGATCCTGCAAGCAATGCTACGAATCCGGAGCCGTTAGCCAGCTGCCGAAGATGGAAAATCCTGAGCCACTCGGTGCGAGTCTCCGCCCAATTGGCGGGGTGATTTGTCGCAGTCCATGTGTTGATTAGGTCGTTGACGGGCACGTTCCCTTTCAGCGTCAAAAACGTATCCACAACCAGCGCAAGAAACGCAAACAGTGCAGCCACAAACAGGCCGCTTCGATAGTTTCGCGCAGTCACCAGAACGAGCAACAGGTTGCTCACAAGAGCGCCGATTATGACAAACTTGAAATTCGCCCGAAAGCTGGTATCGAGCAGTTGACGAACTTCAATGTAAGAGGAAGCGCCCATGGCCTGCTGAACGTTCTCAAGAGCAATTACGTACATCCAGGATTGAGATACGATCCAGCTGTATGCGAACAAAGCCGCAAACAGGATAATCTTTGTTGTAAGTTTCAATGGTTGATCCTTTCAAGAATAGAAAGCGAATTCTGGTAGAGGCAATCTGCTCTGCCGCAGAATTTTCAACTGGCGGCAACGCATCCGAATCTAGCAGGCTGATCAGCGGGGCAACTCAGTCCCACTTGATGTTTTCAAGTGCCCGCTGAGCTTCGCGTTTGGTCGCAGTCGGGAACCGCGATTGGATCACACGCATCAGAGGTACAAATCCGCGACGGTCGCGAAGACTTCCAAGCGAACGAATTACGGCAGTTGCAACTGTTACATTATCAGCCTGCGGACCCTTCTCAAGCTCTGCATTCAGTGCTGTGACCAGTTCCGTTGTTGCCGTAGAAGCATCTTTGTAGAAGCGAGCAAGTGAACGGGCGCAGGAAAGGCGAACCTCTTCGTTTGAGTCTTCCTTTACAACCTTGCCCATTGGGCCAATAAGCTTATCGCTTTCGCCCAGATCAGAGAAGCGACCCAGTGCCTGACAGGCACTTTCGCGGATCAGGTGGTGCTCATTGCTTTGAGCCTGAGGTGCCAGGGCACCGAGGATTGGATTGTAAAGACTGGACGGTGCAATGTCTTTGCGATTTACGAGCTCACGCGCAAGCTCTCCTAGGCGTGAAACAGCGCAGGATTTGTCCTCCACGCGAACACGCGGATCTGAAATCTGCTTAGCAATCTCATCCACTCCAGTGATTGGGATTCGATTGAAAACGTAACAGGTAGATTCCTGCGCGAACGCCGGCGTTGCCAGCGCAAATAAAACTGCCAGTACAGGTATAGTGCGACTCATTTGACCCTCTTCTCGACAACCTCGTTCAGCAACTCCGCAAGGTCCTGGAACTGATCCGACTTGCGGATTCGAATAGCCCGCGGTGGAGCGCCCTCTGCGAGATCCTTGAGCGTCATTTTGATGCTGTGGATTGGACCGGCCATACTGTGGGAATAAAAAAGGCTGAACACAACGATGATAACAAGATTTAGAACGCTGATAAACAGAATTGGTTTCCAGAACAGGTCGAACGCGTTGTAAGTCTTACCAGGAACCGGTACTTCAGAAACGGTTCCATCAGGTTGCGTTACCTTCTGGATATCCATGCTGAAGAGAATTCCATCACCGGGGAGCAGGTCATAAGGATTCTCGCGCAAGAGCCAGAGGACGGCAAGGGTGGAAACCGTTACAAGCAGCACAACCAGTGCGAAACGAACCATGAACTGATTCTGGAACGGCTTATCGATGTAGTATTTCCAGCGTTTACTCTGGCCTTTTTTTTCGTCTTCCACGTGTTTTCCCCCCGCCCTGAATTTCCGGTTGCCTTTCAGGCATTGTCAACCAATTTTCCGGGCAGACTCATTCATCATCGGTATTCAATAGTACAGACTGTAGACCTTGTCTCCGCCAGCCGGCAAAGGTGAAGCCCACGTTTGTTTTCCAGCAGCGTCCAGAATCCGAATCTCAGCGCCATCAGCAAGGACGATCCGTCCGTCTCCCAGGAGCCTGGCGCTTACGATAGCATTTCCAGTTCGCTCTGCCTTGCGATTTCCATCCGGCGAAAAGACATAGATCCGATTGGCTGAATACGTCAGGAAGCCGTTTTCGGCCGCAGCGATCTGCGTCATCCCGGCAGGCATTGGGATGCTCTTCTGCTTTTTCAACTGCCCATCAAGAATCATAAGCTCGCCAGGAAGCATTACAAGCGTAAGTCCGCCCAACGAAACGATGTCCAGGACATCTGCTCCCTTCAGGGTGGCAGTCTGCGATGAAACAAGCTTATCAGAAATCAAATCAATAGAGACATTAGCTCCGGCGCGCAGCGTACGGTAGATGATTCCACCTGACACGAAATACCGGGCTTTCGGGTCGCTGTTTGCGAATGCCAGGCGCTCGGCCAGCGATTGAAGTGCAACAGTGTTCTTTGGGCTCACGATGAGGAGGCGCTCCTGTGCCGCAAGCAAGCGAGAACCCGTTTCGCATGGAATCACGTTCAAATCGGCGCCGTTATCCGGGTCGAGGACATGGATTTCATCCTGAGTTACTGCAAACGGTACACTGCCAGATGCAAGCGATGTCACCGGCTTGGCAAAGAACCTTCTCCAGATAACTTTGCGCGATCCCGTGTCGAAAGCCTGCAGACTTTTATTCTCAGCGACCAGAACGAGATTCTGATAAAAAGCAGGTGCCAAAATCTTGCCGCCAGCTCCGGTGTAAGGAACAATTACAGGAACGTTGTTTCCTTCCAGTTTTGCCAGACGCTCACGGCTCTCTTTGGCTCGTGGCGAAGTTGGATACTTCATCAAGAGACCTTTATGTAATTCCCGAATCTTTGCTGCCAATTCAGGGCTGCGGTTTTGTTCGTACTTCTTCTCCAGGATTCGAGCGTGGGCGGCCAGGTCTTCGGGATCTTCGCGATCTTTCCGCGCTTCCAGGATTTCTTTCTCAGCCTTATCGAGATCGTTCTTGTTGTAATAGATAAACGATAGATGATAATGGGGCTCGGCATACCCCGGGTACTTCTCGCTCAAATCCTTGAAGATCTTCTCCGCCTGTTCCATCATGTTGTCATTGAAGTGCATCATCCCGAGATTGAGCGTTGCCAGCTCAGACTTCTGATTCATTGCATCCTCAAAGTCGCGTCGCGCCAGATCGCGCTCGCCAGCTTGATACCGGGCAACGCCGCGCGCAATACGTGACTCAGTGAAATCAGGTCGATAGATCATTGAGCGATTGAAGTATTCGATGGCCGGCGGGAATTTCTTTTTGTTCAGCTCGATGATGCCCAATTTGTAGAGCGAGTAGAACGCGTCCTCGTGCTGCTCAAGAATTTGCTCAAAGCCCTTCTGTGCCCGGGCTGTTTCTCCCAGATTCAAATAGTAGGTAAAAACAGCTTCCGTTAGCTCCAGATCTTCTGGTCGTTTTTCCGCAGCCTCGTTGAGTGTCCGCAGTGCTTCCTCTTTGCGTCCCAGTTCCATCTTGCAAGAAGCAATCTTAACCAGGATCAGAGATTTATTCCATTTTGCATATGTCTGCTCATAGATAGGAAGAGCTTCCGCAAAATGGCCGCGTGAGTACAGTTCTTCCGCGCGACGGAGTCCCGGCAAAAGTGGACCATGCTTGATATTATCCTCTACGACTGTCAGAGCTTCGTCCGCGCCAGGCACTTCCGCCAGGGCCTTAGACTTCTTGAACAGAGTCCGTGCGCCTTCGTAGTTTTCCTTCTTGTTTGCGTCGAGCCCCTGCTTGAAATACAGACCGGCTAAGCGACGTTTTGCCTGCGCATCATCCGGTCTTTCCTTGAGCAATTTGACATAGTATGCTTCTGCTTCAGCAGGATTTTCCTCTTCCTTCAACCGACCAAGTTCTACAGCTCGCGCAGGGTTTGCTTTTACGAGTGCATTTACCTTAGCAGACATGGCGTCCGCGTCTTTTGTGCGGCCGACTGCGCGGTAAACTTTGACCAGCCCAATCATTGCAGTTGTGTTCTCTGCATCTGTTACCAGACTCTTCTTGTACTGGACCTCAGCGTTCTTGAAATCCCTCTTCTCGAACTCAGCTCGCGCGATTGAGTTTGTGATAACCGGCAGGTCATTCTTTACTGCCAGGGCTTTGTTATACTCGACGATTGCCTTATCGAACTTCCGTGTGCGGAAGAGGCGATCGCCTGCTTCAAGATTTCTGTACACGCTTACCAGTTGGCGGCCGCGTGCAAGATCTTCGTTGTTTGGTTCCTGGGCTGCTGCGGTCTGGAACTCCCGGTCAGCGTCAGCAAATCGCGAATCATCCAGGTATGCGAATGCAAGGTTAATTCTCGCGGAAAGCAGTTTGGGTGAGAGAGCCAGGGCCCTGTGGAAAGATTCGATAGCTGGCCTTGCCTGCCCTTCGTCTTTCTGGATGAGGCCAAGGCGATTGTACAATTCCGCGTTTCCGGGCGCCTTTTTGATTTCACCGCGAACCAGCTTTTCAGCTTCAACGCCCCGGCCCTGCTTCTGATAAACCGCAGAGAGCAGGAGCAGCCCGTCCGTGTGGTCCGGAGTGATTTTGAGCATCTGATTTAGATTGGTCTCTGCCTCACCATAGCGTGTGAGTGCAAACAGGCTGGAAGCTGCCAGATAATACGGCGCAGTTGAGCCTGGAGTTTCCCGCTTGGCTTCTTCAAACTTAACGAGCGCGTCCTGATAACGCTTCTGCTTGAACAATCCACTCCCTTCCTCGAGTAAGCGCGAGGTTTTTCCGGCTGCCTGGCCTGAGGTCGCGTCCTTCAAGTTGGGATTTACTTCACGCGCCTTTTTGAAATACGAATCCGCTTCTTCATAGCGCTTGGTCTCGACGCAAACGTCGCCCAATTGCAGATACAATTGATCCCGGTATTTGAACGCGGGGACATCTGCCTTCTTGAGCGTTTCGTACGCGTTTGGATAATCCTTCATGAGCTTGTAGCCCGTGCCAGCTTTGAAAGCATAGAGCGGCTCATTTGGATGATCATTCATGAGTCTTACATAGCGTGTCTGCGCCTGGTCCATTTCGCCGCGCGATGTGTAGATCATGGCCAGCATGAGCGCCAGCTGCTCTTCCTTGGGGCGAATCTTCTCAGCCTGGAGATACGACGGGAGTGCCTTCTCTTGCTCTCCCAGTTTCATGAGATTGTTTCCTTCCAGAAAGAATCCGTCGAAGGAAGCCATGATACCGAGTGCCTTGCGTGCAGACGCAAGGGATTCTTCGTATTGTTTGTCCTGGAACTGCTTGTTGGCTTTGTTGATCCATTCCTGAGACTGCCTGTGCTGCTCGGGATTTGCCACGCTTTCCTCGCGGGCGTTTGAAATCACTGTAGGAGGAGCAGTTCGACAATAGACGAACGCTGTAAGTGCGATGTATGCTAAGTATTGCGGTTTCATTTCTCGTATACCCCCCGGCCGGTTCTGACCTGGAGTTGTTTGATTGGATTGGACTCGGGTCCAATCAGGAAGAAGCGCCCCGTTCCGGATGGCCGAAAGGGTCCTTCATAGATAGTGGAACCGTCCAGTTCCACGTTGATCATTGATTTCTCTTTGTTGTACTCAAAGGAGAGTACGCGAGCCGGTAGGTCTGTTTTGATGGCCTTGAATGCCTTCTTTGGCCCATCCATCTTCATTCCATGTCCGGTTTGAACTACAAATGCGCCATCCACTCGCTCAACAAAGACCGAGTCCTGGTCTGTCACGAAAGCGGCAAGGCCCTGGTTCTCCGCTACGGGAAAGGAGAACTGAGCAACCTGCTCGTCGATTACGAACGGGCGAGACCTGATTCCACTGACACCCTGTGCTGAGGTCTTTTCTTTCACGGGTTGCCACAGGTCTAGATCCAGGAAGCCTTCCGCAAAACCTTCCACATACTTATAGAGGAGAACACGACTGCGATCTGCCCCCGACAACGAATTCTGGGCCAACACCTCGAACTTTCCTGACTCCCCACTCTTCGCGAATTCAACCTGTTCGGCACTTTCGTTCAAGAGATAGAGCGGCGTGTTCCCGCGGACTTCGCCATCAAGCGAGACGCGCACGCCGGCAGGTGCGCTCAGGAAGGCTGTTGTTCCCGACTCCGGATCATCGGGCCAGGAAACGACGACGGCGCGACTGACGCCTGCCATCAGCTTAACAGGGATGTCCTGTGTTCCATGCCCCTTACGGGTTGCGATGATTCTGTAGTTCCCTTCTAGCAGTTTTTTCCCTGAAACTGGCAGTGCGCCCGGATCCATGTCCACACCATCGCCTTTGATGCGCACAACGGTGTCGCCCCCCGTCGATTGAATGCTGAGTGTCCCCATTACGCTGTCCTGCAGCATGGTATGAATTTCATCTGCCCGCAAATTGTCGGAAAGGACCCGAAGCGACTCAGGCGCGCGCGCCAGACGCAGACTGTCCATTTTTACGATTTCGATTTGATCCGGAGTAGGCCCTGGCTCTGCGCGAAACGAAACCAGGATTCCTTCATCCGACTCCTTCAACTTCAGGCGAATGCCAAACTCTTCGTTTGTTTTACCTGCTTCGAACGTCAGAGTCAGACGACCGTCTAGAGCATCGCCCTGTTTCTTCATTGGATCCGACATGGTTTCAAAGCGAACGTCAGGGAATTGCATCACGCGGCGCAGGCGCAGGTAAGCTAACTCTTGTAGGGTACGACTTCGATCTACGAGGGGAGTCCCAACGGAGAGAAAAAGGTTCACTTTGCCGTCGCGCTTTCGCACTCCTGGTTTTGCGTCGTCGGTTCGGGATTGGGTTTTGGCCATTACGGCCAGATCCGGGAATTCCGCGCGCGCATTGGCTGGAACCTGAACCTCCTGGACGCTAGAGCAGGAAATCAGCGTGAATATGAGGGCGGAGAATAATGTCTTTTTCATAGGCGGGCGCAAGCCCGCATGAAATCAGGCTGCGAATTGTCTCTCCATTCTGGATAACCACTTTGTGAATTCTTTGTGGTGGTTTACAAGCCTTTTTACATATTCTCGGCGATCCGACATCAGGAGCGCACGCGCCTCCTGAATGATCTCCCAGACAGTCTCGCGATGAAAGGTGAGATAACTCAGGAGTGTGCGTTTCATGAGGGCATCGATTCCGGAAAGATCCCACTGCATGACCTCTTCGACAGATCCTTCCATTGCCAGGAAGGCTGCATCCAGGTCTGATTCGTAGACGCTGTTGATCAGACTGACTTTGTCAGTATGATCTGTTAGCAGGTTGAAGAATATCTCCATTTCCTGCTGGGTATCTGGCTGTTTCGTTGTTTGACTCGGGTTCACGGCTTTTGCCATATTTTTTTTGACGCTTGGGGCGGGAATCAAATATTGTGCCCTTCCTGGTCAAAACTGATGCGTCTGGATGCTGGAAAACACTAAATGATTGTAACCCTACTCGGAGTTCGTGGATCTATACCAACCCCGCTCAAAAATGCAGAGTACTCCGAGAAACTGCGGCAGGTACTGACGCGCGCGGTTGCGCAGGGCTTAACTGCACCGCAGATTGACTCGTTTATGAATGACTTGCCGCTGGACTTGCGGTACGTTATTGGCGGCGAGACCACTGCCTGCACCGTGCAGTTGGATCAAATGCCCCTTCCCATTCTAATCGATTGCGGAACGGCTATTCGTAGTTTCGGTGATGAGCTGATGCAGGGCGCCTGCGGCCGAGGGCAAGGCGAGATTCACATTTTTTTGACGCACACCCACTGGGATCATATTCAAGGTCTGCCATTTTTCAAGCCCGCATATATTCCGGGAAACAAGCTGCACTTCTACTCACCGCTTCCGGACTTGCAAGACCGACTTATCTATCAACAAACGGATCGCTTCTTCCCCATGCCGTTCATGGCAACAGCTTCCGAAAAACATTTTCATCATTTGACGGGGCCCACAACTTTCCCTGATGGTACGCAGGTAGATTTTCACGCGCTCAAACATCCTGGCGGTTGTTTTGCTTACAAATTCACCAGAAGCGGACACTCATTCATTTTCGCAACGGATGCCGAATTCACGGGGACAGACCTCGAACATCCTGAAGATTTCAGAGCCTTCTTCTCTCAGGCGGATCTCGTCGTAATGGACGCGCAGTACACTCTCGATGAGTCATTTGCAAAATTCGACTGGGGCCACACAAGTTACACAATGGCAGTTAACTGCGCTGCGCAATGGAAAGTGAAGAATCTGGTGCTGACCCACCATGAACCAGCCTACAGTGACGCAAAGATTGTAGAGAATTTCTTAAACGCAATCGAGCACAGAGACCTGATGAAAATTGAATATCCGAAAGTGCATATGGCACGCGAAGGCCTCGCTTTCCGCATCGGATCGAATGAGCCGTGATTTCGCCCTCATTGGCGGCACCATCCTGCTATTCGCCTTTGGCACATTGCTTCCGTTTGTGTATTCGCAAATCAGAACGGAATCAAATCTCAAACAGGCGCTTGAAAGCTCAAATAGCCGGGTTTTCGTCACGCTGCTAAAGCGTCAGAGTCGCTCCAGCCTTGCAGGCGAGCGGTTCTTCTTTTCTGTTGAATTCAAACTGCAGGACAAAACACAGCGAATTCCCGTGGAAGTGAACGCAGATTTCTACCATCTACAAAAGGAAGGCAAGAACCTCGAAGCCACGCTCTATATGGACCGGGGTCGACCCTATATTCTTCTGCCGGGCAGCGCTATCGAATCCTCGCATTCCTGGATTCTAATGTGGATCTCAATCGGGTTTTCGATTTTCGGCGCGCTCTTGATTCTTTCAGCCCGTTTCTTTAAGGTGTGACTGTGCAATTCAATAACGCGGCCATACCTGAACGCCATAGTTCCCGCGCCGATGTGTGGGCATGGCGAAATAGCTCGACCCCAACCCACATGAAGGGCGGGCGAAGTAGCACGCGCATTCGTTCACATGAAGGACAGAAATCCACGAATTCCTCCAGCACTGGCATTCCGGCGGCCGGATGCGCGCCGTATAGTGAGTCGGATACGAACGTCCCGAGGCTCGGAACGCCGCGCCTCGGGATAGGCGCGCAACCGCGTCGCCGGTCAAAACCCTCCTTGGGAAACGGGGTTTCCCATGTTTGATCTCGCAATTTCGCCCTGCCCGAACGATACTTTTATTTTCCACCATCTAAAGGAGACGCGCCCGGATATGCGTCTGGAGTTTGCCGACGTTGAGGAATTGAATCTGCGGGCCCTGGGTCCCAGGCGTCACGCAGTCAGCAAACTTTCGTTCTTTGCTATCTTGAAAAGCAAGGATTACAGGCTACTCGACGCGGGCGGGGCTATGGGACGTGGCTGCGGTCCGCTCCTGATTTTCCGGAAGGGATACGAGGGCGGCATTGAGAATTTGAAACGGGTCATCATTCCCGGTCGGACAACAACTGCTGCACTTTTACTTGAACTATTCTTGAGTGAAAATCATCCTTCCGCAAAAGCCGTTGAACGCATCCCCATTCGCTACGATAAGATAATACCATCATTGCTCGCAAACCCGCCGGACTTGAGCACTGCGCAAGCGCCTGCACCGACCGGCGGCCAGGAAGCCAACCCGGACGCAGACGCCGGGCTCATCATTCATGAAGACCGATTCACCTACCAGAAAGCGGGCCTCGTTGCTGCAGTGGACCTGGGAGCATGGTGGGAAAAGACCACAGGCATGCCGATTCCGCTGGGTGGGATTGTAGTTCGCAAGGATATGGGGGAGGCCTTCGCAAGCGAAATAGAGGAACAGATTCGTGAAAGCCTGCGCGCTGCCTGGGCCAACCCGGATCGTTCCCGATCGTTTGTAAAATCGTACTCTCAATCCCTGGAAGATGATGTAATCCAATCTCACATTGATCTGTATGTGAACCGTTATACGGAATCCTTTGGTAGCGATGGACATGAGGCCCTGGCCGTGCTTCGCGATCGCGCAACCAGCGCGGGACTCCTCGGGCCCGGCTGACGCGGCCCTGGATCAATGCCCCGGTGGTTGGGAGCTCCATCTCCTCGTTTCAGTCCGCATAGAAAATCGCTTTGCCAGGGCGTTCCGCATCGATTTCTTGTTTCATGCTCTCCATCAAGAATCCAGCCAACGGTCAGACAATTCAGACTCTAGAAGAGGATACTGCCGCAACCATCGCAGCCAAATTCGCGCGTGCAAGTGGCGAACAAAAGAAATGGGCCGCTCTTCCTTATTCAAACCGCGCCGCAATCATTGCAAGATTCCGAGATCTCCTGGTTGAGCGTCTTGAAGAACTGGCACAGACCATGAGCCAGGAAACCGGCAAACCGGTCACGCAGGCCAGAAACGAAATCCGGGCAACGCCTGGTCGTATCGATTTCTTCTTAACTAATGCAGAAAGCGCAATGCGCGAGGAACTTGCCGCTGAAAGCGAAGCGACGGGCGGCACAAAGGAAGTAATCTCATACGAGCCGCTTGGAGTGATTGCAAACATCTCCGCCTGGAACTATCCTTACTTTGTTGGTTCAAACGTCTTTGTCCCGGCATTGCTAACGGGGAACACGGTGCTGTACAAACCATCTGAAATGGCCTCGCTAACCGGCCTCAAAATCGACGCTTTGCTCCATGAGGCAGGCATCCCTGCCGATGCATTCATCACCATCATTGGAGGCGGTGCCGCCGGTAGTGCCCTGCTCGATCAGAAGATTCAAGGTGTGTTCTTCACAGGCTCGTATGCCACGGGGCAAAAGATTGCACAAGCGGCAGCCAGCAAAATGATTCGCGTTCAGCTTGAACTCGGAGGGAAAGACCCGGCGTATGTCTGCGACGATGTCAATATAGAAAATGCTGCCGAATCCCTGGCAGAAGGCGCGTTTTACAATGCAGGTCAAAGTTGCTGTGCCATCGAACGAATCTACGTGCATGAAAAAGTGTACGATTCTTTCCTCGATCAGTTTCTCAAAGCCGTGAAGGGCTATTCCGTAGGCGATCCCAAAAGCGATGCCACGTTCGTAGGACCGCTAACGCGAGCCCAGCAACTGGATATTCTCGAAGCTCAGGTAGCAGAAGCCACAGCAAAAGGAGCGCGCGTTCTCACGGGAGGAAAGCGCCTGGCCTCTCCTGGAAACTTCTTCCAACCGACTGTCATCGCTGATGCAGACCAGAACCTTCGCCTGATGCGGGAAGAAAGTTTTGGCCCCATCATCGGAATTCAAAAAGTCAGAAGTGACGCTGAGGCAATCGAGCGGATGAACGATACTGAATATGGCCTGACCGCGGGGGTTTACAGCAAAGACGAAAAGCGGGCGCATGAAATCCTGGCCCAGATGGACTCTGGCAGCGTGTACTGGAATTGCTGCGATCGCGTCAGCCCCAGGCTTCCCTGGACCGGACGTCGGCATTCAGGTATTGGTTCCACGTTATCCGTCATTGGGATCCGTGCATTTCTCCAACCAAAAGCCTGGCACCTGCGCGCTCCAAAGACTTAAACCCCAGGGCCGGTTTTTCCCCAGACTATCATACACTGCAAGTGTGACAGGTTTCGGTTGACTTTCTGAAATAATGGGAAATAGCCGGTCAGCGTCTCGCGGCCGGCCCTTCCTGATATCAACTGTCGATCCCTCCTCCAAAAAAAGAAACCACCCACGGGGGTGGGAGAAATCTGCCTGCGGCGGGTATCCTCCGAGCCTGACGAGTCGGCAAGCTTGAAAGAAATTTGGTGTGACTCGCTGTGAATCCCCCTGATCTGGAGTATTTATGAACCAGGCTGTGTGTGAAATTTGCAAGGGCCGATTTCCCGAATCGCATTTGATCTCAGAACACGCCATGCGGCATGAAATCGAAGCCCTGATTCAGAAGAACTGTCCTACATGGAAGAGCGCGAGTCGAATTTGCAAGAAGGACTTCGATGCATTCCGCACGAGATACCTGGTCGATATTATCGAAGAAGAAAAAGGCAGCATTGAAGTTCTTGAACAGGCAGTCATCGACAACATCAAAGCAAACGAGATTATCACCCTGAACACAAATCGCTCCCGGGAACCGGTAACCTTTGGTGAGCGCGTCGCCGACGCAGTGGCTGCTTTTGGTGGAAGCTGGAAATTCATTATCGCCTTCTTCAGTCTGCTGATCCTCTGGATTTTCGGCAACAGTTTGTACCTGATCTTCCGGCCTTTTGACCCCTATCCTTTCATTCTCTTGAACTTAATCCTCTCCTGTCTGGCTGCTATTCAAGCGCCTATTATCATGATGAGTCAAAATCGCCAGGAAACGAAGGATCGCCTCCGATCAGAAAACGATTACAAGATAAATCTCAAATCCGAAATCGAAATCAGGACCCTGCATGAGAAAGTAGACCACCTGCTATTGAATCAGTGGTCAAAGATGGTGAAGATCCAGGAAATTCAGATCGAGATTCTTGAGGAGATTCGAACCCGCCTGGATCGGAGTTGAGCTTACCGCAGCGACGTTACACGGCATTTGATAATTCCCGCAACCCCGGCCAGGGATCAAGCGTGTGGCCGCTCTCGGACATCCATGTCCTTCGCGGCACCTCGCCCTCCGTGGCGAATGGCCCCGGCCCGCGTCCAACTCCTAAACCAGTTCGCGACAAGACCCCCGCAGATTTATCCAGTGAGAAGAGCGCGACGCCGCGCAGTGAGTCGGATACGAACGGCCCTCGGCTCGGAACACCGCGCCGAGGGGCAGGCGCGCGCTCTCACCGGCAACCCCGCGCGGGGGCCGCCAGAGCGACTTAAAGTCTGCAGGCCGGGTTTTTACCAAGCGATTGAGCCTGGGCACGCGTGCTCAGAGCTTTGTTCATATTCGCCTGAAGTTCCTTGATACGGGTTTCGCTCGATGGATGCGTTGACATGAATTGAGGAGTTTTTGAACCTCCGGCGGCACTCATATTCTTCCAGAGCATAATACTCTGTGTTGGATCAAATCCAGCTTTTGCCATGAGATCGAGCCCAACCAGGTCGGCTTCACTTTCCTGACTGCGACCAAAAGGCATAACTACACCATACTGCGCGCCAAGTCCAATTCCTGCCATGATGGTTCCCTTCAATGGATTATCAGCTGAAATCATCTTGTCCATCATGCCTACACCCACACCGGCCAGTGTTCCACTCTGCATGCGCGATGCACCGTGACGTTTGATTACGTGTCCAACTTCATGGCCCAGAACGGCAGCAAGCATATCCTGGTTTGTGGCTACGGGAAACAGACCTGTGTGAACGCCAATCTTTCCGCCTGGCAATGCAAACGCGTTTGCAGACGGCTCTTGAAATACCACAATCTCCCAGTCCTTTACACCGGTTGGATCTTGAGTAATGGAAATGATAGAGTTAGCTACGCAACGCACATACGCGTTCGCGCGTGGATCGTTCGAGACTGGAATTTTCTTTTTCAGGTCTTCAAATGCTGCTGCTCCCAGATCAGCCATTTCAGCATCGGAAGCCCCTGCACCGCCGCCGAGGCCGCCCAGACCAGGTAGTGACTCACATTTGAACGAAAGAATACAGGACAGAATTAGCGCAACAGCGCCCACTTTTTGGAGATGATTCATGCAGCCATTTAACGATTCGTGCTCAGCATGCCAACAATTTTGCACCGGGAATCCCTTGCGGTTTCGCTCTTGACCGGGTGTTATATAACCCAGAACCTAGCGAGGGCACAGGCCTGAGGCCTTGCCGGGGGTATTCATGTCCGAAAGCGTCTTAAAAAAACTGTCCGAGAAACTGGCCGAATGGGACGGCGAGCTTGCATCGCTGAAGGCTAAGGCTTCCAGCAGCGCAGGTGAGCAAAAACAGAACTTCGATCGCCTCTCAGCCGATCTGGCCACCCAGACCGCACAGATCAAAGCAAAGATCGAAGAACTTAAGAACAAGAGCCCGGATGAAATCAAGGCGCAGGCCGATGATCTACTCCGTTCAGCATCAGGTAAGATCAGCGATGGTCTGAAGAACCTGGCTGCGTTCTTCGAGTCAAAAGCAAAGAAAACTGGCGATTGATGGCCAGACCGTCAGAGCGCAGAAACACAGTGCGGCGCGCGGTGGATGGTTCATCCAGCGCGCAAATCCGCCAGCTTGAGGCTGAGAACAGTCGCCTCAAAAGCCTTCTCGGAGTCTCAAAAGAGATGATGAGCGAGGTTCACCTCGACAAACTACTAGAACTCATCATGCACCGGGTCACGTCCGTAATGAACGCGGAACGCAGCAGCCTTTTCCTTCTCGATCACAAGACAGACGAGTTGTACGCCCAGGTCGCCCAGGGTTTGAACACCAAGCAGGTTAGATTCCCAAATGGAAAAGGGATAGCCGGGCACGTGGGAAAGACCGGGGAAACAATCAATATCAAAGATGCCTACCAGGACCCCCGATTCAATCGGGACTTTGACCGGAAAAGCGGCTTCAGAACTCGCTCCATCCTATGCATGCCAATTCGCAATACCCGAAAAAAGATTATTGGAGTGGCTCAGGTCCTGAACAAGAAAGAAGAGAGCGCAATCTTCACCCGCGACGACGAGTCCCTTCTGCAAGCTTTCTCTTCGATTGCGGCCATCTCGCTTGAAAATGCATTCGCCTACGACACCATCAGCCGCACAATGCAGACCTTTGAAAAATTTGTGCCGCCGCGCTATCTCAGTAGCATTGCGCGCGAAGGTCTTGAAAGCATTCGCGTAGGAAATGTTGAGCAAGTGGACGTTTCCGTTCTATTTTCTGACATTCGCAATTTTACCACGCTGGCCGAAAAGATGAAGCCCCACGACGTTCTCCAGTTTCTAAACGAGTACCTCAAGCGAATGAGCATCGCCATTTCCAAACACAATGGTTTCGTAGATAAGTTCATAGGCGATGCTATCATGGCCATCTTTGAGACGGGACACCCTGGCGCCGCCGTTCGAGCAGGCATTGACATGCTACGCGCCCTTACCGTCTACAATCGTGAGCTCAAGAAGAAGAATATTCCGCCTATTGGTATTGGCATCGGCATTCACTTTGGTTCGGCCGTGCTCGGAACAGTTGGATCAGAAACGCGTATGGATTCGACTGTTCTGGGAGATACGGTGAATCTTTCTGCGCGGATGGAAGGCCTCACGAAAATGTACGGCTGTCCGCTGATGGTAACTGAATCAGTTGCGACCCGCGTTGGAAACAGCTTTCAGTTGCGTGAAGTTGATACAGTCCGCGTCAAGGGAAAAGACAAACCAATACGCATTTATGAAGTTTACGATCAAGACGCGCCCGCCTTGAAAAAACTCAAAACAAAGAGCAAGACCGCTTTGCATTCCGGCATCGCCTCGTATAAGAAAAAGGACTGGGCAAAGGCATTGAGCTACTTCGAGCCGGCGCACCGCGCATTTCGCAAGGATACCGTTCTGACCATGTACATTGCCCGTTGTAAGAAGTATATGCAGGAAGGAGTGGAACCAGACTGGGATGGTTCCGTTAAACTGTACGAGAAGTAATCCATATGAATTTTACCTCATTCCATTTTGTGCTCTTCTTTTTTATCACTCTGACTCTGGGGCATATCCTCAAGAATCGAACGCAGCGGATTTTTCTGTGGATCGCATCGTACTATTTTTACGGGGTTTTTGAGCCGTTTTACCTGGTTCTGATCCTGATCTCAACAACGTGGGATTACTTTTCCGGAATCGCAATTGATTCGCGGATCCGGCGAGATGAAGGTATTGCACTCAGCGGGTTTCGCGAAAGGCTTTCACGTTTCCCAAAAAAGACGTGGGTCATTCTCTCCGTAATCTTCAACCTCTGTCTGCTTGGATATTTTAAGTACACGAATTTTGGAATTCAGGTATTCAATGACCTGCAACCGCTTGGATCCACCGTATTCTCCTGGCCCACTCAATACATCCTGCTTCCAGTCGGAATTTCCTTCTATACCTTCATGTCAATGTCGTACACAGTTGATGTGTATCGCGGCGTCGTAAAGGCCAGGGAGAATTTTGTTGATTTTGCCCTCTACATTTGCTTTTTCCCGCACCTGGTCGCCGGGCCAATCGTTCGGCCAAATACCTTTTTTTCAAAGCTGGACAATCGCCTCCCCGTAGATCGCGAAGCTGTCATGATTGCAATCTCACGCATTGTCGTGGGATTCTTTCGCAAACTGGTTCTAGCAGACAACATCGCGCCGGTTGTAAATGCTGTTTTCAAGAATCCTGAGCACTACAGCACACCGGACGTATGGCTTGCCGCCCTCTGCTTTGGATTCCAGATCTATTTTGACTTCGCCGGCTATACGGACATTGCCCGCGGCGTGGCCCGTCTATTTGGCTTCGAATTTGAAGTGAACTTCAACTACCCAATGGCTTCCGCGTCAATCAAGGATCACTGGGAACGCTGGCATCTGTCACTGGCATCGTGGGTCCGTGATTATATCTTCATTCCGCTCGGCGGAAGTCGCGGTGGATCGTTTCGCACCTATTTGAATATTTTCCTGTCCTGGTCTTTTGTTGGAATCTGGCACGGCGCGGCCTACCATTTTGTAGCCTGGGGGCTATGGCAGGCGGTGATGCTCTCCGTTCATCGCGCCTATTCGAGCACCAGAGTTGCTTTTTTCCTGAATGAGAAAGGCGGAATGGCGTATAACGTCCTGGCAAGGATCATCACCATGTGGGCACTCACTTTTGGATTTGTTTGGTTTAGAGCCGATCAGATCACCATCGGGAACCTCATGATCGGTAGAATGTACGGCATTCCCGATATCCATGTGACGTGGGCTGCGATCAAAGCCTGGATATTTGGAACCGGTGCATTGAGCAGCATTGGGGCCACTCTCGGCGGGATTGCAATTCCCTCGCAGCTGAATCAGTACTGGATTGTCGCAGTGCTCTATTTCGTGTATGAGTATTTCTTTGCGATCTACAGGCTATCCACGTTCCGAAAACCGGAGAACCGAGGAAAGTGGATCGCACTGATGATCTTCATGTTGTTCTGTATCATTACGCTGAGCTCGGCGGACAGCGCTAATTTCTTGTATTTCCAATTCTGAAGGTAGAGATGAAAGCAATCGTATCCATTCTCAAAGACCCCAGAATCTACGTGCCAATTGGATTTCTCCTGGCGTTCGAACTATTTATGCAAACGGGTCTCTACCGTGGCCTTATGCAGCCTAGATCGTATGCGGACAACGTGAACAGAATTCTCAAGCTTGCCGGAACAACGCGTGACCCATCGGCATTAATCCTTGGAACTTCGGTGGCCTACCAGGGTGTGCAGGTCCCGTATCTGAACCAGCTACTTGAAAAAGACGGAATTGTAGTAGAGAGCGGTGCCTGCGAAGGAGCCAAGCTGGAAACTCAGCATTTGATCATGCGTGCATTGCTCGCTCGCATGCCAAACGTGAAGACAGTCATTCACTTTGTGGAGGCCAGCCACCCCTCCACTGCCCGGGATCACCAGGATCTGGCTAATCGTAGTATGGTGGCTCAATTTCCCCGTTCCGAAACTCTTCACGTCCTGCACGGTCACAACTACCACCTTACCCATTCCGATTATCTGTTCTTCTATGTCAGAACCCTGACATACCAGAAAGATTTCCGCGACTTTGTCCTGGATCCGCTCGATCGTTTCAAAGGGATTGGCCGCCGGCGACGGGAAGTGAACGCGGGGATTGTGTACGAAAACAAGTATGAATACAAACTGTCAGCATTCCCGGCGAACAATGCCCAGGAGTGCATCGAATCTGCTCTGAACGCGGACATCGCAAAAATGGGGAAAGATGTCACTGATGAACATCACCGCAAGGCTGTCTTGCAAACCTGTCAACTGGTGGTTCAGGATCCTCTGAATGGGCCAGGCCATGCACAGTGGGCCGCCCTGTATTTCAAAAGACTCAAGTTCACTTATAAAGATATTACGGATCGCGGCATCAAGGTCATAGTTGTTTTCACACCCTACGCGCAACTCATCCAGGACCTGAACGCTGAGTATCGAATGCAGGTCTGGAACGAAGGCCTCGCGTCTGCGGTTGCGCCGGAGAACTTGAAGACAATTGACTTGCGACACTCCCTGGACGGTCCAAAAAACAGCGACTACTACTATGACACGATTCATCTCAATCGGCAGGGAGCCACGTTGCTCACGGAAGCCCTTGCAGAGAAGCTCAGGCCAATCCTGAAAGCACGATAGGCCGAAACAATGCGATTTACGACGCTCTCCTTTCTGCTCTTCTTCCTGGTAGTCTATCTCATCTACTGGAGCCTCACGGGACGAGCTCGGTTCGTATTCATTTTCCTGGCCTCTGTCCTCTTTTACGCCACATGGTCCATTGGATTTGGAGTCCACTTTGTTGCGATGGTTGCCTTCACCTACGCAATTGTGCGCTGGATGCAAAGGACATCGTCTAACGTTCCATTCTATCTGGGGATCGCGGCCAATGTCGCAAACCTCTTCTTGTTCAAATACTTCTACCTGCTTCTGGAGCTGATCTCCGATATTACCGGCAGTTCCGCACTCACTGCGCCTGTTTTCAACCAGTGGCTGCTAAGCAAGACCGGTTATGACAGCATTGTTTTGCCCCTCGCGATTAGTTTTTACACATTCGTGCTGGTTGCATACCTGGTGGATTTGCAACGGGGACTCATTCAAGAGAAGCATAGTTTCCTTGAGTTTTCAGTCTTCGCGATGTACTTTCCCCATCTCGTTGCTGGACCGATCATTCGTCATTCAGACTTCTTCTTTCAGCTCAAGGACCTGCGCCCGGAAAAGCAGCAAATCTTTCGCGGGATGTTCCTGATTCTAACTGGCCTTGTGAAAAAGGTTGCCATCGCAGACAATATGCTGCCCCTGTTTGGTTCTATCTTTCAGAATCCAGGAAATTTCAGCGGTCCGGCCAATCTGCTTGGGACGGCTTCTTTCTCCATCTGGGTCTATTGCGATTTTTCCGGATACACCGACCTGGCTCGTGGCATGTCTCTCCTTCTCGGGATTGAATTGCCCGAGAACTTCAAGGCGCCGTTTCTATCAAAATCAGTGCGTGAACTGTGGCGCAATTGGCATTCCACGCTCGGGACGTGGATGCGAGACTACATTTATATTCCGCTGGGTGGCTCGCGCCGCGGGGAATTTCGCTCGCAGATGAACTTGCTGACAACCTTCACTCTCGGTGGTCTCTGGCACGGTGCGCATTATCCATATATTCTATGGGGCTTCTTTCATGGACTGATGCTTGTATGCGAAAGATATCTTGAACTTCTAGCGAATCGCCTGGGTCTTTTCCAGAAAGAGTACTCCAGGTATATAGTCTGGCTAAGCGACGTTTTCAAGATTGCTTTCGTGTTCCTGGTCTTCATGGTCGGGGTGGCGTTCTTCAATGCCGTCAACGTAAAGAGTGCTTTTGTCATGCTCGGCAAGATCTTTACTTTTGCCAGCGGCCCCCCGGCTCCAAACGCAGACACGCTGCTGCTCTTCATTCTCGGTGGAATGTTGCTCAACGGGCTACAGAAGATCAAGATGTGGCCCAGGCTGCGGGATAATACTGCCATTGGGCTCCTGCTCCTCTATGGCTTTGTTGTAGTTTATTTGCTTAGCAAGTTTGCCCCGGGCGGCAAGGACTTCCTTTACTTTCAATTCTGAGGTTTGTATGGAATGGATCAAGAGTAAATTTCTACTAACCCCGCTCGTCCTTTTTGTCGCTGTCTTTGCAATCGATAAATTGTTTCTGCTCCAGGTTGTGCGCGATAACCTTACTTCGTGGAAAAAGATTGAGCCTCCTTTCTACGCTTCCCGCTACGACCTGTACGATCTTTATCGCACGTCGTTGCCGCAGCACCGTGCCGCGGGCCTGAAGACGGGGATCATACTCGGATCGTCACGCAGTGCTGAATTCAATTCGGAAGGAATTGAAGCGGTGATTCACAAGTCACGAACCTACAACTTCAGCGCCCCATTTGCCTGCCCTTCCTATTGGTACTACTGGTTGCGCCGCATGGAAAAAGATGGCGTCTTACCAGATTATGTAATTCTTGAGAGCGATGGAATCATTTTCAACGAACGAGCTATCGAATACTCCCTTGGATATTCCTACGACTCTTCATTCGTCTTCAATCATATTGACTGGGATCGAAAGCGAAAGATCAACGCCTGGCAGCGCCCGGCGGGATTCTCTTTTGATGAGGCAGAAACATTCTTTCTCAAGAAACTCTTCGCGATGTACCGATTCCCACCCGATCCGCGGTTGATCCGGGAAAACAATGAAAGCATGATGCTTTTCGCACCCGGAAGCGGCCCGCGGATGTGGACACCAATTGAGCTGCGGAATCACATACTTTCCTGGATGGGTCGTATCAACACGGAAAAGTTGGGAGGGATTCCAAATCTCCTTTCGATTCAACTACCACCCGACAAAATGAAGGAAGATGCTGAGAATATGGCAGGCATCCACCTTGCCGGTTATGCTGCCTCCCCTACTCAGATCAGTTTCTATAAGCAGATGCTCCGGACCCTGTACAAGCAAAAAGTTCCCACAGTCCTGTACTATCCCGTAATGAGCGACGTCTTCAAGGCCAAACAAACGGCGATGCTACCGAGAGACTGGGTGTCAGAGGAACAGCTTGAGACGGAGCTTAGAAATCTAGACCCAACGGGCGCGGTGATTCGCCTTGTGAACCCGGACAGGCAGCTTAGATGCCGGACATTCGTGGACTCGCTGCATCTGAGTGGATCGTGTTTCCCGGAAGTGGAAAAGCTACTGCTGCAGCAACTGCCGCTGCAACCCAAATAACCAGAGATTAGAGGCTGAATTCCCGCATCGCTTCAGCGTGGCTAATCGACGCGGCGAATCTGGATGCTCGTAACCCGTTCGCTGCCGGCTGCAACGTCTGACACAACAACCACATCATCACCGGATAGCACCCGGTTCCGAACGCGAAGTTTTTCAAACGCCGCCCGAATATTCTTCTCAGGATCATTTGAGAAGTCCATCAGAAACGGAACAACGCCCCGTGTAAGCCAGAGCTTCCGGCGCGAACTGGACATGTTCGTGAAAGCATAGATAACAGAACCAGCCGGACGAAAGCTTGCAACCTGCTCCGCCAGGATTCCGCGGCGGGTCATTACAACAATTGCCGGACTCTTAAGGGAATCGGCAAGCCTGCATGCACTCCGAGCCAGTTGTTCGCGAAAGGCAGTGGGTTGCCGCTCATCAGCAAAGCCGATTCCGGACTC
>JAEUSB010000059.1 GCA_016788865.1 Leptospirales bacterium
CCAGGAAAAGTCCCGCAGCAAACACTTCACTTTTCAGGCGGCGATATTTTCTGATCAGTCCTTCACGGCGGATTGCCGCAAGAAAGAGAGTGGCAACCCCGGCAATCAAGAGTAGAATTATGAGCTCCGGCACAGTCACCAGAATCCACTGGAGAACGTAGTCCCATGGCAGATTCGCGGAATTCAGAATTTGGCCATTTAGCAAAACCTGCGTGTGGAGTGGATAACGACTCATTCCAGCAACCGATTCGAAGAAATGCGCCACTGGTTGCTTCCAGAGATAAGGCCAGAACAAGACGCTAAAGAAAGCGCTTGCGAGCACGTATCCCCCAATTCCAATCAAGACCCTTCGTCTTCTACGAGCAATTGTGAGGTCCACCAGCAGCAGTATCAGGACACCCGTGAACATCATGATGGCCGTAACTCTCGTAGCGATGGTAAGTCCGGTTAGAACTCCAGCAGTGATAAAGAATCCTCTTCGCCAGGGCCTCCTCAGAAAACGGAGCAGATAGTAGAATGCAATGTGCGTGATTGCGACAAGGAGCATATCCTTGCTATTGTAGAACGACTCACCAAAGAATCTGGGCTGGATGGCGAACAACAGAGCTACCGCAAGTGCAATCCACTCGTTCTTATACAGCATCGCTATGGTTCGATACAAGAACACCAAACCAACCGTGCCCACATAGAAGAGGAGTAGATGTCTGATGTGGAAAATTTCCATCCCTGATGCACCTGTGATAGCCTCCAGGGCAATTGAAACAATCTGAAACCAGCTGCCGTAAATGCGATCCGGCAAATAGTCTAGATCCACCACCAGGTCCGCTTCACAAATCCCATCACATAGAAAACGGTGAAGGTTCAATTTGTGTAGGAGAAACTTTACATTGGACATTCCAATGTCACGCTCGAACGGTTCGTCCATGGAGAGACCAACGTCGCGGAAGATTGCAATACCAATCAGGAAATATACCAGGATTGCTACTGTGAATATGATTCGTTGCAATGGAATTTCATGCCAGGGCCGCTTGCCAAAATTCCGAGTTTGACGAAAGAATTCCATTTTTTGCGACGATTGCGAATTGGTGCAGGTTGCAGTCAAATAATTCTCCTTGATCGTGTCTCCCCGAAGTAGGTGTTTAAAGAACTCCGAGCAGACAGGGCGTACGCAAATTTTCAGAACCAATTTGTTGGGGATATATGCGATCACTCCTTATCTGCCTGCTGCTGCTTACAGTGTGCTTCCCTGCCAAACAAACACCCCCAACAGGAATTGTTCAGACCATGACGGAAGATGAGTCCGGACCCGTTCAAGCACAGGTAGAAATCGCAGGCCTGACCAGGCAAACATCTCCGGCAGGCCTGGTTGCATTGGAAATTAGGAGGGAAAAATACCTGGCAAACATCACAGCGCCCGGCCACGCACCCATGGTACGCGAGGTTGACCTCACCAACGTGAGCCAGGTATCCCTGCATGTCTTTATTCCCAGGTTATCCATTGTACAATTTCAAGATCCGCTGAGCTCACAGACCATCAAGCTGCCGGGCAACGCAGCTGTCACCATTCCAGATTCATTGTTTCAGGAAGCAGTGCTGGAGCCCGTGCAAGTCGAGTTCAAGCTTCTGAAAGACAATGAGATCATTCGTGGAATGCCTGGAAGTTTTCGGGGAACAAGCAAAGCGGGCCAGGTCACGGCTATTGAATCGTTCGGTGCATTCTACATGCGCTTCACTTCTGCTGGAAAGACTCTACGTTTTGCCCCGGGAAAGAAGATCACAGTTACAATGCCGGCCCTGGGACAACGGGATAGGATTGCTCAATGGACCCTGATCAAGGAGACCGGGCTCTGGAAGGAAGAGGGCTTGGCAATCCGCCGCGCAGATGGGCTATATGACGTGGAACTGGGCCACCTGTCCTGGGTAAACCTGGATCAGGCAATTACGGAATTTGCAACTGTCTGGGTATCGGCAAAAGATAGCCAGGGTAGGCCACCTGGGAGGCCGTGGGCACAGGGCGTGAATTATAAGGGATATTCCGTGGGAACTTTCACCCAGGACGCCTTTTGCCTTGAGGTAAAAGCAGGCAGCGAGGCTCTGATCTACGGGCAAAATGGAAGTGTTTGCTATCGCGGCATTACTGTTGGGACGCCAGCCGAACAAACGACGTGCAAAGATCCTCGCAACAGCCCGTTGATAGTTCTAGAGCAGGCCCCCTGCAATAACATCCCCGCTCCTACGATTCCAGTGTTCGATTCCACACCGATAGAAAGGCGCATTACCGGCCCGGGCTTGAGCGAAGCCGAATTGCGTAAGAAATATGGTCGGCTTGAAATAATTCGCCTGAGAGACGGGCAGATATTCCGTGGAGGAATCGTTCAGAAGGGAGGTCAGGTCTCAATCCAGACTTCAGACGAATCATTCACAATTCCCATCAGTGCCGTCGAGGACGTGGCATTTCTACCAGAGGACTAGGAAACCGGTTTGATCAATTCCGGTTCCATTTCCAGGCGTACCCCAAATTCCTTGAATACGGTTTCCTGGATTCTTCCGGCAAATTCCAGTAACTGCGAAGTAGTTGTTCCCCGGTTTACAAGTGCAAGTGCGTGCTTGCTTGAAATGCCGGCGCCGTTCTCTGTCAGCCCGCGACCAAAACCGGAATTCTCAACAAGCCACGCAGCAGAGATCTTTGTGCCCGAATCACCCGGATAGGCCGGAGCAGTCAGCCCCTTTGCACGACTGATAGCCTGGAACGCAGTAAATTGTTCTACGGATAGAATTGGATTTGTAAAGAAAGAACCGCAGGAAACCGAATCCGGATCTGCCGGATCAAGAACCATGGATTTTTTCTTGCGCAGCCCAATTACAGCGTTGCGACGCCTCATGGATTCATTGATCGAATTATTTTCAGACTTTGTTTCCATGGCCCGGATCAATTCCGGATAACGGGCCGGCGATGGAGCTTTGTTCAAGCGGAACAGTACGTCAAGAATGACAAATCTTCCTGCATCCGCATGTTTGAACCGACTGGTCCTGTAGTCAAATCCGCAGTCCGCAGCTTCGATTTCAACAATCAAAGATTCAAGGTCTGATTCACTCAATATCTGACCCTGGTTTTTTTTTGAAAGCGCGCTGCGATCGAGACATCGAACAGAAACGATTGTATCTTTGCCTTCCTGACCGTAGGCGCCAACATTTTGCACCGGTACGCCAGCCGCAGTCCCAGGAATCCCGGACAGGCATTCGACGCCGAACCAATTCTGACTTGCGGTGTATTCTACAAAAGCGTCCCAGTTCTGCCCGGCCTGCGCGCGGATTTCAACGATCCCACGAACATTGTCCTCTCGCTCAACCTTCCAGCCCCTGGATGCCATCCGGATTACGAGGCCGGGAAAACCACTATCAGGAAAAATTACGTTTGATCCGCCGCCCAGAATCATGACGGGGAGTTTTCGCGCGCCGGCAACATTCAGAGCGTCAATTAGCCCGGCAGTATCCGCGACTTCGACAAACAACTCTGCAGGCCCGCCGAGCTGTATGGTCGTATAACGGGCCAGGGGAACGTTTACTTGGATTTCTGCCAGAGTTTTTCCTTTTCCTCAAGCGGAAGGTCGTCAAAGCCTTCGCCTGCAAGTGCGAGCATTTTCTTAAACCGATCCTGAAATTTGTCTATGGCCCGATGCAGCGCAATCTCCGGTTCGATTTGCAGATGGCGAAAACAATTCACAATTGTAAACAGAATGTCTCCAAGCTCGTCTTCCTGGCGGGCCTGGCTTTCTGTGCGGGCTGCTTCCTTAAATTCAATTACTTCCGATTCGAGCGCGGGAATTACGTCTTCCAGGTGCTTCCAGTCAAAACCTTTGCGCGCCGCTTTCTCCTGGACTTTGTAGGCGCGCATGAGTGCGGGCAAGAACGACTCCCTGGGCAGCCCGCTTGATGGTTTGCCCTTCTCTTCTATTTTTATCTTTTCCCAGTTGCTGAGGATTTGCGCCACGTCGTCGGTCTGATTATTTCCAAACACGTGCGGATGTCTGCGGATCAGCTTGTCTGCAACATCGCCCAGGACTTCTTGCAACGAGAATTCACCCTTCTCTTCATATAGCCGACTGTAGAAGAAGACGAGGAACATAATGTCTCCAAGCTCTTCGCGGATTCCGGCCACATCGCCCCGGTTTACAGCCTCAATGACTTCATACGATTCTTCCAGGAGATAGGCACGCATGGTGCGTTCGTCCTGGGCGCGGTCCCAGCTGCATCCACCTGGTTCACGGAGGATTCGCGTTACGTCGGCTAACTTCTGCCATTTGTCACCCGGATTGCTCACAAGCCTGATTGTAATCAGTATCCTCCCAGGTCAACAAGTGGCTGGACAGCGCATGCATGAAATCGAGAATCGGACAATGATCAAGGCCTTCACGCAGGACGGTGCCCCTTTCTCCGTAGAAGTGCAGAAGCAGGGTTCGGGCTTCTACACAGGCATTTCAATCGAGGGGAAACCAGACAACAATCTGGCCATTGAAGCGCTCCACACAACCGGTCCGGATTCTTTTGAGGTGCAAACAGCACAGGGCGTTTTTCCCGGACGGTTTCTGTTCTCTGGCAAGGACGTTTACCTTTACGTGCAGGGGCAGACCTTTCGATTCCAGGCTACCACAGCGGCAGAATTGGCACAGTCCGGGACGCCGACGCATCGGAGTCCCATGCCCGGAAAAGTCATTGCAGTGCCCGTCGTTGTGGGTGATTCAGTTCAGAAGGATCAGACAGTAGTCATTGTTGAAGCCATGAAAATGGAGAACGCAATCAAGGCCGCATGCAGCGGAAAAGTCAAAGCCGTCCATTGCAAAGTGGGCGATCTAATCAGTCCCGATCTCAATCTGATCGAGATCGAAGGGTAATCCATGTCATTAAATGTTTCCGTTCCGGAAGTTCCGTCCATTCGTGAGTTAAAGGCCGCCATCCCGGCGCAATGCTTTCAGCCATCGATCTGGAAATCGATTTCCTACTTCCTCTTTGATATTTGCTTAATTGCAGGCCTGTTCGCGCTGGCGCTTTACCTGGACAGCTGGTATTTCTATCCTGTTTACTGGTTCCTGCAGGGCACAATGTTCTGGGCACTATTCGTGGTTGGGCATGACTGTGGCCACGGTTCATTTTCGCATTCAAAGCGATTGAACAGCTTTATTGGTCATCTGGCGCACACGCCAATTTTGGTTCCGTATCATGGATGGCGCATCAGTCATCGCACTCATCACCAGAATACGGGCAACATTGAAAAAGACGAAACGTGGTATCCGGTAACTGAATCGCAGTACAGAAACATGCCGCGTTATATCAAGTTCCTGCGCTTCTACGCCTTTCTGGTTCTGTTTCCCCTCTATTTGTTTCGCCGCTCCCCGGGCAAAGACGGTTCGCACTTCCATCCTGCCAGCGATCTGTTCCTTCCTTCAGAAAAATGGGACGTGCTCACAAGCTCGCTGTCATGGTTCGCGTTCTTTGGTCTGCTCTGTGCGGCCAGCTGGTGGTTTGGAATTGCTGCCGTCGCAAAATTCTACATCGCTCCCTACTTTGTATTTGTTGTTTGGTTGGATCTAGTAACCTTTCTTCATCATACCTCGGAAGATATTCCCTGGTATCGTGGTGAAGGTTGGAACTTTGTACGCGGAAACCTTTCAAGCGTAGATCGCTCGTACGGAATCTTTGAGTGGTTGCATCATAACATTGGAACGCATGCAGTTCATCACCTATTCATTGCCATCCCACACTACCGCTTGAAGGAAGCTGCGGCCGCACTCAAACCGGTACTGGGCCCACTTTACAGAACGTCCAATGAGTCCATCTTAAAAGCTTTCTGGAATGCTTTCAGAAAATGTCATTTTGTTCCGGATCATGGAACCATGGTTTATTACAAACCGTCCTCAGCGCTCTCGCACGAAGAAAAGCTCGGAGCGCTTGATGCGGCAAAAGCTCTCACTCGCGCCCTGGAAACGGAATAATGCAGGGCTCACTTGCTGCAGTTCGCGCCGAGATTCCTGAATATTGTCTGAAACCAGACCTGGGGCGCGCAATATTCTACATTGCAAGCTACGTTACTTTCTTTGTCATCTCGATAGCATTCGCGGCGTTCGTTTGGATACGGGAGTTATACTGGCTCTTTCCGGTAAGCTGGTTCCTTGGGGGGACTGCCTGCACATCGCTCTTTGTGCTCGGTCATGACTGCGGGCATTACTCAATCCTCAAAAGCAAAAAGGCCATGAATATCCTGGGGCACTTGTTCTTTCTGCCGGTGTTCTACCCGTTCTACGCATGGAAGCATTCGCACGATGCACATCACAAGCATACGAACTTGTTGAAACGCTCTGATGATGTCTATTTTGACAACGCCTGGATTCCAGAGACAGTAACTGAATATGTAGAGGAAACCACGCGGCGGCCTTTTTTTGCATGGCTGTATCGCATTGCCCGCGCCGTTCCCATGCTGGGCTCATGGATGCATCACGGATTCTATCTGCTCTGCAATCCTGGGATCTATCGCGAAGATCATGAAAAGAAAGTCCGCTTCTCGCTCTGGTTCTTACTCGCCAGCTTCCTGTTGATTGCTCCGGTTATCGTTTATCTTTCCGGCTCCATCCTTGGCGTGCTGCACTTCTGGATCCTTCCAGCGCTGGCCTTCCAATTCTGGATGTCGATATACACATTTCTGCATCACACATCGGAAGAAGTTCCGTTCTTGCCGCCGGATCAATGGACTCCATTTCGCGGTCAGATCGAGTGCACAGTCAATTGCCTCTGGCCCAGACCAATTTCATTCTTACATGGAAACATTGACATTCACTTACCGCATCACGTGGCCGCAAATATTCCAGCTTACTGGCTAAGAGACGCAAACCAGGCCATCAAGGCTTCTAAGTACGGTGAAATGATCAAGGAAGTACGCTTCTCACCCGCTTACTTCATTCGTCAGATCCGGGCCTGCAAACTCTGGGACGAAAAAGCCGGCTCGTATGTTCGCCTTCCAGAATAGAACTGCAACCGCAACTTCCAGTCTCGTTGCATTGACACTGGCCCTTTGCTGGGTGAACCCGGCAGTCGCAGAAGTAGAAAATGCAGGCGAGGCGCCGGTTGCAATACTCATACCTCCCGTACCACCCGAAGCGGCGCCTGCAACATTCAGCGTAACAGTTCGGGCCGGAGAGCGAGTTTCTGATTTCTGCAAACGATTGGAAAAGACTCGGATCAGCGGCTGTACAGAGTTAGATGCATTGGGAAAAAACAAGGGGAAATTCCAGGGTTATGCGTTTCTCGGATCGGCGACCGGGCTCAAACGATTCGAGGGGGCGTTCGTACCGGGCCAATATCGGTTCCTTGTGCAACACCAGGAAGAAGACTCATCCGACCTGCTATCCGAGCGCATTGTCTCCCGGCTCCTTGCAATTGCGAACTCGCGGTTTACAAAGCTTACGAGGACGGGTCTGAGTCTGCGCGAGAAAGTAATCCTGGCGAGCGTCGTGGAAAAGGAAGCCGTATCAAAAACGAGTCACGGCGAAATTGCGTCTGTCTTCATGAATCGTCTGACGAAACGACAGCCACTGGGATCCTGCCCAACAGTAGAATATGCGCTAGGGTACCACCGACCGTTTCTGCTTTTCAGTGACGTCAGAATCGATTCGCCGTATAACGTCTACAAACGAAAAGGTTTACCGCCAACTCCAATTGCATTCTTTTCCGACGAAGCATGGAATGCAGTGCAAAGCCCGCCAAAAACCCGCAACGAATTCTTTGTATACGATTGGACCAATGGCAAGGTGAGTTTTGCGCGAACGTATGGGGAGCATACAAACAACGCAAACAGGGCGCGGCGTAATTTTGTTCAAAAATTCGGATACAAGAAGATGTATGAAAAAGTCCCGGGGAAATTCTACGAATAAGATGCAATTCGGGCCGCGCCTCTCTGCGGTTGCTTGCTCGGAGTCTGACTCAGAACATCGCGAGCAGTTACAGCACCGGTTTCTTTCTAAATTTGAAAGTTAGAACCAATCCCATCAGAAGAAGCAGTCCTACAATTGCGGAAATCCAGTTCGACAGAGGTACGATTCCGCGGGCCAGCGGTTTGAGATAGAAACTTGTGACTCCAACAGGAACCTGCACTGCAACGAGGCCACGCTCATCTCCAGTCACCGGAAGATCTTTTCCTTCAGCTGTCCAGGCCACCCACCCGGGGAAATAGAATTGGTGAACGGAGACGGAGTGACCCTGGGGGGAATCAATCGTAACCTGGCCCGTCGATCTGGCAAAGCGAATTGGCTGACTGGTCGCCTCAAAATCAAAATAGTTGGTTTTGATTGGTATTCCATGCGGGCGGTATTGGCCTGCATCTGCAAGCGAACGAATGGGTGAACCTTCTATGGGATAGGTAATCGGATTGGATTCGTCCTTACTCAGATACCCCTCCGTCTTAAAGCGCATGTGCGAATAGTAAAAAGAAAGCCCGCCTATCACCAGGAGTGCGTAGAAAGCGTAGCGCCTTTTTGCGAGCGCATCGGCTACTCTTGCAAAACCAGCGTGCAAAAGATAGAGATTGCGCACCGCCGGAATTAGCGACAGATATACGAGCACTTCCAGTAAAGGGATCAGCCGTTCGGGATATTGCAGATTCTGAATGAGCTGGTGTGAGTTCCAGATTGGGAGTGAAAACTGGAATTGCATGAGGAATGCGAAAATCGTCCAGACAACTGTTCCAATCATCAGAGAGACCCAGAGGTTCCGGGTCAGACCTGTGGCCATCTGTCCCTTCGCAGCGGCGTGCCCCAAGCAGCGGAGGTTCCAAACCGGCAGAAAGATCCCGGCCGCAAAAAGGAACACGTCTATTACAGGCAGATCAAACAGTGAGTCAAAAACCATCTTAGAAACTTGAACGTCCGTAGCCGCGTAGTCTGATTGGACGAAATCCTTCAAAGCAATCAGTGGCAGCAGATAAACCGTTGCAACAGATACTCCACCGATGACTGGAACAATGGTGAATAGCGTTTTTACCGAGCGGCTGATCACCAGGAAGACTAAAGCTGTAAACGCCAGGAAAACTCCAAACAATAAAATGGAGATCGCATGCGTCATTAAAAACAGTCCAAGCGCAAATGCCAGAACGAGTCCTGCGAAAACCCTTTCCTGGTGTCGCGTTAAAGATTCTTCATCCAGCGATTCTAACCAAAGAAACATGCCATACAGTACAAATGGAATCAAGTTGGTAGCCCAGGTAGTGCCGAGCGCAGAAAGAATCGCAACGGTGTGAAATCGCACTGCGAAGAGCGCAGCGCCCGCAAGAGCCAGGCCAGTAGAAAAAAACCGGTTGAGGATGCCGTATACGGAGATAGTCCCAATCGACACTGCAATCCAGGCAGTGATGATCATGCTAATGCGCAGCGATGAGGTAATCTTGAATAATACCGAGGCCAGGAAGTACGGGAGAGGCCCATAGAATACAAACGTGGGACTGCCGTAACCGGCATTGAGATCTGGCAGCCAGCGCGGTAACGGGTCTGCAAAGCTTTGTGCCGCTGCGAAGGATGCGATATAGTTCAAATGAAATCGAACTATGTCCGGAATTACTGGCAGCCCTTTTGCTGCAAAGAGCAGGACTTGAAGGAATGAGAAACCGGCGAGCCCGAGATAGATCAGGCTCGATCGCGCTTTGTTGCTCATGAATCGCTTCTGTTCACTGCGGGTTTGGTTGAACTATCAGGGTTTTGCTGTAATGCGCGTGATACAACTGCTGGTATCGAGTTTCTCGCACGGCGCCTGGTTCACGCACTCAATGAAAGCTTCATACGATTTTGCGCCCTGAGGGAGCTTGTCCTGGGCTTGCTTGAGCGAACCGACCATCTTCTCGCAGCCCAGTGGCTGAGAGTTCGCGATGCGCTCCACATTCTTATCGCACTTATTGATCCTCTTGCAAATCTCTTTGTAAGGCTCCAGGGCGGACTCATCCACCGAGGACTTGCTTTTTTCTTTGCAGGCCTGAGCGAAAATCGCGAGAGATAAAAGCAAAGGGACAAGAAGGAAACGTGTATGCTTCATTTCATCCAGTTACTGCGTTTCCGGCATGCGTCAAGAAAAAGTTAAGAGCTGTCCGGAGCACAACACAAGCAGCGCGCTCCGGTTAAAAGAATAGGAAGTAAGTCGTTATGGCCGAGAGGCGTTAGATCTTTTTTGCGCCAAGTTCCGTCAGCATTTCCTGACGCTTCTTAAAACGCTCTTTTGCCGGCAGAGACATCCACAGACGTTTCAGATCCTTGACGTTTGACCCCTTCTTGGCGCCATATTTTCTGAGGAGTTTTGCCGTCTTGCCGTTCATGGGGCAATTTTCGAGAACTCGGGTGTACTGTCAAGTACCTGCAGTTTTTGGTCCTGGCGGCTCGGGGAGTTGTGAAGGAATGGTCCTGGCGCTACAATACGCGGCGCCGGTCTAGAAGGTAGCGCTGGCCCCACCGCCACCAAACCTTCCCCCGCCTCCTGCTACGCCCGAACCAGAACCACCGGACCGACCAGGAGTCACGACCAGACCGCCGCCGCCCCGCGCGCCGGCTGCTGCAACGATCAATAAGGGCGCAATGAAGTAGAGTAAAGCCACAAGCCACAGCCGAGGCGGGTCATTTTCCGGGAAGAAAGCATGATCCGCCAGCCATATGATCGGGACGAATGAGAGCCCACAAAAAATTCCCCCGAGTGGAACAAGAAGCCGGAAGGGAGCCAGTATTCCCCGCCACGTATGGGCATCCTGGATGAAGATGAATGCCGTAAACCATGCAACTCCGACCAGTAGCGGGATGCAAACTTTGGCCACCAGTTGCGATTGCGGCCGCGCCCGAATCTTCTTGCGCAGCAATCCAATGACGCCTAACGTCATAACCAGCGACGGAATGGAGAGAATCACAAGACTCACAAACCACAGGAGCCATGGGAAGATATCTGTCCAACTTGAGAAATCCCGCCGACCATCCCAGAACTCTTTTGCCCTGTAGAGGAACGTGTCGCCTGAGAGATAAGCCACTGTAAACTTCAAGTAACAGGTATTCTCTTTCCCGCTATGGTCCTGGTATTCGCTCAAGCTACCTATGTAGCATTGGTCGTGTAAATGATCCTCAAAGTGTTTGGGAAGATGCTTTGTTGGTTCACCGTCCGCTCCAAGCAAATCCGGTTCATACGCGCCATAAAGAACAACAACCACCGGCAACGTTTCCGGATTGGCTTTCAGGTATCGCTTAATGACCTCGGTTCGATAGGCATCAAGTAGATATACTTCAGGCAGCATTCCCAGGACTACAAAAGTGCCGGAAGGTCCAGAAACCTGAACTCGCTCTACAGTAACGCGTGTCTGCGAAGGATGCTCCGACTCAGCCTGAATGCCCGACGCAATGGCAAGTAGCAGAATCAAAATACGTGCGCGCACGGACAAACATACGGAAGCACTTGAAAAACTGAAAAGCATTATTTCCGTCAGGTGCTGCTTGCACTGCGTTGCAGATTGGTATAGGCCATGGAAGGTTCGCGGCTTTCTGCGTAGTCAGTTGAAAAATGCAGCCCCCTGCTCTCTTTGCGAGCTCGGGCTGATCTTACAATCAGCTTGCCCACCAGGGCAAGGTTACGGAGTTCGAGAATCTTGTTTTGAATTACGGTCCGCCGATAGAAATCGTTTATCTCGCTTGAAAGCAGCTCGATTCGCCTGAGGGCGCGATCCAACCTGAGGTCGGAGCGGACAATTCCAACGTAATCCCACATAACGGACCGGATCTCATTGAAGTTATGCTGCACAAGTACCCATTCCTCGGCATTGTGCAGGCCATCCTTCTGCCAGGACCTAATCGCCCTCCTGTTGCCCTTAGCTACAGGGTTGGCGCCGACATGCCTGGCAATACGATCTGCAAACACGAGGCCTTCCAGGAGGCTATTCGACGCGAGCCGATTCCCGCCGTGCACGCCCGTGCAGGCTACTTCGCCAACAGCGAACAGATTCTCAATGCAAGTACGGCCGTCTATGTCGGTGCGAACTCCGCCTGACATATGGTGAGCGGCGGGCACCACAGGTATCCGGTCCCGTGATATCTCAATTCCGAGATCCAGACAATGCGCATAGATATTGGGAAATTTGGCCATTATGTGCGCCCGCGGGAGGTGCGTAACATCCAGGTACAAATGTGCGGCGCCAGTGCGCTTCATTTCCGCATCCAGGGCACGCGCGACAATATCGCGTGGTGCAAGCTCAAGCCTGGAATCGTATTTCTTCATGAACGGTTCGCCATCGAGACCGCGCAGGATCCCGCCTTCTCCGCGCATGGCTTCCGTGATTAAGAACGTCTTATAGCCCGGAGAGTAGAGCGCGGTGGGGTGGAATTGATAGAACTCCATATTGGAAATGACAGCCCCCGCGCGATAGGCAAGTGCCACGCCATCGCCCGTTGCAACTTCGGGATTTGTGTTGTGCAAATACACCTGACCCGCTCCACCTGTGGCCAGAATCGTCGCCCGGGCACGAATGATATAGATTTCCCATGTTTTCCGATCGTACACATATGCGCCGAAACACTCGTTTGGACCTGGCGGTGTCGCATGCGGCTCGTAGGCGTTCTCCGCAAGATGATAGCACGTTATTAGATCTACAGCGCTCTGGTACTCGCGTATCTCAATTCCGCGTTCGCGCGCTGCTGCCAGGAGAACGCGCTCCACTTCTTTACCGGTCAGATCCTTTGAATGAACAATCCGATTTTCGCTGTGGCCACCTTCGCGCCCAAGGTGCAGCTTTCCAGTATCGTCCTGATCAAATGCAGCACCCAGCTCCATCAGTTTGCGAATGTGGGTTGGACCTTCCGTTACAAGGATTCTGACAGCTTCCGGATCACACAGACCCGCGCCAGAGATCAAAGTGTCTTCAATGTGACTTTCGAATGTGTCGGAAGCGGCAAGCACGCCTGCAATGCCGCCCTGCGCGTATGACGTATTTGCGTCGGTGACTTCTTCCTTTGTGATGATCATCACGCGTCCGTGGTCACTCAACAGCAGAGCTCCGTACAGCCCGGAGATTCCACTCCCAATAACAAGAAAGTCCGTATCAACCACGCGAGTCATCGTTTCTCCATCTCAGCAAGGCGACGCCGAACTTCCGCCATATTCAAGTGTTTTCCAGGACAAGCAGTCTGCCAGAGTTCACGATGACCAACGATATGGTCCGGTGAAATTCCATATTGCTTTTTGAGTTTCAGGATCAGTTGGAGCAATGATTGCATTTGGAGTTCTGGCACGGGATGCTTCTCAAAGTTGCCAACCAGTACGATTGCAATACCAAACTCATTTACTGTGTGAACCTTGGTTGAGTAGTTCCCTTCACGCTTCCGCCATAAGTCGCTTTCTTCAATCTGACCGGCCGCGGTTCCGGCAGTACCATTATTTATGAGAAAATGATACGCTATGTCTGACCATCCGCGTTCACGTTGATGCATAGCTTTGAAGTAAGCAAGGTTACCAAAGTCCGATGCCGTGTGGTGCACCACAATCCAGCGCCAGCGCCGCTCCCTCCACCACCACTGCCCGGCCTGATACAGACCAACTCCCGCTACAATCGCTATGAGCGCGATCCAGACCACTCGCAGTGGTCTGCGGCGAAGACTGAGCAGGTCCATACAGTCGTTTACCTGGAGCGGTTTGCCTGTCACATATTTTTCGCTTGTTTAGGTAAAGAAACAAACATTCCATGCAACGGTAACTCAAACATCGGAAGGAGCGTCACATGGCAATTACGGATCGCGGCAAGTCCTGGGAATGGTTTCAATCGTGGTATATCATCTTAACGCTTGGATTTGGCATGACGCATTTCCTTGCATTCTTTTACACGGGGCTTCGCACCGCAAAGTGGCTGTGGGTGGCTTTCGGTGGAGTTTACCTGGGACTGATCATCTACTTCATCCATCGTGCCAATCAAATCCCTACCGGTACTCCAATGGACGGAACAACGGTTCTTCTGTGGTTTGGTCCCTGGCCCATTGCCTTTATCCATGCATTCATCATTCGTAAGGAATTCTTGATGCTCCTGGATGCCAAGCTTCAACGCGGTGTCATCCAGGACGACAGGTTGCGCACCAAAATCAAAGCCGAATATGGTGTAAGCCACAATAAGATTGACGAGGCGTTGGTTGACTTCAAGGAATCGGATGCAACCGTTCGCGTTTCAAGCATGCTCTTTTCTGTGTTTCCGTTTTCGCCGCAGTTTGAATATTACTTCAATCTGAACGGTGCGGTACGTCGCGTAGCCCGAAGCGAAGATCCGGCAATCTTGCAAAGAGCAAAGGAACTGGCAAACAGCGAAGACGTGCTCAAAGCACTCAAGGTTGCCTCCGTTGTGGACAAAGCAGATGGCGGGCTTGGAATTTACACGGGTATCAAGAACGCATATGACGCCGCTAAGAACAAAGATCGTAAGCGGACGTTTGAAGCAGATCCACAACAGGCCGCTGACGCAGGACTAAAGGCAGTCGCCCTTTCCTACATGATTGCAACGCTCTATCCAGGCAGTGTTCCGGATAAGTTGAAACTGTTTTTTGAAACGCCGGCCGGCCAGGAGATAGCTCTGTTCTACGCCGGGGTCGAGATCGCCCTTCCATTCACGGACAACTTGATAGAGGCATCCGGAAACTGGATGACTCAGCTACTTGCAAAAAGTGGTAACGAAGAATCGCGTTTTTCGGAATTTGCAGGGTCTCTTCCATTTGAACAGGCCAAATCGATCCTCGAAGGACTCAAGCACCAGATCGATTCAACTCTGACGCGCGTTAAGCCATATCTCGATCCGCTGCGCGAGAAGGTTGCTGCAATTGCTCCAACTGCCCTCAACATTGCTGATTCAACGACGGGCGCTGTTGCTACTGCCCTGGACGTAATGCCATTCTGGAAATTTCTGGGTGGTAGATTGGCGGCAGAAGCTTGCGTGATCCGCGCCATGAGAGGCGTATAACGTTTGATTGGATACGGAGCCGGACTCAGACGGGAGCATTACCCGTTTCTTGAGTCCGGCGAACCTCATACCGTTGAATGGTTTGAGGCAATTTCAGAAAACTACATGGACACCGCGGGACGCCCCCGTGTGATGCTTGAACGCGTGAGGCGGGATTTCCCGGTGGGATTGCATGGAGTTTCGCTCTCAATTGGTCGGGCAGACGGAGTAAATCCGGAATATCTGAAACGCCTCCGCTCACTGATTGACTCAGTACAGCCGTTCATTGTTTCAGATCATCTTTGCTGGACCGGTCTAAACAGCAATCTACATGATCTCCTTCCTTTGCCATTCACAGAAGAGGCCCTGGAGATTGTTTGCCGCAATATAGACGTCACACAGGAGGCGCTGGGAACTTCTATCGCTCTTGAAAACGTCTCCAGTTATCTAACTTTCAAGGACTCCACGATGAAGGAATGGGAATTCCTCTGTGAGGTTGCCGGTCGCAGCGGGGCAAGAATCCTCCTGGACGTAAACAATGTGTACGTTAATGCCATCAACCATGGATTCGATCCACGGATTTTCATCGACGCAATTCCTGCTGACCTCGTAGCACAGATTCATGTGGCCGGCCACAGCGACCTCGGAACGCACCTGTTCGATACGCACTCAACACCCATATCAACGACAGTCCTCGAACTGCTAAAACGTGCAACAAGGCGATTCCCGGATTCCCCGGTGTTGCTTGAGTGGGATGAAGAAATTCCAGATTTTAGAACATTGGAAGCGGAAGTGGACAAAGCGCGCAAAGCAGGAACTCCATGAAATTGCGCGAACTCCAGGAACTCCTCGAACAGCAGATCCTGGGCAAAGGGGACCCGGTTTCCACACACATCGCTCCGGGCGGCACCTTGAATGCCAGCGAAGCGGTAACCGTGTATTCGCGCGCTTACGCCTTGCGTTTAACGGAGGCCCTGGGCGAAATCTACGAAGCTGTGTGGAGAGTTCTCGGTGACGAAACGTTTTTTGAAGTTGCAGCGGACTATATCGAAACCCATCCATCAAGATCGCACAACCTCTCTCACTACGGAAGCTCCTTTCCAGATTTTCTGTCGGCGCGATTTCCTGAAACAGAACTCCTGAAAGACCTGGCAGCTTTTGAATGGGGATTTGCGGATCTCTTCCACAAGCCGGAGGAAACCGGCCTTGAAGCAACAGAATTGGCCGGCATGACTCCAGCAGCACGGATTGAGTTTGTAGATTCGCTCTTTCTACTGGACGCGCGCAGCCCAGTTTACTCTGTCTGGCAACTTCGCGAGCATCCGGAGCCACCCGAGCTGGACTTCTCCCAACCTGAAGCCATCTTCGCTTGCAAGAAGAATGGGCAGATTTTCATTCGCGAGTCGACCTCCGGTGAACTACAATTGGCCAGACTCTTGCGCGAGGGGAAAACAATCGAGAACGCTCTGGCGGAATCTACTATCACCCCTGCAGAAGTCGAGGGGTTCTTTTCGTTCATCGCTCAGGCGCGATTGATTCGCCGGATCTTCCTTTGATCCGATTGAATTCCCATATCCGGACACAGGCACGATTAGAGATATTGACGCAAAGATGCCCAGACGTCTGCAGCAACAATTGCCATGCCCTTTGCGTTTGGATGAATCCCGTCCGTTAGATTGAGCTCGGGCTCACCGGCCACCTCCGTAAAAGGAAATGGTAAAAGCGTCAAACCCAGCTCAATCGCCAGCTGAGCGTACATGGCTTCATATTCTTCGTCCACGCCAAATCCTGGAAACATTCGCATCTGCATGAGAAAGATTTGAATGGTTGGGTTAAACTGGCGAAGTGCAGACACAATTCGTTTGAAGTTCTCGCGCATGGCTTGAACAGAGAAACCCTGTATAAAATCATTTGTTCCCAATTCGAGCACGGCATAGGCGATTGAGCTTTCGCGTTTGAGATACCGCGGAAGCCTTTCGAGCGCATCGGCGGTTGTATCACCGGAAACTCCGGCGGGAATTACTTGAATATCCTTAGCAGCCGCTTCCAGTTCCTTTTGAATCAGGGCAGTCATGGACTGCTCAGGAAACAGCCCATAGCCAGCGGTGAAGCTATCCCCCAGAAATAGAATCGATGGTTTCATCTATCCTACGCGCGGTTTCGCAAATCTACCTGATGAGATTAACGGCGCCGCTATCTTGCCGAAAGCATGCGATTGAGTGCGTTGATATACGCTCGCGCGCTTGAAACGATAATATCGGTGCTTGCCGCTTTGCCAATGAAGACTCGACCATCCTGTTCAATGCGAATTGTCACTTCACCCTGGGCATCAATGCCTTCGGTTACGGACTTAACACTGAATTCGGTAAGTGCAGGGCTCAGACCTGTGATACGATTGATGCATTTGTAGATTGCATCCACCGGTCCTGTGCCAACAGCCGCGTCCATCTTAGGATTTCCCTGTTCATCCAGGAGACGAATCGTAGCGGTAGGCGACGCGTGATCGCCGGCAGAAACCTGGACCAGATCCAGCTTCCAGGCTTCCTTTTCAGGTTCGCCTAACTGTGCTTGAACAATTGCGGACAGATCGCGATCATCGACCTGCATCTTCTTGTCCGCCAACTCTTTGAAGCTTGAAAATACACGTTCCGTTTCCACTTCACTCAGATGGTATCCCATTTCCTCAAGATGCACTTTGAATGCGTGGCGACCGGAAAGTTTTCCAAGCACAAGTTCTGTGCCCTTTGGGATTCCAATTGTAGTTGGGTCCATGATCTCCCAGGTTTCACGGAGTTTCAGAATTCCATCCTGGTGAATTCCACTGCCGTGACGAAACGCATTCTTCCCAACGATTGCCTTGTTCCACTGCACGGGCATTCCGGAATGAGCCTCCACGAGTTTGCTGGAACGGTATATCTCATCTATCTTGATATCAACATCAAAGTTCAGAAAATCTTTTCTGGTCTTGATTGCCATTACGACTTCTTCTAGCGACGTGTTGCCTGCACGTTCTCCAATCCCGTTGATTGTGCACTCAATCTGTCTCACACCATTTTGAATGGCTGAGAGTGAATTAGCGGTGCACAAACCCAGATCGTTCTGACCGTGAAAGCTCAGGCGACATTTGTCTATGTTCTTCACGTTTTCCCGAATTGCTCGAAACAGACCGCCCAGTTCTTCCGGAATTGCATAGCCCACCGAATCCGGAACGTTAATTGTCGTTGCTCCCGCCGCGATGCACCGCTCTATCATTGTATAAAGAAACTCCCGATCAGAGCGCGTCGCGTCCATTGGAGAAAATTCAACGTTTGATGTATACTGCGCTGCGTGACGAACCATTGCCTCCGCCTGGGTCAGGACTTCTTCCTTGCCCTTGCGCAGTTGATGCGCGATCTGAATATCGCTCGTGTTAATAAAAACATGGATGCGCGGATCTGCGGCTTTCTGCACCGCTTCCCAGGCTAGATCAATGTCTCTTGGGACAGCACGCGCCAGGGCACAAATAGTGGCATTTTTGATTTCATTTGATATGGTTTGGACGGCCTTGAGATCACCAGGTGAAGTGCAAGGAAACCCGGCTTCGATTATATCAACACGCAAACGCTCCAGCTGAAAAGCAATTTCAAGCTTCTCTTCCGGGGTGAACGCTACGCCCGCCGACTGCTCGCCGTCGCGCAAAGTAGTATCAAATATAAAGATTTTCTCAGCCATGAATTTCCAGAGATTCCTCTTGCCTGTCGATGAAAAGAAAAAAAGAAAATGCCGACTTGACCAGCCTTGAACCTATACGATTCGCAATTCTCCCTGATCTGAAAGGCAACCCCGGTCTTCTGTATAGAACCACCCGGAGGAATCAACCGAAGCCTGCGCTGGATCAAGGTAACCGGAAAATAGGAAATCGCCGCGAATCATAATCTCCCCGATAGCTCCGGGAGTATGCGAAACATCCTGCCCCGCCTGCACAATCTTGATCTCTGCTCCCGGTAGCGGAGGCCCCACAGTTCCTGGCTGCAGTCGGCTGCGCTGCCCCGTATACTCGAGAATGCGGCTTGAGATAACGTGCGCCGCTTCCGTTTTCCAATAACCTGCGAGCATAGAAATCCCGAGCATACTGAGAAAAAGGTCAATCCGCTCAGGAATGGGTCCGCCACCGGTAAGAACGGACTTGAGATTTCCACCCAACGACTGCCGTAGCCGGGCCCCAAACAGGGCATCGCCCAGCATCTTAAACGGAAGGAAAACGATCAGCAAAGAGACGTCCAGAAAAAGATCGAGTAGCGTGGGTCGTTCAGCTGCTTTGAAGACGGCCTTTTGGCCGGTCAAATTGCCCAGAAGCCGCATCGATTGAATCCCGAACCACATATAGCCCCTCAGGAGCAATGTCGAAATCACACCCGAAGAATCCCTACCCTGCGCGGCCCGCATATACAGGTCGGCTAACGTTTCTGGACGAGCCATTGCAACGGTGGGCTGCATTCGTTTGCAGTCCTGCACAAAGTCATCGCGCGAAAGTTGCAACTCACACCCCTTTGAGAGCGCCGTGAGCAACCCCAGCCGACCCGAAGAATGCCACAGCGGCAATCTCAGGAGCAAACGATCGTTCTCAAGTGTTGGGAGTGTAGAGCCAAATGCATCCAGGTTTGCGAGAATCGCCTTGTGCTTTAGCACAATTCCGCCAGGCGCTCTGAGCTCTGGATCTCTGTTCTTGAACAGGATTGATGCAACATCGTTTAGAGAACGCCGCCGGAATCCGGGACCAAACAGCCGAAAACCTTTCTTGAGCGTTGAAAGGTTCCTTGATCGATCATGCTTCCAGTTCATACGGTAGCAACGCACGCGGGCGCGCTCGAGTTGGTCAGCGAGATCGGGATCCTCAACGATTGCCAGATCAATTCTCAACCGACGAACGGAAGTCAGAATTGTGGACCGGGAAATCTCCGGGTTGACAGCCACATCAACTCCGCCGCAAAGCTGGACTGCAAAATATGAGAAAATCCATTCTGGAGTGTTGCTACCGACTATTAGTACGCGTTTGCCGGCGGACAATCCATGTCCAGCAAGTCCCCCTGCCATCTCCTCTACGATCCTGCGCATCCGCGCATAACTGACTGTTTTAACGTCCAACTTATCAACGAAAGCAAGGGCAATTGCTTCCTCGTAGATCTCACATTGATCGAGAAACAATGCACCAATGGACGTAGGGGTGCCGATCATAGCTACATTTCCGGGGCGTGCGGACGGGGGTCAATTGAATCTCGTTTGTGCTTGGCGCAGAAAGGCAATTGCTGCTTTCTGAATTTTGAATGAATACGCGCCAACGAACCTATCTGATTGCAGAGATTGGCCTCAATCATAATGGCGATCTGGCTCTCGCATGCAAAATGGCGGACGCGGCCAAAGCCGCAGGTGCTGATGCTGCGAAATTTCAGCTGTACGATTCGCGGCACTTTATCCACCCGGCGGCCAGGCTTGGCGAAGGCAGCCTGCAGGATTTCTTTGCTCAATTTGAACTCACGCCGGATGAGTGGGAGAAGCTGGCTCGGCACACGCGCGGAATAGGAATCGATTTCTTCTGCTCGGTTTTTGACATTCCGTCCATAGATCTGTACGCGAAACTGGATCCATCAATTGTCAAAATCGCATCCTGCGATATCAACAACCGCCCGCTAATGAAATACGCCTCACAGGCAATTCCCAGAGCAGTCACATGGGTCTCTACGGGAACTGCAAACGAAGAAGAAGTTGAATCACTCGTGGAATGGGGTCGTTCAAACATCGGAAAGATGGGTATCTTTCAATGCGTCTCAAGTTACCCGGCAAAACCCGAAGAGTACAACCTGAACGTGATCGGCGCATGGGCAAGAAAGTTCAATCTGCCAATTGGCGTTTCCGACCATACGCCCGGGATTGGGGTCAGCGTGGCCGCCTGCGCACTGGGTGCGGAGGCTATTGAACGTCATTTTACATTGAGTCACGATCTACCCGGTCCGGATCAGAAGATCTCGCTTGAGCCCGCAACATTCAGTGCCATGGCCAATGCGATCCGCGACGTAGAAGTATCACTGGGAGACGGGATCAAGAAGGCCCTACCATCGGAAGAAGGGCCCAGAAAGTTTGGAAGAAGAGGAACCTACTTATCGCGCGACGTCGCCGCAGGACAAAAGCTAACTGCATCAGATTTCCTCTACATGCGACCAGGCCTTGACGGCCCTGGACCGGATGTTAATCTAGTGGGCAGGACACTCAAAATGGCCAGAAAAGCATTTGATCCACTTACGGGGGATCTAATTGACTGATCTCGATGAACGAGCCTGGTATGCCGTCTATGTCATGCCGCAGTCAGAGAAGAAACTCAGCAAAATTCTGAGTCGATTCCGGATTGAAAATTATCTTCCCCTCGTACCTCGCAAAAGAAAATGGTCGGATAGAATTAAAACGGTAGAGTTTCCCCTCTTCCCGGGCTACGTTTTTGTCCATATTCAGTACTGGAAAGATCGGCTAACGGTTCTTCAGACATTGTCAGCGCTCAGATTTGTCGAAATCAAGGGGACGCCGGCGCGCCTGGCATTTGAGGAAATGGAAAGCCTCCGGATTCTTGTGGCGGCTCAGGCAGATCTCCAGGCTCATCCGGAGCAAAACTTTCCGCCCGGCCAGCGAGTACGCGTTCGTTCCGGTAATCTCAAAGGCGTAATTGGCGTTGTTGCTAAAGTTAAAAACAAGGACCGAATATTCGTGAAGTTGGAGCAGTGCAATTTGTTTGCTTCCGCAGAGCTAGATGTTGTCGATGTCGAACGACTTTCACCGGAGTTATTATGAATTCATTTGAACTATTCAACAAGAGCTACCGGATGCAGATCGATGAACTTACACGAAACGTATCCCTGATCGATGGAGAATCAGTAGACCGCGCAATCAAGTTAATTCTTGAAAGCAGAGGGAAGCTCGTTTGCAGCGGAATGGGAAAATCCGGTCTCATAGCGCAAAAACTGGCTGCCACTTTCTCTTCCACAGGCACACCTGCATTCTTTCTTCACCCGGGGGAGTCTCTCCACGGTGATCTGGGCGTGATCCAAAAGGATGACATTATACTGGTACTGGCGAAGAGCGGGGAATCAGAAGAAGTGATACTGATGCTCCAGGCCATCCGGAAAATGGGAAACCCAATTATCGCGATTCTTGGTAAAGCCGATTCTGCTGCGGGAAGGCTATCTGACGTTATCATAGCCGCGTCCGTTAGCCGCGAAGCAGATCCCTTGAACCTGGCACCTACTGCATCAAGCACTGTTTCGCTTGTCGTAGGTGATGCGCTTGCAAGCGCCCTTTGCGAACTGCGCGGATTCAAGCAGGAGAACTTCGCCTTGCTGCATCCTGCAGGTCAACTCGGCAAGCGCTTGCTGCTGAAAGTTGAAGACCTGTTGATCACGGACAGAGGCCAACCAATTGTCAGAGAAGACGCAACAATCTCAGAATTACTAGAAGTTGAATCAAAGCCAAATCTAGGCGGCGTCATGGTTGTGGACCAGCAGGGAAAACTCATTGGCCTCGTAACCGACGGCGATATCAGACGCGGGCTAACCCGGTTCAAGGACTTTCTTGAGCACAGGACTGTCGAAATCATGACGAAAAATCCGACGCGTATCACTGCGGGGGCCAGCGCATTTGCGGCACTCGAATTAATGGAAAATCGCCCGTCTCCGGTTTCCGTTTTGCCCGTCGTAGACGCAGAAAATAAACCGGTGGGTCTCTTGAGACTGCACGACCTTTTGAGATCCGGATTATGACAGTCAGAAAGGCTGCAAAGAGGCAATCAAAAAGTAAGCCGGCAAAGGGTATCACCAATACAAAGGCAAGAACGATCACACGGCCTAAAAAGTCCGCGAACGTTCAGAATTGGCCAGCTGCGATTGATAGACTGATTCATAAGTACAGCAAACTCAAGCATCCACTTTCGTTTGAAAACCCATTCCAGCTAATGGTTCAAGTTACTCTGTCGGCGCAAACGTCGGACAATCTGGTGAACTCTATCTCACCTGCATTGTTCCAGGCATTCCCGGATTTCGCAGCTCTTCGCAAAGCTAAGCCACAGGATTTGTTTCCCTATATCAAATCCGTTCGTAATTTTGCAAAGAAGGCAAATTGGCTGTGCGAAACGGCCCGACAGCTCGGCCCTGAAGACCGGATTCCGTTGACAATGAAAGAACTGATCGCGTTACCGGGCATTGGTCGGAAGTCCGCAAGCGTCATCATGCGCGAGCTTGGCGGTAAAGCAGAAGGTATCATTGTAGACCTTCACGTTATGCGCGTTGCTCCGCGTCTTGGAATTGCCAACGGGAAAACCCCGGATCAAATTGAAAAAGAACTTATGGCAATTCTGCCAGAAAAGCAATGGAACCATACCGGGATGTGCATTTCATTTCTAGGCAGACTGGTTTGTAGACCAACGGACCCGCTTTGCGATGGCTGCGTCATGCAAAAGTATTGCAAGTACGCGAACTGAGCTATCGCACTTTGATGGTTTTGATATTTACAAACTCCTTAATTCCATAGGAACCAAGTTCACGCCCTAAGCCTGAATCTTTTATCCCCCCAAAGGGGAAGCGCGGATCAGACCGGACCATATCATTCACTGCGCAAAAACCAGCGTCAAGTTTCCGCGCGATCAATTCTGCTCGCTCTGTGTCCTTACTAAATACAGCCGCCCCCAGACCAAACTCACTATTATTTGCCAGAGCAATCGCATCATCTTCTTCTTCAAAGTAAGCGAGAGCGGCAACCGGGCCAAACGTCTCATCTTCCCACACTGACATTTCAGTCGTAATGTCCGTAAGGACGGTTGCAGGATAAAAGAAGCCACGTGTATTTGGTAGGCTCCCACCGAGCAACAATCTAGCGCCCCTGTTTAGACTTTCCTGCACCATATCATGTAACTTCAAACGTAAGTCATCCCGCGCTAGTGGACCCAGGGCAGGATTCTCCATTGGATCTCCGTACTCCACATTCATTGCCTCGCAGAATGCGTTTTCAAAATCTTCACGCAAACTTTTGTGTACAACAAAGCGTTTTGCTGCCACGCAACTCTGGCCCGAGTTAATCAGGCGCGACTCGGCACAAATTCGCGCCGCAATGGCCACGTCCGCGTCTCGCAAGACCAGGTAAGGATCGGATCCTCCCAACTCAAAAACACCTTTCTTCATATGGAGGCCCGCACGTGCGGCGAGAATCTTTCCGGTCCGGACACTTCCCGTAAACGAGATCCCGGCCACTCTACGGTCCGCCATGATGGAGGCTATTTGCTTTTCGTCCACGAATAAGTGTCTTGCAGGCAAGCCATGCTTTGAAAACAACTCGCTCAACGTAACCGTGCACTCCGGCACGCCGGGCGCATGTTTTAAGATTACAGCATTCCCGGCGACCAGAGCAGGTATGCAGAAGCGCAAGGCCTGCCAGAACGGGAAATTCCAGGGCATGATGCAGAGAATGACGCCTAACGGTTCAAATGTTACATAGCTCTTCGCGTGTTCACTCGCAATCGCTTCATCTGCCAGGAAATGGGAGCCTTGCTCTGCGTAGTATTTGATGAGCCAGGCTGATTTCTCAACTTCCGATCTGCCCTGACCCACCGGCTTTCCCATTTCCCGAGCCATCATGGCCGCAAGCTCTTCCTGCCGCGAAAGCAAGTCAGCCGCAAGACCGCCGACCCGGCGTGCCCGTTCGCCGACAGGAATCTGTCTCCAGGCTGCCGCCTCGGAAGTCAAAGCCGAAAGGACAGTCTCAACCGTTTTGTCAGAACTGAATTCGTAAATTTTCTCAAGCAATCCTAAAGCAGGATTGAGGGTTTGGTAGATCATCTAAGGCGCCTTAAGTCCAGGATTGCGCAAGTTCAACGGCAAGCTTGCTACCTTCGTACATGCGTTGGCTGGCATTGAGGACAATTCTCTGGTTCATGCTCGTGAGTAAATTTCTTTCTTGCAAGATCTTCCGGATGGTTGCGGCGCAAAGTGATGCGCTCTTTTGCTCCGGCCATGCGTCACCGGTGGACTCCGCATGCGCGACTGAATTCAACTGCATGTCGCTGCTCCGCCGCGTGAGGATCTTGGGGATTGGTTGAAATGAAAGATCGGTGGGTGCAGTGACCAGCAGGTCCGAAATGCGAATCAAGTTGTTTGCCACTAGCGCCAGCTCTAGCGCATCAGGGATAGTAAAGAAAGTGACCGGGAACTTTAGATCAGATCCGTTCAAAGGATTTGATTGTGCAAACGCCGTCGCCGTGTCAAAGGAATCTATTACGGCAAACTCCACGCCATGCCTCTCGAGTGAACGCTGGACAGTTACCTGTGCCTCCCTTGACAAACAGACTAGCCATCTTAGTCGATTTTCGCGTAACAGTGCGTGCAAATTGCGAATCAGTTCCATTAGAAAACTTTGATCCTGCCTGGATTCAATTACGAAAAGCAAACGCAACAACCCGCTGGATTCACCGCGCGAAGTACGCATCACTGCATCTTGCACAATATTTTCGCTCACCTGGGCGGAAACCCAGTGGCCGGCAACTGCAAGTGATTCCTTTGGAATTCCCATTTCTACATACGCATCAAACAAGGCTTGATTTTGGACCAGATTTGTAGCTCCCGGAACCAGTAAGTAGTACTGAGGAAACGCAAATGGAACAAGGTGAATGACCCTGGTGTACCCTACAGCCACGGCAATCTGCCCGGCCAGCGGATGAGTGGACAGAAAGGGCTGCGAAGAATCGGTATCGCGCAGGATGTTTCTCAAACTCTCAGCAAGCAGGACGGAAAAGTGAAGCGAGTTGGCATCCATATTCTTTGAAACCACATTCCATAGCCATTCGACCGGGCCGCCCCACTCGGCAGCGAGCCTTGTAAAGAAACTCGACACGTCATCTGCTTCCGAAATGAGTTTGGTTTCAGGCGACTCAAGCGACAGTATCTCGAGGAAGTAGGTTGGGAGTCGGTTGGCGCCGAACGAACAAATGGACTGAGCCATCCGCATGGGAGCAGACCCAATATGAAGAGATCCAACCACGATTCCTTTCTCAACCGCAGGACCGGGGCCGGAACCAACTCTGTGAACACCAGGGAGGCAACTCAGGTCTGCATATGACAGGCTCATCACAGAATCGCGCTTGATTCCGTAGCGCCGCACGAGGACTTCTCTGGCCATCCGGGCAAAAGCGTTTGAGACCGGATCGATACCCAGATCGAACATTCCCAATTGCGGCGGCCCAGCCTGGTTCTGTCCCCTTATTTCCACGATTCTATGCCGTTAAAAATCAGCCTGAGATTGAGACTGAGAACATATCTCAATAATTGACGGAAAAGGACCCATTTTGGAATCTGGATCATTGATATGGAGAAAACAACCAACATGAGAAAATTCCGGACCGTCAGTGCTTTGTTCATCAGCCTGGCGTTTGTAACCATTGGGTGCAAGCGGGCCGCCAAACCAGATGAAGCCGCAATCCTGAAATCCTATGCAGATGTGGTCTTTGCCAGCTACAAAGCTGCCCACGCCGATGCGCTAAAGATGCAAACTGCGATCGACGCATTCCTTGCCAAACCCGGCGACGAAACCCTCGCTCAGGCTCGCAATGCCTGGCTCCAGGCACGCGATTCATACGGTCCAACGGAGGCGTTCCGATTTTACAATGGCCCAATCGATGCAGCGCCGGGAGGAGATCTTCGCGAAGGTCCGGAAGGCTTGCTCAATGCATGGCCCCTCAATGAAGCCTACATCGATTATGTGAAAGGGAATCCCAAATCAGGAATCATCAACAGTAAACAGGCGATCACACGTGACGCCCTTGTTTCCCTGAATCAAAAGAAAGACGAACGCGATGTTTCAACGGGCTTCCACGCAATCGAGTTCTTACTCTGGGGTCAGGCTCCTGAAGGGAAAGGCACAGGGGTTCGACCGGCCACCGATTACAAAACGGGCAATCCCGTTAATGAGCGACGCCGCCAGTACCTGAAACTCGTAACCACTATGGTCGTCGAAGACCTCGCTTACCTGACGAACCAATGGGAACCGGGCAAGAACTACGCTGCCCGCTTTGTGTCACAAGAACCTCGCATAGCCTTTGGACAAATCCTCACAAGTCTGGCAACTCTATCAGGCTTTGAACTGGCCTCAGAAAGAATTGGAGATGCATTGACGAGCGGTGACCGAAAAGACCAGCAATCTTGCTTTAGCAACAGTACCAATCGTGATTATGTTGCAAATATTCGCGGATTGCTTCGCGTTTACTCCGGAAAATTTGAAGGCACAGCCGGCCCTGGAATCCAGGATATGATAGCTTTTGCAGCACCAGACCTTTCGGAAAAGATTCTCGCAGAGCTGAATGCGGCGGAAAAAGCTGCGGCTCAAATTGGACCATTAGACGCAATCCTTGCGTCCCCTGCGGGCAGCAAAGAAAGAGAATCGATGCTCGTTCTGCAAAAATCGCTCTTATCATTGAGCAAGCTCCTGGAGGAAACAGGAAAGCCCCTGAACGCAAAAGTTGAGGTAGTGCGCGAATGATTGAACGGCTCGCATTGGCGAGTCTCTTACTGCTTGCGTTTTGCGACAGGCCCTCTGATAGAGGGCCTGAATACTCCGGTGGTGACACGACGGTCTTCACAACAACACGTGAAGCGTACAGTTCACCTGCAAGCAACCTTGCCACAGAGACTTTGCCAGATTTTACGTTTGGCCATCGACTTTTCACCACAAGTTGGGTGACGGCGCCCGCATCGCTTACTAGCTTCGATGGACTCGGACCAATATTCAATCGCGTCTCATGTTCTGGCTGCCATTTGAAAGACGGTCGGGGGCAACCACCCGAGCATTACGGAGATAGCATGGATTCCATGTTGGTTCGCGTAAGCATTCCTGGCCAGGCTGAAAACGGTGGGCCAATGCCCCATCCATTTTATGGAGATCAGATAAACGACCGTGCCATACTTGGTGCTGTTGCCGAGGGCCGCGTGCTGGTTCGCTACACAGAAAAGCCCGGCAAATTTCCTGATGGAACGAAGTATAGCCTGCGGGTGCCAACCTATGAATTCAAGGATATGGTGAAAGGAAGTAAGGGCCTGCTATTCTCACCTCGCGTAGCCCCTGCTGTTTTCGGGAATGGGCTGCTTGAAGCCATCAGCGAAGAAACCATCCTGGCACTTTCGCGCGATCAAGCGAAGGCGGGCGTCGTTCGAGGAGTCCCAAATTACGTATTCGATGCAGTTACCCGGAAGAAAGCTGTTGGCCGGTTTGGCTGGAAAGCCAATGTGTCAAACCTGGCACATCAAAGCGCTGGTGCAGCTGCCGGTGATACTGGGATCACGAATTCTCTCTTCCCGAAAGAGAATATGGGCCCAGAACAACAGCAGAATTTCCCGGACGGAGGCAAACCAGAGCTGTCCGATGCATTCCTTGCAAAACTGGTATTTTACACACGAACACTGGCTGTACCGGCAAGGCGTGTTACACCTGAGTCCCTGGCCGGGGAAAAACTTTTTGCAAGTTCAGGCTGTGCTGCTTGCCACGTTCCCACCATTGTAACTTCGAAATCGGCCGTAGCTGAAGTATCCAATCAGATCATTCATCCTTATACGGATTTGCTGCTCCATGATATGGGGGAAGGCCTTGCCGATAACAGACCCGATTTTCAAGCGAATGGTAGGCAGTGGCGGACCGCACCACTCTGGGGAATTGGTCTATTGAAGAACGTTAACCGCCATGAATTTCTATTGCATGACGGGCGAGCGCGAGGCCTACAAGAAGCAATCCTTTGGCACGACGGGGAAGCCGCTTTTTCGAGGAATAACTACATGAACTTGAAGCGCGAAGAACGCGAGTTGCTCCTTCAATTCCTGAGGAGCCTGTAGGATCTGACTTCATTGATGGGCCACGTGGACCAATCAGGCCACGTCAGGGATTCGGCCTGCTGCTCGCAGGCCGAATCAGAAGAAACGTCTTATAGCCCGTTTTTCTGGATCAGGTCTTGTAAGACCTTGAAGCGTTCTGCGGCTTTTGCAGCGTCTTTCTTCTTGATGCTGGCCTTTAGGTCATCCATTGCATCTTCAATTGAGCGATAGGCCTCAGGTGATTTTGCCCTGAGTGCATCTTCTACAAGCTCCCATGCGTCGTGGAATTGGTCAAAGCCAGTAGCGGCAGCCGTAAAATCACCAGAAGCCAGACTTGTTTGAATGGCTGCGAGCTTTGCTGCAAGCGGACTTTCCTTCTTTGCCGCAGGCGCGCAGGCAATGACCAGAACCAACAGGGACAGAGCAACTTTCTTCATATTTTCTCCTTACTTACGCCCCTTGAGGGGCAACGTTTACAGATTTTCTACGTGAATAGAGCAATAGTATAATCGCCACAACAATGACGAGTAACTGAGGCGTAAAAGATTCCCAGGTTGGGTACAGGCCGAGACTTTCGAACGCGGGAACAGGCGCCGGCGTGGAAGGTAAGTAGCCAGAAACCTGCAACGCCCTTACGCCGCTTCCGATGAAACGGAAACCAAGGTAGTAGATCAGTGCGCTTGCAACAAAGAAGAACGGCCGCAAAGGAATGCGAAGCCCCACGACAAATACCAGGGTTCCAAGTACAGCGAGGACCACTGTGCCAATAAGGATTCCCGAAACCAACTCACCTGCTGTCAAAAAGGGAGCAACTCCCAGATAGAACAGGATTGTCTCGGCGCCCTCACGAAACACGCACAGGAAACTCAGAAATGCAAGCGAAACTGTTCCGCCTCGCTGGAGCGCATTGGACATCTTATCTTGCACATAGGTTTGCCATTTTGCAATCGATGCCTTATTGTGAAGCCAGTAGCTTACGTAAAAAAGAATACTTGCTGCAAACAGGCCGGTTACGCCTTCGATGAGTTCGCGCCTGCTCCCGGTCTGGACCGTTGCAAAAAAGAAATGGAGAACGAATGCGAGGGCAAGCGAAAGAATAACTCCCTGTACGGCGCCAAACCACAACCATTTCTGACGGTGCTCTTCTCCATTCTTTTTTAGATATGCAAAGAGAAACAGAATTACGAGCAGCGCCTCAAATCCCTCGCGGATCAGAATGATGGAGACGTCAAACATCGTATAACGGGAGTTCTGAAATGGTTTGATCTGATCCTTTAACCGCGCAATCGATTCCTGGGCTGCCTTCAGATTTCCTTTGCGCAGAGCAGCAGAAAGAACCCCCATCTCGCTTTCGATAGATGAATATGCAGCACCCGATTTTGAAGCAACCAGCCCTTCCACTTCCAGCCACCGGGCCTGAAAAGTTGAGAACGCTGTGCGCGCTCCTTCCATGTCGTTGGCGCCAACCGCCTGATTGATTGCGTTCAGATCCAGCAGCAAGTCCTCGATGGTTCCTCTATGCTGTGGCGCTTCTGACGTCGAATAGCCCCCGGCCGCAAAAGTCTGATTCACATCCCGAAGGCGTTTAAGTGCAGCGTGAATGTCGGCGACAGATCCATCGTCAAATGCCGCGCGAACTTCGCTCATTGCCGTTTCAATATCGCCGTATGCTGGCTTTGAAACTTTCTTTACCCCTTCCTCGATTCCAAACCAACCATCCCGAAACCTCTGAAAAGCTGCGCGTGAAGCTTCGCGATTTGTTGGGAGGATCTTCATAGCCAGATCCACTTCGGAATTCAAGGCTCGAACATCGGACATTGGGTCCGCGAACGCAGGGGCCGAGACTAGAACGGAGAAGATTATAGCAAGGACCTGAAGGGTTTTCATTTTCATGACAATTGAGACTGGTTCTCAATTGATGGCTCTGCGGTCAAGTGATTCATAAAAATCGGGGAAAACGGGCGTGCAACTCGATCCCGGTTCAGGCCCTGAGATTCCTTTCTGCGACCTTCCAGGCGGCCAGAAACCGAATCAAGCCGAGGGCCCGGATATCCTGAGAATGAGAATGCGTCGCAAAATCGTTGACGCAGAACGTGCTGTTAGGCGCTCTGGTCAGTCATGAAACAATTCTCGTTCCTCCCTGGCATCCTGTTTGCCAGCACCCTCCTGGCCCAACCAGCCGCAGAAAAGGGTACCGACACAAATCCGCCGCAACAGGCGGAGAAGAAGACAGAGCAGAAGCCAGAAAAAGCCGAGGCAAAGAAGCCAACAGTTGAAGAGCGGATGGCAGCGCTCGAAGAAGAGATTGAGAAGCTCCGACATGGAAAATCGATTCGAGTATACCAGGGGACAGACGGTATGGGGCCGGCCGCTTCCCAGGTCTATCAGGGCGAGGAAGGTGTGTCGATCGGCGGCTATGGAGAAGTAAATTACAACAAGTTTCGATCAAATCGCAAAACAGACCAACTCGATGTACTTCGCTTCATCCTGTATACAGGATATCGATTCAATGATTGGATATTCATGAATGCGGAGCTTGAGTATGAGCACGCAGGGTTTGAGGAACAGTCTGTCGTTACAGACGCAACACTTTCCGGGACAACACTAACCACCACCAAACGTGACATCAACCAGGGAGCAGTGTTTGTCGAATTTGCGTATGTGGATTTTAAGTTTGCGGAGCCATTTCAAGTCAAACTTGGTTTGAATCTTGTTCCGGTTGGACTGACAAACTACCTTCACGAACCCACGACTTTCTATTCCGTGAATCGTCCTTTGACGGAGACCAATATCATTCCAACTACCTGGCGGGAAATCGGCGCCATTATTAATGGAAATCTTTTTAATGATCGGCTAACGTACAGAACCGGCATACTGAACGGACAACGCGGGAAGAACTTCACGGAAACAACCTGGATGCGCGGATCCCGCACAAAGGGTTCGAAAGTCCGCGCCGAAGACTTCGCATTTGTTGGGAATATTGACCTGCGCCCTCTCGAAGGCCTTTTGACTGGAGTGAGTTACTATCGCGGCAACGCCGGGCAGGACGAAATTGCTCCTGTCACCTGGCAGGATCGAGTCGTTCCGCCAACGCCCGGCCCGACCGGTACCAACTCACTTTTTACAGCCTACGGCTCAACACTTAAGGCGGACACCTCTGCGAACGTCCGTGTTCACCTGGCAGAGGCGCACTACATGTTTGAGAGGGGCGCGTTCACCACTCGTGGTCTTTTTGCACGCGGCTGGCTGAACGATAGCGGAGTGCGCGCATTGAATCGAAACACAAATCGAAACATTGCAAAGGAAGTAGAAGGCGGTTACATTGAAGCAGGTGTGAACGTTTTGCATTTCTTCAATTTTCAAAAGAAACTGGTGGTATTCGTGCGCGATGAATACGTCAACACACAGCGACGTACTGTGGAACGGTTCGCAGGTGGAAAAGAAGATCTGGATGATTTGATTTGTAGCACGCTTAACTGCCGAACCACGGCACAGTTGACAAATACAAACCGGGCCCTCGGCATCATCGTAAACACGGATCAAACCAAGGAATTATACGGTGTGCGCGGCGTCCCGGATCGAACGCAGGACAGGCGCATCTATACCATCGGAATGGCTTTCTTCCCGCATGAAAACGTGACTCTGAAGGTTGACTACGAAATGCATTCATCCAAATCGGGCTATCACCGGGATATTGAGCAGTTGAACCCATCCAACAATAAGATTGACCAGATCAACTTCGGACTGGGTTTCATCTTCTAAATGCGATTTCACTTTTCCATTGCCTGTGCGATTCTGATTCCGTTTGCCCTGGTCTTGTCCGGCCTTTTGTCACAAACAACGGAGACAGCCGAGCGCATCATGCAGGCGCAGTTCCCAGGCTCACTGATTCAGAAGCAGACGCTTTATCTGAGCAAAGAGTCGGCGCAAAAATTGTCTGCGGAACTTGGCGAAACCGTCCCACGACTTCAGACCTACTACCTGGCTCGAGGCAAGGCGGGAAATGCCGGATTTGGAACGTTCGATACGCACGTAGTCAGAACAAAACAGGAAACCCTTTTCATTGTCATGGACAACCGGGGTACCATAAAATATGTCGAAGTGGCGGCCTTTCTTGAGCCACGCGACTATCTTGCACCGGAGCGCTGGCTCCGGCTGTTTCAGGGAAAAGGTACCGGAGACCAGCTCGACCAGCCAACGATCACGGGAGCCACTCTCACCGTAAAGGCAGTGAAGAATTCGATTCGCAGAACGCTCGCACTGCAAAAATTGCATTCTGCGGAACTGCGAAAATGAAATTCTTGATAACAGGTGCACTGAATCGCGCTGCCGGCCCGCGCTTACTCATTTTGCTCGCCCTCCTGCTCTTCGCCCTTTTTGAAGGAATCACTTCGGCCTTGCTGATTCTCGATCCTGCTCCCGCGGACACTGTGCTGCTCGTTCTCGAAGAAGGTCATGTGCTCCTATTTTTCCGAGGAATCGAAGCATTGTTCCTGGCATCGGTTCTGGTTGGGCTGCCGGTGCGTTCCTCTTTACGCAATGCAATCACCATTGGGCTGTTTCTTCTACCGATCTTGAGCCTCGGTTTGTGGCTTCTTTGTGTTTCATTCCCCACACTTCAATTAGCCGCCCGGGCGCTGGCCCTGGTGCCGTCTGCTGTGACAACCCTGACGAGCGCGTTTGTCGCCACAAAGATGTATGCACGCTGATTTCAGACCGGTCATTTTGCTCTATGGCTTTTTTGTTATTCTGCAATTCGCGACCGGTGCATCCATGTACGCCTTGCGCGCCGGGACGCTTTACGAGGATTCTGTAGAATACTACCTTGGATCTGAGGAGGCAGCGCGGCGTTTTCCAGGACGCGAAGACCGTTTTGTAGCTCCAAAGACGATAGCCGGCATAGCAAAAACCCAGGTCTCGCACAGCCTGGCGTTTGGTTTGATGTTTTTTGTATTGGCCCACCTGATTCGCTCACTCGGCGGAGATCCCCGCCTCACGAGGCTTGCAATCGTGACTTTTTTTGCAATTGCGATGCTCGACTTTGTGCTGCCGTTCCTGGCTCTAACAGGGATCGACATTTTTCTCCGCCTGAGATTTCCGATTGTCCTGCTCTATTCCGTTGTGGGAGGCGCACTCGCAGCTCTACTATGCGCAAGAACGTTTACGTCTTCCTGATTCTGTTGTGTTCGTGCTCCTATTCATTCGAGGGAGTTAGCATGGCCTCTCGTTACTCGGTTAAGGCACGGCGTTGCATAACCGGCAAGGAAAACGCGGCGAGAAAAGTAGCGGCCGTTATGTACTCGGTGGATTCCGGGATGTCCAACTGGTCCCCCGACAGCGAGGTCAGCAAGTTCAATCGAACAAATCCAGGGGTTCCATTCACCGTTTCGCCAAACCTCAAGCGTGTAGTCTCGGAGGCTTTTTGGGTACACGCTCAAACGAGAGGTTTGTTCGATCCCGGGATTGGCGAGTTGATTGAGGTCTGGGGATTTGGTGTGGAAAAAAGAGGACCACCATCAGATGTGGAGGTCCAACGAGCCCTGGTGAATTCTGGACGGAGTGCGCTTTCGCTCGAGGGGAATACCATCCGGAAACTCAGACCGGTAGCGCTCAACGTCACAAGTATCGCCGACGGTTTCGCAGTTGATCTCGCAGCGGAGGCCATCGACTCGGACTGCAACGAATTCGTTGTGGAGGCCGGCGGAGAAGTAAAAGCAAAAGGAAAATGGCCGCTGGCAATTCAACACCCTTTAGATCCACAAAGAGTACTGGCCACTCTCGACCTCGAGGACTTAGCGGCCAGTACCAGCGGCATCAACATCAAACGCGATGCGTTCGGGAAGAAACTCAGTCACATCATTAGTCCCATCTCCGGAAAGCCGGAAGGGCATGCTGTTTCGGCGACCGTGTTTGGTCCTCAATGCATTACGGCGGACGCAGTATCCACGGCCCTGATACTGACACCCGAGACCGACCTCGAAACGACAATGTCTCGCTTTCCCGGATATTCCGCCGTAGTGGTGTTCGAAGAAGAAGAAAGCCTCAGGATGCGATTTTTTGGCAACGTACCGGATTTGCGCTGCGTCACGCCACTCACCGAATCGCTGGAAAAACAGGGCACGGGCCCCGGAATACCTTCGCGGCTGTGTTTATAGAACACTGCGAAATCGCAATTGGGAAATGGAGAGGGAGCGGAAAGGTTGTAGCCCTGGAGGGCCACAACCATGTTGGAGGGCTTACAATGACGTCGAATAGCCCAGGTTCACTGAATACAACCACCGCGGGATCTTCTGGCGCGGAGTATAGTTGTAAGAAGTATTGCCCGTTCTTTCACGAATAGAACTCTGTATCATTCCATTTACCACCTGATTTGCAAAGCCTTTTGTCTTGGATGGGTCAGGAATCCTACGGTCGACAATATTCGATCCACCATCGATCTGAATGGCGCTCGGCGTGTTTGTATCGCCGCTATAGCCCGCATCATACATTTTGCTTTGAGGACGGCAAACTGCTTCGACTCCAATACGAAAGCCATTGATCGTATAACCGAGCGTCAATGGAACGTCCATTAGCCCCTGAAGGTTTGACTGAACTCCGTATGCAGCGGCAATCCCGGCATCAATCTTTTGTGTTTCAGTGATCTCGATTTCCTTGCCGTAAGAAAGTTTCCAGTACTGATCAGAGTTTACAACGTCGCTTAGCAACAGCAGACTTACGTCCGGCAAAAAAGGAAGCGCATAGGAAACGTACATTTCTGTTTTCTGGTAGTTGGCACCGGCATCTCCAAACGGGTTAGACTTTCCTCTTGGATCCAGGCGTGTGGATGAAATAATTCCAAAGTCAAAAGTTCCGATTCTTGTGGCACTGGAATACCCCAGACTCAAGTCAGCTTGATCACCGCGCTTTAGCCCGTTGGCATCTTTGTAAAAACGATACACAGGGACGTTTGCGATGGGGCGAGTCGGCCAGATATTTCCGGTGTATGCAGTGTTCAATTGGTCCGCCACGTACGCCTGAGGACTCATTGCTGTGTTAACAAACCGGTTGGCAGAATCCGCAAGAATCGTCTGATCACCGGCCGGTCCGGTCTCAAGGCGTTGGTCCACATCCTTATCGTTGCGATGAGACATTGCCATGGATGTAAAGACGGTGAAGTACAAGCCCTCTACAGGCGTATTAAATTTAACGCTGGGCTGAAAATAGCCCGGTGCTTCGCGAGACGAGTATGCTGTACCACGTTGCACGGCGCGGTTTCGGCCGCGATCTTCCCCACGATCTATAAAATTTGACCGAATCGTTACATCCACGTCAACCGTGGCCTCAGGGAGTCCCTTTTCTGTGGCGGGTTTGTCCGTTTTTTCCGGCTCCTGTGCCATCAAGCCTGTATTCAAACCCAGGACAACCAGCAGCATGCAATGGGTCAATTGTCCTAAATGACCCCGTTTTCTCATTGTTTCATTCTGTTCTGACATCTTCTCCTCGATATTGAGTCTCTGTCTCAATACGACCTCTACGGTCAAATGAATTATCCCCATGAATTGAGATCGCCTCAGAATTGGTTTTTTTGTCCGGCCAGACAGACGGTAAACGGAAAACTTGTATACAAGAATAATCCTATTTACAAAAAGAAGCAAGGAGTAACAAATGAAAAGACACCTCGTCACCACTGTAGTTATGGTCTTGTTTCCCGTCATCCTTCAGGCACAAGAGCACAGGCATGCAGATGCGCACGAGCATGGAATTGTGCAGCTTGATATAGCCATCGAAGATAAAACCGCAGACATTGATCTCGAAGCGCCGGCCTTCAATATATACGGATTCGAGCACCGCCCTGTCTCAGCAGCTGATAAGGCCAAACAAAATGCCGGACTCGAAAAGATCCGAAAGAACCTGACAAACCTGATCCAATTCCAGCCGGATGCTGGTTGTTCCATCCGCGTGGGTAAGCTTGCCTGGGTACTTGAAACGGCCCAGGGTCATAACCAGGGCACGCAACAGGGCGAGCACAGTGTGGTCCAGGGAGAGTTCAAAGTGACGTGTAAGAAATCGTTGCCCGGGACTAAATTGCGGCTTGGCTTCTCCCGAATGTTCCGCGAGTTTAACCTGAACAAGGTGCGAGTTCAAGCCGTTACAGCTGATCGCCAAACCAGCAAAGATATTCTAAACGACGAAGGTGAAGTTCAGTTGTGAATTCTATTGAGATAAAGGACCTACAGTTTTCGTATAACCAGTCAAAGGTGCTGGATATCAGCGATCTCAAAATCAAGAACGGTCAGACCGTTTTTCTCTTTGGACCCAGTGGCAGTGGAAAGACAACGCTGCTGTCGTTGATTACGGGAATTCTTACAACCAGGGACGGCACCCTCAAGGTGCTTGGCCAGGATCTCCCTCAACTAAAGACATCCGAGCGCGATCACCTGCGGGGAAATCGCATGGGCTACATATTCCAGATGTTCAATCTGCTCCCGTATTTGAGTGTCATCGAGAACATTTTGCTACCTTGCAAAATGAACAAAGCGCGCGCTGCGAGAGTAAATGGAGACCTTGAATCGTCCGCGTCCGATCTGGCGGAAAGGCTCGGCATTGGTGGATTGCTCCATACAAAAGCAACCGAACTCAGCGTAGGGCAACAGCAAAGGGTGGCAGCTGCGCGGGCGTTGATGGGCAATCCTGAGTTGATCATTGCAGACGAACCAACGTCTGCCCTTGACGCTGACTATCGCGCGACGTTCCTGGATTTGCTTTTTGAGAATACGAGGAAATCCGGTGCAACCATTGTGTTTGTAAGTCACGATCGTTCGCTTGCAAAGATGTTTGATCACACTATCTCGCTACCGGAAATCAATCGCGTTGTAAGCAGCCCGACTGAAACAAAAGCGGTGAGCAGAAAGAAGGCGCGGACTAAATCATGAACTACCTCAGGCTGACCCTCGCCTCTCTGCGAAATCGGACGCTCACAACAACTCTGACAGTGCTTTCCATTGGCCTGTCTGTGGGGCTATTTGTAGGTGTGGAACGCATGCGCCTTGCCGCTCGTGAGAGCTTTCAGGGTACCGTAAGCGGCGCGCAAATCCTGGCGGGTGCTCGCGCAGGATCGGTGCAATTGCTATTGTACGCTATCTTTCACATTGGTAACGCAACCAGGAACGTAACATACAAGAGTTATAAGGATATTTCGTCCAACCCGGCTGTCGAGTGGGCCATTCCGATCTCACTCGGTGATAGCTATCGCGGCTTTCGGGTCGTGGGAACGGATCAGAATTTCTACAAATACTATCAATTTCGAGACAGGAAATCGCTGAGCTTTGAATCGGGCGCACCAGCATCAGATATTTTTGATGTTGTACTCGGCGCTGATGTTGCGCGAAGCCTGAACCATTCCATGGGTAAGGAGATCGTTATTTCGCATGGAGTGGCAGAGAAATCCCTTATCCATCACGACGATAAACCTTTTGTTGTGAAAGGAATCCTTGCCAAAACAGGTACGCCAATCGACCGATCCGTCTTCATCACACTTGAAGGAATGGAAGCAATTCATATTGATTGGAAGAGCGGCGCACAGCCCTCAGAAGAAGAGCATGTTGACGCCCAAACAGTTCGAAAGATGAAAATCCAGATCGGAGCCATAACGGCCTTCTTGATGCGGATGAAGAGTCCTGGGCAAATACTGAGATACCAGCGCACCATAAACGACTACGCTGCTGAGCCACTCACGGCCGTTACGCCCGGCGCCGCCCTTCAGGAATTGTGGCAGACCGTCGGGTACGCGGAAGACGCATTGCGAATCATCAGTGTTTTTGTTGTACTCGTTGGTTTGAGTGGCATGTTTCTTTCTATTTACACAACGCTCGGTGAGCGCCGTCGCGAGATGGCAATTCTACGCGCTCTGGGGGCTCGCGCCTATCACATCGTGATGCTACTTTTACTTGAGGCTGCGACTGTGACAATTGCAGGTTGCATGGTCGGTGTTGGGATTGTATACGCATTGCTATTCGCTTTCCAACCATGGATTGAAACTCAGTTCGGGATCTTCATTCCGGTTCAGTTGCTCTCGCCAGCTGAATGGGGCTACCTTGGCATTGTGATTGTTTGCGGCATTCTGACTGGCCTTATTCCCGCTTTTCGTGCATACCGGAATGCGTTGCATGACGGGTTGAGCGTGCGAGTCTAAGGCGCCTGGTCTCAATAAGATAGTTGCATGCGGATCTCCGTTTTGCTCTGGTTCAAGGCCACGGATACTTGCTTGAATTCCGGCGGACCGAAGGATCCTCGTGCATCGTTAGAGAAGCCATACCCTTCACTCGGCATTCCAAGGAACGTTCTATCGAGCCTGAAGTTCTCGTTTTCGTCGTGGTAAACAGCTACGCCGTAGGTGCCGTAGTCCACATTGTCAATGATTGCCACGCCGTTCGAATTCGCGCGAATTCTCTGCACGTAGGCGAATCGTTCCTGCTTGAAATCCGCATCACTCTTATAGAGAGCAATATTGATGCTCCCTTTTGGGCTTTTTATCCCCTGGACGTGAATGGTGAGCCTGGTTCGTTGCGGATTTTGACCATTCAGCGTTACGAAAGTCACACAGCAACCCAGGACAAAAAGGACTCTTAGTTTGCTCATGTTGTCAATGTCAACATGTATGTTTACAGCGTCAACATCTTTTGATGCTGCCGGGGGCAGGCTAAGCTTACGCCAGACCGTGTGCGCGCAATTTTTCAGTCATGCGTTCGCGAACCGTGTGAACCAGAATCTTCTCTTTTCCGGGCACATCCGCAAAGTCTTCATAACGGATGGGCTTACAGAATTCGATGCGAACTTTCTTATAATTCACGCGATGCGGAATTTTGCAGACTTCCTCCGGTAGACCAAACAAGGAGCGTACATACGACGGAACAGGAATGGTCTCAAGGTCTTCTTCCACCGGAATAAGAGCAAACGGAACAATAGGAACTTTTCCCCGAACAGCAAAGATGGCAAAACCTTCATGAAATTTTACCATGGGTCCCGAGAAATCATTCTTCACCATGTAGTCGTGGCCTTCGGGAAAGATTCCCAGAATTTCTCCCGACTTGAGGACACTCATAGTCTTCTTGATAGAGGCAACGGAGACATTGCCGTCAATCTGCATGGGAATGACGCCTGTTTCGCGTATGAGGTTCTTGAAAACGGGTATCCTTTGAGTGTACTCCGCAGCAATCCAGGAAATATATCTGGGCACAACGGAGGCTACGACGAATGGGTCCATATCAGACCTATGATTCCCAACAAGAATGCAGCCGCCTTCTTTAGGCACGTTCTCCAGGCCCTCCTGTTGGATATCTACCATCCAGTCCAGAAAGGGTTTGGCAAATGCTTTGATCTTGTGAAAGGAATCCTTTTCCGCTTCGAACACGCCCTCTATACTGCGCGTCTGATTCAAGTGTCAATGAAGTATTTGCGCGCCCCCGTGGAGTTTCTACTATTCGCCAGCCTCCCCACGCTCGCTGGCCTGGACAGCAGTCTGCTCCTTGCCCGTCCTATTCGCGATGAGTCCGGCCGACCATTCGAGATTTCACGCAATGGTGCTGTTACGTTTGATCCGGTCGACGATAACTGGAAACCGGTAACACCAGTATTTGAAGATGCGCTACTGCACCTGGCGGAAGCACGGTCATTGAGCAAACGTGGGCTCCACGATGAAGCGATATTGCTCTGGAATTCGATCTCATTTATGGCCACAAGCCAACCGGATGCCCCTGCCTACATTCGCCAGGCCTCTGCCGAGGCTGCGCGTGAGATTCGCGCACTCGCAACTCGCACGGATGTCGAGAACGCTTTGCAAACCATGGATCCTTATTATTACTATCATCGGGAAAAAAATCGAACATACGTTGGCAGTACCATAATTGGATTCCGCGTTTCGTTTTCTGGAAAATATCGAACGCTTCGGCACGTCATCCCAAACAATACACCCGACCGCAGACAGAGGATTGTTTTTCTGGGAAACACAGAGCGAATCATTACGATAGGCGCCGATGCCTGGCTAACCCAGAATCCCGTCGTCGATCCCGTCTCCTATGCGGACTACTGGGACCGCAGGCGTCGGCTGACACAGCAGCTAAAAAGAAACACTCTGTTCAAACGCAATCCCTCAGAACTGAACGCGGGAATTTGTTGGCCGGCACAAATCGTGGCCGGAAGGGCTTACAAGAAAAATTGCGCAATCTTTAACCTGGAAGCCGCTGACGGAATAGAGCGGCAGACCGAATACTACGAGCTCCAGCCTTTCAAAGGAATCTTCCTCGGCTTTAATGGACAAATCGAACCGGAATGGGTTCGAGATAGCATCCAATCGCTCTGGATTCACTGACTCTTTATTGACGATTGCAGATATTTCCTGATATTGAGTCCAAACATCTGCATCGAGGGAATATGACACGGATAGAGAAAGACACCATGGGAGAAATCGAGGTCCCATCGGACAAGTACTGGGGGGCACAAACGCAAAGGTCCCTCCATCATTTCAAAATCGGTCATGACCACTTCCCACGCGAGTTCATTCGAGCACTTGGGATTCTAAAGAAAGCGGCGGCCATGGCCAATCGCGAGTTGGGTCTCCTGCCGGAAGAAAAATCCAGTCTGATGCTGCGTGCAGCTGACGAAGTAATCGAAGGAAAACTGGATGCGCATTTCCCGCTGGTGATCTGGCAAACTGGAAGCGGCACGCAGACAAACATGAACGCGAATGAAGTAATCTCAAACCGTGCTATTGAATTGGCCGGGGGCAAAATGGGATCCAAGGTTCCCATCCATCCAAACGATGATGTGAACAAAGCACAGAGCTCAAACGATACATTTCCAACCGCAATGCACATTGCAGCCGCAGAACAAATCAAGAATCGATTGATCGTTGCAGCAACGCAGCTTCGCGACACACTGCAAAAGAAAGCCAATCAGTTCAAAGGGATCATGAAGATTGGCCGCACCCATCTAATGGATGCAACGCCCCTGACCCTGGAACAGGAGTTTTCCGGATATGTTTCGATGCTGAGTAACAACATCAAACGGCTCGAGCGCGTGCTCCCCGGGCTCTATGAGCTTGCTCTCGGCGGAACGGCCGTGGGCACCGGACTCAATACGCATCCCAAATTTGCTGACCTGGGCGCTAAGAAGATTTCTGAACTTACAGGACTTCCATTCGTTTCTGCTCCAAATAAGTTTGAAGCGCTTGCCTCGCATGGGGCGCTCGTGGAAGCGCATGGCGTGCTAAAGACCCTGGCCTGCGATCTGATGAAAATCGCAAACGACGTGCGCTGGCTTGCCAGCGGTCCACGCTGCGGCCTGGGTGAGCTGTCCATTCCAGCAAATGAACCAGGATCGTCGATTATGCCTGGCAAAGTAAATCCTACCCAATCAGAGGCAATGACCATGGTCGCAGCCCAGGTAATTGGCAACGATGTGGCCGTAAACGTGGGCGGCGCTTCCGGGAACTTTGAACTCAATGTTTACAAGCCACTCATCATTTTCAACACGTTGAATTCAGTACGATTGCTCACGGATGCCATGAATAGTTTCCGCGAGCATTGCGCAGAAGGAATCGAGCCGGTTCAGGAAAATATCAAGAAGCATCTGACAAACTCGCTCATGCTTGTAACGGCCCTCAATCCACACGTTGGCTATGACAACGCCGCGAAGATTGCCAAGAATGCATTCCAGAAGAATACAACCCTCAAAGAGAGTGCAATGGAGCTGGGTCTGTTGACCTCAGAAAATTTTGACAAGTGGGTTCGTCCGGAAGATATGATTGCACCGGATGAAAACCTGGTAGGATAATCCAATGAACGCAAACGTTGTGTCATGCCTTAACAGAAGCCTGTTGATCTTAACGTTATGCGTTCTTGCCTCCAGCTGTACTCGAACTCTGCTTGTTCAAGGGTACAAGAATGCGGACACCCTTCTGTATCTCCGCGCGGACAAATACTTTGACCTCTCCGGTGATCAGGCTCCGTTTGTAAAAGATAAGCTCAAGGAAAACCTTCTCTGGCACCGGACCTCTGAATTGCCGCTCGTAACTCAGTTTTTGAATGAAACCGCGCGTCGAGGCAACGATCAGTTTTCAACAGAAGACGCAGTCTGGATCCAGGCCAATGTCTTGCTAATGCGCGATCGCGTGCTAACGCACATTTACAAGGACACAGCAAGTTTCCTGACTACCGTTTCACCCGAGCAGATCAAGAATGCCCGCGAACAATTTAACAAGGATGGCCAGGAGTTGTACGCAGAATTCAATGCATCGGAAGAGAAGAAAGTCGAGTTCAGGACCAAACGGCTTGTTAGTTTTGTCGAATTCTGGACTGGTGGTCTCGATCATTCGCAGAAGACGCGCGCACAGGAAATTGCACGAAAGCTCCCGGATCCAATGCCCACCCGCATGGCCTACCGCGCGACCGGCATGGGCTCCATGGAAGGACTTGTAGCCTCCAGGGCAAATCAGGCCAGAATGGAAGCTTTCTTGAAGAGTTACTGGTTAATGCCTGGTGCGCCCCCAACTCCCATTTCCAAACAATTCTCTGATTTGACATGGGTTTCGTTTCGCACAAGCTTGCGCGAAATGGACCCTGTACTTACACCAGAACAGAGAGAGAAGGGTCGCCAGAGCTTGATCGCTCTCGCAAATGATTTACAGAAGATCTCGGCCCAGCGATAAATGATCCCACACTGGCTGCGTATCACAGTTCTTCTCCTCGTCGGACTTTTGTTCGGCGCCAATTGCAAGGCCTTCGCTGAACTGGCGCCTCCGGCAAAGGGCAGCGTGGAGAATCCGGTTCTGTGCGACATGCCTGCCGGGCAGCGACGATACCTGAATCTAATGCGCGGAAAAGACGGATCGGAAGTCTCATATGAATACTTCGATTCAGTTCCCGGACCAAAGGGGCGCGTCCTCGATCGGTTCCTGGTGGAAAATCCTCTTCGTAAGGTGGATCATCGTGGAATTTTTGCCCAGCTATTTGACTACTTAATAGCTGACCCGGTTGTCCCACCATACTTCCGAATTTACATGGATCTGTACAATCCAGGTGTTCTCGACACCGAGCCTGTACCCGGATACGTTTTGCAGGTGGATTCAAAAAAATGAGAACAATCTCGCTCTTCTTTTTCACCGTTCGACTGTTGGTTATTTCCGCCGTAGTGTATCACGGGACTAAAGTAATTTCTGCGCCCCGGCGCTCCGCACTCAGGAATCGTGTAACGTTATGGTCAGCGAGACAAATGGCGGAATTTTTTCTCAAACAGGGCGGGATATACATCAAGGCGGCTCAATTTTTGTCGACGGTGAGTAACCTCTTTGACTCCGAATTTACAGAAATCTTTTCGGGCGTCCAGGACCGCGTTACGCCACGGCCCTATGAGCAGGTACGCTATCGATTCCTTGCCGAATTTGGAGTAGAGCCGGAAGAACTCTTCCTTGAGTTCGATCGCGCATCGATTGCGGCGGCCTCCCTGGGACAAGTGCACCTTGCTCGCACCCGCGACGGCCGCAAAGTTGCCGTGAAATTTCTTCACCCGGGAATCGAATCGCAGATTCGCCAGGATGTTCGGGCTATCAAACTTGCCGTAAATCTAATTCTCTGGGTCTATCCGTACCTGGATTTCAGACCGCACCTGTACGAATTTAGCACCATGACTCTTATCGAAATCGATTACGAGAACGAGGCAGAAAACATGCGGCGGGTTCGTGACAACTTTGCTGACGAGCCACGCGTTGTTATTCCGCAAGTGATCGATGAACTTTCGGGTAGCACAGTTCTAACAACCGAATACATAGAGGGAATCCCAATCAATGAGCTCGAGAGGCTAGACGCGGCGGGCATTTCAAGACGCGACGCAGCTACGCTGCTTGTTGAAACCTATGTTCGCATGATCTTTGAGGATCGCTTCTACCATGCGGATCCGCATCCCGGGAATCTTTTTTTAATTCCGGCTGACGGCGTGCATCCACTGCGCGTTGGGATTGTAGATTTTGGGGCCACCCAGGGAATCCCGGAGCGCATGTTCAACGTGTTTGAGAGAGTTTTTGAAATTCTCAGACGGCGCGATATTCCGGCGTTTGTAGAGCTGGCGCTCGAAATTGGTATGCTCTCGCCCGATGCGGATGCTGAAGTGTACACGAACATGGTAGAACTCATCTACGCCCGGTACGGGTCATTCAAGATTGAGAACTTCTATAAGATCAATCCCATGAGGTTTGGCAGGATGATCAAGCTCCGGGATCTGAGTGCCGTGGGGCTCAGGCTCCGCGATATGATTTCTGAAGTGCGACTTCCCAGACGTTACATTTACTTTGGTCGCGCTGCTACTCTCTTGCTCTCGCTTGCGACGAGACTCGATGAGAAGGTCAACGTTTTCATGGGGGCTATGCCTCACCTCGAACGCTATCTCAGATCAAGGCACAAAGGTCCACTCTGGTATCTCAAAAGCGGTAACTGGCAGAATGCAATTCGAACCGCGTTGACCGATCCAAGACTGGAGGCCTTCCGCCCGCTGCACCATCCCCGTGAGCCGGAAAAGCCTGGTTACCAGCGCACAGCTCAAGAAGGTCTACTGGCGCTTGTGGCAATTTTTTCAGGCTACATGGCCGTCGAGTTTCAACGCGAAGGCCAAACGGATCTTGTAATGTGGATTCTACCGCTTACGGCAGTAGCAGCGTTGCTTTTCATAATAAAGGTTTTCAAAGACTAAGACAGGATCGATTCAATGAAAAAGTTTTTCATGCCACCCGAGTTCAATCTGGCTGCGGCCTGGTTTGCAGACGCAACACTGCCGCTGGCATTGAAACAGTACCAGAACATTGACGAGATCATACTGAAACCGGAAGATCGCGAAATGCTGCGGTCGTTTCGTCACGAACGCTTGTTGTTTTTCACGAATCATCCAAGCCAGGCGGAACCCATGCTCGCCTATCATCTGGCAAACGCAATGGGTGCGCGATTCCATTACATGGCTACGCGACGTGCATTTGATTTCCTATTTGGGGCTGTGGGTAAACTCTTTCAGGGAGTGGGTGCTTACTCAGTACTCCCGGGCGTACCAGATCGTGAGTCAATGCGAATGACGCGGCAGATACTAACCGAACCTGGCGGCAAGCTCGCAATCTTTCCCGAGGGAGAACCTATGTGCGGAGAGAATGATAGTCTAATGCCGTTTCAACCAGGATTTCTGAAGCTGGGTTTTGCGGGTCTGACAGATGCACGCAAGAAGGATCCAAAGGCTGATATTGCAGTCATTCCCGGATTTATCAAGTACGTGATCAAAAGCTCACGCGAGGAGGTGATGGCCGATCTCGAAAAAGCGCTCGCAGAACTGGAAACTGCGCTGCACGTTCACGCTGGTGGTCGAAACCTGCTGCGCCGATTCCTGATGATTGGCCGTATCCTGTTGGAACAGGCAGAGCGACAGTATCAGGTTGAAGTTTCCCCGGACAGCGATTTTGACTACCGGATTGGTCGAGTTCGGCATCGAATCCTTGATAACGTAGCCCGTCTCATGAATCTTTCGCATTACAACAAAGAGGCGGACGCAATCCACAAACTAAGACATCTCACGAGTATAATCGAGTTGATCGAAGTTGGATTCGACGCACCGGAAATTCCAAAGCTTTCCCCCGAACAGCTTGCGACAGCCAATCGTGAATGTATCAAGGCCTATGACTTTATTGTGATCAAACGCGACTATCTGATTTCACGACCCACACCGGAGCGTTTCTATGAATGGCTGCAGCGTTTTCAGTCCATGGCTCTGGGGAAAACACCGAGAGCTCTGGGTGGCGAACCGCATCCACTTCCGCGCAAGGCTGTAGTGAGTTTTGCAAAACCGTTCTATCTTGGCGAGCACTACGACGCGTACTTAAAAGACAAGAATGGCTACGTGCACACTTTGACAGAGAAGATTCGTGGGGATATGCAAGCACTTCTCGATAACTCGGCGTCGTTGACGTACACGATTGTTGAACCGGGCGACGTGGGCGGCGTCTAGTTTTGCGCGACTTCTTGATCCATCTCCATGAGGATAGAGTCAACAATCCCTGTTCTTTTTGTCTCTGTTTGCATCTTATTACTCCTTTTTATTCTCAATATCTTCTTTTACGCGCAGGAGCGAGCTCGACCAGAGTTCAGAAAACGGTCCCATCCATCTTTCGTAAATGCGACGGATCGGGACAACGTTAAGCGAATTGATCCGGCGCCTGCCTTCCTCTCTTGTGTTGATTAGCCCTGCAGCGCGCAAAGCATCGATGTGCTTCATCACTGCATGGCGCGTCATTGCAGGAAAGGCTTCGACAATTTCCGTCGTCGTCTTTGCGCCCGGGCGCAACAGGTCGAGAACAGCCCGGCGCGTCGGGTCGGATAGTGCCTTCCAGACTGGATCGAGATCGTCCGTCATGTCCTCAAGCAGGAGTTCCTGCAAGCTTTGCAAAGTCGGCTTTGACTGAGTCAAGCATCGATCTCCAACCTTTGCCTAGACCGGTGCGATGGGCCGGTTCAATCATGCCAATGGCACGGTGCCGCAGAGAAACGTTGGTTACATTTCCCGTTTGGTGAAGTTTGATCTCCAGATGATTGATCGCTGGATATGACATGAACATTGGTCCGCTGATTTCGAGCAACGTTGGCGCCTTGATCACCTGCACATGCCCCCAGAGATGCTGGATACCCTGACCGCGGTCCCTGAACCACCGGCCGCCGGCGAATTCTTCAAGCTTCAGCTGCAGCGATTGCCCGTCCGGTCCTATATTTCCTTCGCCAAAACGGTATATTACCCCTTTGAAAACCTCGGCGATTGGACCCTCGATCTCGATGCTTTGCTCAATATCTAGCGTCATGTCCTCTATTTGCATTTGTATGCCTCCAATAAGTAACCCTACAATAACGTAACTGAATAGTTACGTCAATACAAAAAATCGCCCCGGTCCTGGATTCGCAGACTTCCAGGGATGAACCGAACGCCTTAGCTGAACTTCTTGATCAAGAGGACGCGGTTCCCCGCCTCGTTGTAACGCATGGTATCAAAAGCATGCCTGGCCATTGTGATACCGCGGCCATGAAGATGCATGCTCTCATTGGCAAAACGCGAATTGTCCTGAGAAATCTTCTTGTGATCGAAGCCCTTTCCTTCGTCGCAAATCATAAAGGAAACCCGCCTGGGGCTGAGCGCATAAAATATTGTAACGCGGCGAGAGGCGTAAGCCGGATCCACCTGCCGACGCTTGAGGAATTCAAAGTATTGACCTCCGTCGGTTGCCTCAGTTTTCTCCTCGTACGTTATCCCCAGATTCCCGTGCTCGATTGCATTGATTATGATTTCGCTCACGCAAATTCGAATCTGAAGCGCCGTGCTCGCATCGCAATAACGCGTAAGATTCGTTGTAATCCGTTGGCTGATTTGTTCCGAGAGGGTCAGGAAGTTTCCAATCACGTACTTCATATTCTCGCGCTCGCAATAGTTCACAAGCATGTCCTCAACCAGGCTGGCTACCTTACCAAAGATCATAAATCCGTCATCGGAGCTGACGTACTCAAGAGTGGCATGCAGCTCCCGAGGTTCATCAAATCGCGTGGCAAACTCGGTGACAAACTCCACGGGCTTCTGGGTTTGAATCACTTCCTCGATTCGTTCCCGCACGAACTGATCGCGGAATCCGGCCGATTGGTCTTGTGGGGTGAATATCAAACCCAGGAAACTGCGCCCAATCAAGGACTCAGGGCTGTATCCAAGCAGATGACTCACAGCCTGATTCATTGTGTTGATATTCCCGGCCCCATCCATGGAAAAAATAATCTCACGCGAACTTTCAACAAGATCCCGATATTTCTTTTCAGATTTTTGAACTTCTCTTCGCGACAAGTCCAGCTGATCAAGTCGAAGCTTCAATTCATCGTTCAATGCCTCTGAACCCTTTACCATTTGTTCGAGCTCGGCAGTTCGGTTCCGGATGAATCGCGGCGTCAGAACCGCAAAAACAATCGTGGTGATTACGATTTGGACAAGGATTAAGGCTCCCAGCACAGTACCGGTCAGCGACGTCATCATAGTATTGGGAGTAACGTGTACGTACAGCGGCGTGTCGCCCTGTCTCATATGGTCGCCTAACGGCAATACCAGATACTCACTCACCGGTGAGGTTGACAGACTCAGACTAACTGGAAGTATTTCTTGCGCTGAGTTGAGCAGACGGTCCAGCCTGTAAGCAAAAATCACAATCCCCGGCATAAACGGATTTCCCGTTGTATCTGATAGTGCGGCGGCACTCAGCATATGAGTCTCGCCTTGATACGTAACAATTAGATGGGTTTCGCCGCGTTTCATGCTTCTCTCTTTAAGCAAGAATTCAATGAGGGATGAATCCGGCTGTTTTTGATTGCTGGCGGTCCCAAAGTATCTAAACCGGGGTGCGTCCTTCGAAGTGTACACGGCAAAGTAGTCAAATTCCTCGCGAAGCGTTGGATCGTCCCTGAAAAGATTTCCGGCAGCGTCCCATTGCCCCGCCTGACCCAGGTGCCAGGGGTCAATCCACCAGGCGTAGCCCGTAACGGCACTTGTGTGAATTGTCCAGCGCTTCTTAACTAAATTCGAAAACGCGCGCCTGAATTCCGCCTGACGTTGACTTTCAAGGCCCTTTGAAAACCAGGCACTAAATCCAAATCCCAGAATAATCTCGGCGATCAGAATGCAGCTCAGGAAGATTATTACGTACGTCCGAAGATGGCGGCCGCGCTGAAACCCCTTGAGCTGTTCTGTAAGTTCGTTCACGACTTGTACGGATAGTACGGATTCTCTGAATCAGCAGGTCCAGCCGGAGGCCGTTGCTCCGGCGGAACGTACAGACCCGTTTCAGGCGTTGCCAAAGCCGTGGTAAAAACGTCGAAGTCCGGACCCAGCTGACGCAAATAGAATAGATTGAAATATTGAAAAGTAGCCGTGACTGGGAGCATGCAAACCGTCCCGATATAAGGAATAACCAGAGGAATAGCAAGCAAGCAACAGGTAAGCGCCAATGCCAGGATCAGACCCAATCCTACAGCAAATCTGAGCACAAGTTTGAATAATCCGTAAAGAATAATACTCCCCACAATCCCGCTGACTACGGGCCACACGCTGCCCCATGCTGCAAGAACGGCTACCCGACGTTTGTACATAAATGGAACGACGAAGTCGTGCGTAACCAGATTCAGCAAAATGAAGAACACAATCCAGATGAGGAACAGGATAGAGAGACCTATAAGCAATTCGTTTGTGGGATTTTGTAGCGAGGCCGGCAACTTGCTGAGAAGTTCGCCAAACGACTCAGTCGCCTTTGATCCCGCTATGCGAACTATAAAACCAATCAAAAGTGCTACCATTAGCGGGACGCTTCCGATGAGCGCGATGGATCCCACAATCATGCGCCATGCGAACAGCGAGTTTGCCTGTGCGGCATATTGTTTCCAGGGTCCGCCGATTTGCGCCTGTCCTGTTGCCAGATTATCTAGAAACATAAAGGTCCCGCGCGATGAAACCCACGTTAGCCCCGTCGCAAAGATTACCAGCAGGAAACCCAGCCCTATGCCCAGCCCCACCCAATCGACCCCTTCAAGCAGGGCGGATGGATCTCCGTTTCCCACTTTCGATTTCATAGACTCCGGAAGGAAGTTCCCGGGGAGGTTCAATCCTCCGCCTTCACCCAATGCAATCAGGAATGCACTGAATCCGATCGTGAACCACGTTTCGGCACGGAAGGGGCGGAAAAGCAGCCCCTTCATTTGGTTGTAGCCGTCGGTTAGGGGTTTGCGAAGTTCCAGTTGCATCGATCAGTCCCTGCATGCTTTGCATAATCAGGCAACCAATAAACGCACCTCTGAATTAATTCCCCTCAAGCTTCCAGCTTTTGACAATGTTCCTGTGCATGCCGCCGTCCGGTTGAATGCGCAGTTCTAACACAAGCGGACGACTGGTCGACGCAACCCCTGCCGTGTCGCGAATCGAGTTGCAGGCATTGTGTGCTATTGCGTCATGAAAGCGATACCAGGCAATATATTCCCAATCGTCCTCATCTTTCCCTTTACCGTCTTCTTTGATACGGTAAAGCTCCACTCGATAGAGTCCTGCGTATGCCTGAGTTTTGTTTCCCTCCGCATCAAGGACAGTAACCGTCTCGTTCACACCGCACTTGACTCTGGCCATCAGGGTGTCCTGTCGAAACCCCTGGTAGCTGCCCACAAATCCTGGCAACTTGACGCGAGCCGGATAAAGTGCGAATTCTGTGCCGCTGACAATCCTGGTTTCAGTAAACTTCAACGTCAACGCAACAGGATCCTGTGCAAATACTGGAAACGAAAGACACATTATCAGCAGAGATATTACTGGAAACCGGCCAACCGAGAAAGCTGAAAGAAATGAGGAGGTCAGAGATCCAATAGAAGTCCGTGAATGCGATTGAAATACCATAAACCTTGGACCAGGGGGGTTGGCGGAAAGTTCAACCGGAGGCTATTTCTTTTCGAGTACAGTTACATGATAACAGCGTTGATTTCTTTCAAGAATTGCGTAGATTTCTCCCTCTTCCTGCAACTGTATCAGCGTTTCCAATAAAACGGCCTTGAACTGGCGCATAAGAGAATCCCCCAGCAAGTAACCCAGGCGGGTCCGAAACTCATCCCCAAGATGTGCCGGCGGTTCAGGCAATTTCACATAGTAGTCATCGTAAAAAATATCAAAACTTACCCCATAACTGTGTGACGAGGCAAAGGACGCGTTGGGATTTTTCTTTTGAAGATCCTTCTGGTAGTTCAGAGTCCGAAGCACGGAAGAGATTGCAATGCGAACGGGAGGATGCCCGGCATAGCGTTTCTCCAAATTCTTTTGGAATCGATCCGCAATCAGCACCAGGCCGTCACGCGCCCTGGGAGTGAGATAGCGATTCTCTGGCGGCACATTATAAAAATGATAGTCCGCGTCCTCACTCATTCGAGCAGCTACCAGCTTCCCTGACGTTAGATGCTTTTGAACTTCTGCGTCCGATTCTACAGGTGGAACACCAATGCGTTCTGCAACTTGCAGATGGTCCATTAAGAGAAACTTTCTGAGATCCTGTTCCATTTGTGGAGTCGCGAAATCATCATAGATAGGAACTCTGGTTATGAAGTTTCTTTCTATTGCATGGAGATTTTTCACATACTCCCTGCTCTGCGTTATCTGGCTTCGCGACAGGAGAAAGAGAATCCCTCCGGCGGCCAGGGCTGTAAGGACAACACAAACGATCGCAATGAGAACTACGCGACTACGGGCCACCATTTGGACAGCATTCGATTCTTTGTATGGACATTCAAGTCATTTCAAGAGGCAACCTGGATGGACGCAATACATGCTTCCAGCGTGTCTTCGGGAACGGGCCGACTAAAGAAATAACCTTGAATGCTTTCGCATCCTTCTGCCAGCAGGAACTCCAGCTGAGACCGCGTTTCCACACCTTCCGCAACAACACGTAACCCCAGTATCCTGGACATTGCAATGATTACGCGTGTAATTTCACACGTACTTCTCTCTTGCGGAATCTCTTTCACAAAACTTCGATCAATCTTTAGCCCATTGACGGGAAACCTTTTGAGATAACTCAACGACGAATAGCCTGTGCCAAAGTCATCTATTGAAAGAGATATTCCCATATCACGAAGTCCGCGTAAGATAGCAATTGCTCGATCATCGCTGTCCATGAGGGCCGTTTCAGTTAGTTCCAGATACAGCAGATCCGGCGACACCCCACTGTCGGCCAGGGCATCACTGACGATTTTGACTAAGGCCGATTGCCGTAGTTGCAGGGAAGACAGATTCACACTCATGTAGATGGGATGACCGTTATGATTCAGGCGCGCCGCTGTTTCGCATGCACGCCTGAGCACCCATTCACCGAGCGGGACAATAAGTCCGGTTTCCTCAGCAAGGGTAATAAATTCCAGAGGAGGTACAAATCCGCGCGTTGGATGTTGCCAGCGCACGAGTGCTTCAAACCCCATTACCGTCCGCGTTGCTCCGTCTACAACGGGCTGATAGTGAATCGCTAATTCCTCGCGCGCAAGCGCGCGACGCAGATCACTTTCATTGCGCATCAATGATACGGCGTTCTCGCGCATACTACTCTGAAATAACTTAAAGTGGCTCTTACCTGAACGCTTTGCCTGATACATAGCCGTATCGGCGTCACGAATCATCTCCTCCGGGCGGACATACCCTTCATTGGAGAATGCAACGCCGATGCTAACAGTTGTGAACACTTCATGGCTTTCGATTAGGACTGGAGCTTTGATTTCGGAAAGGATACGCTCTGCTATCAACACTACTTCGCGTTCAGAAGCAACGGTTTCAACGAGCACGGTAAATTCGTCTCCTCCAAGCCTGGCCACCATACAATCAGGGGGCACAATTGCACGCAGTCTACTTGCGATTTCGACCAGGAGCAAATCTCCGGCCAGGTGACCGAGCCCATCGTTTACGACCTTGAATCGATCCAGATCCAGGAACATCACGGCAAACATGGGTGCGCCGGGACGGGAAAGTGTAATGAGCCGATCAAGCGAATTCATAAAGAGCGACCGATTGGGAAGGCCGGTAAGGGGATCGTGAAATGCTGCATGGACAAGTTCATCCCGGGCCATCATTTGCTCGGTGATGTCGTGAAACGTCCAGATACGACCGGCCAGCGCTTCCGACTCCACATGCGGCCTCGAAATCATCTCGATGAAACGCCCATCGCGAGTTTGGACGAGGTCCCGACTTTCGTCCCTGGGCCGCTTGTAGACTTCCCTGACTTTATGAACTACAGTGTCCGCGTCGAGAATCTGCGTTGCCATTAATTCAAGGACACGGTTGGGGTCCCCGGCCAGCAACGCGTCCGGGACCTTCCACATGCGCGCAAAGGGCTTATTGCTTATGACGTGATTGCCCTCCCTGTCCAGGACAAACACGCCGTCACCGGTTGCATCGAGGGCTGCGCGGAGGCTTGCTAGATTTTCGCCCAAATCTCGCTCCGCATGTGCGACAGTGGTTCACCTTACCAAAAAAAAGCAACCATTCCGCAATCTGCTTCCGTTCAATTTTTGCAGATGCGGACCATTTCTGACAATTTTGATCGGCATGCAGGACCACGCGCGGCATTCTGTGCCGTGCTCCATTTTTCACAGGCTGGCAAGGGGCCACCCCTCATTATCTTGCACGGGCTCTTTGGATCCGGCCGTAACTGGGCCTCGATTGCCCGCGCGCTTGGCGAGGCCTTTGTAACCTATTCACTGGATCAGCGCAACCACGGCGAATCGCCGGCCCTCCCAACCCATAGTCTGAATGACCTTACCCAAGACCTGGCGCAGTGGATCGATGAGCACTCGCTCACAAGGACGTCCATACTGGGCCATTCAATGGGCGGACTCGTTGCGATGGACTTTGCGTTGCAATTTCCACAGCGTATGGATTCGCTCATTGTAGTAGATGTCGCTCCGCGCGCGTACGCTCATAGACACCAAAAAGAAATCGAGGCGATGCGTGCGGACATTTCCGGATGCAAGACGAGAGCAGATGTAGATGCGGTCATGGCACAATTTCTACCTGACGCCGTCATACGACAGTTCTTGCAAATGAATCTCATTCATACGGAAGCCGGGTTTCGGTGGAAGATACCCGTGGAAACTCTGGCAAAGGCCACCTTCCTGGAAGGATTTACACATAACGTTGGCAGAAAGTACGATAGGCCGGCACTCTTCATAGTGGGCGGTCTCTCAGACTATGTCAAACCAGAAGATCATGCCGCCATTTACTCCTTCTTCCCCAAAGCAAAAGTCGTAACGCTAGCAGATGCGGGCCACTGGCCTCACTACTCGCATCAACAAGTTTTCCTGGAGCACATTCTCTCGTTTCTGAAAGCTGAACCATGATGATTCCTGATGATCAAATCTCCTATACAGGACCTCCCGCCGACCTGACACTCATGAAGGAACTCCCGGAAGAGTTGCAAAACATTCTGCGCGAGAAAAATGGATTCATTGCATACGAAGGTGGGTTACACGTGCGCGGCGCATGCACGGAACCCGCATGGCATTCGATTCATACAGTCTGGAAGGGGGAACTGGCCCTGAGCAAGACGTATGACGCTCTGCCAGCTGACGCGGTGCCATTTGCAGAAGATTGCATGGGGGATCCATTTGTGCTCCGGGATAAAAAAGTATATCGTCTAACGTTGGAAACAGCATACATGGAAATCCTGGGATCGCTCGCGGAGTTTTTCGAATCAATCGCCCGAGACCCGAGGGGCGTCCTCCATTATGAACCACTTCTCAAACTCAAGCAACAGGGATCAGGATTGAAGCCCGGACAATTGATTCACGCCTATCCGCCGTACTCAACGGCCCAGGCTGCAAACGGTGTTCTGCTGCGGGCCGTTCCTGCGGATGCTCAGATTGCCTATGAGCTGGACTTCTTTGCCTCGGTAAGGGATCTTCCTGAAGGGCAGACTTTTCGGTTGAAAATCTTACCAGACGAGTTCGCATAACGTTTCTGGCTGGACATTTCGCTGCTAGCCGAGCTTGCGCATAGCATGCAATTAGCCGCAAACCCCGGGTTCGGTCCAAAACGTGGCGGCATTTCTTGCAATCAGGGCCATGTCTCCGAGAAACCGTTTGACAGCCGGAGAGGAACCGACTACTTTCGGCTACTTTTACGAGGGAAACCATGGCTGAACCAGTTATCACAAAAAACGTCGCTGAAATGTATGAACGGTCGGCCAGGCTGTTCGGAAACAGGCCTGCGTTCGCAACGCGCAAGAAAGGCACAGAAAACTGGGATACTGTAAACTTTAAGGAACTCTATGAAACGGGGCTGGCCCTGGCCACGGCACTGATTGAGCTGGGTGTCAAGGCCCGGGACCACGTTGCGCTCCTTGCGGACAATCGCCTGGAGTGGATCGTAGCGGACTACGGGATTCAGCTCTGCGGCGCATGCGATGTGCCGCGCGGTACAGACGTTACTGACCAGGACATTCAGTACATCATTCCTCACTCAGAAGCCAAAGTTGTTTTTGTAGAACATGCGGAAATGCTCAAGAAGCTGATGAAGAACAAGCGCAAGCTCGGGCGCATCAAGCACATCATCCTGATGGACAAAGCCACAAAGCCACCGCGCGGCGTACTGTCCATGTATGACTTGCTGGAAAAAGGAGATAAGCTCAGGGCACGGGGCAATCGCAAAGCAGAGGAACGCATCAAAGGCATCAAGCCAGACGATCTCTTCACTTTGATTTACACTTCAGGAACAACGGGTGCACCCAAAGGCGTAATGCTGACTCACGCAAACATTTGCTCTCAGTTTAGAGAAGAAATCGTTCCGCTTTCATCTGAGGACAGAATTCTTTCTATTCTTCCCGTATGGCATATTTTTGAACGCGGGTTTGAGATGCTCGCGATTTCGCGCGGTTGCTGCACGTATTACACAAATGTTAGAACCCTGGGCGAAGACATTAAGCTCGTGAAACCAACGTTCATGGGATCCGCTCCCAGACTCTGGGAAAACATTTATCTCAAGATCATGGACGGAGTAAAATCCAAAGGGGCCGTTCCGCGCGCACTCTTCAAAGCGGCCTATTTCTGCTCACGCATGTTCCAGGGCTCACTCTTCTTCATCACGGGCAAATCGCTCGATCTGGAAGGAAGAAACCCTCTGGTTTCACTGGCCATGGGCCTCTTCCACGTTGTGCGAGCCATTCTCTTCCTGGTTCCATACTTCTTACTCGACGCAATCGTGCTCAAGAAACTGCGCGGAGCCACAGGCGGACAGCTCAAAGGATCCGTTTCTGGTGGCGGAGCCCTTCCCCTTCATGTGGATGAATTCTTCAACTATATTGGAATTCCAGTTCTAGAAGGTTACGGCATGACAGAAACCGCGCCTACACTTGCCGTGCGTAGCTTCAAACGTCTCGTTATTGGAACCGTTGGCCCTGTTTTCCCAAACACGCAAATCCGCATCGTAGATTTGAACAACGGCTCCACTCTGTATCCAGATAAGAATCGTCCGGCAAACGGCCGTGGACTCAAAGGTGAAATCCACGCAAAAGGTCCGCAGGTAATGCGCGGGTATTTCAAGAATCCAGAGGCTACCAAACGTGTCCTGCACGATGGATGGATGAATACCGGTGATATTGGAATGATTACCTTCAACGACTGCGTGAAAATCATGGGCCGCTCGAAAGATACCGTGGTTCTGATCGGTGGTGAAAACGTTGAGCCTGTCCCAATTGAAAACAAGCTTGTAGAGTCCGTCTATATTGACCAGTGCATGGTTGTTGGACAGGATCAGAAGTATCTGTCTGTTCTAATTGTGCCGTCGCTCGATGGATTTGCCAAGAAGGGAATCAAAGCCAAAACGCACAAGGACCTCGCCGCACTCCCGGAAGCCAAGAAACTGGTCTCCGGAGAAATCAAGTTGATCATTTCTTCTGACAATGGCTTCAAGAGCTTTGAGAAAGTTCAGGATTTTAGGTTCATCACCAAGCCATTTGAAGTCGGCGATGAGATGACAAACCTCTTCAAACTGAAGCGTCATGTGATCACTGAAAAGTATAAGAAAGAAATTGCATCCATGTACGATTGAAGGCTCGTTCCTGGGTGGCAATAGTGCGCGTGATTTCTGCCTGGCGCCTGGAAGGTTAGAGAATGTCTATTGAGTCAGAAGAAGATATCATTGGCCTTCGCCGGGTAGGCAGGCTTGTTGCTGAAACCATCAGACTTATGATAGCGAGCGCAAAACCTGGGATTACAACAAAGTCCCTGGACAAACTTGCGCGCGACTACTTTGAATCCTTTGGAGCGCGCTCGGCGCCGGAAATAACCTACAAATTTCCCGGCGCAACATGCATCAGCGTGAACCACGAAGTGGCGCACGGAATTCCCGGATCGCGCGTCCTGCGCGAAGGGGACTTACTCAATGTGGATGTGTCCCTGGAACTGGATGGTTACTTTGCTGACGCAGGCTATTCGACGTGTCTTTCTCCGGCCTCAAACAACCTGGTAGACCTCTGCCGAACATCCCGTGAGATTCTGCTTAAGACAATCAAGTCGCTTCGCTCGGGCAACAAGATAAACAAGATTGGGCGCACAATAGAAACGGAAGCAAACAAACACGGCTACCAGGTGATTAGAAATCTCACAGGCCATGGAACCGGCAGAAGCTTACACGAAGAACCGGACAACATTGTCAACTATAGAGATCCCACAGACCACAGACTCTTATCAACGGGAATGGTGATTGCGGTCGAAACCTTTATCTCCACTGGAGCGAGACTTGCCATTGAGTCAAACGATGGTTGGACCCTGAAGACTCCGGACAGATCGTTTGTGGCACAGTACGAACATACAATCATCATAACAGAACAAGAGCCTGTCTTCCTCACAGCCTGAGCACGTCGTGTTCAGTTAGGACTCCCGGGAACTTCAACCATCATGTCTTTCACGGTTTTTGGAACAAATGCGGGATCACACCGGGGGGGGGTCTTTTGAAAAGGGTTTGTGACCAAACGACTCCCCATAGTAAATCACGGCAATGCGAACGAAAGTAGCCGCAATATTGTTACTTCTACTATCTGGATTGTGGCTTCTACCTGTGTTCCTTGGTCAATCGGACGCTGTTGAAATCGACGCGGAGGCCCTTCCACCGGAGGTCCGGAAGGTATTCATCCATTCATGTATTCCCTGCCATTCCAGTAGCGCGCCCCTGCCACGGATAGGGAACCTGGAGCCATTTCGCTATTTTCTTGTGCGCAGAAAACAAATGGCAACAAAACGTCTCGACTTTGATCAGTGGGCGCAGCTCAATTCCAACAAACAGGAATTGCGACGTCAGAAAATCCGCAAGGCAATCGAGAAGGATTTCATGCCACCACTCGACTTTCGATTCTTCAATCATGCACTCTCAGATTCCGATCGTGCGATTTTATTGAAATGGAGTCGTCCTTGAAGTTACAGGGGCTTCGCATTCTTGCAATTTGCACCTCCGTGGCGGCACTGCTCCTTCTTGCGCGACCGTGGAAGGAGGAGGCATTGTTCCCGCGAGGTCTGTCCCCGGTCGTCACAGGTTGGGAGAATCAACCGGAGAAACTCAGCGCAGCAAACTGCGCGAAATGTCATACGCAGGAACATCAGGAGTGGGCAAAAGGAATGCACGCCCGCGCCTGGAACAATCCGCTCTTTGTCGAAGCTTTCCAGCACGAAACTCGGACGTGGTGCGTCAATTGCCACGCACCGCTTCAGACACAGGGAGAGGAGTACAATAGAAACCCAGGGAATCACACCACAGGACTTCTTGCAGAAGGAATCAACTGCGTTGCATGCCACGTACGTAACGGCAAAATTCTTTCTACAGTAGAAACCGGACGAGCACCGCACGAATCGATCCGCTCCAGCTATCTAAAGTCGTCTGATTTCTGTGCCGACTGTCATCAGTTCAATTTCCCAACGTTCCATGCATCACAGATTGAATATACCAGCGAGCCGATGCAGGACACGTTCGAAGAATATCGCGTCAGCGGTTATACAAGAAACTGTCAGACATGTCACTACGACGGTCACAGGCTTCTGGGTCCTCATCAGAAGGAGTGGTTCCGGCAACACTTCAGCGAGTTCCATGCAGAAAGGTCCGCGCCTGGTCTTGCGTCAGTGCGATTTGAAGTAGATTCGTTTCGCGCGCACAATCTACCGTCCGGTGATCTCTTCAAATCCCTGGCATTTCAAGCAGCAAACGATCCGCTCTTTCAGCGGGTATTCTTCCAGAAGAAGTGGGCGCGCACCTATGGCATAGGAATGCGCGATGCAGGCACAATCTGGAATCGGAAATTGATTCTGAACTCTTCATTGACCGCCCAGGAGAAACAGGTTCATATTACCTTTGATCTGCGAACAGAGGATCCGGTCTATGTTCGGCTTGTGTACTTTCTGCACGATCCCAGGCTGGGCGGTGAATCGCGGCTGCGTCCCGAGGAAACAGAGATTGTATTGTGGAGCCAGCAACTTCAATAGCTGCTCCGGTGCACGCAGGCTGATTCTCATGCTCATGCAAGTCTCAAAACCAATCCTCGCTCCGCGCCAGGCCCTTGCAGTGGTTAGCCTTACTCTCCTGACGCTCCCCGGTTGTCAGGGGAAATGTCCGGATACGCTAAATTCAGGCAGCTGGAATCCCCTGGTAGCATATAGTGCTACGCCAATTCTCCGCGAGCTAAAGGATCCTGAATCGCTGTGTCGACTTCAGGTAGATTTTCCTGATGGAACTTCCATCCACCGTGAGCCAAAATCCAGGGAAGCTATCCTGAAGTTCAAGACGGGCCCCTCAAGCGTCCTTGTAAGCGATCTGCTGTACTTGATTGAAGCATCCAGTCGACAATCCTTGCGGGCCCATCTCAGCGAATCGGGAAGCCTGCAGGAGTTCCTGGACCAAAGCCTGCGAGCACAAAGCCTTGGATTCAGAAACACATTTGCGCCTAACGGTGATGATTGGTTTGGCGGGAACGTTGCCGCCTCGAACGGTTACGCCAGTGGATCGTTCAACTATAGGGTTGTTGAACAGTTGCACAGCGACCAGAAAGCCCAGAAGGCTATGAAGGAGTGGCGTGCCCATCCGGAGTGGCATGTTTTGCCCAATGCCCTTTCCATGATCGATCCTGAGGTGCGTCCCCAATTCGATGCGCGATTTGGTGTAGTGCGCGGACTTGAATGCCATGCAGCAACTGCAATGCATCTTTTCAAGGCACTAGGACTGGTAAGGCCGGATATGGATCGACCCGCACTGGAACACGCCTATACGCAATTGCATTCTGGCCAGATTAGAAGAGGTGTCCTGCCCTCTGGTTACAACCGCACACTTCAAGGATACTATGATTCCGCGATATCAGCTTCGATGATTGCAGATATGGCAAACATACTCAGCCATTCAAGCTGGGCTGTAATCACCGGGGCAAATCACAAGCCATACCGCGTTCAATCGGTTACAACGTTAGCCGGGGTACAGAAATTGACAGAAGAGAAACAAACGATCTATGCATGGCTGAGTCCCAGGGGAGGTTTTGCAGGACATTCATATCTGATTACAAGTGCAAAAGGAAAGGATCTTCGCGTGGACGAGTCATTCGCCTGGCAGCCGGCAAAACGAGTTATCTGGGTTGATGGTGGTTACAGCAGTCTGATCTACTTGAAATAGCTTCCAGTTTCCAGAACAAAATAGCCAATGCTTCATCCGCTCAAAACAATCAAGCCCAGTATTCGCGGGCAATCTGGTTCAATTCTTCTCCTTTGTATTTGTTCTGTACCATGTTTAGCACAAACTCACCAAGCCTCGCACCACCGGCGAAGAATGAAATCCAGGAGAAAAGCTCCGCCTGCTGTTCTTCGTCCTCGTCGTACATATCTGAATAATCAGGAACTTTGATTTCCGCATCGTTGTAGCATTCGTCATCTGTCCAGACGAACATGTGAAAACCAGGTGCAATCCGCGCGGGCAGGTCGGCCTTCACACGAGTCTCAAGCTGCATGAGGATCGATGCTAGCATCGCTGTAAAAAATGGTGCGTCGTCGATCGACGTATCTATTGTTTCCAGAAGTTCATAGTAGCTGGTCTGATCAGAAAGAATTGATCGAAGACTTCGGCGTGATTCCCCTTTCTCAGTACCAAGGCCTATGGAGAAACCTTGCTCATAGCCAACGCTGATCCATTTGATTCCATCCACATTCTCGAATTCGTGTTTAATTGCAAAAGCAAAGAGTCCAACCATCGTTTTGGCCAGATCACTCAGGCCGGAAAAATTTGCGGATATGTGCTGCTTCAGGTAAAGCATGGCGAATTCAATCTGGAAGATGCACGACTCAGGGAGATCCGGCGAAATCTAGAGCTCTCTTGAGGCCGTGTCGAGTAAGTTCTTTTCTTTTCGCGTAAGTGATTTCATGCCCGTGCGCGAGATCTTATCGAGAATTCGATCCACTTCCTCTTTCATGTCTATGCGGCGCTCAATTTCACGCCGCTTTTTTTCCAGCCGCCGCTTCCGACGGAATTCATTCCATCTTTCCATGATGCCAGGCGACTGGCGCGGGCTCTCCGTATAGACGGGATTGCCTTTACGGATGTAGTAATAGAGGAATGCCGCGCCACCCAGGGCTCCACCTGAAATCTGCAGTACACTTTCCAGTGAAGGAATGGCCATAAGGATCAGGATGATAAGAATCATCCACCGAACCTTCATAGGAATCATGAAGAAGAACAATCCCCGGCGCTCTGGCCAGAGAACAGTATATGTCAAAAGGACGGCCGCCAGGCCCGGGGTGGCTCCGGCAATGGAAATGCCAGGCATCAGCGTAAGTCCAGCTGCGGCTGATGTGACGATGGCGCCTAAAATTCCCGCAAGGAACAGCTTCAGGAAATGATACGGGCCCCAGAGGCGCTCAATTTCACCCCCAAATGCCCAGAGCATCAACCCCTGGAAGAAAAGGCTAAGAATGCCCCCTAAAGTCGGGCCGCCGTTCAAAAAAATATGTGTGAGAATCTGCGTTGGATTAAATTCTGGTCCAAAACTAAGGGCAAGTCCGGACAAAGGGCGATGAAAGCCAAGAATGGCGATCGCCTCGATCACGAAGGCCAGAAAAAAAAGAACAAGGAGCCGGAGAATACCCTCAGTTAGAGGTGGAGCCTGTGGCTCCTCGGTGACCCATCGCTGCATACTATGGATAAAACAGACGGTCGCTTAATTCCGGCAAGCCAATCCCAATTATGACTTCAAATCTTACAGAAAAACAAACCAAAATCCTGGGCTGGGTTGAAAAGACTCTCTTCATAGGATTATTCGCCGGCTCCGTCGTGGGCGGATTGCTATTCGGCTTAGCAGTTCGGGAGGTTGCGGCTGGAAAAGATCTCATTCTGGTTTCAGCTTATCGCCCTTCTACGCCAACTCGCCTGTACGATAAGAACGGCCGCGTATTTGCAGAACTTTTTCGTCAACGCCAAGAACTCGTCCAGTTGCAGGACATTCCACCGCACGTAGTCCAGGCCTTTCTTTCGGTAGAAGATGACAATTATTTCAATCACATTGGTCTTGATATTGCCGGTATCCTGCGCGCCGCCGTAAAGAACCTGATATCTGGCAAGATTCGTCAGGGTGGATCGACTCTGACACAGCAGGTTGCAAAACAGATTTATCTGAACCACGAAGGAAAACGGAACAGGACCGTTCGCCAGAAAATCCGTGAAACTCTTCTTGCATTTGAAATTGAAGAAGCATACACAAAGCACGAGATTCTTGAAGTTTTCTTCAACGTTATCTACCTGGGTCACGGATGCAAGGGAATTGCCTGCGCGTCTCGCCTCTACTTCAACAAGAAGGTTCAGGATCTGTCCGTGGCAGAAGCAGCGCTGCTTGCGCGCCTTCCAAAATCTCCCGTAGAGTATTCGCCGTTCAAGAACCCAGGTGAAGCAATGCGCCAGCACAAGCTCGTCTTGAAGCTGATGTCGCAAAACGACTACGTGCCCGCAGCGGACGCCGATAAGATTCACGACAAATTCTGGGCGGACTACTGGCCCAGGGTCGTAGTACAGGCACCCTCGCAAAACATCTGGGCAGACAGGCTTGATAAGGCGCCGTTCTTTACCGATTACGTCAGACAAATCCTTGAGGCATCGGAAGAGGTTGGGCCAGAAATCTTGTACACCGGTGGCCTAAAAATTTACACCACCCTGGATCTTGATCATCAACGCATTGCAGAAGAGGAATTACTCAAGCAGGTCGCTGAAGTAAATAAAACCGCTCGCGCAAATGCAAAGGCAGGAGGTAAGGGCGGTGTGGACATGGGGCTCTTTGGCATCTTTAGCCAGCTTGCACTTCTCTTCCCTGTTGGATCTGTAACGTCACAGGGTCTCGATCTGCGGGGTCAATTTAGAAAAGCGTTCGAAGAAGACATGATCGAACCCACGCAACTTCTGGGCTATACTACGCCTGCGTACAATGAGACGGCAGCATTTGACGAATTCCGCAAAGCAACTATCAGTTACACAACAAACCTTCAGGTTCAGGGAGCTTTCATATCAATTGAACCCGGCTCCGGAATGATTACAAGTATGGTTGGTGGAACTGAATTCACACCACAAAATCAATTTAACCGTGCGCTCCAGGCAAGACGACAACCGGGTTCTGCCTTCAAGATCTTTATCTATGGAGCGGCACTAGAACAACGTGCAATCAGTACTCAGTCCGCTCTGAATGACGCTCCATTCTTCAGCATTGATGCCGCGGGTAACAACTGGTCACCGGGAAATTATGATGAAGGCTTTCATGGACTGATGCCCGCAATCACAGCGTTCGCGCTCTCAATCAACACCTGCGCAATTCAGGTGTACTATAAGCTCGGTGCTGATCCAATCATCGATTTTGCCCAGCGCTTAATGAAGATCACAAACAGGGAACGTTTTCATCCAGATCCATCGCTTGCACTTGGCTCAAGCGAAGTGACGCCATTTGAAATTGCGAAGGCTGTTGCGGTAATTGGAAACGATGGAAAAGACGTTATTCCTTTTGCAGTACGCTACGTAACCGATCAAAGCGGAAATGTTCTCTACAACCAGGAAGAAAACATCCGCCAGATCTTGAAAAAGAAGACAGACGACAACACTATCCAGGTAATCGATCCCGCGCTCGCGTATTTGCTTCGCAAGATGATGGAAGCAGTTGCAGATCATGGGACGGCAACTCAGGGCGTCCGCTCTAAAGCTGGTTTCACCGGTAGCCTTGCAGCCAAGACCGGAACAACATCGAGCTGGTCGGATGCATGGATCGTTGGGTTTAATCCAGACGTGGCTGCGGCCATATGGTTCGGATTTGATAAGTCCAGCGTAACGCTGGGATCCGGCCAGGCAGGCGGCTACATTGCTTCACCTACAATGGGTCATTTCTATAGAAGAATTTATGCGGAGACGAAACGGGTTCCACCAATGTTCAAAGACAGACCGGACAAGGACGCAGAACCACCAGGAATCGTAATTGCCGGTTGCGGCGGTAAGGCGCTGGCCCCTGCGCAAGTCGGCACCAAGACCCTCCAGGTTCCAGGAGACGTGGCATGCGCAGGTGAAGAAACCCGGATTTACGATCAGCGCGAACTTCTCATGAAGGAAATGGGAATCAAGCCAGAAGACATTGGTGGTTCAGGCAATATTCGATTCAAGAACGAGAAACAGTAAGTAATACGTAGGGCATCAGGAGAGAATTATGAAAAGCACACACATTGGACGCGACAGACAACAGAAGAACCCATTCTCACAGATGCTCGAAGAGAGCCTCAAGAACCAAACCAAGATCCAGCCGGGAACCTATGAAGTTGTGACCGTCAACGATCAAACCAACAAAGACTTTGTTTTTGTAACGACCTCACGTGGTCCGGCCTTGATCCCACGTGAAGAGCTTGTGGATGGCGAAGGCAAAGTCCGCGTAAACCGCGGCGAGAAAATTCCGGCATTCTTTTCTTCTACGGAAAACGGAGAGATGTTGTACACAACTGTTCCTGGTGGACGTGCACGCGCGGAAATTCTGCGCGCAGCTGTTGAGAATATGATACCGCTCCGCGGCCGCATTACCAGGAAAATCAAGGGCGGTTACGAAGTTCAAATTGGCGAAGTTCTGGCGTTCTGCCCGGCTTCACACATGGAAGGGAACCCGGATCTCAAAACCGAACTTTCATTCATTATTACGGAAGCACGCGGCGAACGAGTCATTGCTTCGCACCGCACGTTCCGTGACGCAGAGAAGAAAATTCAGAAAGAAATTCTAATGAAGTCCATTCAACCCGGCGACGTTGTCACAGGAACTGTTGCCAACATCGTGGATTTTGGCGCGTTCGTCGACATCGGTGGCCTTGAAGGACTTGTTCCGCTTTCCGAGATTGCTTACCAGCGTCCCGCCCATGCGGGTCAGGTTCTGAAAACAGGTCAACAGGTGCGCGTTAAGATCCTTCAAATCGATTGGAAAGAAGACAAGCTCACGCTTTCCATTCGCGCGCTCCTCGACAATCCGTGGCAGGGCAGCCTGCCCTTCAAAGAAGGGGATATCCTCGAAGGGAAAGTCGAAAGCGTCAAAACTTTCGGTATTTTTGTAAAACTTCCTGAAAACTTCACGGGGCTAATTCCAGCAGGTGAATCGGGAATTCCGCGCGGCCAGGCATTTGAGAAACACTTCAATCGCGGCCAGGTACTGCGTGTGATGGTACACAACATTGATCGCGATCGCGAAAAGATTTCGCTTTCCCTCAAAGACGTGGCAGCTCACGATCAGGCGGAAGAATTCAGTGCCTACATGAAAACGCAAGAGCCCGCGCGCGAAGAAATGTCCAGCTTTGGGAAGCTGCTCATGGATTCCCTGAACAAGAAGAAGTAGTCGCTATCCTTTAGTTTCGTCCCAGTTCTTACCAAACCCTGCGTCAACACGCAGGGGAACGCGAAGATTCGCATCTTCCATATGCTTCTTTGCAATAGCAAGGACTGCGTCTTTTTCCGTGGGCACAACATCAAACAAAAGCTCATCGTGCACCTGTAGAATCATGTCCGATTGCATTCGCTTCCCTTTCATCTCGGCGTGAATATCAATCATGGCCCGCTTGATTAAATCGGCACTTGTTCCTTGAATAGGAGTGTTAATAGCGGTGCGCTCTGCTCCTTCACGCCTAAAACGATTGGGGGACCGAATGTCTGCAATCTGACGCCTGCGACCAAACAAGGTCTCCACGTACCCATTCTTGCCTGCAAACTCAATTGTATCATCCATGTAGCGTTTTACGCCGGGATACTTTTCAAAGAATTTTTCAATGTAGGTTTTGGCTTCTGCCCGCGGTATCTGTAGACTCTGACCCAGACCAAAATCCGTTACACCGTAGATAATGGAGAAATTCACAACCTTCGCTTTTGACCGCATGTCAGAAGTCACAGCGCTCTCCTCGACCCCAAAGATCGATGAGGCCGTGCGCGAGTGTATATCAACATCGCTTCGTGTGAACGCCTCCATTAGCGAAGGATCCTTTGAATAATGGGCCATGATCCGCAGCTCTACCTGCGAATAGTCGAGCGAGAGAAGCTCTCTGTCCTTTGAAGCAATAAATCCGCGTCGAATAGCCCGCCCCTGCTCTTCGCGAACCGGAATATTCTGCAGATTTGGATCCATAGAAGACAAACGCCCCGTTGCGGCCACAGCCTGATGCATTGTGGTGTGTATTTTTCCAGTCTCGGGATGAACAATGAGCGGCAGCGAATCCACGTACGTTGAGAGGAGCTTGGTATACTTCCTGTACTCAAGGAGGTGATCGATCATGGGATGGAGCCCTCTCATGCGTTCGAGCTCACGCTGGTCGGTTGAGAACCCTGTTTTGATCTTCTTACCCATTGGAAGTCGCAGCTTCTCAAGAAGGATGAACTGCAATTCCTTGGTTGAGTTTAGATTGAAGACCTGCCCTACCTCATCATAGACCTGCTTCTCAAGTGTGGCAATCCGCTTCTTATAGTCGCGTGAAAGTTCTGCAAAGTAGTCAAGGTCAATGGAAACACCAGCATATTCCATATCCGCAAGGGCCGGGATAAGTGGAATATCCAGCTCATGAGCAATCTTATAGAGATTTACTTCTTTTAACTTTGCCTGCAGTGCAGCACTCAACTGAAGCGTAATATCAGCATCTTCACAAGCATAGTCGCGGATCTTATCCGGAGGCAGCTGGTCCATAGTGGTGCGCTTTCTACCGGTACCGACGACATCATCATAGTGAATGGTTGAATAGTCCAGATAGTCAAGCGCCAGGTCATCGAGATTATGCCGTCTAACGTTTGGATTGAGCAAATAGCCACCGAGCATTGTATCAAATCCTATGTTGCGGATCAGCATACCATGGCGGCGCAATACGGTGAAATCGTATTTGATGTTCTGACCCACAAACGACACATTCTTAAGCTGAAAGAACTCGGATAGAATGGGGGTAACTTCTTCGATTGTAAGTCCGGCTCCAAAATGCGGCGAATCGACCGGAGGTATTGGAATGTATTGAGCTACTTTTGCCTCCGATGAAAGGGAAATCCCAACAAGCCTTGCAAGCATTGGATCTGAAGCGTCCGTTTCCGTATCCACGCAAACGATGGACCGCTTGCTGTGTTCTGCAATGGCCGCTTTTAAAACTGACAGATCCTTGATGATTGTATAATTGACTTTCTTTGGATCAAAGAAGTCTTTACCGGAGCGCAGCTCGACTTCCGGTTCTGTCTCTTCCACGTCCACTTCGTCAAAGAGATCCGACTCTTCGTCTTGCTTGCCCCTGGATTTCTTGGCGGGAGTCTTCGATTTTGCGCCAGAGGTTGAACCTGCCCCTTTGCCGGTTGCGGTTGTAGACTCAGCAACCCTGGAATTCCCGGGCCGCGCGAAATCTGACTTTGTCTGGGGCGAGTCACCCTCACTGGGCCTCGACTCGTCGTCCGTTTGCGGTCTGTTGATCGGAATTCCTTTCTTCTTTGCGCGCCTGTCAGCTGCTCGACGCAGTTCGTCTGAAATTGCGCGATATCCTTCTGTCCTGAAAAACTGAATTACATTTTCCGCAAGAAAGTCCGGCGTCTTCATCTTATCTTCTGGAAGTTCGAGTACTTCCGGCACGTCGGTGCGGATGGTCGCGAGATCTTTGGAAAGATAAACAAGCTTTTCAGCTTCCTGGAGCTTGAGGCGCGTACCTTCGCGCGCGATCTTTCCGATGTTCTTGTAGAGTTTTTCTATACTTTTGTTTTCGCGAATGAGTTCTGACGCAGTCTTTGGTCCTATTCCTTTAGCTCCCGGAATATTGTCGCTTGAATCGCCAACTAACGCCATATAATCCGGAATCTGCGACGGCAGTACACCAATCTCTTTTTCAACCCATTCTTCATCCACCATGGTAAATTCTGTTACACCTTTTGCACCTTTAAGCATGCGGACGTTCTTGTTGATTAGCTGAAAGCAATCTTTGTCCGATGTAAGCAAATACACCTGGTGCTTCTTCCCAAAACGGGCCGCCATAGTACCCATTACATCGTCTGCTTCAAAGCCCGGAACCTCAGAGGTGGCAAAGCCCATATTGCGCACTATCTCTTTGATCTCGACGATCTGGGATCTGAGATCGTCTGGCATGGGATTCCGTGTTGCCTTGTAGTCCTTGTATATCTTATCCCGAAACCCCTTGCCCGGCGGGTCCCAGGCCACCAGGGTTTCCTCCGGCTCAAAATCCGTCAGAATCTTGAAGAACATGCGAAAGAAGCCAAAAATAGCCCCTGTGCTCTGGCCAGAGGCATTCGTCAGATTCTGCCGTTCCAGGGCAAAATGCCCTCTATAGGCCATTGCATGGGCGTCGATTACGAGTATCTTCTTGCTTTTTTCCATATACGCGAATGGGGTGCTCCGCTTGACAGCGCAATCTGCCCGGGCAGTCTTGCCCCCCGAGTCCACTATAGAGGAGCGCCCGGATGCTCAATACAAAAAAAGTCGGAGATAAGTTAGTCGTCTATCTAGAAGGACGATTAGATGTTTCCGTCGCAAATGATGTTGAAGAAGAATTGAATCGCATCATTGAAACTGAAAACCAGAAACACCTGGTTCTCAATATGGAAAAAGTCGAGTACATGAGTTCCTCAGGGTTTCGCGCGTGCATTTCAACGCTGCGCAAGCTCAACGCTAAAGAAGGGACTTTGAAACTCTGCTCCATTCGCCCTTCAGTTAAACGGATCTTTGACGTAATCGAACTGACCTCACTCTTTGATATCTTTGAGACAGAGGCAGAAGCGCTGAAATAAAGTGTCTGACGCAGGCCTGCTCGATCGCATTGTTTCAGTAAAGAAAGAAGAGATTCGCGCGCTAAAAACAGGTTCGGCTCCTATTGTTGAGAGCCGATTCCTGGAAGCGATCCGCCGCCCCCCTGGAAAACAAATTCGCATCATAGCTGAGTGCAAACGTACAAGCCCTTCGTCCGGAAGGATGCGCGAAGTATACGATCCTGAATCCATTGCGCAAACGTATGCGGAGCTCGGTGCGGCTGCTCTATCCGTTCTAACGGATAAAGAGTTTTTCGAAGGCAAGCCAGAAGATCTGGTGCAGGCAAAGCGCAGTGGCCTCCCGGCCCTGAGAAAGGATTTTGTGATTCATGAAAAACAGATCGCTGATGCAGCGCGGCTTGGAGCGGACGCAGTACTTTTAATCGTCCGGATACTGGACATTTCGCAGCTCGCTGAGTACATTGAATTTGCCAGGTCGCTGGGTCTTCCGGCGCTCGTGGAAACTCATAACGAAAGGGAAATTGAAACGGCCTTACGCGTAAAATCGGAAATCATTGGGATCAATCATCGCGATCTGGACACGCTTAAGATGGATCTGTCACTCACGCCCAGACTGGCGCCACAGATTCGAAAAGAGAATCCAAACATCGTTCTGGTTGCTGAATCCGGCGTTGAAAATGCGGCTGGAATTGCAACCGTCGATGCGTTTGCGGATGCAGCTTTGATTGGAACCGCGTTCATGAAATCCCGCGACCTTGCAGCCACCTGGAAATCGATTCTGGGTTAGCAAATCTCTCGCGCAACACGTACCTCCGTTCAAAACGAGGATCATTTTGAAAAGTTCTAAATTCTTGATTGTACTGCTTGGCGCATTGGTGGCGGTGGGGCCTTTTTCAATTGACATGTATTTGCCTGGACTCCCGTCCATTGCGAAGGATTTTGCAGCCCCGATTTCCAGCGTTCAACTGACGCTCACCAGTTTCTTTTTTGGAATAGGATTTGGACAGTTGCTCTATGGTCCAATCATCGATCGCTTTGGTCGTAAGACACCTCTGATTGTTGGACTCACCATTTACATCCTGAGCACAATTGGCTGCGCGCTCAGTTACTCCGTTGGAGCCCTTGTAGTATTTCGCCTGCTACAATCACTCGGCGCATGCGCAGGCATGGTAATCTCCAGAGCCATTGTCCGCGATGTATTCAGCCCGCACGAAGCAGCAAAGGTATTCTCGCAAATCATGCTGGTAATGGGCATTGCTCCCATTGTGGCCCCAACTGTCGGGGGCTTCCTGCTCACCTTCACGCACTGGAGAGTCATCTTTGTCGTGCTTGGCTTGATTGCAGTGGCTACCCTGGCCGCCGCCTGGTTCTTCCTCGAGGAAACAAGGGCCCCGGACCCTGGGATATCTCTCCGCCTCAAACCAGTAATGGAAGAGTACCTGGAGGTTTTGAGGACTCCGCGATTCTACATTTATACACTGACCGCCGGGTTTGCGGCGGCTGTGATGTTTTCTTACATTGCGGGTTCGCCTTTTGTCTTTATGGAAATCTATGGATTTAGCAAAGCACAATACGGGGTCTTGTTTGGTTTCAACGCCGCGGGACTTATTCTTGCAAGCCAGGTAAACAATTTGCTCTTGAATCGATTCGAATCCGTCGCGATCACGAAGTTCGTTGCATTTCTCTATTTACCGTTTGGCCTCTTACTGCTTGCTGCAATTGAGCTAGATCTTGGACCTTATCCAGTAATGTTTCTTTTGTTTTTACTCGTTGGTGGATTTGGATTCATCATTCCAAATTCCTCAGCGTTGTCGATGGCGCCATTCAAGCAAAACGCTGGTTCCGCTTCCGCGCTTATGGGCGCTCTGCAAATGGGATTCGGTGGAGTTGCTTCAGCAATCGTAAGTCTATTGCACGACGGCACTGCAATGCCAATGGGAATCGTAATGGCAGTCTGCGGATTTATGGCATTTGTTGTGCCGGTGTTTTTCAGGAAGCACGAGCACGCGGCTGCAACGACCACATAACCGCGGCTAGGTGCTAACTCTGCTGGACTTTTGTCCGGCAAGCTTTCGCGCGGCGCGCAGACTGGAACTCATGGTCGTAATCTGCGGATTTACCGAAAGCCCTGTAGGAATCCAGCAGGCGTCCATAACAAAGATATTCTTATGACCGTACAATTCAAAGTCCGGGTTGATAGCTCCAGTCTTTGGATCGGACGATGCTTGAATCGATCCATGAGGATGCGCAGAACCGACACTCAGTCTACCAGCCTCAAAGGTCTTTTGCAAGACCCAATCAAAGTTGGCGCCGGGACCAGTTTTGAATTCTTCCTGCATATCACCAAATGGAAAGATCAACTCGGTTGCACCGGCGGCGGTTTGAACCTCCGCCAGCATTTTTAGCCCGAGGAGCATATTCTTCCCATCTGTTGGAGTCATCTCATAGTGAACCTTGCGCTTACCCCAACTCCATTCGACCTTACCTGCCGTTTGACCGTCCGCTCCATCACGCACCAGGACAATCCCCGCACTCAGCTTCTTGTAGTCCTTGATATGCTTGAATTGTCTTGAGCCGTAGAATGGCATGATAGCCGACGTCAGCGTAGGTCGAAACGGTGCGACCTCGAGCCAGAATCCGTACCCGGTGTTTCTCTGGTTATGCCCATCCTTGATCACGACTGATTGTGGCGGTCCATGCCACATATCGATATCTGTTTTGAATTTTGCAAAAATGGTCGAGGTTGGATGAAGCTTTAAGTTCTTACCGACCATATCGTTGCCAAGACCAGATCTCTGCAGCAACGCCGGCCCTTCGAGAGCTCCAGCGCTCAAAATCACGACTGGTGCTTCAATTTCCATTTCTTCAATTACGATGCCTGGCGCAGCCTCGTACGGATCCGGCGTGAACTCCGCGAATACTTTCTTGACCTTTCCATCAGAGATCTTTGTTGCTCGCATGTTTGTTACGACAATTGCCCCCGCGGCGATTGCATCGGGAATGTAAGTTAGAAACATCGATTGCTTTGCATTGATCGGGCATCCAAGGCCGCAACGACCGAGGCCCTGACAGCCCTTGCTGTTGTTCTTTAAAACCTCGGGATGGAGTCCAATTGCCTTGCCCCCCCGCATCAGCACTTCGTTGTTGTGATTGATCAAGCGCGGCGGAACTTCGTGCACTCCCACGCGCGCATGTACCTCTTCGATGAACGCCGCCATCTCTTCACTGCGACCATAGCCCGGCAGTCCAAAACGATCGCGCCATTCGTTTGTCACATAGTCCGGTGGATAGAGCGACGTTTGCCAGTTAATCGTTGTTGAACCGCCTAACGTTCTTCCCTGGACAATGCTGGCTGTTTGATTTTCTGTGAGAACATATCCGGCATCCCGATAAAGACGAGCCTGCGAAATAAACTCATCGTTTGAGAAATTGCCGGGATTAAAATAACCGCCCTCTTCTATCAGGACTACTTTCCAGCCGCTCTTTGAAAGTTCCGCAGCGGCAACAGCCCCGCCGGCACCCGAACCAATGACAACAGCGTCCGCCTTGAGCTTCCAGGTGCTCACAAGATCGAACTCTTTGATGATTTGTTTATGCTCAGCAGGTGTAATTACTTCTTTTTTCATTCTATTCCGCCTATCCCGCGTAGGGAGTGATTTGTGGAGACGTGGAGTAGCCGGCGTAGGCCTGCAGTGCCGGACTGGACGAGAGTAAGAAGAAGCAAGTCTGTCTCAAGATATTGTACAAACCGCGTTTCATCACGTTATCTGAATTCTTCCAACCAAGCATGCGCTGTTCTCGCTGCTCCCTGGGTAGCTGCACAAGGGTCTTGAATGATCCGTCCAAAACAAGGCTTGCAAGATAGGAAGACGGTGCCCCGGCGAGCTCACGCACGATGTCTTTTGTATCCAATGGCGATGGATGACCAAATACGTAGTCATCCAATGCTCGCCCCAGATCAAAATCAGGAAAGGGAGTATCTGCCAGGAACACCTCACCGACTGCGTTCATGTTCCGATATTCCTGGTCGCTAATGCCTTTCAAGGGTGCTCCAACGACGGAAGTTCCGCAGTCAATGCCCGAAAATGTCAACGATGTCAGCGCAAATACCTTTATGGATCCGCGCAGGAAAGAAGCTCGACTGATCTGAGTTTCAGGATGCATGGGGGCTTGGGTAAAACGACCCTTTAATAAGTCAAATGCGAAGAAAAAATTTCCGAGCTCCCCGTCTGCCCCACAGTCTTTTTCGAGCGAGGGCCAACTGTCAAACAGGGGCTTTTTATGTTTGCGACCTCCGTCGTGGCTACCCCGATGGTGACGATGCCCTGGATTGCAAAGGTCCTCATCTCGCATACTCTGACCGCCACCTTCACGGGCGTGCTACTCGTAAGTGTTCTGCGCCAGAGGCAATCACCCGCTGCCCGGGCTCTCGCCGGCTTGCTCGGGGGCAGCCTGCTCTGGATTCTGGTAAATGCTCTCTCTGAGGTGCTGACGGTCCAGGGAAGGCCCTCAGATTTTGCAGGCGCGTTTGCTGGAGTCGCTCTGCAGGTGATGGTAATATCTGCTTACTGTCTTTCGGAGATGCTCGGAGCAAAGGAACTTTCGAAAGCCGCTCGCATCCGGATCGTCTGCGTGACCCTTGGTTCAACGGTAACCGCTGCACTCTCCTTCACATCCGACTACATCACAGCGCGCACCGTTCTTCCGGACGGTTCTACAACCGCCGACTACAGGCTATGGTTCAGGGCTGCAGGCGCTTGGTCAACTCTGGTGACGTTAACCGGCCTTCTGGTGCTCTACGGCCGCTTCTCGCGCGAAAAAGAAGCACGTATCCGGATGCAAATGCGACTCTATATGACGGGAATTCTGTTCAGTCTCGGGATGACGGTGCTCCTCGCCTATTTACTTCCTCTTTTTGCAGGCCGCAGTGATCTGTTCTTTGCTGGCGTCGATTCAAGCATCATTTTTGCCGCGCTGATGAGCTATGCCATACTGTTTCATGGGATGTTCGATCTGCGTACAGCATTCCTGCGACTGCTCCTGCGGGTTTTCCTTTCTGTCGTACTTGCAGCCGGGATTTACTTCCTGTTCTTAAACTTTCTGCTCGACAGAGAGCAGAGATTTTCGATTGAACTTCTGGCGGGACTTTCTGTTTTCTTCGCGGCTATTTTTGTGCTCGCGCAATGGCTTTTGCCTGTCATTGACCGGTTGCTAATAAGTCAGACGCCTCCTCTTGAAAAACTGCTACGCCCCCTGTTTGCACTTTCTGCCGATCCGCTCATTGAGGATGATGCAGGCCGTGTTTTCAGATTGCTCGCGGCGGCACCGCACTTCAGCAAAGGCTGGCTCCTGGTTCCGCGAGCGGGCGGTACCAGGCTGCACAGAAACGGTCTCGATACCTCCCTGCCTCGCACGCACAGAATCTTCCTCCAGAGACTTCTTCTGGTCCGCAAGCTACCGACTGCATTCTTGGAAAAACTGGACCGCGTGTTCCTGCTCGATCGTGAAGTCGGAGGCTTGCCTGGCGGGGGAGCGGGAAAACGATTCCACAAAGCTTTGGTAGCGCTTGGAGAAAATGGAACAAAAGCGTTCCTCCCCCTTACCACGGCTGAGCGCCTGACGGGATGGCTGGCACTGGGAGAGCGCCCGGACGATTTGCCTTTCTACACGCGCGACCTGACCTTTCTCGAATCCGTTCGTACGGCGCTTGGGGTCTTCTTCGACTACCGCCGTTACCTGCTCGAACATCAAGAGAAAGCGAGCGCGATCGAACAAGATCTTACCCGATTGACTGAAGCTTTGAGTGCCCGCACACTCGAGAGCAAGCGAACCGAACTCACGGATCGCTCCCTTGTCTATCGCAGCCCGAAAATGCAGGAAACGGTGGAGCATGCTTTGAAGCTGGCAGGTTCTGAACGCCCGGTGCTCATCACGGGGGAAACCGGAACGGGTAAAGAAGTGTTCGCGCGTCTTCTTCACGAACGCTCCACCCGGGCGGCCGGGCCCTTTGTCGCAGTGAATTGTGCTGCCGTCGCCGAAAATCTCTGGGAAGATGAACTCTTTGGCCATGTGCGGGGCGCCTTTACAGACGCACGCTCCGAGCGAACCGGTAGGATCCGCGAGGCCGGAAACGGAATCCTGTTTCTGGATGAAATCGGTGAAATGCCATTGCTCGTCCAGGCACGCCTGCTCCGCCTACTGCAGGAAGGGACATTCTCTCCGGTAGGATCGGACGGGAGCCTTGAAGCGAAATGTCGATTTGTTTTTGCGACCAATCGCAGTCTAACGGATATGATTAAGCGCGGCGCGTTCCGTGAAGATCTATACTATAGAATTAACGTCCTGACTCTGGAACTTCCGCCTCTTCGTGAGCGCCGTCAGGACATTCCAGTTCTCGCTGAATACTGGGTAAGCGAACTCGGCAAGCGCGGCGGCACCCTGCAGCAAATCGACGATAGGGCAATGCGCGCGATGCAAAATGCGACCTGGCCCGGCAACATCCGCGAGCTAGAGAATTTCATTGTGCGAATGAGTCTGCTTTCCGGGAGCGCGGTGTTGACTCTTGAAGACCTGCCGCGGGAAATGCGACGCACCCCACCCCCAGGGCAGCTGCTTACCACGGATCAGAAAGATTCTATTGAAATCGACGCAACCTTGAAAGAGATGATCGATGATTACACGCGTCGTGTCCTCCGGGCTGCACTCAAGCAGACGGGTGGCAATCGCACGCAAGCAGCAGCGCTGCTTGGGATGAAACGAGGATCCCTCCTCTACAGAATGAAGGAACTGAATATCGAATAGCTGTCAAAGAATTTGACGATGTCCTGGCACTGTCAAATTCCTTGACACCCCTGACGGGTCCGCCTGGGCCTCAGAGCCATCTCAAAACACAATTCTTCCATACAAGGCAGCGCATGGCACCTGTGTCGCGGGAGCTCGGAGACCTGGCATGCTTCTGGCAATAGGGGAGCATGGAGGAAACCATGAAAAAAATACTCACCGCTGCGATCTTCGCAGCGCTCTTAACAGGCACAACAGCATATGCGGAGGACACCGCGGACTCCAAATCCGGGCTCATTACAGCCGGTCGCGGGTTCGTGTATCTCGTACTCTCACCGGTACAGATTACTACTGGATTGCTTGAGGGTGTTGCGGCGCTGCCCTATTATGCAGCTACAGGGTTGCATGCGCTCAACGAAAGACTGAACGAGGCCTCCGCGGAAGTGACCCTGGCCGACACGTACAACTCTGCGTACGGGAAAGACATTCGAAACGTGCGTGATGATGGGGAGACGGGTCAGGTTTTCCGCCGGATGCGTGATGCGACAATCATGTTTCAGAAAATTCTGAAACAGTACGGCGTCAAAGACTCGCAAAACTACGTCCTCACCAGCGTTGATACAGCAAAGGGTGACGGATTGGTTTTGTTCGCCGTGGTTTACCGTCAGGCGACATCTATTACCGTAAAGGATGCGGAAGGCCAGGTTCGATCATTTAACGTAGAGGATCGATTGTTCTACGAACCATATCGCTTCGATTCAAATGGTACGGCCCTGGACCGTGTCATTGACTTCGGAGGCGTACCTCTAGAACACGCACGAACCCAGAAGATGCAGGCAATGCTCTTGACGCTTGCAGCGAATGCGGTAGTGCGCGGGGATTCTAAGCCTGACTACTGGGATACTGAGCGCCGATGGATCAAAGGAGAGCACCGGGTCATCCTTCAGTCGCGCCAGAACGATCTGAATCACAAGCTCGGAATCCGCTGATTCAAACTTGCCGCCGCGTTCGCAGAACCTGCGTGCCGGCGGCATTCCTTTTGGCATACCGCACTTTCCTGGTGCGCCCTCAGCACTTAACTTCGCAGAAGATTCGCAAGGAGTTCTTACTGATGGTAATTGTTTCTCGTCGAAATTGGGAAGTAATACTTCTGGACGTATGATAGTCCTGACGCAAGCATGCTTGGCAAATTCAAAGCGAAGAATGATCGATCACAATGCCATTCAATACAAACAAAACACTGGTTTTTCGCGTTTTTTTCACAACTAAGACCGGTGTAAGAACGCATGCCTGATAGCGCGTTTCGTGACACAGCCGAGTGGCATTCCGCACGGGCAGTCGGTAAACGCTTGGCTCTGCACCTGCAGCAAACCGATGAACTGGCGGACGCGGTGGTTCACGATTTCACCAGTATGCGGCCCGGAGCAGGGATGATTTTGTTAAGCCGTATTTTGGCTCAAGGTAGGGATGCAGTCCCGGATGCTCCGCAATCTTTAGTCGACCTGCTGGCAAGCATGGAAACAGAACCTCTCTGGCTGGACTGGGATGAGATTGATTTGGGTGCGTCTGCATTCATGCGCGCCGGTGCCTTCGGAGCTGCGGCTCTGTTGTGCCATTCACTGCCCATCGGTTATCTTGATCCACTTTCGAGCAAGCCGCTGATTTTTTCCGGACGACTTGTGGAGCGCGCCCCGCGACGACTAATGGAAACCGCTCGCTTCGTCTACGAATGCTGTCAGCCAGGAGGGATGCGCCGCAGTGGCCGTGGTTTTCACATTTGCGTCCGCGTCCGTTTAATGCATGCGCAGGTGCGTCGTCTACTCTTGAAGTCCGGCCGCTGGAACGCCGGGCTATGGGGACAGCCAATCAGCGAGTTTCATTTACTGGGAACAAACGTCTTCTTTTCACTCGCAGTGGTAGATGCACTGCGAAGATGGGGAATCTACATCAGCAGTCGTGAGGAACAGGCGATTTTTAGCCTGTGGCGTTATAACGGATTCTTGATGGGAATTTCCAGTGAAGTTTTACCCGCGAATTTGAGCGAAGCGCGCCGCATCTTGAACAGCCTCGAACTGAGCCGCGAGCGCGCCAATGAAAAATCAGTCGAACTAATGCAGGCCCTGCTAGACGCGGGAGCAGAGTTGTCGGAGAAAATCCTTCACGTAAATATTCAGAATCTGGTGCGAGCTGCTCTTGGCGGGCTCGTTCGCAATTTGCTTGGGGAAACGCGTGCAGACGAACTCGGACTGCCCAGAAACATTTTTCGATTTCTGCCCTTGCTCTGGTGGCCAGTTTTACGAAGCATCGAGTTCTTGCGACTTTGTATTCCAGGCAGTCGACGGTTGGCAGTCTACATAGGAACATATTTGTGGCAGTGGTCAGTAAATGCAGGCCTACAGGGACGTGACGCCAGCTTCGCCATTCCTCAGAGAATGCACGGGGAACGTTTACCGGGAGGAAACAGCAATGCCAGATAAACCATATTCACTTCTCACGCCGACGGACTGGGACAAGCTACTCGCAGATTCTGAAGAGAAGCCATTCAACCGCAATGACATGATTGTGCAAGAGGGATCCAAACAACAGTTCGTCTATCGGATTCAAGAGGGATACGTGCGGATCGCGCGCAATCAAAATGGCCAGGACATTGTATTTAGCCGACTGGGGCCGGAGGATCTGTTCGGTGAGATGAGCTTTCTTGAGGACGGAATTGCCAGCGCGTCGGTCTTTGCTGATAGCGATGTGCGTGTGCGCGCAATACAAACTCGGAGACTGGAGTCTTTAATTGCATCTGATTCAAGCTTCGCGACCAGATTATTCTACTCCCTCTCCAATTCTTTGTCCGGACGCTTGCGCGAATTGACAACTTCCATGCAGACGTTGAACGTAAATGACATTGTCCAGGTCAATCGCTTTCATTCTACGCGCCTGGGCAACATTACGCTGCGCCAGATTCCAGAAGCATTGATAGATTCACTTCAATACTTTGATTCGGGTATGCGCGAATTGATGAAGCGTTCGCGCAAAGCGGAGAGCACGCCGGATCTGAATCAGCAGGTCAGCGCGCTGTGCGCTGGAATAGTCCAGAATCTGCGACGTTACACGGATGAAGACGCGCTTGTCGAGATTGGCTTTGATGACATAACGGCCAATCGAGATCCGGAGCAATTGCAGACAGGGATAGGGGCCTTTGTTTTTCGGGAGACCTTTCGCTGGTTCATGCTGAGCGAAACGATTGCTCATTGTTACATGAAGCCTCGCGGCTTCTCTGATGATCATGCCACAAATCGGATGATCCAGGCTAACCGTCCGCACGGTGATATGGATCTGGGCGAAGCCATTGACACCTGGTTTTTGAATACGCCCTTTGCCCGCAGCAGACGTGCGGGTCGTGCGCTGCTATCGCAAATCTTGTTGAACAAATTGCAGCAACAAACAGAGCCCAGAATTCTTTGTCTGGCTTCCGGGGCTGCACCCGAAGCATTTGACTATTTGCAATCGGCGGTCACCAGGCCTGAGCTTACGCTGGTGGATATTGACCAGGAAGCTCTTGCCGCAGCCGCACGACTGAGTAAGAAGCTACAAACTTCTCACAGTGTAAGCCTGGTGAATCAGAACGCCATGACCATGATGGTCAATCGGGGTCGATACAGTTTGGAGCCGCTGAACATAATTTATTCTGCTGGCTTACTCGATTATCTAGAGGATGACGAGGTGACGACAATGCTGAATTGGATGCACACGCGATTGAGCGGTGGTGGCATCGGAATTGTTTCCATTACCAACCCCGACCACTACGATCGACCATTTTTGAAGCACATTCTCGAATGGTCCATGCACTGCCGGAGTCGAGACCAGCTGGCGTTGCTAGTGGAGCGAAGTCCCTTTCAGAACAGAGTGGAATGGCAAGCGGATCCCGACGGGGTTGTGGAGTATGCCATCCTCGCGAGATAACTCGCTATCGATCGGCACGTTGAACTCTCGCGCTCAATGCGCGTGAGCTTTCTTTGCTTTCTTCTTCTTACCGGCAAATCCGGCTCCGCCGGCTCGATGTCCGCCGCCGGCTGCGCGAGGAGCGTAGCCACCATGGCGAGATCCGCCACCACCTGAGCCACGTGGACCGCCTCGACCAAACTTCTTCTTCCCTTTGAAGTCGTCGCGACCGAGTTCGTGAACGTCTGCCATTGCTTTGCCGATTTTATCCGGGCCTTCCACTTCAGACTTTGCCTGCATCATTGTCAGAAGGCGCAGCGCAACTTCTCGCAGATCCAGAGTTTCCGTCAATTTCTCAAGGATACGTCCGTTAGCCGCATCGGCTATGGAATCGTTGACTTTCTGAATCAGTTCATTGCGACGCATACTCTTCACATCAGAAGAGGTTGGAATTTGGGACAATTCACACTTCCCGCCGTTTTCGCGGATCATGCGACGCCACGCGCGCATCTCATTTGGAGCAACAAGCGTTGATGCTACGCCCTCGCTTCCGGCGCGACCTGTGCGCCCAATACGATGCACATAGCTTTCTGCATCGAACGGGATATGGTAGTTGAATACATGGCTCACGCCCTGGATATCGAGTCCCCTTGCTGCAACGTCCGTTGCAACAAGCACGCGAGTTGTTCCGGCACGAAATGCACGCATGACCTGTTCACGCTTGCTCTGCTCGAGATCACCGTGAATCGCACGGGACATAGAACCACGTGCAGAAAGTCGGCCTGCGAGCTCATCTGCTTCGCGCTTGGTTTTGCAGAATACAATGGCACGATCAGGTGGATCAGACTCAATCAAACGAATCAGTGCGGCTTCGCGCTCATGATCAGATACTACGTAATACTTTTCTTTGATGCGCGCAGCCGTTTGAGCGCTCTGCGTGCGAACCTTAGCAGGATTCTTTAGGATACTCTGCGCAAGCTTTTGAATGCGGTCTGGCAATGTCGCGGAAAATAGAAGCGTCTGACGTTCGGCCGGAAGCATCTTAAAAATCAGCTCAATGTCTTCGAGGAATCCCATATCGAGCATGCGATCTGCCTCATCGAGCACAACAGCACCCGGAGCGATCTTCATGCGTTTGGAGGACATGAGATCCAGCAGGCGCCCTGGCGTTCCGGAGACAATGTTGGCCCCGTTTTTGAGGCTCTGGATTTGATCCCGGGCGGACGCTCCACCGTAAACGGACGCTACTTTGGCCCCCGCATGCTTTCCAAGCGTGCGGAGTTCCTGGCTAACCTGCAGGGCTAGCTCGCGGGTGGGTGTAATCACAAGGATCTGGGTGTTTTCAGATGGCAAGAGGCGGCTCATCAAGGGCAGACCAAAGGCCGCAGTCTTACCCGTTCCGGTCTGGGCCTGTGCAATGACGTCGCGGCCGGCTAGAATTAAGGGAATTGTTTCTGATTGAATGGGACTTGGCGTTGTGAAGCCAGCATCCGTGATGCCTTTCTGGATTTCCGCTGATAGGCCAAAGTGCGAAAAGCCAGCAACGTCGTTATTTTTGTTCAAGTGGTCATTTTTTTTGAAGAGGCCACGGTGGATACAAGAAAGCGTACGCGCTTGACCGTCGAAGGGGCCCCGAAATCCTTGTCTCTCTCAGGAAAAACCCATGTACGCAATCATTGAAATCGCCGGTCACCAACACAAAGTTAAGGAAAACGATCTAATCGTAACGGATCTTACCGGCCACGAAGCCAGCAAGCAATTCAAATGTGAAAACGTAATTGCAGTTGGTGAAGGGGAAAGCATGAAGTTTGGCGCTCCTTTCGTGAAGGGCGCAACCGTGCAGCTTGAAGTGGTATCAGACCTCCGCTCACCAAAGATCAACGCCATCAAATACAAGAAACGCAAGGGCTACCGCCGCGCCTGGGGACATCGCCAGAATCTGCAAAAGCTCAAGGTTCTCAAAATCCAGGCTTGACCCGCGTCTTGTTCCGCCAGACCGGCGGAACCCTCTTTCTCAAAGTTGAAGGCCATAGCATCAAGACCACAGCAGTGGATCTGTGCTCGGCCATTTCTATTCTGACGGAGAATCTCGAGGCCAGCCTGACCCTGCTGCTCCGGAAAACCCCCAGAGTCATTAAATCAGACGGCTACTTCGAAATCGACACAGAAGACGATTCCGGATCCAATCTGCTGTTTGCTTCTGCCCTGCTGGGCCTCAGAACCCTGGCAAAGCAATACCCCTCGGGATTGCACGTGGAAACCTAATTTCTGGCTGACAATAGGCTGGTTTTCAGGATTTTGACTGTACCGGGAAAACCGGGTTCGGGTAACAACAATGGCACACAAAAAAGGCGGCGGCTCAACCAGAAACGGACGCGATTCCAACTCCCAGCGACTGGGCGTTAAGAGATTCGGCGGAGAACTCGTAAAGGCCGGCAATATCCTGGTTCGTCAGAAAGGAACAGATTTCCATCCTGGCAAAAACGTTGGTATCGGACGTGATCACACTCTGTTTGCACTGGAAACTGGAATCGTAAAGTTTCACTACCAGAAGAAAGACAGACAGCTGATCTCGATTATCCCAAAAGAAATTCCAGCAACTCCAACGCGCTAAGCGCACTCACATGAACACATACAATCAATGGAGGGAAACGACAGGTCGTTTCTCTTCCATTTTCACCCGGGCATCTGAGATCGAGACGCCCGGCTATGTTCGCGGCACGCACATCCGATTGCGGAGCCACGATGGCGGAGCTCTCGGTTGGACGCAATTGTTCCTGGACGCCTTTCGCGCACGCGCATACCCGATTGCGCAGCCAGGACGGCGGAGCCCCGCGAAGTCGGGCATGGACGACCGGTTCGCGGGTCGGGTCGCGCGTCGCGAAATGCAGTTACAGGGAAAACAAGGCCAACATGTCTTTCGTAGATGAAATCGAAGTCGCGGTCCGTGGAGGCCATGGCGGTCCCGGATCGGCACATTTCCGCAGGGAAAAATACCGCCCCAAAGCCGGCGTAGACGGCGGCGATGGCGGTCGCGGCGGCGATGTAATCATCGAGGCAAAGACAGCCCTGCAAAGCCTTGGTCACTTCAAGAACAAGAGCGTGTTCGCAGCCCAGGATGGTGAGCCAGGCGATGCAAACAACTGCAGCGGGGCCGCAGGCAATCATCTTACGATCTATGTCCCTCCCGGAACTGAAATAATCGACGCCGATACGGACGAGGTGCTGAGCGATTTGTTGACAGTTGATGCTCGCCTGACGGTGGCACGCGGTGGAAAGGGTGGCCTTGGCAATACGCACTTTGTAAATTCCGTAAACCAGGCCCCCACATATGCGCAACCAGGTCTACCCGGAGATGAACGCCGTATAACGTTACGACTCAAACTCATGGCAGACGCAGGACTTGTGGGCCTGCCCAATGCGGGGAAGTCGACGCTGATTGCCGCCGTATCTGACAGCAAGTCGCGAATCGCCGATTATCCGTTCACCACTCTGGTCCCGCATCTGGGTGTTGTTGAGAACACAGATTTTCGCAGGCTCTTGATTGCTGATATTCCGGGAATCATTGAAGGAGCTCATAAGGGCGCGGGGCTCGGACTTTCATTCTTACGCCATATTGAACGCGTTCGCGCAATCGTATACGTGCTTGATATTCAGTCGATGGATCCGGTTGAAGATCTGAGACTCTTGCAAAGCGAACTGGCCAGCTATTCTGCAGAGCTTTTGAATCGTCCCTACATAGTTCTCCTGAACAAAATGGATACGATTGGCTACGATGAGACCTTTGCTCAGGCGACTGCCACAGAAATTATTCAACGACTGAAGAGTAACAAGCCTGACGCAGCGCACATTCTGGCCGTATCAGCGCGCGAAAATCGCAACCTGGATCAGCTGATCAGCATCCTGTTCCAATATTTTCCAGGCCCAACTTTCGCAGAAAGTCTGCTACTGAAAGGGAAAGAAGCTGCGACTGCAACGGAAGAAATCAGCACGCACACTCTCGGGTCTTCCCCGCAGGAGGAAGCAGAAGGAGCGTTTATAAACGCACAAAACCCAGAATCCCCGCAAACGGATCGCCCATGAGCCGCACAGAGTACCTTAAGGCCATCCACAATGCGCGCAGAGTTGTAATCAAAGTGGGCACAAGCCTTCTCACCGACTCAACAGGCATGCGCGAAACCATGCTTAAAACGCTTGTTTCCGAAATCGATTTTCTCAGAAGACAAAAGAAGCAGGTAATGCTCGTAACGAGCGGAGCCGTGGGGATGGCGCGCAGTGTGCTTCGCGAACGCGCATTGACCACGGATCTACCACGCAAGCAAGCCCTCGCCGCAATTGGCCAGGGAAGACTCATTGCTCAATATGAAAAAGCATTTGGAAATGTCGGGCTTCTAACAGCTCAATTGCTCATCACTGCCAGGGATCTACGCGACCGTCGCGCATACCTGAACATTGGGAATACTATGGAAGAACTCATAGGTATGGACGTCCTTCCGATTATCAATGAAAACGATACGGTCTCCACGGATGAATTGAAATTCGGCGACAATGATCTATTGAGCGCTGCATGTAGCTCGCTATTTGGTGCGGAGCTGCTCATAATTCTCACAAGTGCACCTGGTTTCCTGAAAAACGGAGAACGCGTTAGCCACTTGAGCAACATTACCCCGGACGATATGCAACATGCGCATGGGCCAGCTGGCCCGGGCAGTGGGGGCATGCGGACCAAGCTTCGTGCAGGCCAGCTCTGTCTGATTTCCGGGCAGATGCTTGCAATTCTTCCTGGAGATGAACCGAATCCGGTCCAGGCGCTCTTTGAAGGCAAGGACATCGGGACTTTGATCGCCGGGCAGAGCAAGCGGCGAATCAGTGCGCGGAAGAAGTGGTTACTCTATGCAAGGCCAGAAGGGGAACTCAGAATCGACTCCGGAGCGAGTACCGCTCTGATAGCCAGGGGCTCGTCTTTGCTTGCGGCTGGAATTCGCGAAATTCGTGGAACATTCCTGGCCGGGGATCCAGTCGAAGTCCTAACGTTAGACGGTATCACTCTTGGCCGTGGGATTGTAAGCTACAGCGAAAGAGACTTATCGCATTATCTGGCAAATCCGGATGCTGAGAAGAAGCAACTACATGGGCCCGGTGCGGTAATTCACCGCGACAACCTGATTCTAGAAGACTGATCCAGAATATCTGTCAGACCACCTGCAAGGCCGCGTAGCGCTTTTCAAATTCACTGTTTGGAGCACCAGGATGACCCGGACGCTGCAACTCTGGCAGGAGCCCATTCACAAAATACATTTCGATAGTGCCCTTGTGCTTTGCTGGTACTGCTCCGCGATACTCACAGTCAAAGAAATCCCGGACAAGCGCGTAGGTGGCGGCGGAAATATTGATCTTACCCGTGACGCCTGACGATTCGCATCTGCTTGCAATGTTTACAGTATCGCTCCAGACGTCATACGCAAACTTCTTCTCACCAATCACTCCGGCAATTAAGTCGCCCGAATGAATACCGAGTCTGAGCTGCCAGTACGGTAGCCCCTGACTGGCCTTGATTTCTTTCATTTGATTCATGAAGGCTTGAATCTCAAGCGCTGCCATCACGCAATCGACTGCATGGGTTGCGTTGGCTTTGGGAAGCCCGCCGGCAAACATGTAACTGTCCCCAATGGTCTTTAGCTTCTCCAGGTTGTATCGATCCATGAGGCTGTCGAAATATGAAAAGCATCGATCCAGTTCTGTGACCAGTTCAGCCGGACCCAACGATTCAGCGATGCTCGTAAAGCCTTCAAAGTCTGTGAAGCAGACGGTCGCAGCAGCATAGTGGCGTGGCTTACTCGCGCCCTCTTTCTTCAACTCGTCGGCCACTTCCCTGGGTAAGATGTTCAAAAGCAATTTCTCTGATTGTGCATGTTCGGCCGCGAGCTTGTCTTCTGCACTATTGACGGCCTTTACGAATTGGTGTGTGATGAGTACGAGAAAGCCAAGCACAAGAACCAGGGGTGGCATCAGATAATCAGCCGGAACAATCCAGCGCGGAGGACCAAAGATGGCCGATCCCCCGTGCACACGATAGTAGTACTGAAAAAAGAGAAACAAGCACATGGGAACCAGGACGAAGAACCACCGCGTCTTCGTGTACTGGCGTGGGATCATCACGAATGGCAGGATTGTCAGTATCAGAAAACCAAGCGGTGCAGGATCATCTGCCTGCGCAAGTGACAGAGCCCCCAGGTGATAGTCAACTGCCGCAAGTGTCATGGCGGCGCCCACTACCACGTTGCGCTTAAGAAGCAGGTAACGCGCAAAGCCGAGCGGGATAACAAGCGCAAAATAGTGCACAAAAGAGAAGAAATGCGTTTCCGGTGGTTCCGTAAAACGAATCACCACAGCCAAAACCGATGGCAGGCCGAACATGATCACCTGGACCCAGGCGGTACTCCGAAGGGCTCGCGCATCCCGTTCGCTGAGACCGTCTGTAGACCCGGTCAGCTTGATCCAGCTTGCGACGTTACGAAAAAAGCTCATACGGGATTGGATCAATTCAATTCGTATGACGCAACCCTTTGTTTTTGCTCAGTATTGCAATTCGGAGCGGCTTGACCCCGGGCACGATTGCCTTTTGACAGGACAAGGGGCGCACCCATCCGGGTGCGCCTGAAGAGGTTAGGACTGATCCAATTCTTTGCGCAATTGAACGGGTTTTGATTTCTTCCGCAGGCGGATATTGATCATCTCCACCACAATTGAGAATGCCATTGCAAAATACACGTATCCCTTTGGTATGTGCAGATCAAATCCTTCGCCGACTAACGTCATTCCAACAAGGATTAGAAATGAAAGCGCCAGCATCTTCACGGTCGGATGCGCGTCCACGAAGTCTCCAATGGATTTTGCTGCAAGCATCATCACGCAAACAGAAAGCATGATTGCGATGATCATGACGGGAACATGGTCAGCAAGACCCACAGCCGTAATTACAGAATCGAGCGAGAAGACGATATCTATGACAGCGATCTGAATTAAGACAGAAAAGAAACTTGATGCTTTGTGACCTTCACCTTCCAGCTCTCCCCCGCCCTCAAGAGAGTTATGCACTTCCATCACCGATTTGGCGATCAGGAAAAGTCCGCCTCCGATCAAGATTATATCCCGTCCTGAAATCTCATTGGCCAGAACGGTGAAAATTGGCGCCGTCAAGCGCATCAACCAGGACAATGAAAGGAGCAACAGGATCCGCGATACCATTGCAAGTCCCAGACCCAGGAATCGCGCCCTGGCTCGTTGCTCAGCCGGTAGTCGACCCACCAGTATTGAAATGAAAATAATGTTATCAATCCCCAGTACGATTTCCAGGGCTGTCAGGGTGGCCAGAGACACCCAGGCTTCCGGTGAACTTATCCAATCAAACATGTTTTCCTCGCAGGCCTGGTGATCTATGAGGGCGGCCATACGTCAAGGCAGAAAACCGCGGTAGCACCTGAAATAAAATGCACCTTACATTGAGAAGCCGGCGCTCGATCAAGCCAGCCAGTCGTTCCGCATTTTAGAGCGTTGTTCCCTGTTTGGAACTATACCGCTGCCACCACGAAGATTGTCTGCAAGGTGTTCCAGCTTTGAAGTGGCGGGAATTACGAATTGAATTTGGTCGCTCGCAAGGATGAATTTCAAAAAGTATTCAGCCCAGGATGTTATACCAATTTCTTGAGCCCAGGTAGGAATTGCCTTCCCCCGCACTCGACCAAACAGTCTGCCCTTATCAAAAGGTTCGTTTGCAACTACTGCAACACCAAGGTCGAATGCCAACGGAATCAGGCGTCTTTCTGCTTCAGTCTCCGCAATTGAGTAGGGAATCTGCAAGAAATCAAATTTGTGGGCTTTTAGAACCTGTTCAAGCTCAGCAAAGGCACCGACCGAATAATGCGTGATACCTACGTATTTGAAAATCCCTTCCGCTTTCCATTTTGCAATCGTGCGCAAATGGGATTTCCAATCCACAAGATTGTGAATCTGCATAAGTTCCAGCTTCTTTCGATTCAACTTCCGCATGGAATCACGCATTTGTCGCTCGCCTTCCTGCTGCCCCTGCGTCCACACCTTGGTCGCGACAAAGAGCCGCTCTACTAGATCCGCAGTCGATGCTGCTGCGCCCAATACGCTTTCAGAACTTCCATACATTGGTGAAGAATCTACAAGTGTCCCACCAGCGTTTGCAAATGCGTTTAAGATCCTGACCAAATTCTGGCGCTTTCCCTCGTCATTTCCCACATCAAAGTTTTTGTAGGTGCCAAGCCCCACCCTGCCGAGCAGCTCGCCGCTCGATGGTATTTTCGCTTTCCACATGGCTTTGCGCTCGGACACGGCAGGGACTCCTGGAAGGGCCTCGAGCCGTGGTACTAACGGCAACAACAGTGACCCTAGAATAAATTCTTTTCGATTCATGCCTGGTCGGAAAACTTCCGTCTTCCCGGATCAATTAGTCATTCAAAAAAAGGAAATCCAGCACAAAACACAGCGTCAACATCGCCCCCGATACCATGCAGAATCGATCACATGCAGCTCGGGCCGGTTTGATATTCTTCCTATTGCTTTGCAGTTACTATATTCTGAGGCCCGTGCGCGACGAGATGGGGATTCAAACGGGCAATGCAAAACTACCATGGTTGTTTACAACAACGTTTATTGCGACCCTGATCCTCGTTCCTGTAACCGGATGGGCAGCGCGCAGCATCGCTCGCCGCATACTCGTCCCAGGCGCCTTCGCTTTCTTTGTGCTGAACGTCCTGGGTTTCTATTTGAGCTTCCTGCAAGGCGTCTCGTCGCTCTCGGCCGGGATCTTCTTTGTCTGGCTGAGTATATTTAACCTGCTTGCAGTTTCCTTGTTCTGGAGTCGTATGGGTGACCTGTTCTCCCCCGACGAAGCAAAGCTGTTCTATGGATACGTGTCGGCTGGGGGGACGATAGGCGCTCTTGTTGGCCCACTCCTCACGGGATTCCTGGTCCAAACAATTGGAATCGGAAACTTGTTGCTAATTTCGGCGGCAATGCTGACCACAGCAGGGGCACTCCTCGTAGGCATGAAATCGGCCGTTTCTGATCCCGCAGCAGGAATCGGTGGGGAAATCCTCTCTGGTGTGAAGCTGACTCTCGAACTGCCGCTGAGACGGCTGGCAATTCTTGTGATTTGTTACTCAACAACATCAACGCTGGTGTACCTGGCTCTGCTGGAGGAGGTGGGCAAGACATCTGATGGGGCGGCCAGGACTTCCTATTTCGCCTATCTGGATCTGGTCACAAACATCGTGACATTGATCATTCAGACTTTCGTCACGGCGCGCCTCACCAGGGCGGCCGGGTTTCGGACAATCCTTACGGCTGTCCCTGGTCTGGTTGCTTTGAGCCTGATTGTCCTCATCCTTGCCTCAAACCTGCCAGGTTTGGGCGGACTGGTTTCATTAATGACGTTACTTGCTATTGCACAGACGCTGAATCGCGCGGGAGACTACGCTCTGATGAAACCCGCAAGAGAAATGATCTACGCAACTGTGGACGCGGAGCGACGCTACAAAGCGAAGAGTTTTATAGACACGGCGGTGTATCGCGCCTGCGATGCTGCTGGTTCCTGGTTGATTTCCGCCGTCAAAGCAGTCGGTGCGAGTCCTCTGATTTACGTGGGCCTGCCAATTGCACTCCTCTGGATTCTTACGGGCTTTCGGGCCGGCAAAGCACAGGACGCTGTGCAAAACAATCCCTAGTCTTTGCAGGCACGGGCCGCAGCCATCTGTGCATTTGCTTCCAAAGCAATCGTCTCATGACCGAGTGCTGTGTAGTGAAGCTGGTCCCAGGTAAATTCAGCCTTCAAGAAGCCGGGCTTCTTCTTGTCTTCGAGGATATCGTAGACATCGATAACTACGAAGCCGCGCGCTTTCGATTGCCGGATCCAATCGTTAATCTTTTCTGTGCCGTTCTGATAAGGCACAGTCCACGTCGCATAGCCTCTCCACGGGCCCAGCGTTGTCAGTATCACTGTCAGCCCCTGCTTTGCAGCACTCTTAGTCATACGATCGATAGCCGCAATCGATCCTTCGGGGTCGCCGCTTGAATTCACGCCAAGGCTGATGATAACGGTGTCATGCCCGTTCGCCATGACCTTTCCAAAATTCCGTTCCGCATAAAACGCATTGTTTCCCACGCTTGAATAAGCGTCAGAACCCGGGATATTCTTGCTTGTTCTGGGATCATTGTCCTCGGAGACAAAGGTGGCACCGGCAAACGCATTCTTTTCTGGGATCTGATTTAAGTAGTTGGTGAATCCGCCAAAGTTCTTGAGCCCCGGGTCAAATATTCGCGAATCGCCAATGATTCCAACCGACCTGGGTGCCGGAATACCGGGATGATGGCACTCGCGGGTTGTCTGGCAGTTAATCTGGAGCGGAATAGCCAGGAGTGATAGAAACGCGCCCGACCAAATGGTTCCGAGGCGCATCCGGTTTCTTAAAGAATTTCCCAGGTTTTATCACCTGAGAGAATTTTGTTCAGAGGAAGTTTGCCTTTCTTCTCTTGAGCCTGGGCTAATTGACGTGTCATTTCTTCTTCATAGATTGGACGGTCTTCTACAAACAGAACACCGAACGGCCGTGGCAAACCATGCGACGCTGGCGCGTCAAAGAAACGAGCCAGAATATTTGCCTTTGTCTTGTCGCGTTCGTCGTGGACCCAGAGATCTTCATGGCTGCGTCCATTTGCGCCAATTTCGATCACTACTGGCTTTTCACCATCGAGCATGATGCCCTTTGTGTCATTCTCACCAAAGATCAATGGCTTGCCATGCTCAACCATCAGCGCCTCTTCTTTTTTTGTCTCACGATCCGTGTAGGCGAAGAATGCTGCATCATTGAAGACCGGGCAGTTTTGATAGATTTCAAGCATTACAGTTCCGCGATGCTCGTTTGCACGCTTGATCATGGCCTGCATGTGCTTGGGATCGCGATCCAGAGTGCGAGCAACCATGGATGCACGTGCACCCAGAGCCAGCTCAGCCGGGTTGAAAGGATCTTCCAGCGAACCAAACGGAGTACTTTTGGTTACCTTACCCTTCTCGGATGTTGGTGAATACTGGCCTTTGGTCAGACCGTAAATCTGATTGTTGAACAACATCACTTTGATATCGAAGTTTCTTCGCATCAGGTGAATGAAATGATTTCCACCAATGGAAAGCGCATCGCCGTCGCCGGTAACTACCCAGACATGCAGATCGGGCTGAACAGCCTTGAGGCCAGACGCGATTGCAAAAGCGCGCCCGTGGATGCTGTGCATTCCATAGGTTTCCATGTAATACGGAAAGCGCGAAGAGCAACCAATGCCTGAAACAAATGCGAACTTCTCGCGCGGGTATCCAAACTCAGGCAGAATTGTCTGAACCTGTTTCAGAATGGAGTAGTCTCCGCAACCCGGACACCACTTCACTTCCTGATTGGACGTAAAGTCCTTGGCCGTAAGTTTTGCTGTGGTGATTGGTGCCGACACTAGAGTAACTCCTCGATCTTAGCTTTGATCTCAGTTGTTGCAAAAGGGAGGCCCTGCACCTTATTGAGACCAATAGCCGGAATCAGATATTTCGCGCGAATCAACTGAATCAATTGACCGCAGTTGATTTCAGGAATAAGAACTTTCTCAAACCCTTTCAGCAGTTGCTCCAGGTTCTTTGGAAATGGATTCAGATGACGAAGATGCAGCTGTGCTACGTCTTTTCCTTCTTTCTGCAATTCTTGCACGGCGGCTTTGATTGCGCCAAAGGTTGAACCCCAGCCCAGGACCAGGACCTTTGCATTTTCGCGACCGCTATCAAGCTTAGCGAGCGGGATGCTGTCGGCGATCTTTGCAACCTTCTCTGCACGCAGACGAACCATCAGCTCATGATTCTTTGGATCATACGAGACGTTGCCTGTTTCATTCTGTTTTTCCAGACCACCAATTCGGTGTTCCATGCCTGGCGTTCCGGGCTTCACCCATGGACGCACAAGCTTATCATTTCTCTTATAAGGCAGATAGACGCCATTGTCGCCGTTGGGAACTTCAAGGAAGCGGACGTCGATTGCAGGAATCTGATCTTCAGTTGGAAACTTCCAGGGCTCGGAGCCGTTTGCAATGTATCCATCGCTCAGCACGATTACCGGAGTCATATGTTCTAACGTTATGCGGCAAGCCTCATACATTGCTTCAAACGCGTCTGCCGGAGTCGCAAGAGCCACGATTGGAAGAGGCGCTTCTCCATGGCGGCCATACATTGCCATCAAGAGGTCAGCCTGCTCTGTTCGCGTAGGAAGTCCGGTGGATGGACCACCGCGCTGGATATCAATGATAACCAGCGGGATCTCAAGCATGGTTGCAAGGCCCATTGCCTCTGCCTTCAGGGACATCCCTGGCCCTGAAGTTGTGGTTACACCAATGGCACCGGCATACGATGCACCAATTGCAGAAGTGATAGCTGCGATTTCATCTTCCGCCTGGAAGGTGCGCACGCCGTTTGCTTTGTATTTGGAAAGTTCGTGTAAGATATCAGAGGCAGGCGTAATTGGATACGATCCAAGAAAAAGAGGAAGACCCGTCTTCTCCATGGCCGTGATCAATGCAACGGCAACGGCCTGGTTCCCGGTAATGTTTCTGTAGACGCCCGGTGGCAGCTTCGCGGGTGCAACCTTGTAACGAGTGGTGAAGATTTCTGCGGTTTCGCCGTAGTTCCAGCCAGCCTTGAGTGCTTTGATGTTTGCTTCTGCAATGATTGGTTTCTTTGTGAATTTTTCCGTGATGAACTTCAGCGTGTAGTCCATGGATCGATCAAACATCCAGAACAAAACACCAAGCACGAACATGTTCTTGGACCGATCGATATCCTTGGCGCCAATTTCAAGCTCTGCCAGGCTGTCTTTGGTCAGACGCGAAACGTCGATCTTATATACTACGTAATCATCAAGCGTGCTGTCTTCCAGCGGCTGCGCGCCAGCCGGGTATTGCGCAAGCTTCAGGTTTCTTTCGTCGAAACCGGCAGTGTTCAACACTACGATCCCGCCGCGTTTGAGGTTTTTCAGATCTGCTTTGAGCGCTGCCGCATTCATGGCAACGAGCACGTCGTAACGGTCGCCAGGAGTGAAAATTTCTTTGCTGCCGAAGTGAACCTGGAAGCCGGAAACGCCAGCCAGTGTTCCAGCCGGGGCACGAATCTCTGCCGGGAATTCCGGGAATGTGCTGAGGTCGCTTCCAAGGACGGCCGTCGTGTCCGTAAACTGCATCCCGGTTAGCTGCATCCCATCGCCGGAGTCACCGGAGAATCGTATTACGATACTTTCGGCCTCCCTGACATCAAGGTGCTTGGTTGCAGTTGTTTCCATGGGTTATCGGGAGGTAAGTCCCCTAAATACAAGTCCAGAATTCGAGACCATAGAGTCGACTATATTTTACGGGCAATTTGGCCCGAAAAGGCTGGCTTCCCCGCCCCATGGGTCAAAGTAGGAGCAGGGAAACACCGTGAAACTAGAAAGATATATTGTAGTAAAAGATAACTCCGGCAGCCACAACGCAGTCGCGTATTGTGACGTGGATTCATACGTTTATATGGGCACCAGCCCCGGCTGCAGCGTGGATGACCTGGTGGGTGAACTGGCCCGCGAAGAGTCAGACCAGCCAGCCAATGTGAAAAGCCGGATTCTGGGATGCAACCCGGGACTGCCGCAATCCCTGAGCTCCGGAAGCCTTGTTCGCGTTAAGACGGAAAAGGCACCCAGCCAGGATAGTGTGTTAGAAGAATTGCCCCTGGCAGGTGGCCCCTACCTGAAGTTCTTGAAATTGGCCATCCAGGGCGCAAAGTGGGTGGCCTCCCAGGCCCAGCCCCATGCTTCGGCTGAAGACAAGCGCAGATGGGAAGGTATCCTTTCGCAGAACAGGTCAAAGGTGATCGCCGACCATGCTGGAATCCTGAAAGCATTGAATATTCCGCTGGGAGAAAACTCGTTTGAGAAGTTTTTCAACAAAGTCATCCCGGACTTTCTAAAGAAGAAAGGCGTAAATACGAATCTGCTACAACTGCTGGCTTCGCCCGACGGGCTTGTAGTTTTCAGATTTGAGCACATGCGAATTCTAACCTGCAAAGGCGTGGAAACGTACGCGTAGACTCGGCTCAAACCGGGAGGTGACTTTCGGTGAAGCTTGCGCAGCTAACGTCACACTTGGACGGTTCGGAATGCGCGACTATTGTGTTGCGGTTCGATAACCCGCGCGAGGAGTATAGGCCATGAAACCGAAGAATCTGCTCAGCGTTATTCCCTGGGTTATTGGCTGGGTCCTGGTCGTCAGCCAGGTCAATCCAAATCCAAAACAATCCGCTAAACCCTTGGGCATAGAATGGGAATTCCGCAGCAAATCTTCCAGCAAAAGCGCCGTCGATCTAAGCCCTGATGGGGCCTTACTTGCATCTGGAGGATTCTCGAACATCGAGATACACAATCCGGATTCGGGTGCCCTCGTTCAATCGCTCCTTTCCCATCGAACGCATGCCCTTAGATTTCGAAAGGATAAGACCCTTGTGGCATTCACATCCCAACGATCACCAGAGAAGTTCCTGATAAACACAGGGAAGATCGGATTCTATGATCCAAAAAAATCGGAAGCCCTTAAGGAAATCGACATTGCAATCCCGGGCCATCCGCACATACCACCGGCCGCATTTGATGAAGCAGGTGCAATTCTCGCGGTCGGAGGCTATATGGGTGATCTGGCTGTGGTGGATACGGAATCCGGCCGAACTATTTGGACCAGAAACCAGGCGCACGATGAACAAATTCGGTGCGTCGCTGTTACCGCTGATGGTCGCTTCGTGGCAACCGCAGGCAACGATCGCTTGATACACATGTGGCGGACAAGAACGGGTGAACTCGTGTCTACCGTTCGAGCACACCAAACTTACATTGTTAAGGTCGCATTTTCCCCGGACGGTCAGTTCCTGGCATCGGGAGATGCACAAGGAGCAGTGCGGATCTGGGAAACGGCATCTGGCAAAATGGTCCGAAACTTTGCAGGCCATCGGACCGCTATTACGGCGATGAGCTTTAATTCCAATGGCTTAATACTTGCAACTGGAGCGGAAGACCTGGGAATGAAACTCTGGGATACGAACTCAGGAACCTTGTTGCTAGAACAACCTGCCATCAAGTCCGAGTACCTCCGTTTTTCAAATGAGAACAAACGACTTTTTGTGGTCAGCTATTGGGACGCGACGGTAAGCTCGCGGCTAATTCCGGGTCATCTCCAGCGCCATCCTGGACTCTTTCGAACTCCACCGGATCCAGACCTTAGCTGGTCTCCCGCGGAAATTCAACCTGTTTGGAAACGCGTCCAGGAGGATCCTGTACTCGATTTGGCCGTGAGCCCTGATGGTACCAAAATCGCTATATTAGAACTTGGTTCCGGTAACCTGTCCTTGCGAGGGGCGAATGATGGCATGGAAATTTGGAAAACCAGAATCCGCTCCAGCACCAACAGTACGATCAAGTTTTACGAGGGCAGCAAGATACTTGGGACGTCCAGGTCGTATGACAAGGGTCCGGAATTCGTAGAGGCAGCCTCTGGAAAACTCCTCCAATTCGCGGACTTGCAGGACCACCATTTCACCATGATGCACATTCAGGAGGGCAGACTGATTAAGCGGTATGATTTCCCGACAATAAATTCCGGGGAACTCTACACATTCCAACGGTCAGGGGCGATATCGTGGGCCGTTAGCCCCGATCAGCAATGGTTTGCAATCTCGGACGAGGATGGTATCCATATAAAGCAGCCATCTGGAGAAGCATTGAAAACTATCGCCGCGTCGGCCTCGCAATTGAAATTTTCAAATGACAGTGTTCATTTGAGCTGGTTCCGGGACGATCGAATTGAAGTGTATAGCATCCCTCTAGCGAAAGTTGTAAATTCAATTCCAGTCCCCGATAAGAGGATTAATTTCGAACTTTCTCCAAATTCTCAATTGATTGCAATTGGCCCGTTCCCCAGTGGATCTGACTTTCCCATTCGACTGATCGATGCCAGGACAGGCAAAGAACTCGCTGCGCTCAAGGGGCATACCAATTGGGCCACTCCATTGTTCACACCAGATGGCCAATTCCTCATAACAGCTGCACATCGAGAACTCTGGTTCTGGGATATCCGTGAGTTCTATCCAAAAAGTAAATAGGTTTCCCTGCTAAAGAATCGTCGTTTGCACTTACCTGCCAGCAGAAATCCCCGGCCATTATGGTTTCGATCTAAGAAACACAGCCTGCTCCAGGTGCGGCGTCTGTGGATAGCAGTCAACGATGCAGGCACCGGCAATCTCATAGGATACTTTGAGTTCGTTTAAATCGCGGATCTGCGATTCCGGATTACAGGAGATATAAAGAAAATTCTTCGCGGGGTTTGCCAGGAGCGATTTGCGAACGCCCGGTGAAAGCCCGGCGCGCGGTGGGTCAGCTATCACAAAGTCATTGGGCTTAAGATCGATTTCAACTCGCGTTAGGTCAACTGCCTCAAATGTAGCCGATCCCTGAAATCCTTCAAAATTCTTGCGAGCGCTGACGACAGCCGACTCCGTGAATTCGAAACCGCGGACATGCTTGAATTGGCCTGAAAACCAGGACGTCCAGATAGAAGAAAGAACACCCGTGCCACAATAGAGATCAACAAGCGAATCCCCTCCGCCGGCACCAAACTTCTTGCACCAGGCAAGCAGACGATCGAATGCCTCTGGATACGGTTGGAAGAATGCATCATACGCAACATCAAAATCAATTCCGCCAAGCCTGGATTTGAGCCCCGCCTGTCCGCGAATCGCGCGGCCACCCGGAGGGCAGGAAACATCAGAAGGAAATTTTGTAGTCGTTTCAACAAGGGAACAATCAGCCGGCAGTTTTCCTTCCAACAGTCTGACAAATGCCAGATAACGTTCGTCTGAAGTCTTTCCCTCGTCTACAGTAAGAACAAGGCAGTTGGTAAGCCCGGTGCGAATCGTGGCGTACTTTAGAATTCCTGAACCAGTCGTGCGTTCAAATCCCAGCCCAGGAAATTCAGCAAGTACAGACCGAACAATCCGCAAGATCGCATTGGCAGGCTCCTGTTGGATGGCGCAGGTATCAATGTCTACAAACCGTCCAAACTCGCGCGCACCCCGAAGTCCCAGGATTCCGCCTTCGACTGAAAAATCCATTCTGTCGCGGTAGCCCTGGAAAGAGGGAGGCTCCACAATCTCGGGCACGGTCCCGAGTTCTTGCATTCCGGCCAGGACTGGCTCTGTCTTGAGCTCCATCTGCCTGGCATAGGGCAGATGCTGGCCGCGACAGCCTCCGCAGTCCCCAAATGACGGGCAAAAGGGAGTGACCAGCGATTCGCCGGGCGGATCCGCCCTCTCTATATGGAGAACTTCCATATTCAAACGGCCTCCGCGCCTACCCAGCTTGAACTGGACGAGGTCCCCGGGGGTCGTAAACGGGACGGAGTAAGTGCGGCCATGGAACTTAAATTCGCCCTCCATTCGGGCGTTGATTTTGTGGATGGGAAGGGCCATTGGCTGTTTACTGAGCGTGCTGGAGTCGATATTTAGGACAAGGCCCTTTTTCAAATGGAGTGGTTATTATTACTTTTAGTAGGCGGTTTGGCCGCTGGCGTGGGGATGTGGGCTGCTCGCTCGGATTCCGAGGGCCGCGATACGCGAACCGGCACGGGCCCAACGTCCAGTCCCGGATTGCCACAGGGCGGCGGGGACCGCGGTCGCGCCGTTCAGCTTGGACCAGAAGAACTCAAGCAGGACATCAAGCAGTTCCTGGATCAGGCTCCTCCAAAAATCCAGGCGCGCAGCCCCTCGCAAAAAGCCGATCCCAGTCGGCGAAGCAAGGTTCCCCTTCGCGTAACGCACAATACAGATCAGCTTGTTGCCAGGTCGTCAAAGTTTGCGCACCATCGACGAGCATTGCAGAATGCGGAACTGCTCGTTCAAAAACAAAAGGGCGAAGAGGCACTGGAACTATTCGATCGCGTTGCAAATCGAATTCCGGATCCTGAAATCCAGGCGCGAATTCAAACCAACATCGATGATATCAAACGCTGGCAGGCAGGTTTTGATACGGAAGAAGAGAAATTCAACTTCCCTGAAATCGTAGTCCCGCTAACTTTACAAACCCTTGCCCTGGACAATCTCACCGAGGGTATCAGGCAGCTTTCCAATTCCGTTGTTCAACAGCTCGCTGCCGGTGGGGCCGCTCAGATGTCAGCGCCTCAAATGTTGCAACAATTGCAGGGCGGCGCTCTTCCCGGTCCAATGGGGCAGATCCAGGCAGGCGGCCCAACGGCATTCGGCGGCCAGGCCGGGGGGCCCGGCGGCGCAGCTGCGCCAACGATTGTTCAACAAATCATTCAGCCAGTGGCAGTTCCTTCCGGACCGATTGCACCGTCAGGCGGCATTGCTCCCACAACCTCCGCGACTACTCAGGGAATCGCGGTGGCTGTCCCTGGAACGGGTGCTGCTGGAACTGCCGGGGCAGCAGGAGCCGGGGCACCGGGGACTGCCGTTGCATTTGCCGGTGGACCCGCAGGTCAATTAGCCCCAGGAACTGGAGGACCGGCAGGAGCCATACTACCTGTTATCCCGCAATTCTATCCTCCGGATGGTGAATGGACAGGCGAAGGAACAACGGCACCTGCAGATCTCACGCGCGACATTGCACCTCCCACAGTAACTGAAACGGGAGAAATTAAGACCGATGGCTGGACCGATGCAGACTTTGATCGTGAGTGGGAGAAGTACAAAAACCTTCCCGCATTTGATCGTCGAAGCGGCATTGAGCGAAGAAAGAGCGGCGATCGACGCGGGATGCTCGATCCCAAACGCAAAGATAGACGGTCCGGCCAGGACAGACGCAAGAAAGATCTTTTCAAAGAACGCGAAGAGTTCTTAAAGAAACTTGAAGAGCACAAAAAGAAAAAGAAGGATCTTCAGAAACTTCCGCCGGTAAAGGCTCCAATCAAAACCGAAAAGGCTCCGGTTGCTGGAAAGGATCCGAAAGCCACAATTGAAATTGAAAATGCAACCGTGCACATTGGCGACTATCCACCTGGTGGAAAGCCTGAAGCACCTGACGACGGAAAGAAGCTGCTTTTTGAACAGGCTCCGCTTGATCTTCCAGAAGTTGGGATGCCTGCCGTCAAAGAATTCTACCAGGGTAGTTCTGCCGCAGGTGTGAGTGAAGCAGCTCGCGATCTTTCCGCACAGCCACTTTTGAACGTGGGACTCCCGGAGGGCGAAGCCTTCAAGAACGAAGCTTTACCTGCACCGGAAGCGCCCGAACCGATCGCAGAACCGGACGGTGGTGCGCCGCCTGCAACAGCAACCGCCGGCATGGGCGAAGACATGCCAGAGATCCCTAGTCTCGATGAAGAACCCAAAGAAGAAAAACCTCAGATCCAGGAAATCCGCGGTGTCCTTGAGCTAAAGCCGCCGGATGAAGACGATGCACCTTTCCTGACGCTTACATACGATTTCACAAAGATTCCAGATTCGTTTAAGCTGAGTCGCGATTACCACACAATGGAGTACGCGTACTACAAATACAAGCCAATGCTCGTCAAGGCGCAGGAGTTTACGCGCCGGAAAATGTTGAAGAATGCCTTGAACTATTATCGGGTAATTAAATCACAGAATATTCCTCCTGAATTCAAGCGAATGATCAATCGCAACATTCAGGATATTACGGAATACCTGGAGAAATTCCTGATGAGCAGAACTGGATGACCTATTTTGTCGCTTTTGCGATCGCCGCAGCAGCCCTTGCCGTTGCCTGGCTGATCTATTCCAGAATTCATTTTCTGCGTCGTTGGTTCATTCCGCCTGCGTTGATAGCCGGGGTACTCCTTTTTATCACAGGTCCAGAGGTCTTGAATTTGTGGAACGATGAAGTGCGAACGTTCATTCGTGCCTGGCCGCCAATCCTTCTTGGCTATCTTTTCGCTGCTATCGTGCTTGGATTTGAATCTGCGCCAAAGGGTTCTACTCTTATGGGAGCTGTGGTTCAGCAAAACCTGTTTGTCTGGTTTGTTTCGTTTGGTCAGTTGATTGGCGCGTACGTTATTTACTTACTCTTCTTTCAGGGCTGGGTTTCCCCACTGATTACGCATGTAATTGAAATCGGTTGGGCGGGTGGACCGGGATCTGCCGCTGCAATGTCAGCCGTTATGCGGCGTCTCGGTGAGCCTGCAATCGGAGACCTGGGACTCTTTTCTGCCACTCTTGGGCAAGTCTGGGGCGCTTTCAGCGGAATCTGGATTGTAAACCGCTTGAACGGGAGAATTGACAGAGGCATTGACGCAAAATCAGTTTCGCGCGGCCACATGGCGCGTCCCGAAAATCTGGTGAGGACAGAGGGTCTTGCAGATGGATCGCACAAGAGACCGCAGTTTGAAATGAGCTCCATTCCCAGGATTTTGCTCCTGGGCTGTGTTCCTCTTCTGGCGGTGCTCCTCGGATACCTGGCGCAGTTGGGTTTGAAGGCCGTGGCCAGTTCCACGCCGCGCATACTTTTTCTGGGTGACATTCCGCTCTTCTCGCTTTCGCTTATCTGTGCCTTTCCAGTTCGGTGGTTGCTGAATGCGTTAAACGTTCTGTCCCGGGAGAACTGCGAAACCATACAGACTGTCAATGGACAGGTCCTGGATTTCATCATCATCGCGGCAATGGCGGTGCTTATTCCCTCTGCTTTTCTGGGACTACTTGTTCCGTTCAGCATCCTTGTCGCCTGGGGCATTGTGTTCTGCTTTGTTGCATTCTTTTTCTTTGGGCCCAGAATGCTCCCGCCGCATCTCTGGCGTGAGCTGGGGCTAATCAATTATGGATTTGCAACGGGGACAACGGCATTGGGACTTATGCTGCTGGGATTGCTAAAATCCAATACGCGCGAAGAATCACGGATTGTGTATGGAATGGCCGTACCTTTCAACGCACCATTTGTTGGCGGCGGGATCATTTCGCTAACTCTCCCCGAATGGACAGCGCGGGGCGGACCAACCGTCATACCAATTCTGCTCGCCGCTTGCATGATTGCCTTCTTCTTTATCTGCATGCGAATCAATCGCTCCGCAGAGAAAGCAAATGTCTAGAACTCCGGCGCTATTCATTGCCCATGGAAATCCAATGTTCGCAATCGTGGACAGCGAATACACGCGAGCCTGGCGGGAAGTCGGCAAGTCGCTTAGCCCCACCGCAATCGTTTGCATTTCCGCGCATTGGTTAACACGCGGCGTGCGCATCATGGCCAATGAAGTCCCCAGAATCATCTACGATTTTGGCGGATTTCCAGATGAACTTTATCAAGTGCAGTATCCGGCCAAAGGCAGCCCTGCGTTGGCCCGGAAACTCAATGCCCTCCTCCCCGGATCAACGCTTGATGAAAGCTGGGGGCTGGACCATGGGTCGTGGGCAGTATTGAAGCGAATGTTTCCCGACGCCGACGTACCTGTAATTCAGCTGAGCCTTGACGTAAACTTGAATGCAAAAGCGCACTATGAACTTGCGAAAGCGCTCAAGCCCCTTCGAGACGAAGGAGTTTTGATCCTTGGAAGCGGAAACATAGTGCATAATCTCCGCATGGCAGATTTTACCAATCGCACGCCAGTTTACAACTGGGCCAATGAATTTGATTCAGTTGCAAAGGATGCAATCTTGCAGCATGACCACGAAAAATTGATCTCTTACGAACTCCTGGGTCAGGCTGCACATCTGTCCGTCCCCACCCCGGATCACTACTGGCCACTGCTCTACACGCTCGCAGTTCAGGATTCGGAAGACGCGGTTACATTTCCAACAGAAGGAATGGATTTGAGCTCGATTTCAATGCGCAGCGTGCGTCTCGGCTAGATTCGCAGCTTCTCTGAACCGGGTAGCAAACGCAACCTGTGAGGATCTTATTTTCTGGTTTTTGATTTCTTTGGGCCGATCAGTTCCAGTGGAAAAGCTGCCTTGAATCGTTTGATCTCATCCGCTTTCTTGAGTGGATTCCATTTCAACAGCCTGGCACACACGTCCGCAACCTTCTTTGTTACAGCATCACCCGGATAGCCAGCAGATCCAATCGCCAGTCTTCGATTGAGAACATCGCCTAACGTTTTTGCGGATTCATTTTGAATCGCGAAAACTACCTGTGCCATGATATCAAACTGACCCGGTTCATCCGAGAGGCGCTTTAGAAGCGATGCATCCTTCTTTGCCAGCTCCAGGACATCCGTGTACTCAGTCCCGTACAGCGTGAACAGATGATTTAGAACATTATCCGGAACCCGATGGTTCATTAAAGCAATCTGTTCCCAGAGTTCTGTGGCAGAAGCACCGAATGCTGGAAAACCTGCAAGCGGATGCTCATCTGTGCGCACATCCTTGATGCGCGAAGCGGCTGAAGGATCCAGTTTGTGAAGTGCAGGCAGAACATGATGGATTACATCTTCTCCAAGCTTGCGCGAGGTTGTCCACTTGCCACCGACCACTGAAATAAGACCTTCCAATCCGGACTCGGCGCCGTGATCATAGATTTCGTATTTGCGCGACGCACGGTACGTACTCTTGCCGGAAAAGACAAGGGGACGGATTCCAATTGGGACATGCTTTATCTTGTCGTGCGTCAAAGGATTTCCAGGAAGAAACTGATTCACAAGGTCAATTAGCCCCTGAACGTCATCTTCGGTTGGACGCAAGTCGTCCGGATGCCCCTCGTAAGGCGTATCCGTCGGACCAATCAGGGTCATTCCCTGCCATGGAATCATGAGGCAATGATGTCCTTCCTTATTGCGCACAAACAACGTGCTATCGCCTATCAATCGTTCTGTGATCAAATGGATTCCCTTTGACCGCTGAACCTTGTGCGATGATTCCTTTTCAACAAGACCAAGTACCAGATCCATCCATGGACCCGATGCATTCACTATAACGGTGCCTTTTGCGCTATGTTTCTTGCCTGTGACTGAATCTGTGAAATGAACGGTCTCCAGCTGGCGAGTTCCGTTCTTGAAACCAAAGCCAGTTACCTGGCAATGATTGAGCATGGTTGCTCCGGCCGCCTCGGCTGTTTTTACAAATGCAAACGCCAGGCGCTCAGGGTAAAGACTCTGGTAATCATAATAGATAAACCCACCTTTCAATTGATTCGCATCAATGCGTGGCTCGCGTTTCAAGAATTCTTCGCGCGAAAGCCACTTTGATCCTGGTGCAACCTTGTCTTCAGGTGCACCCAGGTTTCTATCATACGCAAGCAAATCATACGTTGTTAGGCCCGCCTGAAGCATGAGCCGACCCGGGTTGCTCCATTCATAGATTGGAACCAGAAAGGCCATTGGCCGGCTGAGATGACCGGCCGCGAGTCCCAGAATTCGACGCTCAGCCAGCGATTCACGAACCAGAGAAAATTCAAAATTCTCCAGATAGCGAAGGCCACCGTGCAAAAGTTTGGAGGTTGCAGCTGACGTAGCGCATGCGAAATCATCTTTCTCGACGCAAAGTGTACGGATGCCACGAACCGCAGCTTCGCGAGCCACAGAGACTCCGGTGATCCCACCGCCAACGATGATGAGATCAAACGGCTGCGAGAGGTTCGACAGATTGCGTTCGATTTTCAAATTAAGCTCCGAAACTCTTTTTCTTTATCAAGATTCGGCGTTCGATTTCAAAAATCTTCTCGGCAATCTTCTCTTTGCCCATGTCCTTCTTGTCGTTTTCCTTGATGAAGAGATCCGCACCATACTTATCAAACGCTTCTTTGGTTTTGATATTCTTAACGCCAATGAGTTGGACGTGAAGGATTCCTGTTCCTGACATGGGCCCTTCTTCTTTTGCAAGGATTCGCGAAATCGAACCAACCGTGTCTCCCGAAATGGCCGGAGCCGTGTGATAGCCTTCCGTGTACCCAAGGTCCCAGAGCATATTCTCTGTCAGGTCACGACTGGCAAGGCCGCATAACCAACCAAATACAAGGCCACCGTACACAATCGGTTCGCCACTCATGGGACCGGACAGTCCTGCAGAGTAAAGACGATCGTAGTGTAGCGGATGGGTGTTGCCCATACGATACGTCCATGGAACATGTTCGTCGGTAATAGTGCGCATATTCTTATGGACCAGGATCTGTCCGGCTTCGAAATCTTCGAAGTAGGTGTTACCAAGAGTGTGCATGCGCATATCAGCGTTAAGCGACTTTGCATCTGGCAACTCCAGCGAAGGGCTGGCCACGACTGGAAACGGTGCACTTGCATCACCGCGCTTTGGCGCAGATTTTCCGTCACCGGCCGGGATCATGATCTTTCTTTCATACTGAATGACAACTTCTCCGCGCTGGTTAATGCCAAGGGTGTTTACGTGAACGATTCCTGGTTTGCCCTCACCGCGCGCTTTTTTGGAAAGAACTTTTGTGCGTCCGGTAAGCGTATCACCCGGGTAAACAGGTTTAAGAAATTGAACATTGTAGTAGCCCAGGTTAGCAATGGCCTTCTCAGAGTTATTCTGAACACCGAGTGAAAGAATCACATTGAATACTTGTAGCGGATGGACTAGCATATCTGCGAATCCGTGCGCCTGCGCGTAAGGTGCAGACAGAAACAGCGGGCAGGATTCATGGAAGGCTGTTGCAAACTCCTGTGCAAAAGCTGGGTAGATTGTGAAAGCACGAGGATGGAGGAAGATGTCACCGTCGACAAAATCGTCGAGCGTGCGGCCATAGTCTTTTTGAAGAAACTTTGAGATATCTGCAGGGGTTGAAGGTGCTTTTTCAGCGACCGTTGGAAGGGGAAACTTTGCCATAACCAGGTTTTGTAAACCAGGTGGTCCGATCAAGTGAAACAGGGACCTGATTTATCAAAAGCCAGGACCGGGGCCTTATGCCTCGCCAGGCAAACGATAAACGGATGCTGCCGCGCGCAAACCGGTAGCGGAGGCCTTCATACCGCTGGCCACCTGAACAACTTCGTCAACGCCGGCTGTAAGCGAGCTGGCATCCCTCACAATACCGGCAATCGCAGTTGATATCTCTGACAGGGCACTCTTTTGTTCCGATGCACTTGACCGGATCAATTGGGCCGCATCATGAATTCCGGACACGGTCCCGGCGATCTTTGATGCTTCTTGCCTTCTGCTGTCCATATCGGTTTGGACCTGTGTTATCTCCCCTTCGAGCCTGTGGACGCCCGTCATCAGGCCGTCGAGCAGACTCACAACCCGGTCGGTGGCTGCCGCTCCGCTGTCGATTGTCCCTGCAACTGACTCAATCAGGTTCTCGATTTCTTTCACGCTGGCCGCCGTACGATCTGCGAGCTTTGAAACCTCTTCTGCCACAATGGCAAAGCCACGCCCATGCTCACCCGCTCGAGCAGCTTCGATGGAGGCGTTGAGCGATAAGAGGCTCACGCGATCCGCAATCTCTCGAATTACTGCAATGACCTGACGAATCTTCCCCGCGCTTTCCTTGCTGCGCTCAATTGCTGCGGAGGCATTCCTGAGTTCTGTTCTTCCTTCTTGTTGCGCCCTCGACGTTTCGACCGCTACGGCCCGGGCATCTTCGATTCTTCTTGCGCTTTGTCCAACATGGTCAGCAAGCCGTCTGACGTTCTGAGCAATCCCGCCAACAATCGATGTTTGCTCGGTTACAGTTTCCGTTATGCGTTCAACAGCAGCTGACAGCTCCTCAACTGTGGCCGATGCCTCTTCGACTACGGCAGCCTGACTGGTTGCTACGCGCGCGAAATCCTGCGCGCTACTGTTCAGCCTCTCTGACCTGCCTTCCAATTCGATTGCGGCCGATTGAATGTCTGTAAATGTACCGCACAATTGTTCCAGGAGGCTATCACTGGCTTGCATTACGAGACCGATTTCATCGCGACCGTTGGTGGCGAATCGCACAGACAGATCGTTTTGCCTACGAATCTGCGAAAATTCTCCAACGATTCTCTGCATTGGTTTAGAAATACTCCGGTAAAGTATCGTGCCTCCGACGAGGTACAGAAGTGAACTTATAGCGGTCAGCAAGGGCATCAGCCATTGCATGCTTTGAACGAATCGCTGCTCCCCGGCGACAAGAGCTTCTGTCTCTGATTCAAGTTGGTGCGAAAGCGACATTATCGCGCGATATTGATCGTCAAAAGCTTGATCGGCATCTGAGCCGACGTTGCCTTTTCCTGCGATTCTCTCCCTGCCAAGCGCTTCGAGACGGACGATAGCCTCCCTGATTTTCTTGGCCTGCATTCGATGTTGGGAGGAACGGGGTTTGACGTAGCTGATCTGGTCTACAGTTCCTCCGTTCTCAATGGCCTCGGCATGTCTGGCAGCGTTCAGCCACAATTTCTGGATTGTTTCATATTTGTTGGATTCGTCCCCACTGATCATTTCCTCAAACCAGAGGTGCCCCTCTGTGCTCGAAATCATGATGCTCTGCAAACCCTGCAATACTGGATTGTATTCTGAAAGCCCGTCATTGGCCTTCCGGGCTGCAATGAGCGCGATCATCGCCGTTGTGAGATTGAGCAAGAGACCCAGCAAGAGAATGCTTATGATTCGTCCGCGAACCGAAAACAAAATACGCACGCCCAAACTATCGGCAAGGTGCTTCCTGATAGATCAACCGGAAAACCAAAAAAATAACCGAATCCGGGTATTTTACGCCATTCGTGGAGCTAACAAATACTATAGAAAGCAACCCCCCCGCGAAACATTGGATAGGCGTTTCATTTACGAAAATCGCCCCTGCGAATCCCTGGGTGCGTCTCGTACCTGATATTACGTAAGGCGTAGCGTTCACTCCTGACTGATTTTTTCATTGCCCATACGTGTTTTTGCATACTAGACTTGACCCATACCCCAACAAAGCTATGCAGGGCTATGCAAACTCAGAGCCGCCGCCGTGCTGTTGATTCTTCCGCCGCCCTACAGCTTCAGGGAAATACGCGAGATGATTGGAGCAAGATTGTCCGGCTCTACGGGGTTCAATTCATTATTCGGATTCACCTTCGCAAGTGCGAGTTCAGACAGGTTCGACTGATGCTACAAGAAAAGCGAGTTGTGGCAGAGGCAGATCTCCTCTTCCTTGCCAGCGCGCTTCAGCGAATGGAAGAACAATCGCTCGTAGAAGAAGAGTTGAAGATGCACGTGGACTCAATCCAGGAGCTACGTCGATTAGTCGATGTCCGCCTACAGGTCCGATCACAACAGGCTGAGCAGCCACGCCCAATGGCCGAGCCTGCCAACAAACCGCACGAAGATCCCTACGCTGGCTTCTAGCCCTTCCCTTTACTTTTCGCTACGTGAGCTTCCAGCTCCTCGGAAGTAAAGAACACCTTGTTTTTGGTGCCCAGCTCAGTCTGGGCCACAATCATCCCAAGATGTTTTCCGGCTAATACAAGTACCGCAGGTCCGCCGAGCACGGTGACAAATTGCTCCACCATTCGAAGTTCCGCATCGCTGAGCCCTGGAACCTGTCTGATATCCAGTACCACCAGGTCATGCTTGATTAGCTTCAGAAAGAAGGGATTGAGAACTACGCGCGCTTCCGGCAATGCATACTCTTTGATTCCAGAAAGCACCGCGAGATCAACGCGTCCAGGCTTGCGAGTAACCTGAATATGATTCGTTCGCTTCAGGGCATGCTCCAGCTTTGTCTTCTCAACGATGCTCAGCGCAGAGACGATCTTCTTGGCGAGATTGCCCGGATCGAGATCCGGAGAAATGACTCCGAGTACCCCCAGTTGTTTCAATCGCGGCACCAGTGCCGGTGTCATAGTGTCAATCAGGACGATCCCCGTATCTTTCGCCGCAGGATCTTTCCTCAGGCCTGAGATCAGTTTGATTGCTTCATCACCTGAGCTGGCGATGAGAATCAAATCCGGATTTCCACTGCGCACCAATTCCAGCCCGCGCGCCGGCGATTCTGCCGTCAGCAAACGATGCGCCGAAGCCTTCAAAGACTGCTCAACTCTTGCGATATGCGAGGCATCAGAATCAATTATCAAGATGAGCGACATGATCTACGGACCGTGCAGCCGCTGTCGCTTGATGGGGCTCAGGCGCAAATCTTTTTGTGAATGCTGCCGTTGTTGGAGCAACATTCACTCAAAAATGACGCATCGGGAAGACGTGCCAGGAAGCTATTTAGTAACTAAGGCCTACTTTCTTGAAGAGCTTGCCCATGAGCCAGAACGGTCCTACCAGCAAGAATTGAATGTCCTTGAAGAAAGAGGGCTTCTTGCCTTCGATCTTGTGGCCAATGAATTGCGCAATCCACGCCCCGATCCAGATGGCAGCGCAAATGGCCCAGAGAGGAGCAACGTTTGAACTGCGAATTGCCCAGAGCCCATAAATCATCAGTACCACAACAGGCACCATCGCCACAAATAGTCGCACGGACATAACAAGATACCAGATCATCCCCACGATCAGTAGCAATGTTGCGAGGTTTATATATTCGGGCAAAGTTAGGCCCAGTGCCGACCGAAGGCCGTCTGATGCAGCCCAGAAGAGTCCTAGCGTGCTGAACATGATCAGCGGTATTGCGATCCAGTGAATCGTGCGGTTGGTTGAATTTTGATGGCTTTCTGCATACTCATCGAACCATTGATGAACGTTCTTCATTTTATTACCCCCAATGTTTTCTTACATTGTCCGCCATGCTGGCGTTAGCCGATTCTACCAGACTTCGCACTGATGCACTTGAATGAATCTGTCATCGCTGAAAAAAAACGACGGCTTGATTCCAAACATTTCCTTGAATGTTCGACTCAGGTGGGCTGAATCGGCAAATCCAGCTGCATGAGCCGCCTCGGTCAGGGACATGCCGTCTTTTTGCAATAGTACGACCGCACGCGAAAGCCTCAACCAGAGCAAATAACGGCGAATCGGCAACCCCATCTCTTCCTTAAACAGATGCATCAATCGATCCGGAGAGAGATTTACCTGGGGAGCCAATGACAATACGGAAACTTGTTCGGAGGTTCTGTCGCTTATCCTCTCTTTCAAGAGCGCAACCAGTCGCTGGATCCTGGGATCCACCGTACGCGTGGAGCGATAGTCGGCCAGATCAGAAAGGAGCGATTTTACAAAACCGGCCGCTTTGTCGCAGGACGGTTCGTCGCGCAAAACTCCCAGAGCCCGTGCAAAACCTGGCCCGGGATCATCCACGACGATTATTGGCTCAGGGCCCAGGGCAGTGGCCAGAGCCAGATACTCCGCGCTGAGCGGATCCAGCTGCAAGACAATCATCTGGCTCTTCTCCGCAAGGAGCTCATGGTAAACGTTAGGCGCAATAAGGACGCACCTTAGACCTTTTAGGCGGCCGTTTTCCGTTTCAATTTCAAATGGTTCCCCGGTAGAAACAAGAAAGGAAGCATTGTAGTGCGAGTGCGACTCCGCTTTCAATCCTGCACCGAGAAACAGAATCCTGCTTTCCCAGATGAAGAGAAAGTTCGCCGCACGCACAGGCGCCCTACTTCTTGTGTCTCTTTTTGGAAACCGGAACCAGTGGCGTATGAACCTTCAGCTTTTGCGCCAGGCGTACGGGCGCATCCTCCACAGAGCGAACTTCCGTCCTGTTCTCATCAATCACGCAGGCCAACTCAAGCCCAAAGAATAGAATCTGCGTACACACAAGAAGTAGAATCATCCCTACAGGAACTACAGCCCAGACTCCGTAAACTTGCCCGGTGTTCGAAAATCCGGTAATCCAGACTTGAAATCCAATTACGAAAGCAAGCAATCCAGTTGATGTAAACCATCCACCTATAATGGCAGAGCGCGTTGAGATTGGATGAGTGGGTATATAACGGTACGCGAGAGTAATGACTGCAGAAAGTAGTCCGTAGAACAATATCCAGAGCATAGCTCGCGAAAGAAATGTGAGAACCTCAGACGAGTGATCCTCTTCCAGAATTGAAAATTCAACCAGAGTGTGTCCTTTATCGTCAGTCATGGATGTCATTTTTGGTGGTCCAAGGATCACGTACGTAGCGTTTTCACCGACGAGGACTGTGCGGTCATCAGAAAGAACTTTGTGCGCATAGAAGGTGGTATTTCTCAAGATGGAATTGGTCACACCGTGCCAGATCCGCCCACCATCTGAAGTATATCGAATGAGACCGCCGTCACCGTAGAGGAAACCCGTGCCATTGCCAGTCAGGCGGACGCCATGCACCTGTTCAGGTGAACGCAGAGTTGGGTATTCAGTTGCTCGCGCGTCTTTAATCCAGATTGCGCCGCCCGCAATATACAGGCGCCCTTTCTCGTCGCGCTCCATCGCTTCGATTCGCACTGAACGTGCACCAAACTTCTCTTCAAAAGGCCCAAGCCACGTAGATCCGTCATCTTCGCTTCGGAGTACCCGCCCTGTTCCAGCAATGAATATCTCTTTCTTGGTTCCGTTCTTTACAGTTAGCACGCGATTGTAGACGCTGTTGAAACACTGCATGCCGTAGCCCGTTTGTTTAACCTCAAGCAAGCAGCTTTTTGAATCAACGGTGGCGAGAATCAAGGCTCGCCCGTCTGGAAGCGCGAGCATATCCTCAAAGATTGGATTGCGTTGTCCCGACGGAACAATGAACTCAAATATTCTGAAATCGAAAGTGCGGCCATTGTCCCGAGAAAAAAACAAAGTCCCCGTTTCACCAAGAACATAGAGCACACCATCTGCCGCATCCATTCTGTTCAGTGAGCGGAGATCCCTGCCTTCAATCGAACGAGGCTGCCTCACTCCTACTTCCCAGGATTTTCCAATCTTACCGGTTGTTAGATCGAAATAGATGTCCTTATAAGGAGCACGCATATCAATCTTGGATCGCAGCGAGAACTTCCCGTCTTTATTCTTTTCGCGCCAGGTCAAAGTCTTTCCCAGCATCCAGAGCGTTTCGCCGTTTAACGTTACCGATTTGTATTCGGGTGGCTTAAGTTGCAATAGTCCAAACTGCAGAGTCCCCGCCGAAAGCGTAAGGAATGCAGGCACGATTATGATGCCGGAGATGTATAACGCAAAACGATAGTGAATGGGCCGTTCATGCAGTGCCCGGGCAATGTGATTGAAAGAGTCTTCAATATGACGGAGCACGCTTGCCGCTGAGAGAATCATGATTACAATGCCGACAAATGCAATCGTATCCGTCCGATCCAGGATCTCATCGAGCACGCGGAGAAATACCGCTGCATCCTGAATGCCGTAAGCTCCCATAAAGCGGGAAATGTAGGCACGAATGGTCTCCTTATCGACAAACCTGACCAGCACAGTTAAGAGCGGAACTGCAGACAAAACCATTGCATACGCAATCGCGCTGGCTCGATAAAAGCAGCCGTCTTCATTGAAACGAGTCCAGGCTCGACTGAATGTGCGAATTACCGGCAGGTTCATGGGACCACTCCATCATGGTTTTTGTACGATATTTCAGAAATGCCAACGTTGCCTGATTTTCCTGGATAGGCAGATAGAACTTCCAGTCTCAACCAGATTCGTTTTACTTTGCCAGGGTACCTGGGCGAATCTTCCGGGGGCGGAAGAAAATCGAGACCGATTGTGTTTTCTATTCCGTCCGCCAGGACAACTTCACGCGTGATCCAGTGTTCCGGGAGGGTCGGCAATCTGAACTCACGATCAATATCCACGACTTCCTGTTTGAAAAAGACCAACCGGACTCGCTGCGGACGAGCCTGATCCATTGCGTTAATGATCTTAAGTGAAGCCAGAGGATTCTTCTCAGGACCATTCCCGCCGGGCCGATGCGAGAATCCCAGATCGATTTGAACAAAAAGACATTCAGGTCTCTCATCGGGAGCAGGCGCTGCATTTTGTTGTCCGGGCGCGCCAACTCCGCGGGGGCCCGAGCCCATACAGGTACCGCCACCAGGCATACCTTCAATCCAGGCAGTGTTTACATCCCCATCCAGAACAAGGCCAGGTTGCAAACGCGAATCAAAAAAGGAATTGGTACTGAAGGCACTCCTGCCTTTGAATGTAAGAATTCCTTTTTCTTCACCGGAGACCTTCTTGAACAGAAAGAACGCCATGAAAGCAAACACAGAGAATGCGATGCCGGTAATCAGGTTTCGCTCCATAGATCCTGCTGACAGTCATGCGGTTTGTTCCAGAGGCAAACAATATTGAATCGCTCGGTTATTTTTTCCCGAATCTCCTGGTACGCCGGATGCACGGCCGTGGTCAGTTTCCCGTTTTCCATAAGCCTTTCGCAGATGGGCCTTGCATTCGCCATTTTGTTCTGGATCGTAGACCGGTATACTGCCAGGCAACTGCCCGGGCCAACTTTCAACGCGGTGCTGCTTGCCGCATGCGGAATCTTTGGATTTCAGATTCTTTCCCTGGTGATCCATGCAATTCAAAGTACCTCCCCGTGGACCTTCATCCGTATGGGGTTCGAAAAAGAAACCAAGGATGTGATGCTACTCGGGATGGCGTTCTGGGTCTTTGCGGTCACCGAGGCAACGGAGCGCCGCGATAGAATCTTCTATCTATTGCGAATCGCTACCATCATCCTGATTGTTTCCGGCCTGCTCGCGCTGCTTTCCAAATGGCGACTCAACAACATTCCATGGCACATGATTCACGGCTGGGAAGGGACAGCGGCAAACCGGTATCAGCATCATGCCGGTACATTCTTTGCCGGAACTCCCCTGATGTTCCATATCTATATTCCCGTGGGCTTTCTGCATTCACATCTGGCATTCGGGGCACTGCTCATGTTTGTGCTTCCGGTGTTCATGTTTCGCGTCCTGGATCCGATTGTGGAAACCCCGCGAGATTTGTGGAAAACCCGAACCGTCGTGGCGGGCGTTGCGCTGCTGCTTGCATCGATCGTATTTCTGATAAACAATGCACGCTCCGCGATGATTGGCACAATGTTTGCGTTGGGTCTGGGCCTTTACGTTTTTGCACGGCATTACTGGAAAGGAAAAAGCGTCCGCGTTGCAGTCCCAATCGCGATTGGATTGATTGCATTCTTAACGTTAATCGCCTTTGCGGAACATCTGCATGAGCGTCTGTATTCGCTTGTCATTTCGCTCACTGGCCAGGAAAAACATACAGACTACCAACGCGTACTGCTGTGGAATGCTACCTTTGGCTTGATTCGAGACAACTGGCTATTGGGTGTTGGACCTGGCCATTTTCAATCTTCCGTTGAAACCATCTTGCTAAAGGTTAGCCAGAGTAATTCCGCACTCTGGTATGCAAATGAGACGCTACAGCGCGGACACGCGCACAGCGATGTTTTGCATTTCATGGCAATTTCCGGGATCCCCTGTTTGTTTTCCTATCTGATATTCTTCATATTGTTGATTCGTCGCGTTGTTGAAAAATCTGAGCGGCAATTCGAGGCCTGGAAGTTTGGCGCGGCTGGCTTACTGGTTGCGGGTTTATACCAATGCTACTTTCAAGACGACGCTGTCATGCTGCCGTTCTGGATCCTGGTTGGGCTCATACTGCGCCTAACGGAGCCAAAATCCGTCAATGCTAAAGCAACCTAGATTTGAACGTCGCTGCGCAGCATACTGTATAGATGCTCGTCCAGCGTAAGCCCATTCTTGAATATCGCCTGACGTCGAATTCCGTCCAGTCTAAACCCAGATTTTTCGAGAACCTTTGCCGAAGCGGGGTTTGTTGCAAAAACTCCGGCTTCAATCCGAATGAGGTCGAACCGTTTGAAACATTCCCGAACAAAGACCGGCACAACGCCAGACATAATACCCTTACCCCAATAGGACTTTCCCAGCCAGTATCCCAGTTCCGCTCCGCGCCGATGAATGTCAGAATAGAAATCGATTCCAATCCCACCAACCGCCCGATCGTCGATTGTAATCGCGCATTGCGAAACTGGCGCGGTGTTCGCAACAACCACCCAGGATTCTGCGTCAGCTAAAGTATACGGCGACGGAAACCGATCGCGCAAATTGGCCGCGACATCCCCATCATTTGCATGCGTGATCAGAGATTGAACGTCGTCTGCAACCCACGGACGAAGCACGAAACCGGATCCGGTGAGAAAGATTCCCATATGCCAACCCAACCCTGACGCTTACTGCAGTCTCTCATAACATGCAATTGAGCTTCACAGGCGTCTCCCGTCGTGTACTACTTTCTCTGAATATTGCCATTCAAAAAAAACCGAGGATCCTGATTGAGCCGCACCACATAGGAACGTTTGGATTTGATCGGTACTTTGTAGCGGAATCAATCGCCTGGCGCCTATGGACAAACAAAGTGCCATTGCCCCGGCGCCGGCCCTGAGCCCAGCCAAAAAAATGCCGAAATTGCGTGACAACGGGACTCCTTATGACCTGATCTGAGATCAGAATTACATGAAACGCAAGGATCTACATGGCTGAGTTCGAGGCTCTTGTCGAAATCCTCAAACGCTTCCCGGAGGCCGTTGATGAAGGCCTGCTGGCTCCGGCTCTGACAGAGGAAGAAGTGCAGTCTTTTGAAAGTCGCGGATGGCGGCTGCCGCATGTTCTGCGGGCATTTTATCTAATGCATAACGGTATGGGCAGTGAAGCTTTGCGCGGCTCGCCTCACAATGAAATCACCCCGATCCAGTCTCTGGGTGAAGTTTCCGGGGCACTCTGGAATACGTTGCATAATCACGCAGAGGAAATCAAGGACGAGAGGAAACTGAAAAAGAGCGAGCTGGCTCTGAGCGAACCGGAACCGGAGAATTCTCTTTTTGCAATTGGCATGGATGCATCGGGGGATGTATACTTTCTGGATCTGAGAAAACGAAGCGCGCAGGGGCTGCCTGTATTTCGGCTGCATCACGACGCGGCCTTTGAGGTAGACGATGTTGCTGATTCTATAGAAGAATTCATTTTCGAATTCCTCTCGCGAGAACTGGGATCGCCCGCAGAGCGCCCCAGGATGCCGCATCTAAAGCGCTCTCCAAAGACGCCAGCGGAACTCGTTGAAGAAGCCCTCGCCCCTGCAAGAGAAGCAAAGGCATCTTCTACTGAATCATATCCGCAATTTCCCATTCTCTCGGAAATCGGCAGCACAGCCTGGATCAGTGGCGGTTATGCTGAGGGCGAGGGCGCAGGAGTGCACTCCGGCTTTTTCACACCGCAAGGTGACATCGTTACTCTTGGAAGGGACGGGCGAGTTTTCGAGTGGAATATGGAAGACGGGAGCGTGACGAGATTTCTGGAAAATCCAGAAACCGAACCGACCGTCATCCTGCTTTCTCCCAATGGCAAGACCATGGCCCTCTACGGGACTCATAGTTATGACAGTGACGAGGGATTCATCGCGCTGTTTGATTTTGCGGAGTTCAAGGAGATCTGCAGATTCGAGGTGGAAGCAGCGGCGGAGATTCAATTTACGCCCGATAGCCTTGAAATCGCGATCCTCACGCAGAAGGCCGTGGTCATCTTCGAATGCAAGAACGGAAATCAGACGACGCAGATTTCACTGAAGAAAGAGGCGCCTAAACATTTTGCTATCTCCGCCGATGGCCTGATCGCCACGCATGTCGATGAGTTCTTCCCTGTGATCATCAGGGACCGTTCGGGAAAGAAGATTCACGAGATTGCTGCGCCGGAAGAAGGCGCGCAAGTACAAAGGCTTATATTCCGGCGCGACGGGAGACTCTGTATCGCTTCAACCAAACTCCACTCTTTCAATCCCGTAAACAAAGAACTTTCCTCTCATCCTCTGCCTTTTGAAAAATACGAAACAACCTGGAGCGACGGGGAAGTAATGTCTCTTGTTGAATTCCGGTATGAGAAATACTCCTGTACGGGATACAACGCAGCAATTGTTGACCTGACGTCCGGACAAATCCTTGGTTCTTTCACCTCAGATTACAGTTGGCGCGATGCAATCGTGCATGTATCGCCTGCGCGCAATCAGGCAGCCGTAATTACGTTGCGAAATCCGCACGTCGAACTTCGCAGCCTCCCGGACGGAAACATTACAAATCCATACAATGGGATTATTTCCGACGCGAATCTCGGCGCCGTCACATCCCAGGGATATTTAATGCTTTCCGGGCTTACGATTTCTTTCCTGAGTCAAACAGGCAGCGTCATCTCTACGTTGAAAGATGAAAAGCATAAGTTCGAACTCGCGGCAGTTAGTCCCGACGGCGCAATTGCAATGGTCACGTGCGAAAACAAAGCCGGGCGTGTTGTATCCCTTCCTGATCTTAAAGTTTTACAAGAATTCAAGCTACCGTCCAATGCAAAGGTTCTTCAATTCGGCAGATCCGGCACTATTGTTCTATTCGGCTGCGACAATGCAGAACTCCTATTATACAATCTGGAAAAGAAAAAATCCACGCGGATGCCGGAAATGCTGTCGGCGTACATGTCCGGAGTCGCTCTATCTCCGGATGAAAAACTCGGACTTGCGGCTGATGGCATGGGAGCGGTTCTCTTTGACGTCGAGAAAAGATCAATGATCACGAAGAAGATTTCTCAGGGAGAGTTCACGTGGGTGGTCGATTTCTCACCCGATGGGAGCCGGTTCCTTGTCGCCGGGCGGGATGTATCTCTTCGAGTCTTTTCCATCGACGGCAAAGAGATGTTGCGTATTGCGGAAGTGGATACTGACAGAGCCTGGATTCTTCCGGATAACCGGTTTCTAATTTATCAAATGAACGGAGAACTCCATCTTCGCGATCAAAAGGGAACAATTGTCGCGGGCTTCAATCTAGAGGGCAGTCAGGACACAATCCTGGGCACGGCGCTAAATGCTGAGAGGACCGAAATTTGTGTAAAGTCCATCCGCGGAAAACTGTTTCGATGCTCGATCCCTCCGGCCTCCTCAATGCAGCAAATCTGAATCCCGGAATCTGAAATTGATGCGTCTATGAAACTGATGGCTAAAATGCGATCAAGGGCGATATTTGGATGGAGCCACCCCGCGTAGTTTCTTGAAGCCAACGTTGAATGCAGTCTTTGAATTAAAGCCGGATTCAAAGGCTATTTCAATCAGAGTCTTATCAGGATGGGCCTTCATCAGTCGCTCTGCCTCGCCCACTCGATAGTGCAAAAGCAACTGCGGAAAACTGAGCCCCAGGCGCGAGTTCAGCAATTCCGAGAATTCGTGCGTGGATATTCCGAGTCGCCCGGCTAGAGCGGCTAACGTCAATCCTTCTTCACTAAAGATCTTCTCTTCCTCCATGATCTGGTTCAAGCGGAGCAAAATCGCATCCACATCAATTCCGGAGAGTCGGCTGCGCGCATAACGGGTTCCCGCATGCCGGAAAGACTCCATGCGAGCAAGGATTTCTGCGTTTTGTCGGGTCAGCGATTCTTTCTCAAGAAGAATTGTCCGATAGCGTTGAAACAAACCGCCGGCGAACAGCATGGCTTCAAGCGGTAATATCAATGCGGGGCCAAAGGCAGTCAGTACGCCGTACGGGAGAAACCCCAGCAGATAGAGAATGTGAGGCACCGCAGCCAGATAGAAAATAGTCCATCCGGCAGCAAAGAGCCACAGAGACTTCTGACCGTGACGAAATACCAGGACGAAAATCACAAACAGGAAAGCCAGAATAGAAACAACATAGAGGAAGATGTACGTTCGCGCGAGCAGGTAGCGCGGTGCGGAGGTCAGTGCAAGGGGAATCAGTATCAATGCCAGGTACTGCAGGCCGACGGCTATTCGGTCAGCCTGCGGCATGAATTCTCGAAGCCGAGTGAACTTCCGAAAAAAAAGCAGGGAGCAAAGATACGTGCAGCCCAATGTAAACAGAACAATGTGCTCTGCAACCCAGGGCCAGTCCGGATACAGTAGCCGAAAGGCGTTGCCGTAGTTAGCGTTGCGATTCAGCCAGAGAAAGAATAAATACAATCCATAGTATGCGTAAACGCGTTCGCGCAAGCCAAGCGCAAACAGGAATGATAGCGCAACAATCGGCAACAGTATTCCCGCGTAGGCGAATTCAAACGCAGATTCAAGCTCGACGCGGCGCTCAAATTCTTCTCTGGTTAAGACTGAAATGGGAAAGCCGAGTCGAACTCCCCCTGAATACAAACGCAAATACCAGGTACCACCCTGCCCGGTCTCAATTGGAAAGGCCGGATAGTCACCTATTTGCACGGGCCAGGTCGAACGAACGCGTCGAATTCCCGTTTGCATGCGCCGCGTTTCACCGCCGGTAGGAACCGAGAACATATCCACTTCCCAGAGCACTTTCCATTCGAGTACAACCAGGAAGGGTCGGATTCCAATTGGATCCCGCAGGCGAAACCAGTAAGTCTTACCCGAAAAACTGCGATCCATGCCCCGGGGAGCACAGGGCTTCCAATCGGTTGCAGCCTGCACTTCTGCCAGTTCGTCGGCTGCCCCCGGGTCATCGCGCACAAGGCAATCTACTCGTTTGAAACCCTCGGCGAGGCTACGGGATTCCTGACAGGACACAAAGATTACAAGGAACAGGATGGGCAGAAAAACACGGACGTTAGGCGAGCCCGGATGCATCCAGGCAATCGGCGCAGGGGTTGCACTTTTTTCAATCCACAACCGATTTTTTTTGTTCGCTGTTATAACCCGGTGCGACGGCCCGATTCAGGTACGTTAGAATTCGTTTATGCTTCCGAGGACAAAGCCCGGGACCACCCGGAGTCGCGGGATCACAGGACGATTCAAGCTGGCCCTGTGTTGTTCCGTACTGCTGTTCTATCCCGCCTGCTCGCGAATCAATGTCGATTGCGCTACCGGAGATCCCTCCTGTAGTCCCTTTGCATGGCTGCTAAGTTTATCCGGTCGTAATCTGAATCCGCGACCCTGTGCTGGAATTGGTCTTGATCTCGCGTCTTTTCATTCGTATGTTTCCAGCGGGCTCAACTTGCAGGGCGCGAATGTCTGTGCCCTGAAAGAGGGTGGCATGGTTGCACTTGGTAGGACTCCAACGGGCACAACGCTTCAGGGCAAGGCGCCACTCATCGCACACAGCGGCGCAACCAGCGACACGATGGTCGTGAAATGGGATTCCTCGGGTAACCTCATCTGGTTCACCTACCTTGGAACCGGGGTTTCAGACCTGGAGTTCGAGAAGTTGGCAGAAACAAGCGACGGCGGCTTGGTCCTGCTCGGCGGTATGAGCGGTCCGGATAATTTTGTGATTGGTGGCGTCAGTCCCATTCTCCCGGCCACGTCAGGCGACGATTCGGACATATACCTCCTGCGGCTACGCGCCGATGGAAGCGTGGCCTGGCATACGGCGCTCAGTGGCTCAGGTTCCGGAGACGAATCTGACAATGGCGGGGTTGTTGTTGCAGATGACGGCACCATTTACATTTCAGGAACAGCGGGCCAAAATGCTCTAAACACGATTGGTGGCGTCACTGCGACCGTTCCGAATCCAGGGGACGGCAGCGATATCGTTTTTGCAAAGTTTTCTGACGCAGGAACGCTGCTTTCTTTTCGCTATATAGGCGGAGGTGGATCGGGATTAATAAGTTATTACGGGCTGAGCCTGGTAAAAACAAGCGACGGTAACTTTGTCATTGGTGGCGATGCGTATGGTCCCCCCGCGAACACCATTGACGGCAAGACGGCCATCCTGCCTTACACCGCAGGAGATGATCGTGAGAACATGGCGGTTAAGGTCGATCCCAACGGAAATCTATTGTGGTTCACGTATCTGGGTGGCGGCGGGGCCTCAAATATCTACAATCACTCCGCCATTTCGAGCTTGAGCGATGGATCCGTCGTTCTGGGCGCCTATACGTCGACAGGTGTAAACACAATCGGAGGGATTGGGGCGCTCCTCCCGCGCTCAAACAGCGATGCGCTTGTCTTCAAGCTGAGTCCCTCAGGACAGTTGCAGTGGTTTACGTACGTGGGCGGTCCAGGCTCATACTACAACCTGTATGACGTACGCGAGGCCGCGGATGGGGGCATACTCTTCGGAGGCACAGCGCAAAACGGAGCGGCAACTATTGGTGGTGTAAATGAAAGAGCACCCTGCGGCGCTGTTGCCAATTGCGCATTCCTGGGCAGGCTGGGTACTTCTGGCGGCGTTGAGTGGTTCACGCATGCCGCAAGCGGCGGCGGCACTTCGTATTATTCGTTAAGTGCGATAAATGCAACAGCAGAAGGGGGAGTGATCGGAATCGGCTACGCGCAGGACGCCGGTGCAACCATACAAGGAAAGTCGCCGCTCAATCCATTCCAGGTAGGGGATTCATACGATCTGTTCTTAGTGAAGATTGATCCGCAGGGGAATCTGTGATCTTCCGCCGAGGTGAGGACTTCGGTGTGTCTGCTGAGCACGAGGCTATTTTGCGCGATGACGAAAGAGTTGCGCCAGTGCAATAAAGCAAGCTGGCACGGTGACGGCCCAGGGTAACCCAAACATCAACACGCTGGGAGAAAATACGGGATAAAAGTACGCAACGGCAAACAGTGGAGTTATGCAACCGTTGAAAAGAAAGATACGGCGCACCCACTTTTCCACGCCGCTGCGTTCAAAGGCAAAGCTCGCAAAGATTGTTGCCAGGTTTAAGAAAATGTAACCCAATGCATCGACGTCCCAGAACAAAGAGTGAGGGGTTTGATTGAGCAAGCTCAACGGACCGCGCGTACCTTCCAGATTATCAAAAGTCCAGATGTAGCCTGCGGGCAGTACGGTGGCCATTTGCACTACGTAATTGAGCGCGCACAGAGTTACATAGATGATTGCAAGGGATACCGCAGCGTGAGTCCAGAATTGTTTTTCGACGGGTGTCGTGTGGTGGAGGGCCAACATGGAAATCAAAAACGGAACGGTTATGATCAAGGAAAACGCGTAAGCAATGTAAGCATTGCTGAGTGGAGTTACCCACTCGAGTATTTGCAGAGGCACCGTTGCAACATAGCCGACCGCCCCGACCAGTGCGATAACCGAAGCCCAGAATCCAATTCTAGCAATAGATCGCTGCACTTTACATCTCCCGGGTCATCGCGCTGGGAAGCAGAGCTAGACCAATGTGACAGGGACCTCCATTCCGTGGGTGTAAACAAAATCCAGAAATTCGCGCCTATGACTTTAGTCTGGTTCGCGTTGGTTGATCCGCGTCGTTGCATTCCTCTTCGATCCGTGCCTTCAAAACAACGCAGCTCAGCGAAATTGATTCACGAATAGATCTTTGGTGCCTGTACGAATCTCCCCGCCCAGATCTCCCTCAGTGTAGCCCACGTTATACAATGTACCATCGGACGTGATTTCCGTTCCAAAGCCCTCTGCTTTGACGGCGGGCGCTCCCAGGAGTCGAGTCCACTGACGAGTTCCATTTCCATTGTATTTGGTGACGTGCATGTCCCAGGTCCCGGTCTTTGTTTGCAGACCGAGGTTGCCGGCGGTTCCGCCGGTCACATATAGATTACCCAGAACATCGGCCGTAACTCCAAATCCCCAGCTGTCTACCGGGGCTGCGCCGAGTAACCGTGTCCAGACCCGGTTTCCGTTCGCGGTGTACCTGGTCAGAAAGACGTCTCGGATTCCAGTTAGAGCCTGACCGTCAAGACTCCCGTCGGTATAGCCAGTTACATAGACATTGCCTGCATCTGTTGTCACGGCACGTGCAACAGTCGGTACACCCGCTGCTCCCATCAGGCGCGTCCACATTCTTGAACCATTCAAATCATATCGAGCCAGGAACATATCCTGTGTGCCGGTAAGACTCTGACCGTCCAGAGCACCGGTCGTTTGACCGGCAACGAACAGATTCCCCGTCGCATCGATAGCAATGGAATATGAAAACGTTTGTGCTGCAGCAACCCCCAGGAGGCGAGTCCACTGTCTGGTTCCATTGGTATCGTACTTTACGATATATTGATCTCTTGTGCCCGTGCGGACCTGGCCGTCCAGGTTGCCGTCTGTGTATCCGGTGATGTAGGCGTTGCCTGCCTGATCCAATGTGAGTCCAAACCCTTCTGTTGCGACAGCAGCAACTCCAAGCAAGCGCGTCCATTGTCGGTTGCCCCCTGGGTCATATTTGATCAGGTGCACGTCATACGGCGTTCCGGTTTTAACCTGGCCATCGAGATTACCTGAGGTCCCACCGGTCAGGAAAATGTTGCCGGAACCATCCACCCGGATCCCGAATCCCCAGCTATCAACCGCGGCCACGCCCAGCAAGCGCGTCCAAATTAATCTGCCGCTGCGATCGTACTTTGTTAGAAAAAGATCCCGAATCCCGGTTAGAGTCTGACCAGCAAGATTCCCATCGGTAAAGCCAGTGACATAGACATTGCCTCCGCTGTCGGTTGTTACTGCGTGTGCCTCCGTTACTACACCCGCTACACCAAGCAAGCGGGTCCATTGTAGTTTTCCCGCGTTATCATGGGGAGAAAGAGAAGCGAATAGCACTGCAGAAGCTGCGGCATTGCACGATGGATCGACGCTGATACAATCGCTGTTGACTTTGCAATACACAAGACAGAGCGCGAGCATGCACAGGACCGTGCGCCTTCCCGGAACTGGACGGCATGTTTTGGCCCCTGAGGGATTCAGATTTGCTCCTCCAATTGCCGCCATAGCAATTTTGTATTTTACCATATAAAGAACCAATCGTCGCCCCGGGTTATAACAGCGAACATCAAAGAACGATATCGCAGCCAATCCATCTCCCGGTTGGTTATGACTGGCAGCGCAACCCCCTGTTCAGGGGGGAAGCCTGGACATGACAGGCTTGACATGAGAGAACTCTCCAAGCGCTTGAAAAGCCTATGACGCGCGTTGTTTTAGTTCTGTTTTGGATGGGAATCGTCTCAACTGGATCCCTCCGGGCAGAGACGCTGGTTTTGCGTCCACAGATTGCGATGCACGCGGTTTCCCCTTACATGAGCATTCTAGAAGATGCCGGGGATCGATTGGACTGGAACACGATTCGATTGAAAGAGATGGAAGCAGGATTCAGGCCCAGCCCTGGTCTCAACCCCAACCTTGGTCTCACACACAGCACATTCTGGCTTAAAGTTACAATTCGCAACGAAGATCCACAACGTTCCGACTACTTCCTTGTTCTGGACTATCCTCTCATGGATCATCTGGATATACAGGTTCCTGATGGAAAGAGCTTCCAGGTAATACAGGGAGGGGATCAGTTGCCACGCCTTCAGCGCGGAGATTGGCAGCGCACACCACGCTTTCCCCTGCGCATTCGGAATGGCGAGACAGTAACAATTTATATGCGCGCGAAGACGGAGGGAGCAGTTCAGCTGCCGCTGTTCATCCGAACTCCAGAGGCGCTGGCTCAATGGGAACAGTGGAACATTGTTTGGGGGGGAACCCTTTTGGGGATTACCGCCGTGATGGTTATCTATAGCCTGCTCTATGGAATTGCTCTAAGAAGTCTGACCCAGCTGAGCTACTCCCTTTTCTTGCTGGGGCTCGGCGCGTTCGTCTTAACCCAGGCCGGGATGGGACTCATCCTATTCTGGGGCCCAGGCAACGTACTTACGAATCCGTCGCTTGTACTCGCGGGGGGCATCGCCTTGCTGGGCGCTGGCATTTTCTTCCCCGCATTCCTCAATGCGGGGAAAATCATGCCGCGGTTGAGATACCTGGTTCATTTTTGCATTCCGCTCGGCATGCTTCTAGTGGCGGCGGCATTTCTGCTTCCGTATCGCGTAGGCGCAGCCTTGCTCATTGTTTCAGCCAGTTATTGCGCCGCCTCCACGGTGTTCAACAACGTGATCGGTGTGTTGCGCGGGTATCGCCTTGCAAAGCTGTGTTTGGTAGCATGGACACCCGGCGCACTGGGATTTGGTGTAACGATAGCAAAGTTTTCGGGTGCAATACCGGCTAACTGGTTTACTGAAAACGCTGGAACCATTGGAATCATGATGGGGATGGTGCTGCAAGCCCTGGCCAACGCCGATAGAGTCGTCTTCTTGCAGAGAGAGCAACTCCGCATTGTACAGGAACATAAAGATCAATTGGAAGTCAAAGTAACGGAGCGGACGGAGCAGCTGGCGGAGACTACTGCAATTGCCCAGGCAGCGCGCAAAGAGTCAGATGATCTCCTTGCGAAGATCCTGCCAGGAGAGGTTGCAGAAGAATTAAAACGGGCAGGAGCCGTCGAGTCGCTCTTGCATGACGAAGTCTCCGTACTCTTTACAGACTTTCAGGGATTCACTGCCTCGTCTGAGAGCATGCTGCCCGAGGAGCTTGTTTCCCAATTGGATGGTTTCTTCTCGCAGTTTGACGAGATCTGTTTGCGCAACGGGATGGAGAAACTCAAAACCATAGGGGACGCGTATATGTGTGCCTCGGGTATCCCAAAGTTGAGCTCCAGCCACGCAGTCGACGCCTGTCTGACAGGGTTGCAGTTTCGGGAGTTCATGTTACGAACTGCTACACTACGTGCAGAGGCGGGACTCGAGACCTGGAGAATTCGGATTGGGATTCATTCCGGCCCAGTAATCTCAGGCGTGATTGGAAACTATAAGTTCGCCTATGATATCTGGGGAGATACGGTGAATACGGCCAGCCGGATGGAATCATTTGGCGCCGTTGATGAGGTGAATATTTCCGAAACAACCTTCGCCCTGGTAAAGGATTTCTTTGAGTGCGAACCGCGGGGAAGTATCGAAGTGAAAGGCAAAGGTATGCAGACCATGTACTTTTTGCGCCGGATCAAACCAGAATTTTCCCGTGACGAATTGGGTCTGGTGCCCAATGACCATCTTGTCTTCAGCGCACAGAAGCTTGAGCGAGAAGATTCGCAGACCGAGCTCCGGGGTCAGTTGCAAACATCGCTCAATTGACACCGTTCTTCTTTGATCGCTTTCCTGATTCTTGGGTGCACAGGAGCCAGAACCACCAAACTGGCTTCTACTAATATGACTGCGGGAAGCGGACAAGAATGGCGGACAAGAACGCATTGGCCAAACCAGGGACCCATTCCTGAGCATCTTGACCAAAATACTATGAATTAATGCTCGCCGGGCCACTCCTTCCCTGGATTTATGGCTATTGTAGCAGGTGAGATGGCTGCCAGGACAAACAATTGCTAATTTTCCCGCCCTCGGGACAATCGCCTGTCATCCAAATTTTCGCCCGCTGGAGCAAGCATGGCTGTTAAAGAAATTACACCCCTTGAAATGAAGGAATGGATAGATAGCGGAAAGCAATTCCAGCTAATCGACGTGCGCGAGCAGCACGAGTTTGACCACTGCAACATTAAGGGGGAACTGATTCCTCTTGGGACTGTAATGGAAGCGCATGATAAGTTTCGACGCGACGTTCCTGTGATCGTCTACTGTCGCTCCGGCGCGAGAAGCGCGCGTGCCATTGAAGCATTGCAGGCGCAATTTGGATTTGAGAACCTGATCAACCTAAAAGGCGGCATACTCCGCTACTCCGATGACGTTGACCCAAGTATCCCTAAGTATTGAACTTTATTGACCGCATAATGAAAAGCCGCGTCCTGGAAGGACCGGAAAACTGGAAGAAGATATGAAAGCTAGCAATCACCTCTGGAAAGACAAACTCATCTCGCGCATGCCGGATTGGCTCGCACGCGAAGTAGACATTTTTGAATCTGAAATCCAGCTCCGCAAGACGGGTAAAATAGACGAGAAAGTATTCGCAGAAACCAGGCTCCGGCGGGGCGCGTACGGCCAGCGCTATGACAACGGCCACAGACACGATGGTATCAAAACACAGACCCTGAATTTTCCATCCGGGGAACTTACCAAAGGTCCAGAAACTGCCTGGGATGCACCCGGAATGTTGCGTATCAAGATTCCGTATGGCGGAATGACAATTGAACAACTCGAAGTAATGGCAGAGCTTGCAGAAGAATATTCAGATGGTATTGCGCACGTAACCACGCGCCAGGATTTTCAGCTACATTACATTCACATTGAAGATGCTCCTGCAATCATGCGCAGGCTCGCCGCAGTCAAAATTACCACACGCGAAGCTTGTGGAAACTCCGTGCGAAACGTAACAGGCTGCCCAATCGCAGGCGTTTGCCACGATGAAGCATTCGATATTTCTCCGTATGCCAAAGCCCTCACCTACTTCATGATGGGCCATCCTTCCACAATGGAGTTCGGCCGGAAATTCAAACCAGCATTCTCTGGTTGCAAACAACACGCTTGCGGTCTGACAAACATGCACGACTGGGGCGTAGTTGCTCGCAAACGAGTGATTGATGGCGTTGAGAAACGCGGTTTCGAATTGTATGTTGGTGGTGGCCTTGGATCCGTTCCGCATCCTGCAAAACTGTTCGATGAATTCGTAACCGAAGAAGAGCTCCTGCCTATTACCCAGGCGATCGCGATTATCTTTGGCCGATATGGCGAAAAGAAAAACCGCGCCCGCGCTCGTATCAAGTTCGTAGTTTCAAAACTGGGAATTGACGAATTCAAGCGGCTGGTCCTGGAAGAACGTGCAAAACTGGAATACGATCCACGCTGGACTGAATTCCTGACCAGACTCAATGAAACAGATGAAACACCAATCAAACCTCCGACAGACATGCCTTCTAACGGATCTGCAGAGTTTCATGATTGGATCAAAACCAATGTATACTTGCAACGCCAGAAAGGCTACGCTACGGTAACCTTGAAATTACCGTTAGGTGACATCACATCAGGACAACTCCGTAAGTTGGCAGATATCTGCCGCAAATACATTGGCGATGCGATCCGCACGACCGTTGAACAAAACATTGTACTTCGCTGGGTGTCGCTTGCGGATCTGCCTGCACTCTATCAGGACCTTAAAGCAAATCATCTGGCTCGTGCAGGTGCTGGAACAATTGAAGACGTTGTTTCCTGCCCGGGAACGGATACATGCAAACTCGGCATTGCAGCATCGCGCGGTTTGGCCGCAGAATTGATGCGCCGTTTGAACACCAGCCACGATCCGGTGGTTCGCGATCTCAGAATCAAGATCAGCGGTTGTTTCAACTCATGCGGCCAGCATCACATTGCTGATATTGGCTTCTACGGCGTCAGTAGAAATGTTGGCGCTTACACGGTGCCGCACTTCCAGGTTGTGATTGGCGGACAATGGCATGAAAACGGTGGGGCGTACGGTCTTCCAGTTGGAGCCATCCCTTCCAAACGTGCACCGGAATTCGTAAATCAAATCACAACGCGCTACAAAGCAGAACGCAATGCGGAAGAGAACTTCCAGGCGTTCATCAAGCGCATTGGCAAAGTTGAAGTGAAGAAGATCCTGGATCAGCTTGCAACTGTTCCAGACTATCTAATCGATAAGACGCTTTTCAGTGACTGGGGAGATCCACGAGTATTTACCCTGGGAGACATGGGCGTTGGCGAATGCGCCGGCGAGGTTGTTTCAAAGACGGACTTTGAACTAACGGCCGCTGAACGCGAAGTATTTGAAGCACAAATCGAACTTGAGAAAGGAAACGCAAAGAAGGCAGGTGAAATGGCGTACCTGGCAATGGTCCATGCAGCAGCGGCCCTGACACGAATCAAGAATCCTTCTCTTTCCAACGATCCTGAAAAAGTGGTCACGGAATTCCAGACCAGACTTGTTGAGCCGCAAATCTTCCATGACAAGTATGCGGGTGCCAAGTTTGCTCAGTATCTGTTTATCGCGCATCAGAATGCAGGACAGACATCGGACAAGGATCAGGCACATCACCTGGTGGAGGAAGCGCAGCTTTTCGTTGAAGCATCGTATGCCTGCTACGCAAAACTCCAATCAACTCCAGCTGGGAGCATAGCATGAATCTTGAACATCTGAACGTTAAGATATTTGTTAAGAACCCGGAGTCAATCGGCGACGGAACGGAATTTGTTCAAATGTTCCATGAGTGGATACAGGGCAACGTCTGCCAGGAACTCATGATTGATGTTGCAGACTATTCGCACGTTCCGGCGGGCCCAGGAGTGATGTTGATTGGCCACGAAGCTAACTACAGCATTGACTTTGGAGAAGAAGAGAAACCTGGCTTGTTGTACAACCGCAAGGGGAAGCTTGCAGGTGATAACGTTAGCCGCATTCAGCACGTCCTTGGACAGGCTGTACTTGCATGCAAACGAATCCAGGAACACAAGAGTCATTCAAAGGTCGTATTCGACCCTTCGACTGTGATCTTTACCGTCAATGATCGTATGCTTGCGCCCAATTCGCAGGCAACGTTTGATTCTGTTAAGAAGGATTTTGAGAGCGCAATGGGTAGCCTCCAGGGCATTGAGCTTTCGCTGCTTTCTAAAGAGCCGCGCGAGCGCTTCGCTGTGAAAGCAACGTCAAAAGCGGGAACGCTCGCCGACCTTTCATCAGTTGCCGGAGTAGCCGCCCGCTGAGACTCCGACTGTCTTCCTGGCTTTTAACCGGAAACCTTGAAATCCTCTACCGTACGGTAGAGCGAATCCGTTTCCTGTGACACATTTCGGACCGACGCTGCAGTTTCCGCGGCGCGTTCCGAAATTGTCTGCGCCATTGTGCTGATAGCTTCAATGGTTCGCATCATCTCTCGAGTTGTGATGGATTGTTGTTCCTGGCTCTGCACTACCTGGGTGCCCATCGAGCCCATATCCTGCATGGATTGCCGGATGCCGTTGCTCAATTTTATTTGCTCGCGGGTTGCTTCTTCCATGGTTTTTCCAAGGGCGCTCGCCTGAAGCGCGGATTCACGTAGTTGATGGATGCTTCGGCTAAGCATCTCTACCCGCGATTGCCCCTCGCGAACATTCTCTTCGGAATCGCGCAAGAGCTGCGTAATCTGACGCGAAGCCTTTGTGCTTTGCTCAGCTAAACGTGATACTTCGGTAGCAACCACGGCAAAGCCGCGTCCCGCCTCTCCGGCGCGAGCCGCTTCAATCGAGGCGTTCAGCGAAAGCAGGTTAGTCCTGTCAGAAATGTCATCGATCACGCGCAACGCCTGAAGAATAGCGCGCGAGCTTTCCACGATTTGACTGATCCCGTCGATTGCAGTCCGCGACGAAGCTTCTGCGCTCTCTGCAAGAGCCGCGGATTCATCCGCGCGCGTACGAACCAGCTCAGCCTGTTCGCCGAGGGTTCTGATTGAGCGGCCCAATTCGCGTTCAACAGACTCGATTGATGCGCGTATGTTCGTAGTCTGAGTGGCGACGTTATGCGCTGTCTCATCGATCGAAGCCGACATCTGCTCCATTGCTGCAGACGCCTGCTCGCTGGCCGATGCCTGTTCCTGGGCAACGTGCGAGAATTGAACTGCATTTTCGGATAACGTCTTGTTCTCGCTTTGAACGCGATCGGCAACGTACCGAATCCGACTGATGCGCGTTGAGAGCGAACCGAAATACGTATTCATTAGCAAATGAAGTCTGCCAATTTCGTCAAGGCTCTCCGGCCCGGATCTATGGGCCAGGTCACCGCGCTCCATTGCCCGGACGGATGTACTGAGTCTGGCAAGACCGCGGTCGATCGTACTAGAATTAAAATGGCTCAGTATGCCTGCCACAATTACGCCCGCGCAAATGAAAACTCCAATCCAGAACCAGAACCAACCAAACCGATCCATACTCGCAGCAATCGTCCGCGTCACGCAGACCGCATTCGGCCCATTCAGAGCGCACGTGATCAATCGATCGGAGACTGTGTCGTAATAGCCCGCTTGAAGCTGGTTCCATTCCGGAAGGCTCCGCTTCAGCACGCTGCTCGCACCAGGAAAAAGCGAATCCCTTGTGAGCGCGTCTGTGTTGGAAAAATATTGAATGCTCGTTTCGGAAGCGGTTTTCGGACGCGCATCGCTTTCGAGTAAAACCGACGCCAACTGCCTGTCGCCGATTCGCGCTTGTTCAATCGATTGATTGACTCCAGTGTAAAAAGCCAGTCCTCCCAGCCAGAACGTGTATCCAACTGCGAAAAACGTAACCGCCAGCGCAATTTTGGTTTTTACGGGCATTGAATATCCCTCGACCTTGATTCCCAGATCTCCGGCTTTACGCGTGGCTTCCGAAGCATAGGGCCCCAGAAACTTCTGGACCATCAGATAAATATTCATTGGCAATCCGAATGAACCCGCGAACGCACCGACCAGGACCGTCTTCCCGCTCAAGGGGCCCGGGTGCAGTTTTTGCAAAAGCAAGAAGTAGGCGATCATCAGGAGCGTAGCAACCGTAGAGAAGATCAGGGTTGCGATCAGTGGAAGCAGGAAGACACGACGCAGGCCAGTTTGCAGTCTTTGCGGCGTGGCCTCTTTGCCAAGACCGGTAGCGCGATGCCCGAAGAGCATGATCAAAAGATAGCCCAGACAACCCAGGGCGCCCCAGAGACCAACGTAGGTGGGGATCAGCTGCATCCGCTCCGCATCCGCAAAATTGCCCAAATAATAGAAAGCAACAATCCAGACCAGGTTCCAGAGGACCCAGTTCACCATATAGCTCATGAAGATTGAGACGTAGGGGAAGCCAGGGGGCTTAGCGGATTCAGGCATGTCCTACTATGTTTCGGGTAGTCAGTGGGCCAAATGAAATTCATATTTTTGGGCTCTTGCAGCTATCTGGGCATTCCCGGGATGGGCGGACCGGTTAGCCGCATGCCCTGCCCGGTCCATCCGGCCATTTTCTTTTTCTTGTCTATTCCATCGCAAGCGTCATAATAAACCATGCTCCTTAGATGCCTGGTTCTCTCGCTCATCCTATTCTGCGGATCCGTTTTTCCGGAGTCGCCTAAATACCTGGACCAGGGATGGAGCCTAAAAGAAAGAGCGTGGTTCTATTCAGCAGACCAGGGATCGCGCCTGGCGCCTTACGATATCTTTTTTAGCATTGAACAGCCGGATTCAGAAGCCCTTTTCGCCTCTCGCGCAAACTTACTGTCGTTCGGTTTCTTGTTTCAACCGGGCAACGATGGCGTACCCATTGGCTTCGCGAGAAATGGACGGGAACTGGGATTAACTTGCGCTGCCTGCCACACCAGCAACATTGAATACAAAGGAACAACCATTCGGGTGGATGGCGGTGCGGGCCAATCGGACATGGCAGGGTTTCTCGAAGCACTCGGTGCAGCGTTGCAGGCAAATCTTGAGGAAAGGAAGTTCAACCGCATGGCCAAGCGCCTGGGGGCAAATGACGCAAAGAGCAAAGAAGCACTGCGTGAACGTCTGAAAAGATCAGCGTCTGAAAGGCAGACATACAATACGGTAAATCGATCCGATCTGGTCTACGGGTTTGGAAGGTTGGATGCGTTTGGGCGGATCTACAATCGTGTGCTTCAATTTGCAAAATCAAGCGATACAGTTGCGGCTAACGCTCCCGTAAGCTATCCATACCTGTGGGATGCGCCTCATCATGATTACGTGCAATGGGTAGGGAGCACATCAAATGCAGGTCTGGGCTCCCTGGCAAGAAATGTGGGTCAGGTGGTTGGCGTATTTGGACACGTTGAGCTACAGAGTAAAGTGCCACAGGCCGGATACAATTCATCGGCTCAAATTGGAGAACTTCTGGCAATCGAAAATCAACTGAAGCGACTAACGTCTCCCCTATGGCCAGAGGATGTTTTCCCACCAATTGATCGTAGCAGAATAGCTTCAGGCCGGAAGTTGTTCGAATCGAATTGCCTCAGCTGTCACCAGGACATCGAAAGAAAGAATCCAACGCGCAAAATCTATGCCCAAATGTACGGAATCGATCTGGTGGGAACCGATCCCAAAACCGCCGTAAACATTGTTGAGGCAAAGGGATCTACGGGTTTGCTGAAGGGTAAGCCAGTACACTTTCCAGTCTCAATAGAACGATTTGGCGAGACTGCAAGTGTAAATTACATGCTGCGCCATCTCGTGGAGGGAATTCTAATTCAGAACCCGGCACGGTTGATTCAGAGTGGCGTTACAAACGCCGGGGGGCTTTCCGCTGGACGGCAAGGAAAATTTCCAGTTGATCCAAAGGATCCACTGGTGGCATTGCTTGCCTATAAATCGCGGCCGTTAAACGGAATCTGGGCCACTGCCCCTTACCTGCACAATGGTTCTGTTCCGACGTTAGACGACCTACTGTTACCTGCGTCCAAACGTCCAAAGTCATTCAAGACCGGAAGCAAGGCTTTCGATCCTGTCAAAGTGGGATTCGTTTCAGAGGAAGGACCCTTCACGCTTGATACCTCCCTGCCTGGAAACAAGAATACGGGCCACGAATACGGGACGAACCTCTCTGACGGAGAGCGCGCCTCCCTTCTTGAGTATTTGAAATCGCTCTAGGCCTGCTTCGACGCCTGGCGTCCGCTTCTGCGGATTGCGCGTCGCTGGCCGCCCGAGACCCTTCATTGGGCTACCCAGGCACGATTTTCAGCCCAGAAAATACCGCAAATCGGGTAGCCATCCTTGAGGCGCAGGGATGATTTGCATAAAAATCGACAGAATCGGCATCTCCGCACCCGTTAATAACACCAAAAGTAGTGTTCATTTCCTGAGGCCTGATTTTTCTGGAATGGCAGAAAACTCGTATGGTCGCAACTTTGGAACACAGCCTTCTGGATTTGACCCCGGACCTGCTTGCGGCGCTCGACGAGGACGGAACGATTGTTCGCATCAACCGGGCCTGCCAGGAGTTGATCGACTTCAGCCAGGCGGACCTGCTCGGCAGCCAGTATCACCGGCTAATCCACGTATCAGATCGAGAAATGTTCCTGGGCGCCAAACAGGCCGCGCGTGAACTGGGGGCACGCACGCGTTTTGAAATCAGGCTATCACGAAAATGGGGCGGGTACCGCAGCGCTTTTTGCACCGTCATGTATTCTCCGGCAGAGTCACTCTATCTGGTGGGTGCACGCGACCAGGAGGAATACAAGAAATCTGAAACGGAAATCAAACGACTTACCGACTACCAGAGACGTCTGCTAGCCGTTGCTCCCAATAGCGTTTACAGTCTCTCCATCGACGACTTCCAGATCATTTATGTGAGCGAGAACGTTCAGGACTTGATGGGCTACCGCTCAGAGAATTTCCAGGACAAAGGTTTCTGGTCCCGATGCATCCATGACGAAGACCGAGGCTCAGTATTCGCGTTGATACCTGATCTAATCGATCGCGGATCGATCAGCTTTGAATATCGATTCCGTCATGCAAATGGCACGTTTCGTTGGGTGCGAGATGATCTAAAAGTCCTCCGCAATCAGGACGGGCGACCTACTGAAATTGTGGGTAGCTGGACCGACATTACTGAAAAGAAAATCATGGAGCAGCAAATGCTGCAGGCTGCAAGACTCGCAAGTCTCGGCGAGCTGGCCGCAGGGATTGTGCACGAGCTCAATCAACCCCTCAGCATAATTCGAATGGCCAGCCACAATGCACTGGATGCCTTGCAGAATCCTACATTTGACGTTTCGTTCCTTTGTGAACGGACCAGGAAGATTCTTCATCAAGTGGATCGTGCATTAAAAGTCGTAGACCATGTCAGAAGCTATGGGCGCAAGAGCGATTTGAGCCTTCAAGAAATCTCAATAAATGATCCTCTGGAAAGCGCATTCTCCTTGTTCACAGAAAAGTTAAAACTGCTCTCCGTGGACGTCATCTGGGATCTAGACATAAACACAGCCCCTATCATGGGTGATGCCACCGCACTCGAACAGGTTTTCATCAACCTGATCGCAAATTCAATTGACGCACTTGGAGAATCGGCCCCCCAAGATCGCCTGATCTTTGTAACAACCCGCTTTGACAAAAGCACGGGAGTAGTCTCCCTGGAAATTGGCAATAACGGACCACCAATTCCCCCGGAGACATTGCCTAGAATTTTTGAACCGTTCTTCACCACAAAGGAATCCGGGCGAGGCACGGGCCTGGGACTTTCTATTACCTCACGCATCATTCAGCACCATCAAGGCAACATTTCCGTGCAAAGCAATCACGAGCAGACTGTTTTCATTATTCAATTTCCACGATTGCAAGTCCAGACAGGAGTATGATCATGCGAGAGCCAATTGTACTAATCGTTGACGATGAAGTTGATATTCTAGAAGAACTTGATATCTTTCTGCGTGGCCAGGGTCTTAGAGTGGTAGGCGCCACAAACGGAAAGGACGCTGTCTCCCTGTTTGGGAAACTCCTTCCACATATTGTAGTTACAGACTTCCGGATGCCTGGAATGGATGGACTTGAAGTTTTGCGCCGCGTAAAGGCCATTCACCGTGCAACACCTGTCATATTGATCTCTGGCAACGCAGACATGAAGACCACCGTACTGGCGATCAAAGAAGAGGCCTTTGATTTTATTGCCAAGCCTCTGGACATGGATGAATTGCTTGGCCAGATTCACCAGGCACTTTCGGAACGGGATTCCAAAATGGAGGGCGGTGCCTTCTTCAAGGGCTCTATGCTAGGACACGAGCTCACAGGCCCGAGGGATTCCATTTCGCTGCTTAGCATCCTTCATCCTATTGATGAAAAGAACCGCCAGTACTTACAAAAGGAACTGGATCACTTTCGAAGCAACGCCATACTTCGCGACAGAATCGTGGTGGATCTACAACCAATGAACTATATCAACAACGTGGGGCTGAACGCCCTAATCGAAATGCACGACCAATGCAAACGTGAAGGAACGCGATTGGTCTTTACCCAGGTCCCCGAAAAAGTGCTACAGTACTTCAAATATCTGGGATATCATCAGTATTTTACAATCGAGCCATTGATAGCGGATGCTCTGAATGCATTTACGGACGTGAGAGCACTCAAACGCTCCTAGCGCAAACGAACGCGGCGGATCAATTTGCCGGTTTTACCAAATGTCTCGCCCTCTGACGTCAGGCGAAAATCTCCATGTTGAACATGGCAATTCGTACACGCAACATTGTTCTCGGTCGAGATCGCCAACATCTTCTTTGCAATGGCTCCCCGTGGTGAGAAGCTCTTGAAATCCCACCAGGTTTCAGGTGCGTCAGCTCCGTTTAGCCAGACTGTTCGAACTATGTCAGCCCTGGGAATCCTGGTGGTGAATCGACCGTCTGAAACGGTTGAGGAAGGCCCGATATCTTCGCCGTGTGATGCACGCCTGGCGATTGTAATGCTCGTTGCGTCTGCGGTCTTTAACCGTCCGGTGGCCTGTGCTTCACCGTTTGCGGCATTGTACTCTACGCGATAATCGCAATTGTTTTTCCGGGGCAGATGACAGTTGCCGCAAGATTCCAGAGGCTTTCTGCACACATCTTCTGCCACGGAGTCGCTTTCGCTCGACTGAACGAGCAAAAGTGGCAGGTATGAATTTTTTCCATTCTGATGTATTTCATCCTGAACGCGCTGCAAACATTCATTGAAATCCGTGGGTTGCTTTTCAAGCATGCTCGAAATCTGAAACATGAATGAAACCTTCTCTTTCTCATTGCTCCACGGCCGCGCAGCCGGATTGCGCGGTTGAAGGGGATCGCCCAGCCGGCATGCAGCGTAAAAACTCAAACAGACAATAGCCAACAGGAAAAATAGTCTTACTCGCACGAGCATCCGACGCCCGGTCCGATAATCAGGTTCAAAAAAAGCGATGCGCTTTTCTAGATTGTGAGGACGACTTTTCCCTTTGCACGCCCCGACATCTGGTATGCGAATGCCTCTTCCATTTTCGAAAACGGATAGACCTTGTCGACGATGGGCTTCACGATTCCAGAATCCACGAGCTTTGCGATCTTCTCGAGTTGCGCACCGTTAGCTTCCATCAGCAAATATTCAAATCTGCCACCAGCCTTCCTGGCAAGACTGTGATTGCCATTGTTTGCGATCTTAAATATGGTCTTTAGGATGAACCCTTTGCCATAGCGGTCCGCAACGTCCGGAGTGGGAATGCCATTTACTGTCACCAGAACGCCACCGGGTTTGAGTAATGCGAAAGACTTCTTCATAGTCTGGCCACCCATTGTATCAAATACAACATCAATATCCTTGAGAATCTCGTCGAACTTCTGATCGCGATAATTGATGATCTCGTCTGCGCCGAGACTCTTCACAAGTTCAATTCCCGATGGTCCGCATGTCGTGATAACGTGAGCTCCTGCGTTCTTAGCCAGTTGAATTGCGATTGTGCCAACACCACCCGACCCGGCATGTATCAGCACACGTTGCCCGGCCTTCAGGCCGGCCTTATCAAATAGGGCCTGCCATGCAGTCAGCGCTACCAAGGGAAGACCCGCCGCCTCCTCCCATGTGGATTTCCCTGGTCTGAGGGCAGCTTCATCTTCACGAATCAAGCAATACTCGGCAAAAGTTCCAACGCGATCCTTCCGCGGACGGAAGTACACTTCATCCCCTGGCTTGAATTGCTTTACCAGTTTACCGACCCCGGAAACAATTCCGGCGCCGTCGTTTCCTATGACGAAAGGAGGTTTGAGTGGGAGTAGTAGTTTTGTTGCACCTTCCATGATCTTCCAATCAATGGGATTGATGCTGACGGCTTTTACCTGGATAAGCAAGTCATTGTCCCCTGGTACGGGGCGCGGCCAATTCGACACGAGCGTAGGACTCTTGATCCCGTATTTTGGAACCACGGCAGCCTTCATGAACTCACCCGATTTTTGCATACCACCATCCAGATCATTTTCCGATTTACTGTCAATCCCCTCCTCAGAGCGTACGACTGAATGAAACGGGTAATGCTCGTCGATGATTCGGATTTAATGCGCGTAATTCAGCAGACGCATTTGCGTGCCCAGAAATTCGAAGTGGTTGCCGAGGCAAGAAATGGTGTGGAAGCAATTGATCTATTTCGCATTCACAGACCGGAAATCGTTACAATGGATATAACCATGCCCCACATGGACGGGCTCACATGCATGAGGGAGATTCTCGCAATTAACCCGGAAACAAGGATCATCATTATTACTGCTATCGATGATCCTGCTGTCGCCCTGAGAGCAATGGAGAGCGGGGCTTACGCGGTGTTGCAAAAACCGTTCAGGGCCAGTCAGTTGACGGAGATTCTAAAAACGCTGGCATGATAGAGACAATGGCATGACTCAAGTTCTGGCGTTCCTCGGTCCGGAGAATCGCCTTTTCTGGACCGTCTTCCTTTGTGCGCTCCTGATCGGGTGGATCATTGTCGCCTATCTTGCTCGGCGGAGCTTTGGGCTGAAACTCGGTCTGGCGTTCACCACCGTGTCACTCGGTCTCACCTCCCTGAGTGTATTCTTCTACCAGAAGGTGACCTACAATTCACTCTACAGCGCCACAACTGCCCGCATCAAAGATATTGGCCGCACTGGATTGTTTCTGTTCGACGACGAAGCTCGTCGAACAATCATTCGCATTGATCAAGAAACGGAAAAGCGGAGCCTCCCGCGCGACGCAGCATTCCTTGCCTCCATTTCTCCGGGAAACTCGCGCGACAGCCTATCACCCGCTGCTCTAAACGAACTACAAAGCGACCCTGGTTTCTTGAAGCTTGTGCAGACCCTGCGCAAGATCAAGAACGCGACGCGCGAGCGCGTGGTTCTGACAGAAAACATACCACAGGCTCCAATGGATCTAACTGATATTCCCGTTGTGCGCTATGCCAACGTTTTTGTTCCCATAAAGGAATCACCCGATATCAAATTCGTAAAGTGGATTGCGGACTCCGATTTCGCTGAACTGGACGCAAATAAGAATGGGACCATAGATGAGGATGAGCAGGCCTCGCCGCTTTCCATGATTTACAACTATTCCGACGCTTCCGAAGAGATCAAGGGCGCTTTACGCGGCGAAGTAACGGCCACACGCAACTACATCTTTGACACGTACGGAGTATGGCTCAGTGCATTTTTCCCAATCTATTATCAAGGCAAAGTGATAGCCGTCCACTCAATGGATCTTGATGCGCGGCAAGATGTTAATCTAATCCGCAAACTCTGGTATCAGTCGCTCGGGATTCTTGGGCTTGCCTTTTTTATTTCAGTTTCAATTTCCTTCGTGCTCAGCCGTTACCTGGCCAGACCGCTAACTCTGTTGAGCCTGGCGGCCAATCGCATTCGTGCACGCGACTTTGCTGCGCGTGCCACTTTGAAAAGAAAAGACGAATTCGGAAATCTCACAGCTGCATTCAATGAGATGGCAGCCGCGGTCGGTGAGTACGCGCAGAATCTGGAGCGCAAAGTCGAAGAGAGAACCATCGAACTTCAGCAGGCAAAACAGGAGACGGATCGGATTCTGGCAACTGTGTCCGATGGCCTATTCTTGCTGCGTGCCGACGGAACAATCCGGGGCAACTATTCATTGGCCCTGGAAGAACTATTCCCGGAAGAAGAAATCCCAGGGATTAGTCTGCTAAAGTTGCTTGCGCCTCGCATTTCCTCTGAGCAATTGAAGAACACTGAAACCTATTTGAAACTTCTCTTCGATGGATCGCGTCCGGACATCGTCTTGCAAGGCCTGAATCCGTTGCAGAAGATCGCTTTACGTGGATCCGAGAATGTTTGGATTTCCGGCAGGTTCCATAGGATCCGAGTGGGGGATCAGGTAACTGAGTTGCTCGGGATATTCTCGAACATAACAGAGGCTACAGTGCTTGAGCAGAGCCTTGGCAACGAGAAGCGGAAGAATGAGATCCAGACTATGCTTGTCCTGGATCTACTCCGCACTCCCCGCGCGCTCCTGACTCCATTTCTTGAAGAGACGGCCGAGCTCCGCGACCATGTTCAGGTTCTCGATGAGGTCACCCGACCAACAATACTCAGAATTCTGCATACGCTCAAAGGTAACGCCTCCGCTCTAAAACTTGAAGCATTCACAAAAGCCTTGCACGATGCGGAAAGTGTCATTGCCGAGGCGACGGAAATCAACGGAACCGTGCAGCAGAAATTCGCAGGATCAATCTCCATCCTTCAGGAACTCTCCAATGAATCCATAAATCTGGTTGAGCATATTCGCGAAGTCGCGACCACACCCCTGGAGGATTTTATTCTGCAGGCTATTCGAGGTGTTTTCAGCAGGCGGGCGATTGCCTTCGAAATCGATGCCAGCGGATTCAGACAGGAGACAATTCCCACCGCATTTCAGCGAATTGTGCGCGACGCGATGGTTCAATTCGCGCGAAACTCCGCGACACACGGGTATGAAGAAGCAAGCGAACGCCAGGCCAGGGGAAAGCCCGAGGCAATGCAAATCAAGATTCAAACTCAATCCGCAAACGGTTCGGTCAGAGTGAAGTACTGTGACGACGGTCGCGGACTCGATCTTGAAAAGATCAGGTTGCAGGCCATCCGTCGAGGATTGCTCGATGAAACGGAGCAGATGGACCATCTGACGGCGGCAAGGCTGATCTTTACGGCGGGCTTTTCCACCATCGAGTTGTCAATGGACGCAGGACGGGGAATTGGTCTCGATTCCGTACTTACAAGTGTGACTGGAGCGGGTGGAAAGGTCTGGGCGGAAACTGAAAATGGTGAGACGATATTCACAATTGAACTAATGGCTGATCGAAATTGACGAATAGACGGTAGTCCCATTCTACTTGTCAAATGCGCACTCGTAGCAGGCTCTTACTTACATTCCTGATTCTGATTCTGGCAATATCCCTGCCGGGCCTGGCCACTTCGTTTGCCAACCGAACCGCAGCCTCATCCATTTCGCGTACCATTTTGCTCGTCCTTCCCGCGTTCACCCTCGCTATTGCATGCATTCTGGTCTGGTTTGCCTGGCGAGATGTGCTCGGAACATTGCTAAAACTTCATGAGTCAGCGCGCGCCATCGCGCGCGGAGACTTTGCCATTGCGACAATGTCGCGCGCACAGGATGAATTTGGTGATTTTGCGCGGACATTCGACAATATGCGCGTCGACCTGGCGCAGGCAACTCTGGCCATCCACGAAGTGGATGACGATAGAGCCGTCACTCGCGAACGCTACAAAGTCCTATTTGAAAGTACGCACGACTTGATCTTTTCAATGAAGCCAAATCTTCAAATCACAAACGCCAATCCGGCAGCGCATCAGGTGTTGGGTCTTGCCAGAGACACGCTCCCCGGAAAAAACTTCTTTGATATCATCTTCCTTGATCCGGCCAGATCGATGGCGCCCGTGCTCTTGATGGGCGAACTGGCGCATTTCATTGAGCGTCGCGCGCCCATGGCGCGCAGAATCAGTTTTGTACGCGCAGATGGAACGGAGACTGCAGAGTTTGATGTGCGGCTAGAGTTCCTGAACATCCAGGGCAGTGACGAAGTTACAGCCCGAGCTGTTCCAATCCTGGTAGATCCGCTGGTGCCCAGCCTTGTTTCAGAAACCCTTGAGTTCAATCTGGAGAGCGATATTCTTCTGGTAGATAATCTGGCTAACCGCATTTCCAGGAACCTGTTGCGCTACGCGGACGAAGACGCGACGTTTGGAATGAGTCTGGGTGTTCGAGAAATGCTCATCAATGCAATTGAGCATGGTAATCTTGGTATTACATACGAAGAAAAAACTCAAGCAATGCAGTCAGACAAATATATGCAATTGTTACGGGAGCGGACACGGGATACGCGCTTTTCGCGCCGCAGAGTCAAGATTGAGTACGCGATGAGCGCAAAAGAGGTCACATACAATATTACAGATGAGGGCGACGGCTTTGACCACAAGGCTCTCAAAGAGCGGGGGATGCCCGACACGGGCGCATCGCACGGAAGAGGGATCTTGATCACCAACGATATATTTGATGAAATGATCTATAACGAGAAGGGAAACAGCGTTTATCTGGTGAAGAGGTTCAGTGAGCAGGGGAAATAATCATGGTCGCGCAAACCCGTTTGGAATATCTTTATAAAGACGAATGAAAATAGAAATCTGGTCAGACATTATGTGTCCCTTCTGCTATATTGGCAAGCGACGATTTGAGGAAGCACTCAAGGTATTCCCAAAACGGAATGAAGTGGAAATCCAGTGGAAGAGTTTCCAGCTTGATCCAGGTCTCGCTTCGCAGCCCGGTAAAGATGTCTACACCTATCTTGCTGAAATCAAAGGTCAGACGCGGGAATGGTCCATCAAGATGCATGAAGGAGTGGTTCAAACGGCCAAAGAAGTGGGCCTTGACTATAGATTTGATCGAGCAGTAATCGCGAACTCCTTTGATGCGCATCGCCTGATTCAAATGGCTAAGAAACACAATCTCGGAGACGCGGCTGAAGAAAGACTCTTTCACGCCTACTTTACCGAGGGCAAGGATGTAGCCAACTTGCAAACACTCGCCGAACTTGGTGCAGAGATTGGTCTCGATTCAGCACAGGTCTCCGCCATGTTGGAATCAGATGAGTTTCGCGATGAGGTCCTGGCGGATGTCGATGAAGCCAGACAGCTCGGTGCCCGCGGAGTACCCTTCTTTGTGATAGACCGCAAGTATGCCGTCTATGGCGCTCAGCACACTGCCACTTTCTTGCAGGCACTGGAAGCTTCGGCCGCAGAAAGCGCATAGACGGATGCCTGGAATCATTCAGGCTTACAGGAAACTGGCCGACGCCCTTGGGCCATCTAACTGGTGGCCCGGAGAGACACCATTCGAGGTGATGGTTGGCGCGATTCTCACACAGAATACCAGCTGGAAAAATGTTGAGCTTGCCATTGCGCAACTTCGAAGTCGAAACCTGCTCGATCCAGAGCGCCTGGACCGTATCGAAACCAGCGAACTGGCTCCAATCATTCGAAGCTCCGGTTACTTCAATCAAAAAGCCAGGAAACTAAAAACTCTAACAAATTGGTTTAGAAACTATAACTATTCTGTGAAAGAAGTTCTTGCCTCGCACAAAAGTGTTTCGCACCTGCGCGCGTCCCTCCTGGCCCTCAATGGAGTGGGCCCAGAAACGGCTGATTCAATTTTGTGCTACGCATTTGAGCAACCTGTGTTTGTTGTAGATGCGTATACCACGCGATGGTTGAAACGGTACGCGCCCGAACTTGCCACCGACGACTACCACGAACTGCAGAAGACGGTTATGCTGACTTTCGAACGTGCCGTTACCCGCGCAGGACTATCCGCACTCCCTTTGACCGCCCACTACAACGAATTCCATGCTTTGATTGTTCGATTGGGCTATCAGATGTGTACAAAGAACAAGCCGGCTTGCCTCACCTGTCCCCTTCGGCGTCACTGCAATGAAGGTAAACAATTGCAATGCGCAAGTCGCTCGGCAACACGAACCAGACGAGCCTCATCGCGCCCATAGAGATTCCACTGGACCACATCGTGGCCTCGCAACCGCGACAATCTCCACTCGAGGTCCGAACTGGTCTGTTTGCCATCAACGGAGTACCACCAGAGCAACGTGGCACGCTGGTGAGCTTTCTCCACTATACCGCGATTGTAGAATGTGCGCCGCTCAGCGTTGGCCTGCGTCGCCCGAGAGGTCGCCAGCGATCCAGTACCCTTGAAATCCTCATGAAATACAAACCCGGCCCCCTCAAAACAAATCCGAGGATCGTGACCCGTGCCTATTGCAAAGAGTTGATGTTTGATAATCAACTGAGCACCATCGCTGTGATAGACCGCAATTCTCGAGTCGGGATAAAGGGAAGCGGGATCCAGTTGGAACTCCAGTACCCTGACCGGCCACTGGTAGTTGGTTTCCGGCTCTGCTGGCTTAAAGCCAAACAGGAGCAGCAGAATCAATACGGGTACACCAGGCAAGGCAAGCTGCAAACGACGCAGCGTCTTGGCAGAATAGACGCGCGATTCGGCCGAGCTCTCCTGCGCCGTCGCTTTTTCGGGCAATGCATGCTCTCTAGTTCGAGGAAACAACAGCGCGATCATAGCAAGTGGAAACAAGATGCCGCAGACAAACATCACAAGACCTATGAGCTCATGTTGCCATGTGGATGCTGGTACACGAAAGATGATGAGCAAGCAAACTCTAAGCAGATTTACCATGAACCACAGTGGCAATGCCAGGACACCTATTGCGAGTGCGGCCCCGGGTAAGACGCGCCGAATCAGAATGAGCACGAGCAAGAACGAGGCACTGCCCATCTTCATGCCTTCGCAGACACGATCCACGGAATACCACTGCTGCAAAAACCAGATTTGATTTCCACTGGTGACCGTCCCAGGATCAAGGGCGGTAAGTACCCAGCCGCAAATTTCAGTCACAAGAATACGCAATTTGAATCCCAGCACCAGCGACGTAAAACCGGTTAACGGCGGTACGGCAAACACAAGGAGCGTTGCCGGCCAGGCAAACGTCACCCCCGCCAGGTGAGCCACTGCAAGTGCGTTCCAGTACGACCCCATCCAGACGAGGCTCAATCGGCTTAGCAGAATTCCACTCAACGCGAATGCAGTTCCTGGAACTAGCCAGAACCCAGCCTTGAGATAGAATCCTCGACCCAAATCCTCCCTGCGATTCACCCGCCCGAGCGCGATTAGAAACAAGAAAGGATACATTTCAAGGAAAGCCGTTGAGTTGTGCAACAACACGTCCCGGGCATAGAACATTGCGACAATGCAACACAGCAGGGCCACAAACACAGCCAGCCGATGCAGAGACCAGGCAGGTGATGAGTGCTCCTGCAACAACGGTCGTTTCAAATCGGGGCTATGCGACGCATTCTGAAGAATGTGATCAACGCCACAAGCAAGCAGAGAAGCAATGCCCATTCGGCAGGTTCGGGAGCCGCACCCGGGGACTCAAGACTACTTTGCCCCAGGAGCGATGCGTCTGCTTCGATCCCAAATCGCTTGTAGTCATCCTCGGTTTCGAGTACGATCAGGGTTGAGACCGGCGAAACAATCATTCCATCTCGCGCAAGCTGCACCAGATCTCCATTGTCCAAGTCGCGATCAAAGAATCTGCGTCCCAGTTGGCGCCGCAACTTTTCATGGATAGCCAACCGAACTAAAAGGTCAGATCCGGGTCGCTTAACGTCCATTGTAGACTTTTCGAGCGTTAGGCCTGCGAACGGAAGCGAAACAAGATCATCACCTTCCGCTGGCAACATGACGGTTTGCTCTTTGAGAATCCTGACCAGGTCCTCGGTTGAAGATCCAACCTGTTCTACCTGCCCCAGGTCCAACAGACTCGCAACGTATTCAGACACGCGTCCGTTAACCACTACAAGCTTTTCTGGTTGCTTACGTCGAGCTGCTGCCTCTTGCATCAGAGTGAAACGGTTTGAGCCACGGAGCTCGCCAAGGGGAAGGGAACTGGATTCTCCGGCAACTATCCACAGGGGATTGTTTAGCCCTCCCTGTTGCGAGAAATTCAGGGGGAAAAGGTTGAACGCAGGAATCTCGCATTCGTCAAGATAGGCCAGAGCTTTGATCGGATCTGTTGTGCGAAACCACTCATTTCCCAGGATCGTAATTGGGATTCTGGATTCATAAATTGACTTTACCAACTTCTTCCACTCATCTCGCGCCAGGGACTGATTCAACACTACGATTAGCCTGTCGGGAACAAACTGGACAGAATTGTATCTGGCTGGTCCAACGCTGTATTTGCCTGCAGCCGTAGAGATGTTTCCCGAGGGTACGGGTGCGGGAATTGAAAACGACCAACCGTTACTACCCGTGCTGCCAGTCCATTGCCTGACCTGGCCGTCTGGCACAATCTTTTCTTTGAGACTTATTCCCGAATCTGTTAGATTCACTCTGGAAGAAGTGAAAATATCAACGTTCACGTGCTGATTGCCAAAGTCGAGCAAGGGTCCTTCCACTTGAATGCGTTCATATGTCAGGGTGGCGCTCGGACCTTGATTTTGCGCTCGCATAGGCGATACGATTCCAATTCGCACAGTGCGATAGCCACCAGGGTTGACTGGAAAGACGCGCAGGCGCAAGCGATTGCCATCGAGCCATTCCACATAAGATGGGTCTCGCGCGGCTCTGACAATGCTTTGATACGCATTTCTGGCCTTCGATTTGAACGTTAGGCGAGCAGGTCTTTCTTCCCCGGCCACCCAGAGGGAAAGCTTTGTGCAAATGCTACCCGGTGGGACCGTGATCGTGTAGATAGCTTCCTCAGGTTGAGAGGCAATGCCGCGCAAACGGAACGAAGAGTTTGGTGGATTCTCATTGTATATAGAGAACGTTGTTTCTGTGTAAGCGACGCGAAGCTCCGGATGCACCTGCACATGTGAATCAAGATCCGTCGTAATGAGCGAGCGCCCTTCCCAGAGACGGTCCATGTAGGCATGCGATTTCCCGAACAGTAGATGGAGGAACTTCCCGGATTCCTCGGGTGTAAGGGCGGGTTTGTGCTCTCTGTCAAACATCTGGAAAATTGCCCCGGAAGCCAGGTACGCAAGTGGATCAAACAAACTCTGGCCAGCGAAGAGACTCATCTGAGAATTGCGCTCTGGTTGAAGCAGCATTTCGGAAACATGATTCACCGGATACCTGGCAGCCTTTTGCAGCCACTGAGGGAGGTCGGCATTCAGATTGTTGTTGCCGGACGCCACAACTGGCTTTCTCAGAACCGCTTCTGCCTTATGCCACAAAACAAAATAGAACGTTGTATAGCCTGCCAGACAGCAGGAGACCACAAGCATGAGACCCAGTGAAACCTTGCGCAGGGCGCCAGTAAGTGATTGATGATTGAACCAGGCCGAGCCAGCAAACGCAATGAAGGCGAATAACGGGCTATACGGAAGAAATCCGAGACCACCCAGCCAGACGAAAAACCAGCTGAAAATCATAAGGGGACTGAGGAGAAGTATGAATGCGATACAAACAAAGGCTCCCAGGATAAGAACCGGCTGAACGGAAATCCTTACGACTGCTGGCAATCGATCGCGAAAAATTACCACCCCTAGAACGATAAAGGACATCCACAGCCCCACAACTGTGCGGACTGTGAAGGGAGCAAAAATGATGTGATCAATAATATAGGCGTTGGTTATAAACGAAATTCCGGAAATGACAAGAGTGAAGACAACAAATTGATTCCAGGTTACAAAAATCGCGCGCAACAGGAGCAAGAACAGCCCAACGAATACTAGAGCCAGAACCCCGGCCAGTGTTTGCCAGACAAGCGTGGGAAGCCCGTCGAAGACTCTCAGGTACGGGATGCTCGCAAGCAAGTAAATCGACGAGCCCAGAAGGACCATGGGCAAAAGCGAGCCCAGGATCCACTGCCAGGCCCTTGCTTCAAAGCCAAAGACGCTCACGGATCTTTTAAAATATTTTTGTACTCTATTTTCCATGAGCCTCTCCGGCAGCCGATCAGTTCTTGATTTCTTCTAATTTGACGATTGCATCGCCAACTTTCAAACCATCCACAAGATTCATTCCGTCGCCCAAAACCCGTCCAAATACAGTGTACTGCATGTTCAGGTGTGGAGCATCTTTCAATACGATATAGAACTGGCTATTAGCTGAGTTTGGATTCTGAGTGCGTGCCATTGCCAACGCTCCACGCGTATTTGTTTGCGTGGCGCTTACTTCGAGAGGAAGATCAGGCAACTTTGACCCGCCCGAACCAACGCCAGGCTGATCGAGCCCGTTCTTGGTTTTGGGGTCTCCGGCCTGCGCCACAAAGTTTGGAACAATGCGATGAAATAAAATGCCATCGTAAAATCCCTGCGAAGCCAGCTGCAGTATACGCTCCGCGTGTTTAGGAGCAATATCGTTGTAAAGCTCGCATTCGATTTGCCCGGAAGCAAGGGTGATTCTGATTTTTGGATACATGGCGCCAATATGGGTCCACGGCGGCGGGCGTAAAGGAATTCACACGCGAATTGGAATTCAGGAATCTCTTTTAAAAGCGCTAGCTTCGACTTTTTCCCAGGATCAATCTTCCCTTCTTGTCCATTTTGATGAACGGATTCCAGGCAACCTCCCACGGATACCCATCGGGATCAGCAAAATATCCAGAACGACCTCCCCAGAAGGTGTCTTCGGCTGGCTTCAGGATCCTTGTACTCCTGGACTGAAGCGATTCAAGGACGCGATCAACGTCCTTAGACAATCTAACGTTATACGCCAATGCAATACCACCAAATCCCGATCCGGGACGGAGACTGGCGTCTTCTGCGAGAAGCTTTAATGGATAGAGGGCCAGAACACTGCCGCCCATGTCGAACATTGCTATGTCTCCCTGGAGCTTGTATAGCTTTAAGCCCAGGGTCTCCTTGTAGAAATCCAGGGACGTTTTGAAATCCTTTACGCCAATCGTGATAAAGGAGAGGCGAGAATCCAGGAGTGCCTTCGCTTTTGCTTTACCGGATTTCGCGGGAGGTTTTGACTTTGAGCTACTGCCTTTCCTCGCGGGGGACTTCTTGTTGGCCATGATCAACAAGTCGTATCACAGGGCTCAGGTGTCAAAGTCGATTCAGATAGATGGACCGGCCGTTCCGGCACCCATCGGAACCTGGACCCGCTGCCAAGGGGGCTATGGCGGTCCGGGGGAACCCGCGCAATTTGTCCCCCGAGCCAGACAATGCGCGGACCGCCGGAGCGATTTACTTGAGGCGAATCGATTTGGAAATGTGGTCAAAGGCGTCGATATAGTCGCCCAGATTGTCATCCGGTGTGGTCTCCACAAGGATGAAGGCTTTTGAACCCTTCACGAGCACCCAGATTCGCTGGTTGATTGCCACGCCTTTCTTCTCCACCGAATACGCGCCGACTGTACAGTCTTCGGCTCCAGTAGGTTTCAGCATTGCTGGCTTCAGCTTGCGTTGCGGTGGGTCGAGCATGTTCTCATACTCGAGCTGTTGCTCCATTGCTGCGAGAATCGCATCCGAGGATTTATTCCCGCGATCCTGGACCACCACTCTGTAGTTCGCGATTTCGTCCGGAGACGCGAGCTCAAGCGCGACCTGCGGGCTGGAATTCTGTGCCCAGGTTGTAGGCGCATCGATGGTAAATCCCGCACCATTGAACTTCTTGTAGGTCAGTGCCGCCGGGTCAGCTGCGAGCATACCTGCAATCATGAAGATAACAAACGACGTTAGTTTTTTCAAAATGAGACCCTCCGGTCAGATGAGACGCATGCTCATCAACAATGTTCAATCAAAAAAAAGTCCGCTTCGTCTCGTTTGGACAGGGTGCGACAAAAATTACCTTGCAATGAATCGCAGGGGGCTCTACGCTGAAGAGGTTTCGCGCGGAAAGCGGGACATAATCCGGGGGAAAAGCATGCTCAACACTGGAATCCAGAAGATAAAATGGTACAAAAGTCTGAGTGTACTAGGGCTACTCGGGCTAACGCTGGTACCCCTCTGGGATCTGGGTGGAATCTTTCTCGTGATGAACACCAAAGGGCGCGATCTGGTGCTCGAAGAGTCATCGCGACTGATTGAACAAATCGGAAACAACGTCATTACAAAGATTGGTGAGCGTTCGCGTCAGATTGAAGCCCTTTGCCGCAGTGAGGCAAGCATTGGCGAGACGTTGCCCAAGGATGCAAGGCTCTTCAAGACGGTTGTACCAAATATGGTTAACTTTCGCGGGGATCAAAACGTTGCAGGTGGCGGTATTTGGCCTGAACCATCGGCGTTTGTCCCGGGAGTGCAGCGCCATAGTTTCTTCTGGGGACGCGACGACAAAGGGGAATTGCAATTTTTCAACGACTACAACACTATCGAACGCGGATATCACAACGACGAATGGTATCCCGTTGTGCGATATTCCAAACCCGGAAACTGCTTCTGGAGTAAGTCTTACATGGATCCAGTCTCGTATCAACCCATGGTAACCTGTACGGTTGCCATGCGCGATAAGGCAGACAGGTTCACAGGTGTTGCAACCATCGATCTGAAGCTTGAGGGCCTGCAGGCGTTCCTTGAAACTATGCGAAAGAGCACGGGTGGCTACCTGTTCCTCCTCGATCGGAACAACAAGTTTCTAACCTTTCCAAAAGTTGAAGATGTTCAGATCATAGGCAAGGACGACAAAGGAAAAGAAACCAAGGAATTCATGACGGTTTCGCAGTTTGCGGAGAAGCAGGCGCTCTTCAAGCCAATCGCCGATGCGGTGAACGCCATGAACAAGGATATTCTCGATCGGGCCAAGGCAATGCCCGGGTATAAGCCCGAGTTGATCGCATCCATTGACAATGACTCAGACCAGATCGACAAAGAAGAAGCGGAGTTCATCGCTGCAGTAATTGCTGATCCACTCGATGAGCAAACCAAACAAAGTAATCTCTATAGGAAATTCGAAATCAAGAAGGACTATATCGCAAATGAAAGTGCGATCGTTTTCCTTTTCCACGTTCCTCAATCCTACTGGAAGATTGTGGCTGTTAAGCCAGTATCAGAGGCAGGCGCTGTTGCAGCCAAAATATCCTGGGTTCTGATCACCATGATTAGTATTACGGTGCTTGTAGGTGTCTTCCTTGCGGCCTTCCTGATGCACAAATTCTTTACAGTGCCTCTCCGCACCACTACGGAAGCCGTCCTGAATCTGGGAAATGTCGTTGCAGAACACAGATTCGATGAACTCGACCATCACAAGATACAAGAGATCCGCGGGGACGAACTGGGCCAACTCTCGCAAATTGTTAACTCCCTCGTTTCTGAACTTCAATCGAGCTACGGCTCACTGGTTGAGCTCAATCAAAATCTGGAGCGCAAGGTGCAGGATCGCACGGCGGAACTGCAGAAGACCCTCGAAGAAGTCAGCGGACTCAAACGTCAGCAAGACGGTGATTACTTCCTGACCTCACTGTTAATCAAGCCGCTTGGAGTTAATCGCGTTCAGAGTGATATCACAAACGTTGAATTCCTGGTTAAACAGAAGAAATCTTTTGATTTCAAAAACCGCAGGGATGAACTCGGCGGTGACATTTGTATGGCAGACACGCTGGTGCTGCGAAACAGGAAATACACGCTCTTCATCAACGGAGATGCAATGGGCAAATCCATCCAGGGTGCCGGTGGCGCACTGGTTCTGGGAGCCGTTTCGCGCATGATCATCGAGCGCACAAAACTCTCATCCGCGAGCCAGAACGTGTATCCAGAACGCTGGCTCAAGAACGCCTTCATTGAATTCCAAAAGATGTTCGAGAGCTTTGATGGAAGCATGCTTGTTTCCGTCGTGATCGGGCTAATTGACGATGAAAGCGGTGTCCTGTATTACCTGAATGCTGAGCATCCGCCCACCGTGATCTACCGCAAGAATCAGGCAGGATTCTTGGATCGTGATATGATGTATCGGAAACTGGGGATCGGGGGAGTAGAAGGCAAACTGTTTATTCGCACATATCAACTGCTGCCTGGCGATGTGCTGATAGTTGGTTCGGACGGACGGGATGATATTCTACTGAGCGTGGACGACCGTGGCCAGAGAACGTTAAACGACGACGATGGCATGTTCCTGAAGCACGTCGAGGCGGGACGCGGACTATTGACGCAGGTTTATGACAGCATACTGGAGATGGGTGAGATCACAGATGACCTTTCAATGATCCGGATTGGGTACGGCGAGTCCATGGCCGGTGTAAACGGCCAGGGCGAGCAATTGGCCCTGACGAAAGCACGAGACCTGGCAAAATCCGGAAACCTGGAAGGCTCGGTGAAATTGCTCGAGGAAGCCCTCAACGAGCACCCGCACAGTTCCGAGATCGCGCGCCGGTTGGTGAAGTACTATCTCGACAAGAAGGACTACGAAAAGGCTGGCTCGCTCGCAGAACGAGTGGCGGATGCCGGTCACATCGATCCTGAATTCGCCTACATTGCTTCCTACTGTATGAAGAAGACAGGGGCTTTGAAGCGCGCCGCCGATCTGGGTGAACGAGTCTATCTGCGCGACCCGGACATGATTCGGAACATCACCAATCTAGCCGAGGTTCATGCAAAATTGGGGAATCCGTCGCGAGCCCTGGAACTGTGCGCCCGGGCCTTAAGCCTGGAGCCGCAGAATGCGATCGCCTTGAAGGTGCAAGAACTGATCGCGTCTCGGGCCAATTCGCAGGGTTAACGCGCGGTACTTTTTGTCTCACAGTGTACAGGATTTTTCTGGACAAACGTTTTCGTCGGGTCTAATCCGGTGCTCAGGTACGTAGAGGGTTTATGAAACTATTTGTTGGGAATCTCCCGTTTCAACTTTCGGAGGAAGAACTGCACAATCACTTTGGCCAGTTTGGCAATGTGGTTTCTGCAAAGATTATCACCGACAGGGAAAGCGGAAGATCAAGGGGATTCGGCTTTGTTGAAATGCCAAACGACGATGAAGGTCGTACAGCAATCGCGGAGCTGGACGGGAAAGAATTGAACGGAAGAGAAATCCGTGTAAGTGAGGCCAAGCCTCAGGAGAGAGAAAGAGGCGGTGGCGGTTTCCGTCCACAGGGCCGTGGTCCACGTCGTTAAGATATCAGGCCAATTCCTATGGAACCGTTCCACTGAAAAGGGGAACGGTTTTTTTATGCCCGGACAATCGATGATTCATTGACCCGGGGTCGACGCCAATCATATCTAAGTTTCGGACTCAGTCCAGGAAACAGAATGATCAGAAAATACACGAGTCGTATCCTTCTTAGCATCGCCACAATTCTCCTACAGGCTGGATGCCTCATCGAACCAAAGGAAGATGACGGATTTCCGGAGGGACTAGTCATTGGCCTGCTCAGCCAATCCCCTTCCTCCGGCACGGATATACTTGAGTTCAAAGGATGGATCGCGAATGCCTCGGCGGGCGGCGGTTTTGTACCGCGATATACTTTCTTGAGTCAGACCGGCAGTCGACTGTCCTACACTGACAGCGTAACAAATGGATTATCCGTTACGGTGCTAGCGAACGGAATTCTGGAGGCACAATGTGTGACGCAGGAACCGGCGGCTCTCACCCTTGGAGTCACGCAAAATGCATCAACCATTGGACAGCTATTGACCCTGTCCAACTCTCAAATCCTCGCTCTGGGAACCACCCTGGGAACAAGTCCCGGCCAGGTAGTGGCCGTGGGCTATCCGGTTTCGAGCGGTGATGTCATTCGGTGCCAATACGACGGAGTCAGTGCGCCTGCCGGTGGTGCGGGCGGTGCTCCGGCCTTGCGATCCGGTATGCGCATAACGTTGAGATAAAGGGAATGATTAAATGTAGTTCAGTCTTTCGTTGCGCCCTGCGCAAAGGACGTTTTTCGCAGCTGGCCTTTCTGGGATTCTTTCTTATGCTCGCTTCGTCTCTCCAGGCGGACGCGGTTTACCTTAAAGATGGTCAGGTGCTAATCGGAACAATCGTGGAACAGTCGCGCGTGAATCTTGTTCTACGCCTGACGTCCGGCCAGGTAAGACCCCTGGAAAAACAATATATTGCCAGGATCGTCTACGGAAATCCTAACGAGCAACAGGCAGCTAGAGATGAAGCCATTCGCAAGGAGCAGGAGCGCCTGAGGCAATTGCAGCAACAATACCTGGAGGAACAGAGAAGAAAGGAAGAAGAACAGCGACTTGCGGCTGCAGAGCTAGAACGAAAACGTCTTCAGCAGGAACAAGAGCGACGGTCCGAGCCGCCAAAGAAGATAGAGGAGAACAAGACGCCGGCGAGCGCAGAGCTACAACCCCGAGATAGAATGTTGCGGTCTATGGTCTTGCCGGGATGGGGTCAGATCGCTTCGAAACGATACCTCGCAGGGGGCCTGTTTGCTGGTAGTATGACACTGCTAGCCTTTCAGACGTTCTCGTCGTACTCGTCCTTCCGCACCGCAGGCCTGGACGATCGGTATTCGGGCCGGATCTTGCAGGCCCACGGCGGACTGACATCAAACCCTGGATCACTTGGAACCGGTTTCTTCTTGATGAATCAGGGAATCAATGCAAATCACAAAGCTGCCTCTCGATTCTCCGCGGTAAGTATGCTGTTTCTCCTGGTCTGGGCATGGAATGCCGGAGACGCTTATTTGTTCGACGGACCCAGCAAGAAGGTTGGAGGTGCGGACATCATGATCTGGACAACTGCGCGACCGACGCTTGTGCGGCTTGCGGGCAACCAAGGCGAGGAGGTACGCTCGGTACACGTGGGGACTAGATTCTATTTTTGAATCCATCGTAAGTCCATGCAACAAAGTCCTACGACCGTACGCTTCAGGACTGTTTCTTGACAATCCGTGAATGACCTGCGCAATACGGCGATGAAACTGAAAGTTATGAAATATGTTAGTCTGGTTAGCGTTGTAGCGATCGCAGCTCTTGCTTCTTGCGGAGGTGGAGACGCAAAGCTATGCACGGATGCTTCCGCCGGAAATACAAAAGCCCGCTACTCAGCTTGCGAGCGCGCTTGTAGAATTGGTGAGAAGAAGGATCTTTGCGGTGAATCGGCAAAGATAGCCCTGGAAGCCTGCAAGGACAAGAGCAACCCTGACAGAGCGGAACTCTGTGGCTTCCTTTGCATGGATGGGGAAAGTGCCGAGTGTAAAGCTGCAAAAGCTGCCGGTGCCCTCTGAGCCACACTCGTAACATCTGATCCCACGGCGGACCGTATTCTGGACCGCCATGGGCCCACTGAATGGAGGCGTGCCTCGACGATCCGGTTCTCAGCGCGCCCGTGGAAACCCGTATGACTGGGCCAAAAAAAGGATTGAACGCCAGGTAGCAGAGACTCGTCTCATACTTGATCTATTTCCAGAAGGTAAAATACAATATGAATAAATTTCAAACGTGGATCACCCTGGCGGCATTCGTTGCGACGCTTGGTACCACATCCCTGAGCGCAGACTCACAATGTACAGATCTCTCTCAATCACAGTGCACAAGAAATGACGATTGTACCTGGGTGAACGGCTATACCAGACAGGATGGCGTCAAGGTTGATTCTTACTGCCGCGCTAAACCAGGCAAAGCAATGGACAACGATCGCCGCGACAACCGCGATAGAAGAGAAGACAAGCGCAAAGACGACAAGAAAGATAACAAGAAAGACGATAAGCGTAAGAACGAAGACAAGCGCAAAGACGACAAAAAAGATAACAAGAAAGACGATAAGCGTGAGAACGAAGACAAACGCAAAGACGACAAAAAAGACAACAAGAAAGACGATAAGCGTAAGAACGAAGACAAGCGCAAAGACGACAAAAAAGATAACAAGAAAGACGATAAGCGCAAGAACGACAAAAAAGATAACAAGAAAGATACGAAAAAAGACAAAGACAAGGACAAGGACAAGAAGAAAGATAACAAGTAACGTCTACGGGGGGCGGGCAGCCGCCCCTCTCTTCTCCTGCAAAATGCCTGGCCGTTTGACGTCACCCAACCACCCCTGGTCATGGCAACAGTCGTCCTTCTCGTCCTCAGCAATATATTTATGACATTCGCCTGGTATGGGCATCTGAAGTTCAAGGGTTCACCGCTCTGGGTTGCAATCCTTGCCAGTTGGGGAATTGCTTTTTTCGAGTACTGCCTGCAGGTTCCTGCAAACCGGATGGGCCACGGCGCATTCAGCGCCTTCCAGTTGAAGATTCTCCAGGAGGTCATAACGATTTCGGTTTTCATTGCCTTCGCCGTGCTGTATCTGAACGAAAAGCCGCAGTGGAATCATCTCGTATCTTTCCTCTTCATTCTTGGCGCGGTATTCTTTGCATTCTATTCGCCTGCGCCAAATTAGTTCAGCCATCCACGAGCTTCGCGCACGCAGGGCAAAAAAGTCCTATCTTTCCAACCCCCGCCTTCGCAGATGGGGCTATGGACGCGGCTTCCTGGAAGGACGCAGGCAAGTATTTCAAGCACAAAGGTCATTCGATTTTCTATCGAATCGACGGCGCTGGTCCCGCGCTCTTGCTACTGCACGGCTTCCCAACGTCGTCCTGGGATTTTGATCTCGTCTGGGGAGACCTGGCGGCTCGTTCGCTTCTCGTTGCACCTGATTTTATCGGCTACGGCTACTCGGATAAACCTCACGAGTACGAATATTCAATCCTGGATCAGGCAGACCTTGTCGAAGGACTCCTTGCAGAACTTCGCATAGCCGAGGTTCGAATTCTTGCCCACGATTACGGAGTCAGTGTCGCCCAGGAATTGCTCGCCCGCTTTCGTGATCGCAAGCGAGATAGGAAAAAGGGACTTGAGCTAATTTCTGTCTGCTTTCTCAACGGAGGGCTTTTCCCGGAATCGCACAAGCCTCGCCTCATTCAAAAGCTCCTATTGAGTCCGCTGGGAAGATTTGTATCTTTGTTCTTGAATGAAGGATCCTTCTCAAGAGCCTTTTCTGAAATCTTTGGACCGCAAACCAGGCCAAAGCCGGAAGATCTAGAGCAATTCTGGCAATTGATCCAGTATAACAAAGGTAAAGAAATCTACTACAAGCTGATTGGTTACCTCCCGGAAAGGGAAAAATACCGCGAGCGTTGGGTAAACGCAATGATGAATTCCCGAATTCCGTTGCGATTGATAAACGGTCCTGAAGATCCAGTGTCGGGCCTTCACATGGCAGAAACGTACAAGAAGCTAATCCAGCATCCTGATGTTGTACTCCTCCCTGGAATTGGCCACTATCCGCAGGTGGAAGATCCGGCCAGTGTCGTAAAGGCATACTTCGAATTTGTAGATCATAAACAGGAAGAAGATTAGGCAAATGCGCGTATTGTTACTTGGCTCCGGCGGGCGGGAGCATGCTATTTTTTGGAAACTTTCGCAGAGTCCTGACCTCAAAGAGATTTTTGTTTTCCCAGGCAATGGGGGGTTCCCGGACCGCGTCATTGCAAAGGGAATCAACCTGAACGATTTCGAGTCCATTCGTGCATTCGTAAAAGCAAATCAAATCGATTTGATCTTCGTTGGTCCCGAGCAACCGCTTGTTGATGGAGTCACAGACGCGCTCGAGAAAGATTGTTTGGTGTTTGGACCCGTTCGGCGTGCTGCAATGCTCGAAGGTTCCAAAGAGTTTTCAAAAACGTTCATGCAGAAGCACGGGATTCCAACGGCACTGGCAAAATCGTTTAACGTTTCCTCGGAGGCAATCGCGTACCTAAAAACCCGATCGCTGCCCATCGTCATTAAGGCGGATGGCCTTGCCGCCGGCAAAGGTGTGACAGTTGCGCAAACGTTTGCAGACGCAGAGGCTGCAATTGTCGATGCGCTCGACAGGAAAATCTTTGGCACTTCGGGTGCTACTGTTCTAATAGAAGATTTCCTCAAAGGCGAAGAGGCCAGTGTGTTCGCCATCTGCGACGGTGAACGCGCGCTCCCGATGATCGCCGCACAGGACCACAAACGCGTCTTTGATAAAGACCAGGGCCCAAATACTGGCGGCATGGGCGCCTATGTCCCCGTGCCCTTCATGAAACCGGATGTGATGAGACGGGTTCAGACAGATGTTCTGGATCGAGTTGTGGCCGGGATGAAAGCGGAAGGCTCTCCGTATCGCGGCCTGTTATATGCCGGCCTCATGGTCGACAATGGCGTGCCCAGCGTCGTGGAGTTCAATTGCAGGTTTGGAGATCCGGAAACGCAGGCCCTCCTTCGTCTCCTGGACGAGGACCTGCTCCACCTTGCAAGGCAAAGCGCCCAGGGAAAGTTGCCCGATCGCCCCCTCCGGTTTGCGGCTGGTGCCGTAATTTGTATCGTTCTTGCCGCGGATGGATACCCGGGCGAGTATCGGAAAAATATCCCTATTCCCGAGCTCAAAACCGTTGACAGTTCAGGAGACATAATATTTTTCCATGCTGGTACTGCGGCCCAGGCCGGGGCAACGGTTTCAACCGGGGGACGAGTGTTGAATCTGACTGCTTCGGGGAAAGACCTGGCAGAGGCGCGGGCGCGGGCTTACGCGGTACTAGAAAAGATTCAAGTACCCGGGCTTTTTTACAGAAAAGATATAGGGCTGAAGGGAATCCTCTAGCCTGGCAGGTTCATGTGTATATTTCTGAATGTCTCCACGATTTGACCCTGGACGAGCGCAGTCGCCTTGAGCGACGCCTCGGGATTATACTAAGGCGCCCGGAAGGCAGCCAGCAAATTCGAAAGTCTCTCCATCGAATCTTCCAGCAGCTGGAAGCACGGATCCGCGCCGAGCTGGAAGCCGGGGCCATCTGGCAACGGGTCCTGGAAGCTTTTGCAGTTTTGCCAGAAGATAGACTGACGCAAGAAGAAGGTACGGCCCTCAAGAAGCATCCTCTGACGTTTTATCCGGAGGGGCATGTTTGCCTGATCAGTGGAGAAGCCCTCGAAGTATTGAGCCGCATGGACTGCGTGAAACAGCGCAATTTTCTGTTCGCAGAACTCTTCCGACTGTCGAGTTCAGAACGCAAATCTTATGGCAAATGGCTGGGACTTACCGGGCTCCCCACCGCACTGGATCTTTACGCAGCGATTGCCAGGGCCAGGGGGGCAGACTCCTCCGGCTTTGAATCCGTCCCCGAGCATGTTTTGCATGAGGTCTTCCCCGAGGATGTCTTTGGACCCATGCTATGGTATTATAAGGGAGTTCTCCCACTGTACGAATGTCTGCACATGATGGAGACCCAAACCCTGACACCGGATCAATCACGTATTCTACAGGCATTTCGATTGGGCTACCTTGTGGCCAGACCTATGCCAGTTGAGTTTGGTGAACCGCAGCGCTACCGTGCCGAGCGCACACGCGAAAAAAGTGCTGGCACGTTTGCAGACCTGCCCGCGCTATACAAAGAGGATACGCTTCAACGTAGCCTCTTTTAAATGCGTGGTAGTTATGTAATCTACATACTGGCAGCCTTGCTGGCATGCCGCCAGCCTCTCGTTGATGAAACGTACGCCACCCTGAGTGAGAAGAGTATCAATGGTACGGATGCGTTCTATAGCCTCTTCGACCAAACCAAACAAACAATCACTCACAGCGCCTACTTGACCCGCAAGGCACAGAACGCCGACATCATCATTCACTTTGAACGCAAGGTCGGTTATTCAGAGGAAGTATATCGAAATCTGGAAGCCTGGATGTCAGGTCTTGATCTTGAGCAAGATACAGATTCCGATGCGATAGCGGGACTAAAGACAACTCTGGCGGTCACACACTCTGTTCACTCAAAGCAGAGCATGCCCCGCAAGAATACAAAGCAGGACCAACCGGCGGCGCGTCAGCGCAATGGATCTACGGATGGTCACTTTGCTCCAGGGTCGACTCAGGATGAGGAGCCACCCACAGAAGAAGCAAAAGGCGATGAGGATCCACCGGAGGATGATCCAGAATCAGCCGAACCTGAAAAGCCGCTTAAGCCCGTTACTCTGGTTTACTTCGTCCGCGACACAACGCTAACCGTTGAGTTCTGGGAAAGGCTCGCGGACAAATTGAAAGAACATCCTGCAGAATCAGCTTACTGCAAAGCGCAGGCAAGCTTCAGGTCCGTGAGTGCAAACATGGTTCCTCAAAAGGTTCCTACGTTATTCGGCTTTCGTGAGCTGGTCACGGGAGAGTCACTTCGACCGCATGTTGCCAGCGATTTCAGCTCGGACGTATTCAAGGAGTTCCCACCTGCAATTCGGTACCGCTTTCTTCACGAGGGTGAGCCAGCGTTGCTCGTCAACGGACCATTCGCATATCAGACTCTACTACTTGGGGATGAGGTTGATCTGATCCGAGAATTCTACCTTAAGCGCGGCCGGGTTATCCTGATCTACAATGCGGAAGCTTTTCTGAACTACTCAATGGCTCTGCCCCAGCACCAGAGATTCGCCAGAGAACTGGTCGCGTATCTTCTCAAAGACAATCTTTCGCAGCAAATTGCCGTAATTGACAAACTTCCTGTCCCGCCCGCAAAGTCCGGCGAAACCGAGGAGAGCATGTTTCGCGTCTTCACGGTATTTCCCCTGAATGTGATTTTCTTTCAACTGTTCGTATTCCTGTTATTGTTTTTGCTCGCCAGAGCGTCTCCGGGCCAACCACTTGCTCAGGAAGCACCGCCGGGCAGCAGAGACTTTACGGAACATTTTCGCGCCCTTGGAAATCTGATCAGAAAATCGAGTAAAATAAAATGACACCAGAGATTCAGAATCTTCGCAAAGAAATTTCACGAGCTTTTGTAGGCCAGGAGGACCTCGTCACAGGGACACTGGCCTGTCTGCTGGCCGGGGGTCATGCTCTACTCGAAGGCATGCCAGGACTTGGCAAAACGCTGCTCGTGAGAACTCTGGGTCAGGCGCTGGGTTTGAATTTTGCCAGAATTCAGTTCACGCCTGACTTAATGCCGACTGACGTTACGGGAACGCAGATCTATAACCAGCGCGAACAGGCATTTGTCTTCCACCGCGGACCCGTATTCACGCATATCTTACTTGCAGATGAAATCAATCGTTCACCCGCAAAGACTCACTCGGCTCTGCTGGAAATCATGCAAGAGCAGCAGATCACAATCGACAATCAAACGTATCCAATCGAGTCCCCATTTCTGGTCCTGGCAACTCAGAATCCCATCGAATCGGAAGGAACGTACGCGCTCCCGGAAGCGGCGCTCGATCGATTCCTCTTGAAACTCAAAATTGATTATCCAAGCGAACAAGAAGAGCTGGAAATCCTGAAACTGCAAACCGGGGCAGGAGCACAATCAAAGGTTACACAGATCCTCACACGCCCTCAGATTCTTGAGCTGCAACAAAAGGCCGCCGGCATTCATGCATCGCCCAGTATCATGGCTTACGTTAATTCCCTCGTGCGCAGCACGCGTGCGCGCCGAGAAATCTACGTTGGCGCTTCTCCGCGGGCGGGAATTGCTATCCTGAAGACCGCTCGCGCTGTGGCTATGCTGGCTGGAAGAGATTTTGTCCTTCCGGATGATGTAAAGCTGATGGCTTTTCCGGCATTGCGCCACAGGCTCCTGCTTCTGCCGGAGACAGAAGTGGAAGGGAAGACAGCGGATGATCTGATACACGACATTCTACAAACGGTTCCGGTACCCAGAGATCAGGAATGATTCCACTTCCGACGCGCAGGTTTGTACTCCTATCTGCAATTCCCCTCGCAGCGTCGGCGCTGTTGCTTCCTTATTTTCTGGTAACAAACAGCACGCTTCCCGCTGTACCCGTAATCCTGATCACCAACCTTGTGCTTGCGGCTATCTTTACAATGGACGCATTTACCATCCCTCGCAGGAAGAAAATGCAGGCCATTCGCACGGCTGATGCAGTCATTTTACAAAACTCCAGAAGCAAAATTAAGCTTTCTATCAAATACAACGCCAGACCAGGTCGCAAAGTTCTGGCACGAATTTTTGACGATGTCTTGCCTGGTTTTGACTGTGATGCTTTTCCGCTGGAAACCAGACTCTCGGCCGGGAGAAATGAGTTTGCTTACACGGTTTCTGTCCCCATGCGCGGTCCTTATAGACTTTCGCACGTTCACTTAACGCTATTCGGAACTCTGGGTTTGGCCAGAAAAGTCATCAAAGTGCCTTGCGAAACCCAGCTGCGTGTCTATCCGGATCTCAGGAGCGTGAGCAAGCTTATGCTACTTTCGCGCTCTTCGCGTCTATCTTTTATGGGTATTCGCCGCATCCGAATGACGGGAGGCGACACTGAATTTGAACGTCTGCGCGAATACACGCGCGACGACGAATTCAGGCGAATCGATTGGAAAGCCACCGCCAGACACCGGCGTTTCCTGGTTCGGCAGTATCAGCAGAGCCGCAATCAGACTGTAATCTTCCTCGTGGATTGTGGCCGAATGATGACCGCGGAGTCAGGTGGCAAAACAATCCTGGATCATGCGCTTTCAAGTGTACTGCTACTCGCGCGCGTGGCGCTCGATCAAGGCGATCGCGTCGGCATCCTTGCGTTTTCCTCACGCGTTCTAAGATTTGTGGCGCCCGTTTCCGGTGCGGCACGACACAGTGCACTCGTCCAGGCCTGCTTTGATCTCTTTCCTACGCATGATGAAACAAATTTTGACCTCGCCTTTCGCCATTTACAAACGGCCGGACGGAAGCGGAGCCTGGTTTGCCTCATCACCAACGTTATAGATGATGCCAACGCAAGTATGATCCGGTCGCATCTTGAGGTATTGAGCGGCCGCCATTTACCGTTCGCCGTACTCATGAAAATGCGCGAAATTGTAGAAATGAAAGAGAAGGACGATCCCGCCGTCGCACAGGCAATCAACGACTTTGTAACGTGGCGAAAAGGCGTTATCCACCGATTGTCGGCCGGGGGCGTTCTGGTTCTGGAAAGTTTCCCGGACCAGCTGGAGACGTCGCTGATCAACCAGTACCTCTGGATCAAGGCAAAAAATCTACTCTAGGAATTATCATGAAGAAGCGAAGACTCGGAACATCGGCAATCGTTGTTTCAGAAATAGGCCTTGGGACAATGACGTTTGGATCATCGTGCGACGAAGCAACAGCACTGCGCATAATGGACACAGCGTTTGACGCAGGGATTGATTTCTTTGATACGGCGGAGATCTATCCAGTTCCGCCAGAAGCCAAATGGGTACATCGAACAGAAGAAATCGTTGGCAAATGGCTAAAAGGAAAGCCGCGAGATTCGGTTCTGATTGCGACCAAGGTCTGCGGTCCGGGACATGGATGGTTTGTTCCTCCCGTCAGATCTGGCAAGACGGCGCTGGACCGAAAAAACATTCAGATCGCCATCGAGGGAAGTCTTCGCCGGCTCGGGACAGACTACGTCGATCTGTATCAAACTCATTGGCCGGATCATGACATGGAATATGAAGAGACATTGGAAACTCTCACAGAACTGGAGGCGGATGGAATCATTCGCGCCGCAGGATGCAGCAATGAGACCGCCTGGGGACTGATGAAGGCCCTGCAGGTGTCCGAAAAGCATGGACTCATCAAGTATCAAACAATTCAAAATAATTTCAGCATGCTGAACAGGCGATTTGAGGACGCGCTTGCCCAGGTCTGTCGTAAGGAACAGGTCAGCCTGCTTCCGTATTCACCCCTGGCAGGAGGCGTCGTATCCGGGAAGTACAATACAGGCGTTCCCGCGAATGCGCGGTTCACAAAGTATCTTGAATCGGGGGAGCGCCAAAAGAAGCAGGCTCATCGGTTCGTGAATGAAAAGACTCTTGAATCTACCAGGGAGTTTATGGAACTCGCGAAGGAGGCTGGATTGCCCGTTGTTGCACTGGCGCTCGCCTGGAGCAAGCAGCACGATTTTGTGGCATCAACACTTATTGGGGCTAACACACCGGAGCAATTACAGGAAAGCCTCAAAGCAGCGGACCTGGTTCTTTCGGATGATCTGATCAAAAAAATCGATGAGATCAGCAAGCGGATCATGTATCCAATGGGTTAGGCACGAGCAGGCTTCAAGGGAATGGTTCGAACGCGATCGCGATCGCGCGCGCAATCGAAAGAGATCATTACATCTTGCAAGATATCTGGACGATTTCACCCAGATTCTCTACGTCATGCGACACTCCTTTCTGAGTGCACGGACATAATTCTTCGCGAGACAGAAATGAATCCTCAAGCGCATCGCAATCTGCTTTGCTAATTCCCTGCAAACAGATATGCACGCGTTTGAAGTTCCACGAATAGTTACACTGTGAAGCCTTGAGCTCGACGAGATTTGCTTCCGGAGGAGCAGTAGGCGTGGGTGTGGGCTTCAGGGGCGGCCTGAGGGGTGGTTTGACCGGTGGTTTCAGGGGCGGCTTTTCAGGAGGAGGCACCGCAGTAGCCACGAGGAAATCTGAAATGCGCGCCGTCCGAACTCGTGAGGTTGCCAGTCGGGTTAGTAGACCGGGGAGCATCTCATTCACGGAAGGCTCACTCATGGGTCTGTATCGCGTCAGATGACTGAGTACTATCGCCCCCTGCCCTCGAGTATGATAAATGCGATCCGCCATTTGGTTGGACGTTAAATATGAAGGCAGAAATTGGGAACGCGGCTGGGTCTTTGATATCCAGTCCAGTGTATCAATTGTCCAATCGACGTGCGTATAGCCAGCCTCCTGAGCCCACTGCAAAATCTTCTTGGGACCTTCAGGAATAACAAAGTATGAACTGAGGCCGTAGGGCATCCGAAACAATTTCACGGCCCGGCCATTGCGGGTTCGTTGCAGCGCGCGATCCGCGCTCAGTAGCTCGTCCATGAACCACTCTTTTGAGAACTTACGGCCTCGCTTGCCGAACTCGAGAGGATGAGTATGTGTTTTCAAATGGGAACCTATTTCGTGTCCGTCTGCGATTGCGCGCCTTACGAGATCCGGATAGGCTTCGATAAACTCCGCCGTGAAAAACAGGGTACACTTAACGTTGTGCTTTCTGAGAGTGTCGAGCAATTGCCAGGCGCCGGACAGCACGGCGTCGCTGTCACATGAGTGCGGGCCTGTTTTCTTGCATGGATGGGCGTCAAAGGTCAGGAATACAAACTGGTCGGCGTCCGGAACCTTGCGCAGATTCGCGCTCAACCGGGGTTGATTGGCGGCAATGTAGGAAAAGCTCAATAGGACGCCAAGCCAGACGAGAAACCGCTGGGAACGTGTCCAATTTTTGCTGCGCGCTTGAGCGGAGGTATCGTATTCGTCCCTGGCCATGGAGTTCTTTCTATCAATTCTCGTCCTGTTGCACCAAAGTCCCATCCACTTTTTTACTTCTGGAAGCCTGGCCACCCCGCTCGAACGAATTATTTTCTGGGGCGGCACGGTGTGCATCCTGCTCACGCTGATCCGCCGTCGATCCGCAGGTCAGCCGGCCGCCGGATTGCCAGGGAGTCGGTGGCTGGCGCCCGGACTCGTTGCGGCACACATGGTCTCTGGATTCATTTTCGCCCGCATTTGCTTTGATGGCCTGGTGCTCGGTGTTTACGACTTTGCCGGAATTAGCTCCATGCTTGCGAGCTATGCGCAAGAGGGAAAGTGGCTGAGCTCGTGGTATTACACAAGCGCCAACGGAAGTACCTTTTTTCTGGGACATCACTTCTCGCCAATGCTCATCGTGTACTCGCCATTCTATTTCTTCACCAATACGCATCTGGTATACGCCTGGCTTTTGATTGGAACCCTGGGAGTTGCCCTTCTGTTTTACTGGCTCCTGGCAAGCACTTATCCGGGTTCCACACTGATGTATCTTTCGGCTTTCATGACATTGCCGGTTTACTATCTCTTTTCCGTATCATTTCATTTCGAGATCTTGTTTCTGCCATGCGCTTTCCTGTTTCTTCTGGGAAGAAGGCTCAACAACTGGTTTCTAACGTTAGCCGGCCTCGTAACACTACTATTGGTCAAGGAAGATGCAGCGTTATATCTTGCATTTTACGCAGTCTACTTGATCGTGTCCGGCGAAAAACGAGCAGGAATCACCCTGCTTGTAGTTTGCGCTTCCTGGTTCTTCATCGCGACGCGATTCATCATGCCTGCTCTTTCTGGAGAAACCAATTCACGTTTCCTGAGTTATTGGAATGCCTCCTCGCCTGGCGAGCTGATCATCAACCTCGCGCGCGATCCAATGCAAATTGCTCGCGCCTGGCAAACGGGATATGAGGCGCCGGTTTCCCTGCTTGCATCAATGGCTTTCCTGCCTTTGTTCAAGCCCAGGTTTGTGCTCTGCGTCCTTTTCCCAATATTCACAATCCATGTGCTCAGCTCACAGCCCTTCTTTCGACCAATCGAAACGTATTATATGTACACCGTCCTTCCCTATCTAGCGCTTGGAACTCTGGAAGGAGCTGAAGTACTCATTGGTATACTCGGAAAGTGGAAACCCCACTGGCAGAGAATCGTGCCGATTCTGCTTCTGGTCGCCGCATCGTGGCAGGCCAGTTTGAAAAAGACCATTCCCCAGACAAGTCTACCGGATGGAGCAAAAGGACGCATGGCGCGCGCATTGCTCACCAGGATCGAACCAGGTGCACTCTTGCGAACACATGCTTTCCTTGCCGCACAGGCTCCCGTCAATGTCCGTACGAATAACCTGAAGCACCCAGAAAGCGCAGATTACCTTTTGCTCGAACCGGGCAGGTCGAGTCCGCAGGGAGAATCGCCGGAAGAAGTGGAGCACGCCATTGCAATAGCTCAGAAATCCGGCAAATTGATCGCTCGGGACGGTCCGTTCTTGCTATACAGAATGGGCAGTCAGACGAACGAAAATCTGCCAGAGGGGTCCAGGTAATCGCCATTCAGGTGAATTGACAGAGCGGCCCTTTCAGAAAGGATGCCCGCGTGAGTGAACTATATTCAGAAAAAGAAATTACCGTCGCTGACGCGCTCGATCACGGACTGACGGAAGAAGAGTTTGAAAAAATCGAAGGGTATCTGGGCCGCAGGCCAACGGTCACGGAGCTTGGAATATACTCCGGGCTCTGGTCAGAGCATTGCAGTTATAAGAATTCCATTCTACTATTGAAGACCTTGCCGACTGAATCCACCAGGCTTGCAGCCAAGACAGGGGAAGAGAACGCCGGCGCACTGGACATTGGCGATGGGCTATGCGTAGTTTTCAAGATTGAAAGCCACAATCATCCAACCGCCGTCGAACCTTACCAGGGCGCAGCCACCGGAGTGGGCGGAATCATGCGTGACATCTTCACCATGGGGGCAAGACCCATCTGTTCACTCAACTCGCTTAGATTTGGTCCCCCAACAGACAAACGAAACCGTTATCTGCTCACGCGCGCTGTGAAAGGAATCGGCGATTACGGAAATAGCCTTGGCGTCCCGGTAAGCGGTGGCGAAATATTGTTCGATGAAAGTTATTCGCGGAACTGCCTCGTGAATGCGATGACGGTGGGAATCGTCAGACGTGATAGAATGGTTAAGGCCACAGCGGCGGGGAAAGGGAATCCCGTTTTCTACGTTGGAGCCAAGACCGGTCGCGACGGAATTCATGGAGCCAGCTTTGCCAGTCAGGATCTGTCCCAGGAATCGGAAAGCCGCAGAAGCGCCGTTCAAGTCGGAGATCCCTTCATGGAAAAACTTCTCATGGAAGCTTCGCTTGAGTTGGCGCAAACCGATTCATTCATCGGGATGCAAGACATGGGAGCGGCGGGGCTTTCATGCGCGTCTTCCGAGATGAGCGCCAAAGGCAACGTGGGCATGGACCTGAATCTGGACCTCGTGCCCCTTCGTGAAAAAGGAATGAACGCCTATGAAATCATGCTCTCAGAATCGCAGGAGCGTATGCTTGTTGTCGGCAAATTGGGGCAGGAAAAGACAATAACGGATATATTCCATCGCTGGGGATTGGATGCAGTTCAAATTGGCACTGTCACCGATGACGGCAAACTGAACATTCGCTGGCAGAACAAGCATTGTGCAAGCATTCCCGCTTCCAGCCTGGTGCTGGGAGGTGGGGCACCTCGCTACAAGCGCGAGACCAGGAAGCCAGAGTATCTCGAAACAAAACGCAAGGGCAGCGAGGTCCAACATCCTGCTCCGGTCGATGCGTTAATTGGACTTCTATCATCGCCTAACGTTTGCTCCAGAAGACCGGTCGTTGAGCAATACGATGCGGAAGTTGGCCTGGGCCGCGTTCTGGGACCTGGCGGAGACGGAGGGGTGGCGCGAGTTCCTGGTAGTCGCAAGGGAATCGCAGTTTCAACGGATTGCAATAGTCGATTTACGTATTTGAATCCCCGTCAGGGCGCCGCGTTAGCCGTGTTCGAATCTGCGCGAAATGTTGCAGTAACAGGCGCGCTTCCGATAGGGATTACAAATTGCCTGAACTTTGGAAACCCAAAGATTCCGGAAAACTATTACGTCTTCAGCGAGTGCATAGGCGGCATGGCAGATGCTTGCCGGGCTCTGGGAATTCCTGTTACTGGCGGAAACGTTTCATTCTACAATGAAAGCGAAGAGGGACCAATCCTGCCAACACCAACAATCGGAATGGTGGGTCTAATCGAAAACGTCGACAAGGCTGTTCCCGCGTGGTTTCAAAAACCGGGCGATGAGATACTCCTCATTGGCAACTTTGCGCCGGTTCTTGGCGGCAGCGAGTATCTGAAGTTGTATGCCGGCAAAATCGACGGAGAAATCCCGCGAGTAAACGCTGACGCTGAAGTCGCCCTGGTTCAATTTCTCGTCAAAGCCGCTGAGTCGGGGCTCCTTGCCTCCGCAAAAGACCTTTCCCTCGGTGGGTTGGCCTGCGCCTTGAGTAAGAGCATACTGAGCAAGAACCTTGACCCACGCGGTCGCAAAGCTTCCGCCACCGGTTTTCACATTACATCGAGCCACTTTTCCGACAATGTGGCCTGGTTCGGTGAAACCGCTGGCTGCGCTATCGTCAGCGTTTCACCGGATAACGTTCCGAATATTCTGAAGATAGCCGCAGATGCAAACGTCCCGGCGCAAAGGATTGGAAATACCACAGGCGACGGCGAATTGAACTTTGGTAAATTCAAAGCAACAACAGCCCAGGCCTCTGAAGCATTTGAAAAAGGACTGGTGCAAATTTTCGCCTGATGAACCAAACCCGCAACCTGGGATCAGGCAAAAAGCGGCGGCATCGCGACTATTCCGTTTTATTGTTGTCCTGAAGCAATCCAGAGCGAAGGCCGCAGATTGTAACTGGTTCGATTAACTTTAAGGCTGACGGGTCCGTCTTCTTTAGCTTGTCGTTGCCTATTTCAATGAACGTGAGCATCAACCTTGCAAATGTCACGCCCTTCTCCCAGCCATCCACGGTACAACTGCAAAAAGAATCTCGCTGCTCCAGAGTCAGCGGTTGCGGGGCGCCCTCCGACATTTTTGGCCACATGCTTTCTCGACAGATGTACATTGACACTTCGCGCTCTTCCGCATTGAATTTCTTTTCCTGGGCAGGCAACGCGCCAGCCAAGAGAAGCATCAGTGTGGCACCAGCAAGCTTTTTCATTCTTTGACCTCGTCCGCAAGAATCACGCGATTCTTGCCGCTATTCTTCGCGACGAACATTGCCTTGTCGGCCATACGGAAAAGCTCCTTGGCTTCCGATGCATGCTCAGGAAATCCCGACACGCCGCCGCTGGCGGTAATGGCGCCTGCAAAAAAATTCAACTTCCGAACATCTTCAAGAAAACGATCCACAACCAACAGCGCGTTGCGACTGTTAGTCTGTGGCAGGACGATCACGAACTCTTCTCCACCGTAGCGGCAGACAATATCCTCGGTGCGGAAAGCAGTCCGCAATTGAGCACTGAAGGTGCGTAGAACTTCATCTCCAACAGCATGCCCATACACGTCGTTGAACTGCTTGAAATTATCAATATCAAGAACTGCAATCGAGAGATCGTGTGAGTGGCGCCGGGCACGATTGAATTCACGAATTAAGCAACGATCAAAATAGCGGCGATTGTAGACGTTGGTCAGCTCATCCATGAGCGAATTCTTAACCATTTCATCATACAGGCTAATCTCGAGGATGACCGGGCTTTTGAGCAAGCGGTTCAAGTTGATGAAATAGTCCATCATGGCTACGCGAAAGCCAATTGCGCGACCGAGAGCGCGGCTGAGCGATTCGCAGTGCTTTAGTATCTCAGACCAGTGGTGCATTGCCTCATTTGCTTCAAATTCATGATGCAATAGAACTCGGAAGAGGTTGATAAAGAACCCAGTGTCGGAATTCTTTCTGATTTCTTCTAGCTCGTTGAGAATGTGCAACTCATTTGCTGGATCTTCATGAAGCACGCTGCGAATCTTGCTTTCCAGCGTTGCCTTTTCGGTTTCTAGCTCCCTGACCTGGTCATGCAGACGGAGCAATTCTTCTCTGGAAAGTTTCTCAACCTCTTCATGCGCGGAAATGAGACGATTTGCCTCAATTAGCTCGCGGTGACTCAGGTCAGAGAGTTTTTCGTAGGCTTCAAGCGTGCGCTTCAGTTGATTAACGTCTTCCGATTCCATGCGAGAGAAATTAAAGTTTTTTTAGTGGTTTTTTTTGACATCCCTTTTTCCTTCAGCCAGGTGAAAGAAGTAAGCCTTTATATACTGTCCGCGCTTTTCATTTTCGCGGGAATCATGCATTTCATTAAGCCTCGCATGTATCTCATGATGATGCCGCCCTGGCTTCCGGCGCACAAGGCCATGAACTACATCAGTGGCGCAGCGGAAATCGCCCTGGGAGCTCTACTTCTTTGGCCAGCCTATAGCTCATGGGCTGCATGGGGTTTGATTGCACTGTTGGTGGCCGTGTTCCCGGCTAACGTCTATATGCTGACCAGTGGGAAGTTCAAGATTCCGCGCCCGCTGTTGATTCTGCGCCTGCCACTCCAGGCGGTTTTGATCGCCTGGGTGTACTGGCATACCTGATCGCGTAATCCGGGATTAGTGGTGATGTCCGCCTGGCCCATGTACGTGGCCATGAGCGAGTTCTTCAAGGGTTGCTTCACGCACTTCAACGACGCTTACGTCAAAGTTGAGGTTCATGCCCGCCAGCGGGTGATTGCCATCAATTGTGACATTGTCGCCTTCGATTTTCTGGATGGTCACCGATTGCACAGACCCATTGTCGCCATGGGCATGAAATTGCATCCCTACTTCCAGCTTATCTACGCCGGAGAACTGATCTCGGGTGAGCACGTGTAGCAGAGCCTCGTCGCGCTTCCCATAGCCCTTTTCCGGAGGGATCTTGACGCTCATCTTATCTCCGATGGAACCACCTTCCAGTGCTTCTTCGAGGCCAGGAATAATGTTACCCACACCCTGAATGTATGCCAGAGGCTCTCCGCCTTTAGATGTATCGATAATTTCACCTGAATCATCTTTGAGAGTATAGTCGATCAGAACTACTTTGTTTTTTGCAATCTTCATCCGAGTAAGGAAATCGACGCATAGAAAGGTAGCAAGTCCTTTTTGGGAGGCTATTTGGACCTAAGCGGACGACCCTGAGTGAATCTCCAAAGGGGCGTCAGCGATGATGAGTGGAGCCCGATATAGTCGATATGCGATTGGAATTTAAAGCAAGGTTAGCCGGGACAGGCGGCAGCCTTTTTCAGCGTGGTAATATTGAAATCGAATGGGCGTCTAACGTTTCTTGTCGAACCTATTTGCCTTTTCTCAAGACGAGCTTGAGCTTCCCGGTTTCGTCTGTGATCAATTCAAAGCCTTCTTTCTTCAGTCCCTTTTTGATTCTGTAGAGGGCCAGGCTGACAACCTTGGGGTTATCCTGAATCTTTTCAATGCGAGGACGGGACTGTTTCATCTATATCCATGATCGGACCAGGGATAGCCTGAAATTCAATGTCCGTCGAGTAATTCAGCGTTTCTCGAATAATCCTGAGCCAGGAAGTGCATCCCGGATCATCTTCTGAATGCGCGGAGAATTTCTGACGGAATAGAAAAAAGGATCACCCGCAACTAAAGTTCCGGCAGCTCGCTTCATAGCGAGTATTGCTGCGTTTTGCGCTCCGTCCGGAGTTCTGGTTTTGTCCAGGGCCTGACCAAACATCTCGTACTGACGCTCTGCTGTGATTACGTCGCCACGACGGGCTGCATTTACGAAGTTTTTCCACGCGTAGTTGACCGGGTGCACCGATTCGAAGGCCAGCCCCTCAGAACGGAGGTAGGGAACAACGTCCATGACTTTCCCTAGCGGGTGATTGGCGGCACGCATCCGGTAGATCTGGTCGCCCGGAGTAGTTGCAAGCGGAAGGGAAGTCAGCAGTGCCGCGTAACCCGGAACGGCTTTCAAGCACTCAGCAAAAAAGGGCTGCGCAAACAAATTGCGCCCCGGAAGCGGAGGTTTGGCTTCCAGATATTTCTGGAGCACTGCGAACGCCGCGTCAGGATTCGACGCGCGGCACTGGCGCTCCATTTCCTTGACGATGGTCACGTGACTCGGTGCGGCTGGCATGCTTCCGACTCCGGCAGCGTACATGTCCATCATTCCGGCCAGGGCGTTGCCATTGGGCTTTATCTTATAAGAGTGCTCGAACGCGCGGAAGGCCTCTTCGAGTTTCCCCTCACGTGACAGGATGTGACCGAGATCGTAGCAGCTAACCTCGCGCTCGTCGTTCACGTTCTGGCAGGCCCAGGCGAGCACATCGATCGCATTTTCTTTCTTTTCTTCACGAAAATAAAGGTGGAACGCAAGCTCGTATACGTCTAAACGATCACGGATGGGCTGGTTCGATTTTACGGGGGGAGCCACACATCCACAAAAAACGATTCCGAAAAGGATCGACGCAACAAGGGACTTCGCTATGCATGATTTTACCACCGTGTTCACCCTGAGGTTAATTCTAGTGAAGCCCTTCCAATCCATGGTTGCGTCTGCATTCCTGTTCACCATTGTTTACAGTATCGGCTGCGATCCTGCCCAGAGCCGAAATGTTCCCGGTGAGTTCTCCTGGGGGCAATTCGACGAGATTGTCCGGTTTGCCAAAAGCAATTATATCGATCCTGACAGTATTAAAGACAGCAGAAGTTACGTAGGAGCCGCAGAAGCGGCCGTGCGTGCTCTGCCCACGCCTCTGCTCCTCTATCCCCGAAATTACTACCAGGAACTCGTGAAGCGCCAGCCAGAGGAGCGCCGCATCCCCGGCAAGATTGTGGAGATCGAGAAGGGCAGTGACTTCATAGTACTGGTGCCCGACTACGCGATCTGGGAGAAAAAGCAGGAAGTCTGGGCCACCAAAGAACGGGAACGTCGGAAATCTCTTGGTCCAAAGGCCCGGGCAGAAGAATTCGAGAAACAGCGAAAAGAAGCCGCGCAGGAACAGGATGCTTCGGAAAAGGCCTGGGCGGATATTGGATTTGGCCGTAAGGAGTTTGAGACCGTAATCGCCTGGATTGAAAAGAATAAGACCACATATTCCACTCTACCCCCAAATTTCAAGGGTGAGAATCCTTACGAGAAAGACCCCTTCCGCATTCAGCACGTGTTCTTCGCTGCAGCCAATGGCTTTCTCCAGAGCATGGACCCCCATTCAGCGGTCATGGATATGGAATCGTGGCAAAAGATCCTCAAGGAATCAGAGGATTCTTCCTTTGAAGGAATTGGGGCTATGCTACGTGGCGGCGGGAATCAAGAAGTTGTAGTTGAAACTCCGCTTCCTGGCTCGCCGGCACTGAATGCCGGTGTTCGTGCCGGAGATGTAATTATCAAGGTCGATGGCGGTTCCATTGAAAATCTGCCGTTGGGCGATGTAGTCAAACGAATCCGCGGCCCAAAGGAAACCTTCGTAACGCTCGAGATTGAAAGAAAGACCGAAGCCGCCAACCTCTCCATTCGCATTAAACGCGGAGTAATCGTCCAGAAGTCTGTGAGTTCACGTCTTGAGAACGGCAAGATTGGCGTTATCAAACTCAGCTCTTTTCTATTTGTAGATAAGCGTCCTACAGAACTGATTCGCAAAGAATACGACTCCTTGTTGAAGCAGGCCGGTGGCAAGCTGAACGGGCTTGTGCTTGATTTGCGAGGCAATCCCGGCGGGGATCTCGATGAGGCCATCAGAATAGCCGGATTGTTTGTTCCGGCAAACAAAGTAGTGGTTCAAATCAAACGTCGCGGGGACACAGAAGAACGTCGCAGCGATGAGGATCCAATGATTCCTCAGGGTTTGCCAATGCTCGTCCTGATCAATTCGGGATCTGCGTCTGCAAGTGAGATTGTAGCTTCAGCGCTCATGGATCACAACGCGGCACTCGTGCTTGGCGAACGCAGTTTTGGCAAAGCAACGGTCCAGGGACTGCAGAAACGCGGAGAAGTTCTAATCAAATTGACAACTGCACGATACTATGCTCCAAACGGATATACTATCCAGGTCTACGGTGTAATTCCGGACATTGCACTTTCAGATGAGCCGGACAATTCTTTCCCACCGCGCTTCCGTGAAGAAGACATGTGGAAGCACCTTCCGGAATTGACAGCTCGCGAGAAGAACACAGCACGTGAAGCCTGGGTTGAAAAAATCAAAGCCGCTATGGGATCAAATGATTCAGCGGAGCAATTCCTCAATAGCCATAAGAATGATGCTCTGAAGCCGGACTACATGCTCGTTCGCGCACTCAGCTACTTTGAAGCTTTGAAGAAGAACCCGAGACCTGGAGAATAGCTCAAATCATTGAGTGTATAAGCCGGCGGTAGGCTCGAGCTACTTGCTGCGCCGGCAATTTGGGCGATCTTTCCATCCACCAGGTCAGGACCTCCACGGCCGTAGCGCTTAGAAAATGCAGAAGCAACTCGGACGGGACGGGCCTGGCCACGTTCTTTAGCTTTCGAATCTCCGGTTGAATCAGCCGGGCGAGCATCGCTTCAAAACCTGCGCGAACCACATACCATGCACCTCCTGCCTTCAAAGAACGATAGACGCCTTTGTGCGACTCTGCGTGTTCGAAAAGCGCCAGGCTAAGAACAAAAATGCGTTCCCTGGCATCTGCCGCATGGGTGCGGCGTCGCGCGCTTTGCGTCCGACGGGTCATTTCCTTGTCCGTGAGGGCGATCAGGTCGCGTTCAAGGTTTGAAATTCCCCAGACCAGCAGTTGGTCTTTGTCGTGAAAATGTCCATAAAAGGTGGAACGCCCTACGTCAGCGCGGTCGAGGATCTGCTGGACGGTGATCTCGTGATATGGCTCTGTTTCAAGCAGTTGCATCAAAGCCATATGCAGTGCCTTTCGTGAACGCGCAATTCTCCGATCGGGTTTTCGTTTCATAGGTTACATCAAAGGCTTGAGCATTTCCAAAGAACTGTCCAATTCCGAACAAATGCTTCAATTATTCCGGTTTCATGATCCTCACTCGGCCCAATTGATACAGACGATTCGAGTCCGTTGCACGTTTATGAACATATGTCTGAAAATGATCATTTGGTCCATAACAAATGATCGTTCGGAGTTACAGATGATTGAGAAACTGATTCGATTTGCATTCTATCCGGCATTGTTGGCCGGCACTTTGGGTTCCGGTATCCTTGCAATTCAACAAAAATGGGATCTGGGTCTGACCTATTCCCTGGAAGTTGGAATCTTGCTGATCCTGCTGATTGCCGTAGAACGCCTTTTCCCGTTGCGAACTGACTTTGGGATGACGCGCCAGAGTTTCTGGCGTGATGTACGGTACATTGCAGGCGTGGCACCAGTTATATCGCTTGTCCGCTGGTCAGCCGGCATCATTGCCCTCAAGCTTGCTCCGTACCACAAGGGGCCTTTGCAGAATCTTCCGTTGATTCTTGCGCTGCCGCTCTTCCTGGTTTCATTCGAGTTCTTTCAATACTGGTTCCATCGTTTCAGTCATGAAGGTAGAACGGGAATCGGAAAGTTCCTTGGAAGGGTTCACCTGGCTCACCACCTGCCGAACCGCGTTTATGTGGTAATGCATGCCGTGTTTCATCCACTGAACGCGCTTTTTGCGGCGTTGATTTTGCAGCTTACCCTGATCCTGTCCGGGGTTTCAGTGGAAGTTGCTTTCCTGGCAATGCTCCTGATCGACTTGCAGAGCAATATCTCCCACTTTAACGCCGACATTCGGGCCGGTTGGCTAAACTACGTGTTCATTGGAAGCGAAACACATCGGCTGCATCATGCAGCAGAATCGCAAAGGACAACAAACTACGGAAACACGCTGGCGCTGTGGGATATTGTGTTTGGAACATTTCGCTACGAGCCGGGAAAATTTCCGGATCGGCTGGGCGTTGATGCTCCTGAACTATACCCGCCATCGGAGTCCGTTCTCAAAGTGCTTGCCGGGCCCTTTTCAGGTAAAACCGGCTAGCGACGTGGTTGCCAGCGAACCAGGCCCAGCCGAAATCGAGAGTTCTTACAACGCAGCCACAGCTGCTCTTGCAACGATGCCATCGTTTGAAGAAAGCGAGCCAGAGATTCCAATCGCACCAACGATCTCATTGCCCACAAGCAAGAGCTCCCCGCCTTCAAGCGGAGCAACGCCGGGAACACCAAGCATACGCAGGCCTGCTCCGCCATTAGTCACTCCCTCATCGATTAACTTTGTCGAGCGTTTGAAATTAATCGCAGTCTTCGCTTTCATTTGCGAGACTTCAATTGAACCGAGCTGCGTACCATCCATTTTGTGAAGCAGGACCAGGTTGCCACCGCAATCGACAATGGCAATAGCCATATTCCAGCCGTTTTTTACGGCTTCCGCTTCTGCAACGTCAGCAAGCTTGCGAGCGGTTTCGAGTTTGATGGGCGCTCCATAGGTGGGTGTAGCAGACATTAGAAACTCCTTGAGTAATGATCCTGAATCTATCCGAGCACGAAGTCAGTCCATCGTTTTCTTTGCATATACTCCAGAGTAACTTTGACCTCCCGGCCGCGAGTCGAGTCGTGCAACTCTACGCGCGAAAAACAGATGCAGCCAGAAGTCCTCGGACTATTGCGGTGGAAGTTGATACCCGCAATACTCACAACTCTCTAATCTGGTTTGGATTCCTGGGAGCAGTTGGGCAGACGCTTGGCGCTGTGGTCTCAAGGATAGGATACGCGCATGCCGCTGAAGTTTCGCATTCAATCGATGGGATAACTGCCGCTCTTTACCGGAACCTGGGTGGGCTCGCTGTCGCAGTAGTATTCCTTCTGTTTATGCGGGGACGAACAACACCCATGAAAGCGGCAGGCTGGCCCTGGCTCTTTGGATCAGCACTGGCAGGCCCCGTGCTTGGCCTGGTCGCTTACCAACAGGCGCTCATCGATACGCCGGGTGCTATTGTTCTGCCAATTGTTGCCACATCGCCGCTGATGATCATTCCCATCGTCTGGTTCATGGAACAGGACAGGCCATCGCTACGTTCGCTGGTCGGCGGCGCAATTTCTGTAATTGGTGTGAACCTGCTCGCGTTACAGCGAAATGCAAACTAGATATCAAGCGCGGGGTTTTGCCCGGGGCCGCCGGGATTCTTTCCCGGGCTTTTCAAGCGTGATCATATAATACCCGTAGTTCTTGCGAAACAAGCCCACAAGAATTCCCAGGAATGGTGCAATTGCGTTGTCCCAGCGTTTTCGCGTAAGCTTCGATCGCTTTACCAGAAGCTCTTTGAAGAAGAAACGCAATGTAACCCAGGGCACGAAAGCAACAGAAGGGGCAATGTGAAACGAGATCTCTTCTACTTTTACAATCCCAAAACCTACGGATTCGGCCGCCTGTTTAAAGGATTCAATTTCTCCAAATTGAGCGACTTCCCAACAATCTGAAATCTTTCTGAGCGATCGTTCGAAAATGAAATTCTTGGGCCTCAGGTGTTTGATAAAACCGTCCGCGACAACGAAACGCGCGCCGGGCTTTAGCACCCGGAATGCTTCCCGGAGCAAATCGACTTTTGAAAAACCCTCTGCGTAACAACTGCTCTCGAGCGCATACGCGGCGCCATATGATCCGGCCGGAAAACCCGATTTCGCATAGTCTTTTTGTAAGAATCGCACCCTTTTTCGGAGAGCAACCGGAGTCAGTCCGCCGGCCTGGGAAATTTGCCACGGGACCAGAGTGATTCCGGTTAACGTTAAATCGGATCGCTTGTCTGCAATATATCGAACGGTGGCGCCCAGCCCACAGCCCATATCAAGAACTTGTTCCTTTGTCCCAGCCTGCAGGCGCGTTAAGACTTCCTCATTCATGCGCCGCAACATGGGTTCAAGCTTGAATGGGTTCATCCCAAATCGGAAAAACCCGAAGTGCATATTGAAGTCTGGACTCCAGGCTGAATAGTCAGGCCCGGCCTCTTCATAGTACTGGATTAGATTTCGATGCGAACTTTCTGCGCGTGCCACTAAATGCGGACCTGACCCTCACCTTCCATGATGTAGGTTGTGGTGGTCAAATGCTCGACGCCCATTGGGCCGCGCACATGCAGACGGCCCGTCGAAATACCAACTTCCGCGCCCATTCCCATCTGGCCACCGTCGTGAAATCTGGTAGAGCAATTGATAAACACAGCTGCAGAATCCACGGAAGCAACAAAGCGATTGATTGCTTCTTCATCGCGGGAGAGGATCGCTTCTGAGTGGGCGCTACCATAACGATAAATGAACTCGACGGCCTCCTCAAGCGATCCCACCATTTTAACCGCGAGACGATTGTCCAGGTACTCAAGTGAGTATTCTTCGTCCGGATTCGTGATCTTCTCCATTTCAGGAAAAATCCCGCACGATTCCTCATCACCGCGAAGGAGCGCGCCCTCCTGAGCGAGTCCCATCAGCAGCTTTTTGGCAAACAGGTAGTCGCGATGAATTATTAAGTTTTCTATAGCATTGCAAACGGAAGGACGCTGCAACTTGGCGTTCGCCGCGATTCGCAGCACCAGATCGTTGTCTGCATTTCTATCCACGTACAGGTTGCAGACACCGCGGTCATGCTTCACGACCGGAATGCGCGAATGCTCGGTTACAAATTGAATTAATGCGTCTCCACCGCGAGGCACAACAAGATCTATCAGGTCCGCTTGCAGAAGAAATGCATGCATCAGGTTTCGATCCGTATCCTCAACCATTTGGACCGCATCAGCTGGAAGGCCGGCTTTCGCCAGTGCGTCCCTGAAAAGCGCATGCAGCGCCAGATTGGTGTGAATCGCTTCTTTGCCACCCCGAAGGATCGCAGCGTTCCCGCTTTTGACGCAGAGGGCCCCGATGTCGACCGTCACATTTGGCCTCGATTCAAAAATGGTAAATACGACACCCAGCGGTACGCGCTTCTGTATCATCCGAATCCCGCTGGCAAGCGTCCTACCTCGCACAACCTCACCCACGGGGTCAGGAAATGATGCAATCTCTCGCACGGCGGAGGCCATACCGCGCATCCGTTTCTCATCCAGCTTCAATCTGTCGATCAGCGAATCCTTAAGCCCCCCGGCCCGAGCGGCTTCCAAGTCCAGGGAATTGGCCGCCAGGATACGTTCGATGACCCCGGAATCGGTCAAAGAATTTGCGAGTGCTAGCAAAACCTCATTGCGAGCAAGCGAAGAAGACGATCGCAGGGTTCTGAATGCCAGTCTCGCTTTTGAAGCGCTGGCACGCGCCACTTCCACCAGGGATTGATTGATTTCGGCCACAAGCCGGACTATCCTTTCCCACCCATAGGGCAAATAAAATTCAGCCTTGAAAACCCAGAACCTTTTGCAAAACCTGCTGTCCAATACCAAGATGAAATTCAGATCCACAGTTATTCTCACACTCATACTCGCCAGCGGCGCTCTTTTTTCGGATGAAAAGGCAGATCAGGACCTTGACGTCCCGTACGAACCGTCGCATCCCAAAGTCGTTGAAACGATGTTGTCAACCGGAGGCGTTACTGCCAGAGACGTGCTCTACGATCTCGGTTGTGGGGATGGAAGAATCGTTATTGCTGCGGCAAAAAAGGGGGCTTCTGCGGTTGGCGCAGACGTTGATGAGGAAAGACTCATTGAAGCGCGCGAGCGAGCAAAGGCAATGGGCGTGGAAAGCCGCACTAAGTTTGTGCGCGAAGACATTTTCAAGCTGGATATAAGTCCGGCCACCATCGTTACAATGTATCTCCTGGATGAAGTCAATCTTCAGATGCGCCCTCGGTTGCATCGGTTGCTCAAACCCGGAACGCGCATTGTAACCCATGCGTTCAATATGAATGACTGGAAGCCGGATCGCACCATCAATCACGATCGTGCGCGCGATAAACAAATCATGTACTGGGTCATTCCGGCGGGTATTGGTGGAACCTGGACCTGGCAAACAAAGCAGGGTCCGGCTTCCATGGTCCTGCATCAAAAATTCCAGGTAATTACCGGGACCATCCAAAACGGCCAGAGCACAGGGGCCGTTGATTCAAAGATCGACGGAACCAAGATTCAAATCCAGACCGTGCTTCGTGATGCAAAGACAAATGCAAAAGCAAACTTCACCGGGCTAATCGACGCAGACACAATCAAAGGGACAATTGAAGTCCTGGAGGGTCCGGGGGCCGGCAAATATCCGTGGGAAGCAAAACGTCAGGTTGAGGACGTGTCAGGAAAATGGAGCATTGAATTGCCTGGCAATAAAGCACTCAGTGGCACTCTTGACTTGAAGCGCGATGGCAAGGGCTATTCTGCAGAATTCACTTCCGACAAAGTTTATGCAATCAGCGATCTCTACGTCTGGGGTTCGAGCGTCTACTTCCGCGTTCCGATCTTTGGAACGGAAAACCCGGCCATCTATTCGGGAACGCTCAAAGGGACACAGGGTTCAGGCAATTTGCTGAACGATCAGGGCTCATACGGAACTCAATGGAACGCTAAGAAGGCAAAATGATGAATCGCGCATTAACGTTAGTCGCTCTTCTTCTGATTTCGGGAATTTCCTTGGGCCTGGCTGCACAGACACCAAAGCAATGGACCCCTAAGCTCGGCCGGGCTCCAGTCGCTGGCGATGAATACACGAATCCAAGAGACGGAACGGTGCTGGTCTACATTCCGGGCGGCGAATTCACCATGGGAAACGATTCTGGCGATGAAGACGAAAAGCCAGCCCACAAGCAGAAAGTGGCCGGCTTCTGGCTTTCAAAATACGAAGTAACCAACGAGCAATACAGCAAGTTCATGAATGCGCAGGAGTACCCGGATCCTGCTTTCATGGACGACGCGGATTTTAACAAGCCCAAACAACCCGTCATCGGCGTAAAGTTTGGACACGCCCAGGCATACTGCACCTGGGTGGGTCTTCGCATGCCTACCGAAGCAGAATGGGAATTTGCTGCGGCAGGGGGAAAGCAATTCGCGTATCCAACCGCAGACGGCAAGATTTCGCACGACCTTGCAAACTATCTGGGTAAGGGCGGCAAGGATATCTGGGAAGATGTTACCGCACCGGTTGGAAGTTTTCCGCCAAACCCGTATGGAGTTTATGATCTGGCCGGCAATGCCTGGGAATGGACCTCGAGTCTGTACAGGAGTTATCCGTACAACGGTGGCGATGGCCGCGAGAACATATCAACACGCGGACATCGTGTGATGCGCGGCGGTTCGTTTCACTTTGGTGACCGCACGATTCGTGTATCACACAGGCATCACTTTGCCATGCATCTGAGACTGGATTTCGTCGGAATCAGACTGGCAGCTTCCACGGCTGATTTGAAATAGCACAGAAGCCCTGAGAGATGGCTCAAACCAGCGGTCCTCAGGACAAACACTCATGCTTCGGTTTCTGGGTTCGCGTTCACTTTCTTCAGTTCTCCCTTTAGCCAACGATCCACATCGTTTGCATAGAGCCGGGAGAAAGGATTGTCTGACGGCCCGCCGATGATTGAAGTATACAGTCCTTCTTCGGCAAAATTGCAAACCATTCTGTAACTGGGGGCAAAGGAAGTATCCCGGCCACCACTTCGATAGATCTGCCCCTGATGCGGTGTCGCACGGTTGCCCAGAAGAACAATCGGACCCCGATCAATCCCCAGGAACCGAGGGAACTTCCCGCCGAGTAATATGTTCTTTAGCAAGAGCTTCTGTCCCGATCCATAGGCCTTTGGCTCATGCGTCAGTGCCTTGTTAATGGCTGCAGTATAGATATCCTCGCGCTTGCGATCGCCAAACCACCGAGATTTGCGCGAAAGAAGAATCTTATCCACGTATGAATAGAAATCGATCAGGATTCCAGTTTCCCGGCGAAGGTGATCTAGCACCTGACGACCCATGACCGGACCGAGCACTTCATCGAGAAGCGCATCGTAGAAACGTTCAAAGATGTAGGCGCCTTCCGAGTCAGGAGTGTACTGCTTATTCCAATTTCTCAGGATTTGCGCACGATCGTTCCCGTCAGGAAGGAGCGGAGAAACAATCTCCATGAATTTCTCTGCCTGAAGCGAGTAAGTATCCATCTGAATCTTTGCCATGTCTTCCACGGTGAGATCGTTGCGCTTCAGCAGTTTTTCAATTCTGTCTGCACGGTAAGATCCCATTGACATATTGATTGGCGCAACGGATCCAAGAGCGTTGAGATCATTGTTTGCAGTTACAATGTAACCCTCTTTGGGGTTGTAGGAATGTGGAAGTTCCTTGTGACTAACAAAGCCTTTCCAGTCGTAACTGGAATCCCAACCTGGCATGGGAGCAAGTCCGCTCCAATCCTTATGCCTGCGCGGCATAAGGCCGGACATCTGATAACCAATATTTCCATTCTTATCAGCAAGCAGCCAGTTAAACGACATCTCAAGCTGGCCCATGGTATCCATTCCGTCTTTGACGTTCTTTACATGAAACATCGCCATTATGGCACGCAATGATACGGGACCCGTTCCCGAGCCAGAGGCCCAACGAGTGGCCAGGTAGACGCCCTCTTCCGCTGGATTTCCGTCCAAAACACCGTGCTCATTCTCGTAAAAGATCTCAAGATGATCAGGCTTCTTCTTCCGTTTGATTATTTCACGCCGCTCTTTGAATCGGACCCACTGCACGCGCAGGAACTGGCTTCGTTTGTAGCTTCCTTGCCGGCATTCCTCGGCCCACGAATCAACTGCATCCATAAAAGTATACGTAGCGCCCCAGGCAATATCTGGATTCCTTCCAATCAATATCCCCGGAACTCCTGGCATGGCTGCGCCCATGACGCTTCGATTTGCGAAAGTCAAGACCATTTCCTGCCAAACGTTTGGCAGACGATTGATTTCAAGATGCGGATCGTTACACAGGATTGGTTTGCCCGACGTTGTGCGCGTTCCCGATACTACCCAATTATTGGAGGCAAGTACTTTGGGAATCATTCGATTCCATTGTAATGACGCTGGAACTATGCGCTCGCCCAACCGAATCTGCCGAATCATCTTCTCGTCCATCTTGTCCAGTGCGGTTGTTGAAAAGAGTTCCTCCAGGAGCTTTCGGTCGATTCCTGCTTGAACGAACTGAACAAGCAATCGCTCTATTTCAGCCTGCGATTGTTGAAGGCCTATGTATCCGATCATGCGCGAAATAGTAATGCAGTCTTCGACTTTCCAGAGTTCGTATTTAACTCGCAGCAAATACTTAAACTCAAAAGGCATCCTGGTAGAGAAATAGTGATTGATCCCTTCAACAAAAGATTCCGCTAGCTTCGCAGTATCCGCATCGAGCTTTGCAACCAGCTGTGAACTATCGCCCGACCAATTCATCCTGCGAAAGAATTTATCGATCTCCAGCATCTCATCGGATGATTCGAGCAATTCTGATCCACGCCCCCGCGCCAGAATGCGCATCAGCAGGATTTGCCTGCCCCGGTCCATCGCCTGCGCGTAGCCCTGGCCAAAATACATACCTGATTCAGTCTCAGCAGTTATATGAGGAATCCCATTGGTATCCCGTTGAATCTTAACAGGACCATTGTGCGTGAGTTCGATCATTTGCTCCCCCGAAGTATCACCGAGAATACGAAGTGGCCTCCGGCCGCGCGACAAAATTTCTCTTTACAATCCACTAATACGATGCCAGTAAGTGGTCCGGGCTATGCGTTTCAGCGGCCAGAAAATCAAGCAACTTCGCGATAAGCGAGGTTGGACGCAGCGGAAACTGGCTGAACTCATTGCAGGCACAGAACACTTTAGCGGCTTCACGCATCAGCGTGTGGATAAACTGGAGAAATCGGACAACGCATCGCACAGAGTGCTCTGCGCCCTGTGCGAGGTCTTTCGCGTAAAGGTGGGCGCATTTTTCGAGAAGGACAATCAGGAGGGACATAATTCATGAACCCTATCAAACGGATGCTGAGCATCGTTGAAACAGGTCGCCGTCTAACGGTCGAACTCCCATGGTGCAGGGACTTTCCTGATCAATTTGCGTCAGGAACAAAGATAGACCCTTCTCGCCTTCAATTTCGTCTAACGTTTAACAACCAGATTATGGCTGAAGGCCCGGTCAGCAATGCTCGGATCGATATTGACATGTCTGGCAAGAAAGCGGGCGTTTATACATTGCAGATCCTCGGGAATCACGTCGAGGATAACGGCGTTCGAGAATTCTGGAAACAGTTCCTGTTCATCCAACCTTCGCTCAAACGGAATCCTGAAGAAATCGACAGGTTGGCCCGTGCCTACGCGCCCATCTTTCTTTACAGCCGCAAAGAGCAATATTTCCCGGTTTCCTTGAATGATCTGCTCAAGAGCCCGGCACTAATGGAATCGAGAGCCTCTGTGGCCGTGAACACAGTCACGGGCTCTGAGGAAATTCCTATCCCCATGCTGGACGAATTCTTGCGATACAATGGCCATTGCGATTACCTGCTCAATCAATCGGTCTTCGACCTTGATGGCGTATTCAAAGAAATTCACGGAAACTTTCGCAGGTCAGTAGTATATTATTCATACCTTGAAGACCAGAACTCAGATCGCTTCTTCATCAACTACCACACCTTCTACGCGTTTGACCCAAAGACTGGAATTGCGAAGCTGCTCAATGTTGGCCCGCACGTATTTGATCGCGAAAGCATGACAATGGTTTTCAAAGGCGATGGGACTCCGGAGGCCATGGTACTGTCCGGTCACCTGGAAAACCAGCCAATCCTCTTCCTTGAAAAATTGAAGATGTGGAATACTGGTCGCGTGCGGCTCCGTTTCCCTGATCCGTCAAACGCCGCAGTCCGAAATCACCCCATCGTGCCAGTTGCGGAAGGATCCCATGCTCTCTACCCAACGGCAGGCCTCTACCACATCTCGCTGCTAACGGAGCTGGCTGGTCACATCTTTAGAAACATTCTCCCATCTGAAAGCGATGATGATGACGCAGAAATGGATCAGCATCAGGCGCTCCTTCCTCCATCGCTGCCCTCAGATAAGTTTACAAATTATGACCTTCGACCTCTTCGCCTGGACCTGCTGACCAGCGAGCCAACCCTGCCGCCAGGCCCGCTCTTTGACCCGTCTGTGTGTTGCCTGGCATTCAGTGGTTACTGGGTTGACGTGCCGGGAACACAGAACGAGCGCTTTCCGCCATTCTCACGCAAAGAAAAAGACATTGAAGAATGGGTCGATAAGGCTCACACCTGGGATTGGAAGGATCTGCCGGCGAGCATTGTGGAGCATAACAAGGCGTTAGGTGACTACATCTCAAGGTTTGTCCAATAATCATTGGCAATTTGGATTGATGGATTCGACGTAAACCGGCGCCAGTGAGCCGGACGCCTGAAACCCCTCAAAGCCCTTCAGGCTTGCCGTATTTCGGCCAAACTCCTCCTTCCAATCTTTCAATAATATCTTTGAAACGGGGAGATAAGACCAATGCCATCTCTCTTCCAGATAGCCCTTCTTGCGACCTGCCGTGTACACCTGGCAGTAACCGTAATTGGCGGCGTTCTTTTGTAACCACTGGTAAAGGACGGCTCCGTTTCCGCTTTGATAGTAAACGTTGGTCAGAATATTTATGTCGAGGTCCGTTCCCCAGTGATGTCTTGAAGTCCCTGGCATTGAAGAAAACTCCAGGATCTTGCGAGCGCGACTGAGCGGATCTGGAATGGATTTATTCAGCGCTTTACCTTCCACAAGTGTGGTACCGTTCCACTTGCTTTCCCAGATGGCTTTCTGATCGAACCAGTTTCTCGACGAGCTTTGTACCCAGAATTCTACCTTTGGATGCTCGCGATGCAGATCCTGGTACATTCTGCGAAGCGCGTCCGCTGCTTCCCGGCGAAGCATTTGTTCCCCACGAACGGGGATTCCCAGGGGAGAAAGTTTGACAAAGGCGGGATGCTGTGTCGGCTGAAACTTTCCAAGCAGGTAATCTTGCTTCTTTACAGGACCGTAAATCGATGCCTGGGTTGGGGGCTGCGAACAGAGCGGAAAAGCAGCAAGCATGAGGAAAATGACGGGTAAAAGGCCAGAAGAAATACGCGAAAACCAGAAGAAGGGCATGGGTAAGTTTTTGATTCCCATCAAATAACGATACCATGAAATTGTGGGCAGGTTGATTTCGGATTCATCATGCGCCTCTTTGTAGCTTTCATGGTTCTGATCGCGGGGGCTCCCCTGCAGGCGCAGCTACCGGTTGAGCTTTCAAAGCTGCACTGGTTTGCCAGGCCGGGCTTCAACCCGGGCGATGAATCTGGTTTTGATGCCGGACCAACAACCCGACCGGCGGGGGCCTTCCCCGTTTCCATGTTCACCCTTTTTCCAACACCATCAACGGGCAAGACCCAGCACTATGCCATGTCCGCTTCGTTTGAGCTTGAACCTGCGGACCTGAGTAGCGCGGAACCGGCCGGAATTTTCATCCGCGGGATTGGCGACAACTATCGTCTCTACTTAAACGGAAAACTTATCCGGGATGAAATACATCTCGATGCAAACGGCGCTATAGCAGTCCGCAAAACAGCGATGGGTATCACTATTCCGATTTCCATGGGGGCGCTGAGGGCCGGGAAGAATACAATCGTTTTTCACCTGGTAGGAACGGCCAATGCCGGTTCCCAGGCCAATCCAGCAGTTCCTGGCCTGTTCTTCAGCAAGGACTATTCGTTAGATCTGCTATCGTCCATCAATCGACACTACTCGGAACAACTCGATCTGTGCTTGCTCTCCGTTTATTTGTTCTTTGGATTCTATCATCTGCTGATCTACTTCCGGCGAATGAGCGAGGTTTACAACGCATACTTCTCTCTATTCGCGATTGCGCTCGCAGTCTACGGATTTGCCAGGTCATACACAATTTACCACTATGTGAATGACTCATCCTGGGTCACACGACTCGAAAATGTCTCCGTAAGTTTATTGATCCCGCTGTTCTTACTGTTTATGCATTCCTATTTCTTCCCTCAGGAAAAAAGAGAAACCGCACTCGTTGTAATCGCCGGATTCAACCTGATCTGTTCGCTTGTGTTTTTGATTCTACCGTTTGAGCTCATCGCTTTCCTGGCCGTTACCTGGAAGTATGCTGCTCTACCGGCAATTCTCATCTATGGTCCGTACCTGATCTACCAGGCAATCGTCAAGAACGCGCGAGACGCTCGAGTACTGGCCGTTGGACTAATTCTATTTGTGCTAACCGCCGTCTTTGACCTTCTGCGCGACACATTGAAGCTCTTTGCGATGGAGCCTCTCTTCCCTTACGCCTTTTTTGCCTTCGTGCTCTCGATCGCCGGGATACTCGCGAACCGGTTCATGATGGTCTACAATGAAACAGACCGCCTGAATGCTCAGCTTGAATTGAAAAACGAATCGCTGCGCGAACTTGATCGCGTCAAGGATGAGTTCATCGGAACGATTTCGCATGAAATCCGCACCCCGTTAAACGGCATTGTTGGCCTCGCAGAAGCTCTTGCCGCGGATCCAACCCGAAACACCGACCCGGATAGCCGCCGCGCCCTTACTCTGATCTCTGATGGCGGAAGGCGTTTGTCCCGGCTGGTGGGCGACTTAATTGAATTTGTGCAACTGCGGAATCATGAACTAAAGATTCATCCGGTACCAATTAATCTAAGTGAATGCGTCGACATTGTCATCAGCCTGACCGCGCCACTTCTGGGGCAAAAGCCCGTCAAAATTCACAACGAAATTCCGCCCAATTTGTCCCCGGTGATGGCCGACCCCGACCGTCTCCAACAAATTCTCTTTAATCTAGTCTGGAATGCTATCAAGTTCACGGAGGCGGGAACTGTAACGATTCGCGCTATTCACGGCGGTCGTCGCGCCGGTGAACCCGTAGAAATCCAGATAGAGGATACGGGAATTGGCGTCCCTCTCGAGAAGCAGGATTTGATTTTTGAATCCTTCCGTCAGGCTGACTCGTCCGTTTCAAGACCGTATGGAGGCGCAGGACTGGGCCTGAGTATCACGCGCTACCTTGTGGAATTGCATGGGGGCACGATCCGGCTCGAGTCAAACCCTGGATCCGGGTCGTTGTTTTCCTTCACTCTCCCGGGCGCGTTTGACCAAGCAACGGCGCCGGTGGAACGAAGAAACGCGGATTCGTTTGCTCCTAGCGTTCCTGCCCTGGAAAAAAGATACGACGTTCACCCGCGCATGCCATCCCGAATCCTTGCTGTGGACGATGAGCCGACCAATCTTGAAGTTTTGCAGAATCAACTTCGGCTCGACGGATATGACGTAATTGTAGCGAGCAGCGGAGAAGAGGCAATGGCCATCATCAACTCGAATGCTCCGGATCTCGTGATTCTAGATGTCATGATGCCCAAGATGTCCGGTTATCATGTCTGCGAGGAAATTCGGAAATCTTTTTCTATCCATGAGTTGCCAATCCTCCTGATCACGGCTCGGAACCAACTTACGGATCTCCTCAAGGGGTTTGATGCCGGTGCCAACGACTATTTGACCAAACCGTTTGAGTTTCGCGAACTCAGTGCACGCGCTCGAAATCTGCTGCTCGTAAAACATGCTTCACGTGAAAAAGAAAACCTCACGGCGTTGGAAAAGGAACTCTCGATTGCGCGAGATATCCAGCATGCGGTTCTTCCCCGTCAGGCGCCAAAGCTCGACGGATTGAAGATTGCAGCACGCTACAGACCGCGTGAATCCGTAGGGGGTGATTTTTACGACTTCAGTGTTTCAGATCGGAGCTTGCGGCTTATCATGGCCGATGTTTCCGGGCACGGAGTGCCAGCCGCTTTGATCGCAGCCATGATCAAGATTGCTTTTGCACAGCAAAAGAATGTGGAGGATCCATCGCTTGTCCTGGCGGGACTCAATCGCGCTCTCTGGGGTAATCTGGATCGCCACTTTGTCACCGCAGTCATGCTCCAGATAAATCTCGACTCAATGCAGCTGGAGTTTGCTTGCGCTGGCCATCCTCCGCTCCTTCACTCAAGCCCGCGGACACCTCCCCAATTCCATTCCGCCCGTGGCAGAATCATCGGGCTGTTTCCTGACACCGGCTATGCTCCCGGCAGTTTGAAACTACACTCAGGCGATCGTGTCGTTGTATACACAGATGGACTGACAGAGGCGCGCAATTCCGAGGGTGCCCTCTACGGAGAGGAGAGGCTTGCTGCATTCCTTCAGCAGGCCAACACGGACACAGCGCACGACATAAGCAACGCATTGGAGACGGAGATCCTGAGCTGGTCCGGTGGTTTGCTCGACGATGACATGGCTTTTGTGGTGCTCCAGGTCGACTGAGATATTTCCATTGGAACGAGCCCGGCCCGGTTCACGCAGTTTCAATGGCAGTCAGAATTGGGCCACAACGCCAAAAACTGGCGATTAACATTTGACTTATCTTCCCAGGGGGCGCAAGTTCTGACGCGTATGTCGGTTAACAACGGTCCCCGGAAAGCACCCATCTCAATCGAAGAAGATACAACATCGTTTGACGAGACACATCAATTACACGTACCACCGGAACTGCCGGAAGAGCCGGTTACCGGTGCAACCCTTGACCTAATGAAAAAGATGTACCGCGAAATGCTCTTGATTCGCCGCTTTGAAGAAGCGTCAGCCAAGGCGTATGCGGCCGGGAAGATCGGCGGTTTTTGTCATCTATACATCGGACAGGAGGCAGTTGGCGTCGGTTGCATCAATGCGCTTCGCGATGACGACTACATCGTTTCAACGTATCGCGATCATGGCCATGCGCTGGCGCGAGGACTTGAAGCACGAAGCTTGATGGCAGAACTATTCGGCAAGCGAAACGGAATCGTCAAAGGCAAAGGTGGCTCCATGCATTTCTTCGACAAGAAACGCAACTTCATGGGCGGCCACGGAATCGTCGGGGGACATGTTGCCTTGGCCGCTGGAATCGGTTGGGGAATCAAGTATAAGAAAGAAAACAAAGTCTGTATTTGCTTCTTTGGAGAAGGTGCAAGCAACATTGGCGCGTTTCATGAAAGCTTAAACCTCGCCAGCCTCTGGAAACTTCCTATCCTATTTGTATGCGAAAACAACCACTACAGCATGGGAACACCGGAGTATCGAGCGCTTGCAAGTCATGACGTGAGCATCCGTGCCGTTGCATACGATATGGCGCGCGCCCACTTCGAAGGCGATGACGTACACAAAGTAGAAGAACGCGTTCGTGAATTCGCGGAGCGGGCGAGACGCGGAGAAGGTCCTGCGCTATTGGAAATCAGCACATATCGTTTTCGCGGACATTCCATGTCTGATCCTGCAAAATATCGCACCAAGGAAGAAGTCGAGGTCTACAGGAAGCGAGATCCGCTTGTGCGAGCGCAACATGTTCTTTCGCTCTCGGGTGTACCGGAAAAAGAGATTGCACGCCTCGAGTCAGAGATCAAAGCAATCGTCGACGACTCGGTCGATTTTGCAGAGAAGTCTGAATTCCCACCTGGCAGTGACCTATTCACCGACGTGTACGTGTAACAGGAAATCAAAATGGCAAAGATGACGTATAGAGAAGCTGTCCGCCGTGCAATGGTGGAAGAGATGCAGCGCGATGAAACAGTTTTCCTTATGGGTGAAGAAGTCGGACATTATCAGGGAGCATACAAAGTAAGCCAGGGAATGCTCGATCAATTTGGCGAAATGCGTGTGGTCGATACACCGATTTCGGAAGCCGGGTTCACAGGCGTAGGAGTTGGAGCGGCTATGGTAGGACTCAGACCTATCATCGAGTTCATGACCTGGAACTTTTCGCTTGTGGCAATTGATGGAATCATTTCGAGCGCGGCCAAGATGCTCTACATGTCCGGGGGACAGTTCAATATCCCTGTTGTATTCCGCGGACCAAGCGGCGTAGGCGGAATGGTTGCAGCGCAGCATTCTCAATCACTTGAATCCATCTATATGCATATTCCCGGACTCAAGGTCGTCTGCCCGGCAACCCCCAGGGATGCCTGCGGACTACTGAAGACATCCATCCGCGACAACAATCCCATCGTATTCATGGAATCAGAGGTGCTTTACAACGTGTCCGGTGAAGTTCCTGACGAAGAGTTCCTGATTCCACTGGGCAAGGCAGACGTTAAGCGAGAAGGAAGCGATTTTACCATCGTAACCTGGTCGCGGGGACATCTACTGGTGCAAGAGGCCATGTCGCTGATTGAAAAAGAGGGCTATAATCCGGAAGTCGTTGATCTCAGAAGCATTCGCCCACTCGATGAAAAAACTATTTATGAGTCTGTGCGAAAAACAAATCGCGTATTGATCGTGGAAGAGGGCTGGCCCCAGGCCTCGGTTGGATCTGAGGTATCAGACAGAATTCAGCGGAATTGTTTCGATGATCTTGATGCTCCCATTATTCGCGTAACGCAAGAGGATGTCCCAATGCCCTACGCACCAAATCTGGAGAAGCAAAGCATCGCAAATCCGGCCAAGATTCTTGCCGGAATTCATGAACTGATGTCGTAACATGTTCGGAATTTATGCTGACCGTATTGCCAAATAATCAGGCCCGGAGTAGACCATGGCGCAAATCGTAGAACTGACCCAACTTTCCCCGACCATGACAGAGGGAACATTTGTAAAATGGACAAAGAAGGCCGGAGATGCAGTCAGTCCGGGCGATGTAATGGCGGAAGTCGAAACAGATAAAGCCGTCATGGAAATGGAAGCATACGATGATGGAATCATCCTTGTACTTCTGGCAAAGGAGGGCGATCGCTTGCCCGTGGGAGCTCCAATTGCAATCGTTGGTGCAGCCGGCGAGGACGTGCATACGTTAATCGACGATGCCAGGGCCCGCCTTGAAAAGATCAAGGCCGGTGGAGCAACTGCTTCAAGCGCTCCAACACCGGCGACGCCCACTGCTGCCCAAACGGCCCCAGCAACGTCGCAACCTTCTGCACCAGCACAATCTGCGGCACCGGCCGCCGAAACCCAAAGTACTGGGACGTCGTTGCCTCCTGCGACTGCGCCATCGTCACCTCAATTAGCCCCGCAGAAACTGGAACCCGGACGGCATGGGCGGATTATCGCCAGCCCTCTGGCAAAGAAAATGGCAGAAGACAAGGGAGTGGATCTCCATCGGGTCAAAGGCACAGGTCCCGGTGGAAGAATTGTAAAAGAGGATGTACTTGCGGCGCTCCGGGGAGGATCTACAAGTTCTGCCGTAATGCGCAGACCGGACAAGAGGGTTGACATTTCCCAAATGCGCCGTGTCATTGCAAGCCGCCTGCACGATGCAAAAAATAATATTCCACATTTTTATCTCACGCTTGAGTTCAACGCGATGCCACTCGTATCGCTTCGGGAAAAAATAAATCACGACCTTGCTAGTATCGCAGGCAAGAACGATGAACCCTTCAAGGTTACCTATAACGATCTCATTGTTAAAGCAGTGGCCTTGACGCTTGGCGATCATCCAATCTGCAATAGTTCCTGGCGCGGCGACCACATCATGGAACACGGCCGAGTTGATATTGGAATCGCTGTAGCGGTTGATGGAGGCCTCATCACTCCGTACGTCCGCGATGCCGACCAAATGCAGTTAGTCGCCCTTGCTCAGAAGGTGCGAGAGCTCACAAAGAAGGCGCGGGATCGCAAACTAAAACCGGAAGAATTTACAGACGGAACGTTCACGATTTCAAACCTGGGAATGTTTGGGATCTCAAGTTTCTCTGCAATTATTAACGAACCGGAAGCTGGATTGCTCGCAGTCGGTGGACTCGTAGAAAAGGCTGTGGTTGAAAATGGCGCGCTGGTTCCAGGAAAAACCATGACCGTGACGTTGAGCTGTGATCATCGCGTAATTGACGGAGCGGCCGGAGCTGCGTTTCTCCAGACCTTCCAGAAATACGTTGAGAATCCACACGTCTTGCTGATGCGGTAATATAGAAAGTTTATCCAGTCTTTAGACCGACCCAACTCAGCGGCAGACATCAGGCTGTTACGGAAAGCGTTTCGCATTGACATAACACACGGCCGTCGGCTTTTTGAAATCGCATGAAGTATTTTCTGATCCTGACGACATTGATTTTTTCTCTATACAACTGCAGTGAGCCCGAGCAAAAGCCAGCGGTTAAGGAACCCACTACTGCTGCAGATGACATCAACATTGGAAAACAATTGTTCCTGAACAACAATTGCAATGGCTGCCATGGAGATACGGGACTTGGCGACGGTCCGGCTGGTCAGGCACTAAATCCAAAACCTCGTGTATTTAAAGACATCTATGCATATCGTAAGGGTCACTCAGAAGATCAAATTACGGCCATGCTTGAGTTTGGACTGGAAGGATCTCCAATGAAGGGATATCCACACCTTAATGTTGAACAGCGCAGACATATCGCAAAGTATGTTGTCTGGCTTCAGAAGCAGCCCTGAAAATCCTGACCAAAGATCTGCTGCGAATTCTTCCAGCATATACGAGCACGTTAGGTTATTCGGCGTCCGCGGAGGCCAGTGTAACAGAACTGCCTGATTCCATCATTTCTGTCCCTGTGGCGGATCTATCGCCACAAAGCGCAGACGCTTTGCTACTCTCAGACCTGCCGGAAGACACAATGGCTCTGGGGCGCTTGCTCGGGAAAGCGGCGGCTGGATCCCTTACCATTGTCGAGTTACCGGAAAATATTCGCAAGCTCCAGGAATGGCGCGAGATTTTCCAGGCATTTGGTTTTCGTGCGTTCAAGACCGAGCGTGTCGCGGGCCGCGTCCGTGTATACTTGAGCAAGAATCTTCCATCCGTCCAGAGCCGCAAATGGAGTATTGTACTTCCCAGATTTAATTCTGACAATACTTTCGAGCGTCTGTTCCAATGGATTGCATTTTTCCAACGATTTGATTCCATTGTTGATGCCGAAATTATTCTCATAGAAGACGTGCCGTTAGTCGGCAATGAAAGCATGCTCAAGAATATTGCCACGGAGGGCTTCTTTGTCAGAAAACGTCATTTTGAATGCTTTGGTCTGGCGCGCGCCATAGCGACCGGGATTCATTTCAGTGCCGGCAGGCGCGTGCTCGTAGATTGCGACGCGGCGATTCCTGCGGAAGAAATCCTTTCGCTACTTGAGGCATCCTTCCCACTTGATCCGGCGCGTGATCACTTTCTTATCGCGGGAATTCCCTTTCGGAGTGGCACAAACCTGAGGAAGAAACCTTCAAAAATAGGTCGAGCGCTCCGAGATCTGCTGTGGATTTCCTGGCGGGAGCGGATGCGTTTTGCATTGATGTCGGGCGAAACAGCGCAGAAACTACTGCCGGTTCTGAAGTCGGGCGCAGGGTTCTTCCGGGCGCGGCTAATGGGGCGAAGAATCGGGCTATTCGAAGCGGCCGTTCGCGACATGCGAAGCTAACTATCGCAGATTATTTCTTCGCAGGAATTGCAGAAACGGAGTCCAGAGCTCTGACACGAGCACGCCACAGAGAATGATCGCTCCTCCAAATAATCCGCGCGGACCTGTGACTTCTCCTAGCAGAAAAAACGCAAAGACCGTCGCAAAAACCGGCTCCATGGAATAGAGAATGGCGGCTCGAGCAGCGGAGATCTCCTTCTGGAACTTGCTCTGCAAATAAGTAGTCAAAAGGGTTGTGGCTCCGGCTAGATAGAGAACGGATGCCAGATAACGGTGCGAAACTGAAGAGACAATCTTCTCTCCCGTGAATACAATCGCAAGGGCAAAACATATCGCTGCAGAGGCTATCTGAATAAATACTAGCTGAAGCAAATCCTCGCGCCTGGAAGAGTGATCGAGAATGACCATATAAAATGCATAGAAAATCGCGCAGGCAAGACTCAGCGCGTCTCCTGTGCCAAAGTCTGCCGTGAATGGTCCTGAATCTTTTGCCAACAGCAGGAACAAACCGGGAAGAACGATCAGCACCCCGAGGGCAGTCCCAAATCGCACAGGATTTCTAAAGATCACGAATTGAAAGATCGGAGTGAATATGACGAGCATCTGAGTGAGGAACGCAGATCGACCCGCTGTCGTTGTCTTCAGGCCGAGCGTTTGCGCGGCGAATCCGGCAAACAGTGTCATTCCGAGGAGTGTCCCCCAAAAAACTGCGCTCCGTTTTACATTCCGGATACGCGACATAAACAATGGGAACAGAACCAGCGCCGAAAGACCAAAGCGGAGCAAATTCAGGTAGTACGGTCCCGTTTCTGAAAGCGAGTCTTTGACCAGGCTGAAAGTCGCTCCCCAGAGCAACGTGCAAAACAGTAGAACAAAATCGACACGGAGAGACCCTGGCATTTGACCGAACATCTGCCGGGGCATCGGTTAGGAAATCAATTTGCCCAATTGATACTGCGTCTCAATTTTGACCCACCGTCCGAGGCTGTGACAATTCTCTGACACTTACAGTTTATGGATCGGATACACTTAAGATGGAAATGGTTCAAATTGGCGCCATAGTGCTCAGCTTCGAGGAAGCGGGCGATCTCTCGGAGCTTGTTCCCTGGAAGACACAGGACGCCTGGCTCCTGCGCGATCAGTTGATGCAGGCAGAGCCGTCCCTGGTTGGATTCGTTCCCGTATCCACTTGCAACAGAATCGAATTCTATTACTCTTTAAATTCAGCAGCGACCCACTACTCACTGTTTGACGCATTGATGCGACTCATGCCGCCGCTCGCGCCAGGGGTTCGCCCTACGCAGCTTCTTGGGCGGGATGCAGCCAGACACCTGATTCGCCTCGCAACTGGCCTGGAATCCATGGTGCTCGGAGAAACAGAGATTCGCGCTCAACTCAAGGACGCATACGAAGTTGCAGCGCGCCACCACACGCTCGATCGCAGATTGCGCATACTGTTTCAGCAAACATTTCAAGAATCTCGTTCCATTCGCAGTTCCATTCCAATGGACCGCCTGCCCCTCTCGGTTGCTACCATTGCAACCAGACACCTTCTGCGTCGCATAGCCCCGCAGGCATTGAACCTAAAAGAAGCAAGGCTCAACGGGACGGCCGTCGTGATTGGCTCCGGCCCAATGAGCAGACAGTCTGCAGAAGCCCTCTCGCGCTATTTCTCATCCATAGTAATTGTGAATCGCACAATTGAAAAGATTGCTCCCCTTGCCCGCAGGCTCGAAGCACAGAGTGTTGAGTTTGCGGAATTCCTGGCACAGCCAGGTGAATACTTCAAAGCTGGAGAGCCGGGCGTTATTGTCACAGCAACCTCAAGACCGGATGCATTCATTACGCGGGATGTCCTTGGCCGCCTTTTCAGCCAGGGATTGCCCAGTGTATCTCTAGTTGACCTTGCGTTACCGCATGACGTTGATCCAGATTGCGCCAGCGACTCTCGCGTGCAACTGATTACTATGGATAGCATCCGGCCGGAACTCGAAGGAAACAGAAAGAAACGAGCTGACGCAGCCGCCATGGCCGGTGAAACAATTGAAACTGCACTCATCCGCATTGAAGCAAGCATTATCTCTGGCGTATCCTCCACGCTTCTAAGAGAAATTCAAAAGGAGATCCGCGACAAGTCTCGCCAGGAGCTTGAGACGTTGCTCGGTAGCAGGCTATCGCATCTAAAGCAAAAAGACATTCGTATGTTATACGATTGGGCAATCCGCGCTCACCGCGAGATGAATCGTATCCACAAGCGAGGCCTTGAAAGCGTTCTCACCCATTATTACGGCGGCAGCGGCGACTCCGGCCTGTCGGAGAACATGGAGTGACCGGCAGACTTCGCATAGCCACCAGAGGATCGCATCTTGCATTAGCCCAGGCCCACTACATCCAGAAACGAATTTCAGAACTCCCCAACGCGCCGCAAACAGAACTCACAATTGTAAGGACAACCGGTGACGCCAATCAAAGCCTCTCGCTTTCCGAGACGTCAGGCGGCAATGAGCGGAAAGGCCTCTTTACCAAAGAAATAGAAGACGCGCTCCTGGAAAACAAGGCGGACATCGCCGTTCACTCATTTAAGGACCTCCCCACTGAAATGGTTCCGGGTTTGAAACTGGCGGCGATCCCGCAGCGGCTTGAGCCTCGCGAAGTATTGATCTTTCCCAAATTGAAGAAAGTGCGCATGCAGTTTCCTCATCTGAAACCCGGATCTTCGATTGGGACATCCTCTACACGTCGCTTAGCCCAGATTAAATTCAGATTCCCCGATATGACATCAACCCTGCTTCGCGGAAATGTTCCCACGCGAATTGGCGCACTCCTGCGCCCGGATGGGCCGGATGCAACGTTGCTTTCGGGAGCAGGTGTTGAACGCTTGAATGCGCTTGGATTCTTTGATGGCCGCGAAGGCCTGAATCTGGCAGATTTCGAAGTGATACCGGTGCCCCCGGAGTTCCTCGTGCCCGCGCCGGCGCAGGGTGCGCTGGCGATTCAGTGCCGCACAGACGATGTTGCAACCACTCAGATACTGGCGCAGATTCACGAAGCCGAAATTGAGGAACTCGTCTCGATTGAGCGGTCTGTTCTTGCGGGCCTTGAGGGAGGTTGTCACCTGCCCCTTGGTGCACATGCGGAGCGGATGCTTGAGGGGGATACTTCCTTCTATAGAAGTTACGTGTTTCTGGGAAGTGAATCGACCGAGAATCGGGCAGGCCAATCGTATCAGATTCGCCGCGCTGCGAGCACCCCCCAACGACTGTCGCATTTTCTCCTGGAAGAAATTCAGCGGGACATTCCCATTATTCTTACGGGACAAAACGACAGAAATCAGGAGCTGATTGCAGCCGCGGGTGGAAACGGCCTTATTTCGCTCCCCTTAATCGAAACAAGGCTACTTGACGTAGATCCAGGGCAGCTGGCTGGACTTCAGTCGCAGGGATCGGTCGCTGCTTTCTTTAGTCCAACGGGCGTCAGGGCCGCTGCGCTGATCCAGAATTTCACAGCCCAAAATTCGATCCTGGCCGCAGTCGGTAACAAGACCGCAGCGAGCATTCGGCGCATGTTTGGTCGCGACGCGATTACGGGGACTGGAACGGCGGAGGACCTGGCGCATCTTCTGCTGCAAGAAACATCGGGACCCATCTATGCGCTACAGGCCCAGCATGGGAGAAATGAGTTTGTAGAGACGATCAAAGCAGCCAATCGGGAGATTCATAGCGTCCACCTTTATGAAACTCTCCCCCTCCCAATCGACAGCAAGTCATTCGAAATAGTTCCGTCGGAGTCGTATGTTGTCTTCGCCAGTTCATCAGCCTTCCATGCATTCCTGGATCTTGTTAGACGCTTTTTGACAGAAACGTCCAGGAGCGCGCCGGCAATCATTGAACAGAATTCCAATGAAGCTCAGTCGGATGCGGTGGCGTATTTGAATCAGTCTCAACTGCGCCTGGTATCAATTGGCGGAACAACCTCAAGGGCTATGCTCGACGCAAAATGCATTCCCTACGCGGAAGGCGAAACACCGGATCTCGATCTAATCCTCAAAGACCTCAGGAAACAGTAATGAATATAAAGACCTCAGAAGAACTATTCGCGCGTGCCCGCAAAGTAATCCCCGGGGGCGTAAATAGTCCAGTGCGCGCGTTCAGATCTGTAGGTGGAACGCCCGTCTATATGCAGAGTGGAAACGGTGCCCGGCTAATCGACGCAGATGGAAATCAATACGTTGACTACTGCAATTCCTGGGGGCCCCTTATTACGGGCCACAGGCATGCTGCTATTTTAGCCGCAATCCAGGAACAGCTCGGCCGCGCGTTGACCTTTGGCACCCCCTGCGAGCAAGAAGTCCTCCTTGCGGAATACGTAATTGATCTTTTGCAGAAGCGTATCCCAAAATCTCAGATTGAGCGTATTCGCTTTACAAGCTCCGGCACGGAGGCCGTGATGAGCGCGATTCGTCTCGCGCGCGGCTTCACCGGCAGAAATAAGATCATTAAGTTCAATGGCTGCTATCACGGACACTCGGATAGTCTGCTGGTCAAGGCCGGATCAGGGCTGGCGACACTCGGTATCCCGGATTCCGCAGGCGTCCCTGCTGGCTTTACCGCGGAAACTATTGTACTACCGTTAGACGACGATAATGCGGTTGCCGAAGCTTTCAGACAACACGGTAGCGACATTGCGGGAATCTTGATTGAGCCTGTCCCCGCAAACAATGGCCTGCTGCTTCAACGCCCGGAGTTCCTTTCCCATCTGAGGAAACTCTGCACTGACCACGGCGCGCTTTTGATATTTGATGAAGTCATCAGCGGTTTCCGGGTCGCCCCGGGCGGGGCAGCCGAGCATTATTCTATTTCTCCGGATATGGTAACCTACGGCAAGATCATTGGCGGCGGAATGCCGGTTGGCGCCTTTGCGGGCCGGGCAGACATCTTTGCAAAACTTGCACCGGATGGACCAGTCTATCAGGCTGGAACCTTATCCGGAAATCCGGTAGCAATGGCCGCCGGTCTGGCACAGCTGAAGCTACTCGACGCAACCGCCTTCAACCACCTTGAGAAACTGGGGGCAAGACTTGAAACGTCATTCAACAAATTGTCTCTGAAATGGCAGGCCTCACGGATTGGCTCAATCTTCTGGTTTCACAGCGGCCAACCGCCCCGCCGCGCGGATCAGATCGACTCAGGGGCTTCTGCAATCTACGCTAAGTTCCATAAAACTTGTCTTGAAAACGGAATCTACCTTGCACCATCAGCCTATGAAGTTGGTTTTCTCAGCACGCCCATGACGGAAACAGATGTAGATCAACTTGTAGGTATTGCCGGTGAGTTCTTCAGGAATGCGTGAAGCCCCAAATAGCTTCTGGGCTCCAACGAGCCTGCTCGTGGCCGGGATGTTTATCCTCCTGGCCGCTCAGCTTACCTGGTGGATCATCTTCTTTCGACTGAATCAAGATTACGTAGCAAATCTAGAGAAGTCACTCGATCGGTACAAGATCCAGACCGCAAAGAAAGGCGCGCTTGAGCCGGGAATTATCTGCAATCGAGACAGATCAAAGTGTGAAATCGATCCTGCCGCCGTCCAGGCGCGGGAGGCAGTCCATCGGCGTCAGATGCTCATGTTGATTTCCGAAACCTGCTTTGTTCTGGGTGTGGTGGGTTACGGCTCCTTCCGTGTAATTAGATCTGTCCAGAGAGAGAAGCAACTCTCACTTGAGCGTATAACGTTCTTGAATTCAGTCACGCATGAACTCAAGACCCCTGTCGCGGG
>JAEUSB010000072.1 GCA_016788865.1 Leptospirales bacterium
CAGGCAATACGCAATTTGCGTGATCTCCGTAACGTCTGGGCCACTTCCGAGAATACGTATTTTGTGCTGAAGTTTCGTAATCGACCTGGGCTGCTTGTGATTCCGCGTGAAGACCTGAGGGCTGCTGAGAAGAGAATTCGGGAGAAATACAATTTGTCTGAATCATCCCTTGCGGAGGGAACACCATGAAGCAATTCGTAATCCTGGCTCTGGCACTGTTTTCTCTTCAGTCACTTGTAGCGCGTGAGATTGATCTATTTGACGTTGAGACAACATACCAGGCGGCCAACATTCTTCAGCCCTGGAGGAAGTACAACAAGACCCAGCCCGTTCTGGGTGTACCTTTTGCCGGACGTTATGTGATCACCATTCTGCCATACGGCGACGGAAGATCAGCTTTGGTCAAGCCCGTAGGTGGGACTCGCCGGGATGTTGCCAGCCTGATCAAGTTGGACTCAGAACTGCGTCTCGCAATTCTGCGTGTGGGTGATCTGAAGGAATCAAATGATCCTGCCAATCCGCTCATCCCGCAGCGTTTTTTTGGAAACGATCTACCTCCTATGTTCCTGGACTTGAAGGCGCTTCCATTAAAGTCGGCACTGCGTACAAGCGGACCGGGACAGATAGGTCATACAGTGTTCTATGAAGGCACGGGTGCGTCGCTCAGTCCGGCCGGGAATACAGAGGTTCCGGTGATTCGGTTCAGCGGATTTCAGAAGAACATTAGCCCTGGGCATGTGCTCACGCATGATGGTGCGCTTGTAGGTCTGATTGCATCTTTTGACGTCTCCACGGGGCTTGGCACAGCAATTCCTGCTGCGTTGATTGAACAGTTCCTCGCGGCGTCTGGATTTGATAAGAACAACGCTCTAAAGATTGAGCCGCCCGCAGCGGAGCCGGATATCTTTGGTCCGGACAAAGAGGGAACAATTGTTCGGACGGCTGGATTCCGGGGTCGGGCGCAGAGCGAGCCTTCTTTCCTGCGCTATCAGGGATTGATAAGCGAACGCCCAGCAATTGCAGTTGTGCAAACAGTATATGTGCGCACGCAGGAACGCACATTGTTACAAAACGACCTGATTCTTAACGTGCCGGGAAATGATATTTCGGCGCGCGGTTCAGTGAACGACGAATACTACGGTGAACTTCCGCTGTCGCTTGCATTGGTCTTGAAGAATGGTCGATTCACGACGGAAACCAGTGTAACGATCTCCGTTCTGCGCGATCGAGAGAAGCGAGAAATTCGTCAGCCTGTGCTCGCCGCAAGTGAAAGTATGAATGTGGTCCCGGAGCGGTTCAGGACACCATCGTACTTGATAGCCGGCGGTCTGGTGTTTCTGGAATTATCAGCGGAAGCTTTGCCAAAAATGGGGACCCCTCCGTCCCGCCTGGCCTTTATCCGCGACCGATATTTGCAGAGCGACAACCTCTCTGGCGAGCGAGTTGTTTTTGTGAACGAGGTTCTACCGTTGGACCAGAATGCTGGCTATGCCAATGGCCGGAGAATTCTCACCGCGGTTAACGGGATTGGCATTCGGAACCTGAACCATGCACACAGCCTGGTCAAAGATGCACGCAGGCGCGGAACGGATGTTGTTTTCACATTTGAAGGCAATGAAATCATGGTCTTTAGCGCCGAGCGATTGGCGCAGGCCGATGAAATGTTGAGAAAGAAATACAGTATTCCGTTTCTATCGGGGGCGCCTCCCGAATGAGCAAGGCGCCGCCATCGTTTGAAAACCGGCAGGCCAGGCGGAAATATGAAATCACGGAAACACACGAGGCCGGACTTGTACTTACTGGCACGGAAGTAAAGAGCCTGCGTGGCGGTAAGTGTGAGATTGCAGACGCACACGTAGTTGTTAAAGACGGGGAGCTTTTTGTGCTCAATCTTCGGATTGAACCCTACGAACACGGCGGCTCCTACAATCATGAAGAGAAGCGGACCCGAAAGCTCCTGATGAAGCGCCTGGAGATCCAGCGACTGGGTGCAAAAATTCGTGAAAAGCAGATGGCAGCCGTGCCACTAAAGGTCTACTTCAATGAGAAAGGTAAGGTCAAATTACTCCTCGGGCTCGGTAAAGGGAAGAAAAGTACAGACCGTCGTGAAGACGAGAAGAAGGCCCAGGCAAAACGCGAAATGGACCGTGCGCTAAAGGCAAGACGGTAATGTCTTCAAAGCGCAAGTTACCGATAGTCGCCATTGCTGGCAAGCGAAACGCGGGGAAATCCACACTCCTGAACGCGCTGGTTGGGAAGAATCGTGCGATCACAGACGCCACGCCTGGCCTTACTCGGGATATCCTTCAGGAACTGGTGAAAAAGAACGGCTATGAGTTTATTCTCTGCGATACGCCGGGCCTTGATATGGACGGACACGAAGCGCTGGAAGCTGCAATCCTGGAGCGAACACGTGAGTTTCTTGCTACCGTGGACGTTGTAGTTTTCCTCGTTGAACCTCCGGGTCCCACACCATTTGATCTATCTTTGCTTGAGTTCTTTCGTAAGAATCGTGACCTGGCCAGAATCGTTTTCGTCCTGAACAAGATTGATAAGGAACGCGAGGGAATTGTCGAGGCAGAATTCTACGCCGCCGGCTTTCCGGAACTGATTCATATCTCCGCACTGGGCCGCAAAAATCTGCCTGGCCTATTGAAGGAAATCGGGAAAAGAATTCCCGATGGTCAGAGTAGATCCTTCGCGGACGGACCGGCTGTAGATTGCAGTGTGTGCATTGTCGGAAAACCAAATGCAGGAAAATCATCGCTCTTGAATCGTTTGTCGGGCAAGGAGCTCTCGCTGGTGTCAGAAATTCCTGGAACAACCAGGGATTCTGTGGACTCGATCTTCACTTACTACGGCAAGACGATCCGTCTAACGGACACTGCGGGCCTGAAGAAGACTGGAAAACTTAAAGACAATATTGAATACTATTCAATGAATAGAACAAGGAGAGCAATCACCGAATCCGAGGTTGTGATCCATCTACTTGATGCGCAACAGGGTATCACGGATTACGACAAGAAAATAGTTAGTACTACGGAAGAATTGGATAAGCCCGCGGTGTTTGCCGTGAACAAATGGGATGCAGTGGAAGAGAAAAACATGAAGGAGTTTCTCGATCGAATGTACTTCATGTTTCCCCACGCAAAAACGCGGCCGATTGTTTTTATCTCTGCTTTGACGGGTGTCCGGATCGGCAAGGTCATTGAAGAAGCACTCAAGCTCAAGGAGCGATTGTCTTTTCGCGTTCCAACTGCGAAGCTCAATCAATGGTTGGTTGAGTGGAACAGGAAATTGGCAAGCGCACCCAGGAAAGCAAAGATCTACTACGCTACCCAGGCGGGCACAAGCCCACCGGAGTTCATCTTCTTTGTCAATCAGAAGGAAAATTTTAGGCCTGATGTGCTTGCTTACTTCGAGAACAGGATTCGTGAGGACTGTGATCTGCTCGGAGTCCCGCTCCGAATCAAGCTCAGACAGAAGGAAACGACATGAATCCGTGGATCTTTTGTCTTTTCCCCGCTGCTTTCCTGTTAGGATCGATTCCGTTTGCTGTTCTCATTGGGAGGCTTGCGGGCGTTGATGTGCTGACACAGGGCTCGGGGAATCCTGGGGCTTCCAATGTGTATCGTCTGGCAGGCCCGTTTTATGGGATTTGTGTTTTTGCAACGGACATAGGGAAGGGGACGCTTCCGGCTTTTCTGGGGGCCTACCTGGCCACCCATTCTGACGCTACAATGCCGACTAACGTTTTGTCTATCTGGATGCAGCTTGGCGCCGGGTTCTGTGCAGCAATGGGTCATATTTTCTCTCCCTTTTTGAAGTTCAAGGGAGGCAAGGGTGTAGCTACTTTCCTGGGTGTCTTTCTATACGTCTTTCCGCATGGAATACTGCTGACTGGCGTTGTGGCCGGGACAGTAATTCTTTTGACCAGGTATTTCTCCGCAGGCAGTATTTGTGGTGCTATCATCCTGCCATTGAGTTATTTTCTATTCAAAAGCCCTTACTTTTCGGATGAGAATTGGCCCATTTTGCTTGTAACAGGAATTGCCTCTTTGTTGCTTCTCTTTCTGCATCGTGCAAATATAGTTCGTTTGCTTCGGGGAACCGAGCACAAAACAAGATCCAATGTTTGAGCATCTTCAGGAAATTAGCGAACACTTCAGCGTAGAGCAGATGACGACGATCGCCGAGGAGTTTCTCGATCGGCATCCGCAGGCAAAGGCCCAGGACATCTACCGCTGGCTCTGGGAAGGTGAGTTTGGAGCGGGTAGTCGTAGCCAGGCGTCAAATCTTGACGAACTCACAAGTGCCATTCGTAAGGCGCGAATGCACAAAACCGCTGGAACTCAGCCCATGTGGGAATATCTTGGACTGACTCAGAGACTATTGCACATCAACATTATCCCGTATTCCGACGCTGGTTGCCCACTCAAGCGCATCCTGAATCTTGCAGAGCGGATTCGAGATTTTCGGCCAGATCAATTGCGTTTTAAGATGCAATGGGGGTTTCTAAAAACTCAGGTGGTTCCGGGAATGCGAATAACGGTTGATGAGCTGAATTCGTTTGAGAATGAAATTCCCTTTCACATGACACCTGAACTTCCGTTTACAGATGAATTTACTCAAGAGTACGGTACGGGGTATCTTATCGTTCCGCAAGATTTGTTTTTTGAAACTTTTCCCGAATACAGCCCGCATTCTGGAGAATCATGAGTCCAACGATAGAAATTCCATCCGGAGTCGAATGGGCTAATGGTAGGCTCTATTTCATTGATCAGACCCGAATACCTCTGGAATTTATCCGGAAGGAAGTCACCACTCTTGACATAGCTGAAGAGGCAATTCTGTCACTGAAGGTCAGGGGAGCGCCAGCCATAGCCACATTCGCAAGCTTTGCTCTGGTACTCGCGTTGCGCGAGCAGGCGGGCAAACAGTTAACGTTAAACGCTTTTCTAGAGGAAGGCATTCGCGTGCTGGAACGACTCCTCAGTACCCGCCCAACGGCCGTCAATCTTTCTCATGCCATGCGTCGCATGCGAAACGTATTCGAATCTGGAACGGTTTCATCGGTTGAACAACTTATAGATCAAATTCAGCGCGAGGCCGAGCACATCGAGTCAGAAGATAAAGATCTTTGTGCAACGCTGGGCCGATTGGGTAACGACTTGATAGGTCATCGCGCCCGAATCATGACACACTGTAATACGGGAGCACTGGCAACTGCCGGGATTGGCACGGCTATCGGGGCCTTCTACACCGCGCACCGTGATCGCAAAGATATTTCTGTGTTTGCTTGCGAAACGCGCCCCCTCCTACAGGGGTCAAGACTTACAGCCTGGGAGCTCGATCGTGCGGGAATTCGGACTACACTGATCACGGACAACATGGCTGCGCATATCATGAAAGAAGAGAAGATCGATCTTGTGATGGTTGGCGCAGATCGCATTGCAAGAAATGGAGATACGGCCAACAAGATTGGAACGCTGGGCCTTGCAATACTTGCGAAGCATTACGGGATTCCGTTCTACGTCGTCGCGCCTTCAACTTCGGTAGATTCAACTCTTCCCCGCGGAAGTGAAATTGAGATAGAGGAAAGAAATCCGGATGAGGTCCGGCGGTTCGCAGGTGCGCAGGCCAGTCCCCCGCAAATTCCCGTGCGAAATCCGGCGTTCGACGTAACTCCATCGGAACTAATCACGGCGATCGTAACAGAGCGCGGGATTCATCGCGCACCGTATTCGTTTTGACGCAATGATCTCTTCGGTTGATTCTTATCAACTCGCGAATAGGCGATACATGGAATCAATACTCTCGGGCCCATATGCTACGACGCCAACGGGAACCTTGTAATCGATCGCTTCAATGATTTTCCCTGCCCACACTGGGCTGAATCCACCGCAGAGTTCGATTAGCTGGATTCCCTCCTGGACCATTTGCTTTGCCGCTTCAATACCTTGCTCCGGCCTCGCGACGCCGACGACCTTCATGAAGAACTTTTCTGTGCCCTGGGTCTGGACGAAATTGTCGCCCGTAACAATGAAACCAAATTTTGTAAGAGCCATTCAGGTAAAAGCAGCGAGTCCGGGTTCGTGTCAAATAAAAACGCGCAGCATTTATGAGCCTCATGCTTGCGCTTGTTCAACTCAATGGCTCGATAGGGGCAACTGAACAAAAAAGCTTGTGCCCGCACCAACACCCGGCGATTCAAACCAGATCTTGCCTTCGTGGATTTGCACAATGCGTTGCACAATTGTGAGACCCATGCCGGCCCCTTCAGATTCGGGATCCAGTTTCTCAAACATCTGGAATGGCTTATCTGCATATCTCGGGTCGATACCGATACCGTTATCGGCAACAGTGATCAACACCTCATTGCCAATTCTTTCAGAGTGTATGCGAATTTCGGGCGCGGTCTGCTTGCCGATGTACTTACAGGCATTGTCAATGAGGTTCTGAAACACTTCGACAAGGCGGCGACGGTCGCCATAAACTTGAAGCGGTTCAACTTGAAGAGAAATTGTGATTCTATTTGATGCGATTCGACCGGCTGCAATGTCCAGTGCTTCTGCAATAAGGGAATCGATGCCACAATTCTCGTTGACAGCGGAGGGGCGTCCCAGGCGCGAAAGTTCCAGAAGCTCATCCAGCAGAGTTTGCATTTTCTGACCCGCCCGCTGGATATAACCAAGGTCGCCTTCCACTTTGCCAAAGTCCTGGCGCTGCAAGTGCTCTCCTATGAACCCGGCGAATGATTGAATCGTTACCAGCGGGCTCATGAGGTCATGCGAAACGGCGTACATGAACTGTTCCAGCTGCTGCCGTCTCCGCTCCAATTCAGCATTCTTCGTCTGAAGCTCGGCAATCAGGGACTCGCGTTCTGCTTCCAAACGGTATCGTTCTGTTACATCCTGTCCGATTCCCCAACGCGCCCATCCCGGAATCGGCATGATTTCGGAAATGTTGGACCACTCGATAAAACGATGTGATCCATCCTTGCAGGTAATCTCCCAGGCCCAGTAGCGATAATTGTCCCCCCGGATCGCCCATTCATTGAGCATCTTTTCCCGATATTCCTGATCAGGGTACATCATGAACAGGGCATTTGGATTTCCTACAACCTCGGCGGCCGTAAAACCAGTCACTCGTTCGCATTCTGAATTCCAGACGGTGATCAGACCATTCTCATCGAAGGCATCCACCATGACCGGCATGCTCTGAATGGCCATGCGGAGGCGTTTGCCTTCTTCAATGGACGCCCGATCCTCGGGCTCTGGTGAATCGTCTCCCGGTTGGTTTACCATGATTTTCCTGTTACAGCACTTGAGCGCGGAGGGCCGATCCTGGTGCTGTCATAACCAATGACATTGGTTTTTGAAAGCGCTTCAATCCTAATTATTCACTGCATAAACCTGCCGTATGAGCACCGCAGGCTTAGGGGAGCGCCTTCTGGGACCGGGACGAGCCCGGCTGTCCGGGCTACTGGTTAATCCTCAGCTACAACCGGTGGTTGCGCCGCAGGAATTGCACTTGAGACAGGCGCCATTTCGAACGAGCGTAAACTGCCCGCATTCAGGACAAGGATCCCCTTCATAGCCCTTCAACTTGGCAAGCACACCCAGATTAGGTTCCGCTACGGCTGCCTGGCTGCCGCTACTGCGGCGGCTTAGAAAAGGGGGCATATCCTCGCGATCTGTTTCTTCACCGGATGAGAGCGACTCCGTTTGCGCGTCTGCTTCCGGTTCACCGCTTCCATGTCCAACTGTATCTCCTCGCAGATCTTCTGGTTGAACCTGTGCTAGATCGTTTCTGCCCAGGTAGGTAATGGCAAGTTCGCGGAAGACATAGTCAATCACAGATGTAGACATCTTGATGTGTGCGTTCCCTTGAACCATTCCATTTGGCTCGAAACGCGTGAATACAAAGGCGTCCACAAACTCTTCGAGCGGAACCCCGTATTGCAGTCCAAGCGAGATCGCGATTGCAAAGGAGTTCATGAGGGAGCGGAATGCCGCGCCCTCTTTGTGCATATCAAGGAATATCTCACCGAGCTGCCCGTCCTGGTAGTTTCCAGTTCTGAGGTAGATCTTGTGTCCGCCAACTGCAGCCTTCTGGGTATACCCGGCGCGGCGTTCTGGCAAACGACGGCGCGAAGTCATGTTACGATAGACGACTTTCTCAACGATCTTCTCGATGATCTTTGTCTGCGGTTGAGTCAGGAGTTCTTCCGTTTCTTCATCGCTTTGAATGTTGAGCGGCTGCGAAAGTTTTGAACCATCGCGATAGAGTGCGATTGCCTTGGTCATAAGTTCCCAGGACAGTCTGTATGCGCGCTTAACGTCTGAAACAGTAGCTTCCTGTGGCATGTTGATGGTCTTGGAGATTGCACCAGAAATGAACGGTTGTGCAGCAGCCATCATGCGAATGTGAGACTCAACAGAGAGGAATCGTTTGCCGTAACGGCCGCACTTGTTGGCGCAATCGAACACACCGTAGTGCTCTTCCTGGAGGAAGGGAGCTCCTTCAATTGTCATTGTTCCACAAACATAGTCGTTTGCCAGGCGAATCTGTTCTTTTGAGAATCCAAGCTTTGCGAGCAGATCGAAATCCGGCGCATCCACTGCAGCACCAAAGCCCAGTGTGTTTTTTACAAAGTCTTCCCCCAGGGTGAACTTGTTTACCACGAATCCGAGTTCAAATGCAGCCCCGAGCGATTGTTCGAGTTTTGCAAGAACCGCATCCGTAAAGCCGCGTGCCTTGAGAGTCTCGTGGTTAATATCTGGAGCGCCTTTCAGTGTTCCATGTCCTATACAATACTTAACAATCGCATCTGATTGCTCTGCATTGTAGCCCAATTGCTTGAGGGCAGGAGGAATGCTCTGGTTGATGATTTTGAAGTAACCACCACCGGCAAGCTTCTTGAACTTAACGAGCGCGAAATCCGGCTCGATGCCTGTTGTGTCACAATCCATTACTAGCCCAATTGTTCCGGTTGGGGCAAGTACAGTCACCTGTGCATTCCTGTATCCGTGCTTCTCACCGAGCGCAAGAGCGCGATCCGATTCTTCCTGTGCAGCCTTCAGCAAATATGGCGGGCAATGTACGGGAGAAATTCCAACCGGAAGGACAGAAAGACCTTCGTAGTCAGACGCAGGCGCATTGTAGGCCGCGCGACGGTGGTTGCGAATCACGCGAAGCATGTGCTTGCTGTTTCTTGCATATCCCTCAAAGGGACCCATGCGCTCTGCCAGTTCTGCAGAAGTGGCGTATGCGTTCATATGCAGGATCGAGGTGAGTGCCCCAGCAATGGCGCGGGCTTTCTCTGAATCATAAGAGTGGCCCATAACCATGAGCAGACTTCCCAGGTTTGCATACCCGAGACCCAGGGTTCTAAAAATATGCGAAAGCTTTGCAATTTCTTGGGATGGGTATTGTGCCATGGCCACGGAAATCTCAAGGACGATCGTCCAGAGTCTTGCCGTATGACGGTAGCCGAGATCATCGAATTCACCTGTCTCTTTGTTGAAGAGTGTAAGGAGGTTGATCGATGCCAGGTTGCAGGCAGTATCATCAAGGAACATATATTCCGAACATGGATTGGAGGCTTTGATCCGACCATCTTCCGGACATGTATGCCATTCGTTGATAATAGAATCAAACTGAAGTCCTGGATCCGCGCATGACCATGCAGCGTACGAAATCTGTTCCCAGAGCTCGCGCGCTTTGAGTGTTTTCATTTCTTTGGGAGCGCGATTCTGCTTTTTTGCTTTTGCCAGTTCTGTTCTCCAGTACAGTTTCCATGGTTGATCACGCTCAACG
>JAEUSB010000080.1 GCA_016788865.1 Leptospirales bacterium
TGCGACTTGTCTGCGAAGAGCGCGCCCAGCGTTGCATTCGGATTCAGCTGCATCCAGCGATGAATCCCCATCAGCCAGATACTTGCGTTGCTTTGCGGATCGCAATCCACCAGCAAAACGGTTTTGCCGAGATCTTGAGCCAGTGAAGCAGCAATATTCACAGACAGAGACGTCTTCCCCACGCCACCTTTGAGATTAATGAATGCTAGCCGACGCGCTTTCAAACCTTGAACACCTTCATCACTTCGTCACCTAGATGATTGATCACTTTCACCGCAATCCTGCCCGATTTTGGTTTCTTGAATGGCCGAGACATATCGCTTTGTAAACTCTCCCATGCAGTTCCATCAATTTCCGCTTTGAGTGTGCTTTTGAGCGCCGAGTAAGGGTCTCCCGCACCCAGAAAATACGCATGTCTGACAAAGAAGCTCTCTTCATTGTAGTCCGTGTCAATGAACCAGAGGGCAATGCTATCCGCATCGCCGGATTCAATTTCACCCGTCTGCGGTTTGAAAACATCCACTCCCCGAATTTTCACTTGAAGCATATCATCTTTAAGCTTTAGGATTTCCACATCCGGCTCACCAAAGACCACAAATAGATTCCCATGACCCGTATTCTTGAGCTCCGCTGACATATGAAGGTCCGGATTCATCCGCGCCTTCAGCACAGGAATTTTGCCGAGCTTGTTAAACTCAGAGGAATGCGCATCAAAATTGAACGCACAGGCAACAAGCACATCAAACCCGGCGTCCGCTGCTTCTCGCGCTGCAGCCACCAGATCAGCGCGTGGAACGGTTCCAAACTCAGGGCCAATGAAAACGCCGGCACGCTTATCCTTTGTGCCTTCCAGATAATATCCCTCCGCCGCAATGTATTGCCCGGGCCAGGGGGACACAGTATGAAACGTTATGCGATCTTTTTTTTCTGCCTGCTGAACACCGGCCATCTTTAGATTATCCAATACCATCTGCGCAAACTCATCAGGATCGCTGGATGAACCGTATGGTACCTTTGGCTTTGAGCCGTGACGGAGTCGGTCATCCTTGAGATTTCCGTCTGCATCGAGGACCACCATCCTATGTGGGGAAATGCTCTCTACAGTAAAGGGCCCGGCCACACGAACCCGCGAACTATCCGCATAGGGCTTATCATACAAATACTCGTATTCGGCCTTTGCTGCAATGGACGCATCGATCTCTTTCTGGCGAGCAATGCGGGCTTCCCACCATTTTGTGTGAGCGGATTTTGCATCCGCACTCCATTTTGGATCCGCCTCACGTGGGATTTCCCATTCCTGGTATTTTGAACCAGCTGCTTTGTTTAGCGATTCGCGCAAGGGCTCCAGTTCCTTCTGCCATTTCTCCCAGATTACATCGATCTCAGCGTTATTCGCTATGGATTTGAGCGTAATGTGCGGCACCCGCTCGTAGACAAATCCAAGACGAATGTCGTCTTTCGTAGGACGCTCTTTTAGAAATGTTCCCGAAATCTCAGCTTCTTTTTTGAGCCCTTCCTGTGTATCCGATAGGATGTAATACGGATAGCGTGCGCCCATGATGCGCGAACGAGCGAGTGCCAGGGCAACTCGGGAAGTATCGATTGTGATCCAGCGACGCCCCCATTGCTCTGCGACGAAGGCTGTAGTCCCGGAGCCGCATGTGGGATCGAGGACAAGATCACCAGGGTCGGTGGTCATTAGGATGCAGCGCTCGACGATCTGGGTCCCTGTCTGAACCACATAGGTTTTATCGGCCCCCAGGGACCATCCGGTGTCATCCCAGAAGTTAGATCGCGGATTTACAGGAAAGTCATCGGCAAACCGGACGTATGATAGAGTTCTTTCCCCCGACTCAATTCTTGCTGCACGAATGAGCCGCGGCATATTGCGCTCCTCAGTCTTCCAGTAGCCCGTCGTTGGGAAATAGTCCTTACCATTGAAACTCACATTGTATCGCGTTCCAGGGCTCTGGCTCGTGATTATCTGGGTCCGAAACACCCGGCCCGCAGCTTTTGCCGCGCTGGGATCATCCCGTTCCAGTTTCGTCAGGTTTCGAGATTGCAGTGTCGGCAAAAGAACCTTTCGATATGCCCCATCCATAGCATCCTTGACGCTTCGCAGCTTGAAGAGCTGGCGGTATTTGATACATTTGGCGTCCCTTGCAAACCAGACTATGTAATCGGAAACTGAAGATAGGAGGTTGTCAGTTTGGCCGCTTGTCTTGATAAAAGTTACGAGACTGACAAAATTCTCTTCCCCGAACACCTCATCCATCAGTGCCCGCACTCGGTGCACATTTTCATCCCCAATCTGCACAAAAATCGATCCCGATTCATGCAAGAGATCCCGCGCGACCGTCAGACGATCACGCAGGTATGTTAGATACGAATGAATGCCATCGCGCCAGGTATCCCGGAATGCTTTGACCTGTTCCGGCTCGCGCGTAATGTGATCTGCTTTGCCATCTTTTACATCACGGCTGGTCGTGGACCACTGAAAGTTTGAGTTAAACTTGATTCCGTACGGCGGATCCAGATAGATACATTGTACTTTTCCGCGCAACCCCTCGCGCTCAGCAAGTGATGCCATCACAAGCAAGCTATCTCCCAGGATCATGCGGTTGGTCCAGTTCTGCTGATGTGAATAGAATTCCGTGGATTTGGATGGGTCGCTGTGGCCGTTGAAGTCCGCAAAGAGACTGGGCGCATCTGAAGTTTCTGCTGCACGTTCTTTTGTGCCCCGAATCAAATCATCGATCAGGACTTTGGGATGAACTTTTTCTTGAATATAGAGCGGTGGCGCGTGAACTGCAAGGTCCGACCAGTCCTGTTCGTCCTTGCCGCGCCAGACCAGTTGCGGATCTAGATCCCGATTGCGACGCTCGTATGCAACGCGGATGGGAGCTTTCTCCTGCTCCTGCATTACAGTTTCAAATTCTGCAGTTGGAATGTTGGTGCGCTTGTCGCCTGTGTGTTTGATGGTATCGACTGTTTTTGTTTTTGATTTTGCCATTTGTTCTACCAGGATTTTGGTTTGTGAATGAGTCCGTGTTTGTCCTTCAATTGCGCAGGCAGCTGACATGCAGCGATGGCAGATGCGCGAATTTGTTTATAGAAGGTAGCGTACTGCTTTAGGTCGCGACTGGTCTTTTGATGAGGATTGAGGATCGCGATTTTCTTGACTAATTCCTCCTTTACGATGCGCAACGGCTCGGAGAGATCCGAATCATTTGAAATGAGTACGCAGAGATCGTAACGGTTTTTGAATGCATCATTGAGCATATGGACTGCCATATTTACATCTGATTTCTTTTCCTCAGTCTTGATGACCTCTACAAGTCCAGAACCGTCTGCGCGCGGCATCTTCACCTTATGTGAAAGAAAGTTTCCGTAGATGATTTCGATTTCAGGAAATGTGGCGAGCGCACGGAGGTAGGCCTGCTGCCTAATATTCTGATCCGGGTCCTGCGGACGCGGAACCACACGTGCAGTGAAATATTTGATGCGCTCAATTGCGTTGCGCGCGGGGTCCAGGTATTTCCGGCAAAGGGCAACTAAATCAAGCCACTTATGTTTGCTGTGTCGGAGCTGGCCGTAGTAAAGATTGAAGCCATCGACGTAAACGAAGGTGCGCAGCGGGTTCATGCTGCCCCCGTACAAAGCAAAGGCCAACCGGATGGCTGGCCTTGCGCCCGCCGCCGAAGCGGACGGGGTGATATGCCCATAAGATCGGAGCCAGTCCCGAGCTGGTCAACGCAATTTTGCAAAAAAGTTGCATTAGTTGCAAAACACCCATTCTCTCCAGAATTCCTGCTCCCATGCCATTCTCTCGGTTCTTGTGGGGAGCCATTTCGAGTGCAGGAAACGGGTATGTCTGGAAACCCGTTCATGTGACCGCCTCGGATGCATTCTCCTTTCTTAGGGCGCCGCTTACTAGAGAATCGATCAGTTTACTAAAATCTGAATCAATAGCATGGCCATCCTTAAACTCAGCAAACTCCCAACGTCCATATTTGACCAGGTGGTTAACACCAGGCACCCAGTAGCTGCGCATTGTGTTCGCCTTTTCTTTTGCATCCTCTCCACGATATCCTTTGATCTCCACAATCAAGTTCAAAGGATCCGGGAATCCGTCGTCCACGCGCACGATAAAATCTGGAATGTATTTGCGTTTCCGCGTGCCCAGAAGGTAAGGAACTTCAAGGCCCAGATTCTGGTTCTTCACGTAAGAAATGACACGCGGATGACTTTCGACAACACGACAAAACTCTGATTCCCAGGCGCTATCGTAGGGCATTGCATTGATGTGGCTCTTCCGTTTGTCTGGCGTCCACGTGTTCTTGGTTGTAGAGTATCGAACGCAGCGACTGGAACTAACGGGCTTGTCCGGATCTACTTCTGCAAGAATCCTTTGCTGTCCGTGAGTAGAGGCACTGATGGCAGCTTTGATTTTCTCAGCAGCCCTGTCGGCAATTTCTGGATACAGGACCTGGTTGATTTTGTGCGCCCCGACAGCTTTCAAATAGCCGCCGGAAATCCACTCACCCACAATCCGCCGCAATTGCCCCGCAAGATAGAGTTTGGGTTGGCCATCTGCATCCAGAAAATGTCGCGTCAAGATCAGCCGGGTTAGGCGCCAGATCAACGTTTGGTCGCGCATAGAATCCGCGGCACCCAATGTCAGGTTGACGGTCTCTCCAACAATCCCACTTTGCTTTACAATGGACGGACCCACAAGTTCCGGCGTAATTACCAGCTCAGAATCAGGGTTGAATTGCGCAGTGAGCTTGTCCTCTGGAAGCTCCACGCGATATCCCTCAACACGCGGAAACATAATCTCCAGGTGATTACGCTCCTCTACAGCCTCGATGACTGTATGCTTCTGAGGTGCCTGGGGCTTTGACTTCACGGCTTTTGCTGTGAACGTGAAGGGGATTCCTAATATATCTGCATACTCAACCGGAAAGAGATTATCCTTCCCGAGCTCATAGGACTGCCTCCGCAGACCGCGCCCAACTACTTGCTCACAGAGAAGTTGCGTGCCAAATGCTCTTACACCTAGAATGTGCGTTACTGTATTTGCGTCCCAACCTTCCGTGAGCATAGAGACAGATACAACACAGCGAATCGATTCTCCCAATTCACCAGCTTTACCGACGGTGTTCATGACTTCTCGCAAAAGGGTAGCTTCACTGATATTTTCGGCCTCGTCTTTGCTCTTCCCGCGTAGGAGCATGTGCCGTTTGAATTGCTCTATCTCCGGGGCGGCCGCATCGCGAAACGTTTTGTCAAGCGCATCCCCGGTTTCGATTTGTGCACTATCAATTAGGAGCGTTCGTGGCCTGGCCAGTCGCTCACCCGATTCGTAATTGCTAAACAAAGGGAAATGGGCGGCTGTGGTCTGGACGCCGTGCTCTGTTTCCTTGTGAGACCCGGCAATATATTCGTAGATGCGCTTTGAAGTGCCGGTGTTGTTCGCAACAACAATGAACACGGGCGGTGTTTTGTGCCCGGCCTGCTGCCAGAGATCAAACGTTTCTCCATAGTGATTGTATAGGATGTCCAGGGCCGTGCAGAGCTCGGGAGGCAAGGCGTCTTGTTTTTGGCGCGACATGGAATTGCCAATATGGTCCCATAGATTGCGAAATTTGGGCATCTCATCCGCGCTCAGGGAGTTATCTGCAATTGGAATCCGCGGCAATTTAACAATTCCGGATTCGATCGCATCCATGAGAGAGAAATCACTGACCGTCCAATGAAACAGAGTACCCTCGTTATACCCAGATCCGCGAAGAAAAAACGGGGTGGCCGATAGATCGTATACCATACGGATCCCCATTTTGCGTTTTACAATTTCAAGGCCTGAGATCCAGAGTCGCGCCGCCTCGTTGTTTTGTTTGGCTTCTTCTTTTTCATCTCCGGTTAGATCATCGAAATTTTCAGTTTTTGCCCGGTAACAATGGTGGCCTTCATCATTCATTACAATAATATTCTTCATCCCCATGAGTCCCGACATTACATCGCGAATCATTTCGCCTTCGGTCGCTCGGCTCTGGATGTCCGGTCCCCGCCCTTTGAGTAGCGCGCGGCCAACTTTCGAGATCTCAAGTTTCTCTTTCCGTTTCAGCGCATGGTAATTGGTAATTACGATAGTCGCCCGCTGCATATCTGCGACCAGTTCTGACGGCACCAATTCCCTGTTTCTGAAATAATTCTGCGGGTCGTTAGGCAGAAGTACTCGCAGTCTATCCTTGATTGTAATGCCCGGAGTCACAATAAGAAAGCCGCGACTGAAATTGCTGTTGGGTCGACGGATTGCATTTACGACTTGCCAGGCGATGATCATTGCCATCACCGTTGTCTTCCCCGCGCCGGTTGCGAGTTTCAATGCAATGCGCATTAGTTCCGGATTGGCCTCACCGTTCGCATTCTTCAAATGCTCCCAGACTCTTGACCCAATGGTGTTCTTTCCAAGCCTTGGGGCCACTTCCGAAAGCCAGATCAGAGTCTCAACGGCCTCCACCTGGCAAAAGAATGGCTTTAACCCCTGAAAATTATGGTTCCGCCAATAGTCGAGCAACCGGGCTGTCTCGGGCGTGACCATCCAATCGTTCGAATTCGGAAGATTGCGCCATGCGTCGACAGCGCTGCGTACTTCGTTGATAATGGGGATGGGGTTGTACTTCTGCGCGGCCGAATCAAGCTCTGACATTTTTAGATCTAGTTCGGCCTGCTTGGATTTCTTGGATTGCTTTTGAGGCTTTGGAATAGGCGAAATGAGACGCGACTGACGGCGGGTTTCGATGATCGCGCCTGTAGGTTGCCCACTCTCGTCCAACTCCCAATGTCGCGCTGGATATTCGTAGGGTGAATTCAATATAGGGGCGTCAAAGAAATCTGGCTTCATCGGTAAAGTCTGTCAAACGTGCCATCCATCCGAACGTATCGGCAAGCGATATTTTCGCCTGGACACCTTTTGTTGCGTTCAAATCGCCTCAAGCCGAATCACCGCCTCCAGCTATCACCTTACGCTCAGTCAGACAATCCGCTCAAGGTGCGCATGTGACTAACCAGACAAAAATTCTCACGTCGTTCGCGATTTGCTTCCAGCGCCAGCATAGATTTGTAAGATTGAACCATGCAGGAAATCGCGGAGATCATTCAGGAATTGCATCGGTTCCGCGACGAGCGCGATTGGGCACAATTTCACAACCCCAAGGACTTGGCCATTGCACTCTCGGTAGAATCAAGTGAGTTATTAGAACTGTTTCTCTGGAAGCATCATGACCAGGCGGATAAATCGCGCATTGAGGAAGAATTGGCCGACGTACTCGCATTCGCCTTCCAACTTGCCGCGAAGTATGATCTCGATATTAAGGAGATCATACTCAAAAAGATTCGCGCGAACGAGCTCAAGTATCCGGTTGAGAAATCAAGGGGCAACGCCTCCAAATATACGGAGCTCTGACAAGGTGCTAATTTACCAGGACACAACTCCGCGCTTTCGCAGACTTGTTGTGGAGAATCGAATAGTAGATGTCCTCACGGACAATTATGCGATTCGTCTGGGCCACAGACCACCAGCGGGTGAATTGGGAGCGTGGCAGAACTCACTCTCGCGTGTTCGCGATTTAATCGACGAGGCTGGCCTTGATGACAACATCATAGCTCTGGAGTATGAGGTTCCTTACAATCAAAGCAGGATTGATTGCCTGATCTTTGGCAGAGGAAAGGGCAATTCCGAGAACGTTGTACTGATAGAACTCAAACAATGGTCCAGTGTCCAGGCCCTCCAAGAAGAAGGGAATTTTGTCGAAACGTTTGTTGGGGGAGCGGAACGCACCGTTCCGCATCCTTCGCAGCAGGTTAGAGGCTACCATGACCATCTAAAGTCTTTTGTCGCTGCTTTTGAACAACCACCGCCCCTAAAACTTTTCAGTTGCGCGTATTGCCACAATTACAGTCGCACAGAAAACGAAGGGCTCTTTCACCACATCTACGACGAGATCATTTCTGAGTTCCCTATTTTTACAAAGGGCGACTTCATCCAGTTTGCGGCCCACATTCGTGAGCTATTGCATGCTGGAAAGGGATTCGAAGTTTTCAACAGATTCATGCAGAGCCCCTTGCGGCCCTCGAAGAAGCTCCTGGAAAATGTTTCACGGATCGTTCAAAATGAGGCCGTATTTTCTCTCCTAAATGAACAACTCGTTGCAAAGAACCTTATTTGGTCTCACGTACGCAGGTCCCGAAAGAGTAATGCTGGCACCGTTATCATCGTGCAGGGTGGCCCCGGAACTGGAAAGTCGGTGATCGCCATCAACGTCCTTGCCGAAGCTGCACGGCAGGGTTACAAGGTATTTTACGGATGCAAATCAAAACCATTCACAGAAGGCCTCAAGAAGCTTGTCGGGAAGAACGGAGAGCAGCTTTTTTCGAATCTGCTCCGTTTCTTGCCCAGTCGCGTCCCCAAAGACGATATCGATCTTCTGCTTATAGATGAAGCACACCGCATCGAAACAAATAGCAACCATCAGTACACAAAACCACAAGATCGAACCAATATCCCGCAGATCGATCAACTTATCATGTGTGCGCGGACCTCCGTTTTCTTTATCGATGATAGGCAGAATGTGCGGACACGCGAAATTGGAAATTCGAATGTCATTCGCGCGGCAGCCGCCCGGCATAACAAAGAGTTAAGGGAAGTTTCGCTCCAAACACAGTTTCGCTGCATGGGATCAAATGACTACCTGCTATGGCTGGAGTCGGTCCTGGGATATTCGAATGATGCCCGCCTTTTGCGAAAGGATGAAGTTTTCGACTTCCGGATATTCGATTCGCCGCAAGAAATCTATGCGAACTTGCAAGTGAAGGAAATCCAGAAACCGAACTCTGCACGCATGATTGCTGGTTTTTGTTGGCCGTGGAGCCAAAGCCTGGACGAGGATGGTGAATTTGTAAAGGACGTAAGGATTGGCGATTTCGCCATGCCCTGGGAAACGCATGACAAAATCAGACCCCCGAAGGGTTACGTAAAATGGTTTGAGTGGGCTTACCGGCCCGAAGGATTTAAGCAAATTGGATGTATTTACACAGCTCAGGGATTTGAGTTCGAATACGTTGGCGTAATCATTGGCGACGATCTCAGCTATAGTGCAGAGTCAAACTTGCTGATAGGGAACATCGCCGCAACGCGGGATCCAATGTTAAGGCGCGGAGCGGAGAATTTTGAAACCCATGTTAAAAACATCTACCGCACTTTGTTATCTCGCGGGATGAAAGGCTGCTACGTCTATTTCACAAATAAGGAGACAGAACGTTATTTTCGTTCGCGCATGGAATAGCCTCCGCCGTTGGGGTTAATTCTTGGTTGCAATTCTCCTGTGATTACACCAACCTAGCAGGTTCTCGCCGTGAAAAAGCCCGATCTTACAGATCTCACGTTTGATGAGGAAGACCTCAAGCTTTTCAACATTACCAGCAATTTGCACCTGAAGGCGCAAGCCATACGCTACTCGATTGTGCCCAAGCTTGGCGTCCTGCTTGAAGCAGCGTTGTCCCAGGTTTACGCGGTCTATGGAATCGCCGTTTTCGATGAACATTCCTTCAAAACATCTTCGCCTAACTACCGCCGCGAGACAACAGCAACCACAATGGACTATGATTCGGCCTTCGTTGGCATTGGTGGCGCGCGTGGTCCAATCTGGAATGGGCTCGTATTGTCCAATGGTAAACCTATAAAGATCATTCCATACCGGCTTGGATTTGAACTTTCTGATGAAGGATTGAAACTGTTCTTTGATCACCGCCCCGGAAAGCTTCTGGCGACCAAATCCATCCGCAAATACTTTAGCTTCTTTCGCGGCAATTGGTCAAAGATCCAAACAATCATGAGCCACTCGGATATGATTTTGGACTTCAATTTTGACAGCGTTCAGTGAAACTATGTTCGGCCTTTCGAACAAATCCTCGAGGGGTTTCAGGCTCCAGACGATTTTCTCGATTTCTATCGATGTTTAAAGTGTCCAATCGATATTCTTGATTTGGAAAGTATCATACGCTCTTTCGTAATCTTTTTCCCCATTTACGATTCCGTCATACGGCTGAGTCTGGGTATCGACGATCGCTTCGACCAGCTCCTGGGGATACTCAATCGTTTCCTCACCGACTATTACGAAAGCGAAGAAACCCCGGACGCTGCCCCTGAAACCGCGGAACCGGAGATAATTGACACAAACGCCGCCGCCGTTGCTGTCGATGCCGTGAAAGTCCGCGTCGGACTCCGTTGGCAAGTCTTCGACCGCGACAACTTCCGCTGTGTTGTCTGCGGCCGGACGGCTCACGATGGAATCATTTTACACGTTGATCACATTACACCACGTTCGCTGGGAGGCCCGGACGAACTGGATAATTTCCAAACCCTTTGCCACTTATGCAATCTCGGCAAGAGCAACAAAAGTGATCGCAACCTGCGAAAGAAAGAGGACTGAGGGTCCAGTCAAAAAGCCCGCATTTCGGGCATCGTCGCCGCCGGGGCTTCTTGCAGCGACCCAGATTCATCAAATCCAGCATGCCATCAAATGGATCCCGGGTCTGTTTTTGATTGCACGACTCGCCCTCCTATCCAACCCTCGAATTAAACCCAATGATGCAAACCAGGAACCTAGTGAAGATTTCCTCGCTTTCGAAACTATTGCGCCGCAGCCTTCCGGCAATCCTGCTAGCGATTACCGCTCCCCTCCCAATCGCGTCGCAGACGCCCCGACAAATTGAGGACGTGCAGAAATATTTGCGGAGCATCGGTATCGACTTTACCACCGAGCACTTATCGACTACAACAACCTTGTATCTGGCTCATTCCAGAGTTACCGATGAAGGTTTGCTAATCCTTTCGGCGATGAGCCAGGTGAACGAACTCGATCTCGAGAATACTCGCATAACGGATCGTGGACTGATTACGGCGATCCAGTCGTTTCCAAATTTGCGGCGCCTCGATCTCACTTCCACGTTTGTGACGGATCAAGGTGTGGCACGCATCGCTGCCCTGCACAATCTGATGTATCTGGAGCTAGAAGGCACTGCACTCACGGACAAGGGTCTCTCTACCCTTGCACAATTGACCAATCTAACCTGGCTGGGTCTGGCAAAGACCAAAATATCTAACGCCGGGCTCGCAAGCCTCAAGCAAATGACTCACCTTGAGTATCTCTTCCTTCAATCGACCCAAATCAATGAGAAAGCACTCGCGCAGATTGCACAACTTAAGTCGATCCACACACTCAGTCTTGAAGGGACAAAAACGATGAAGGACGGGCTGCAACCGCTGGCGCAGCTGACTCTTTATGACTTATCGATTGCAGGGACGGACATAACTGATAAGACTTTGCAAACCGCAACCGCCTTGGTCGAGCTTCGGCGTCTTGACATTAGCGGAACCAACATATCGGACGCAGGGCTACAGCATCTTCACCAGGTGCCAAAACTCTTCGCACTGAGCGCTGGCAAGACGGCGATTACCGACACGGGAATGATCCACGTCGCGAGAATGCCTGTCCTTTCAGAATTGTGGATCGATGAAAATCCAGTCAGCGATGCGGGGCTACAGAAGCTCGCAGGAATGAAAAACCTCAAACTGATCACAGCAATAGGTACCAAGATTACAAAATCCGGTGTGGAATTGTTTCGCAAGAGCCGCCCCGATTGTTCTGTCCACCTGTAGCCGTTCGTTTCGCACACTGGTGATGCATAGTGCATGAGGATTGCAGGTGAGGTCTTGATCTCAGGCCTCGTTCCTGCTCCCTACTGCTTACAACTGTCCGGCAACACATGCGTCCCTGCATGATTCGCTGAAAAATAGTTCAGATCCAAACACGGAATGTTATCATTTCCATATAAGAACACGTAGGTGGCAGATAGATTCGCCAAATCTCTCACTCCCGTTTGAACTTGATTGTCACCCAGATCCAGGCTTACAAGCGACGTGAGCGAGCCAATGGGACTAACGTCTGTAATTCTCGCGCCATAGAGCAAGAGGTATTGTATCTTCTTTAGATTCTTCATTGGTGTGAGATCCAGGTCAGGCGCGAACTCGTTCACAAAATATTTCAGATCCTGAAGGTGTGCAATCGGCGACAAATCCTGCGCGGTAGCACCCGTAATGATCAGTCGTTCAATTTTGGTTAGATGACAGAGTGGAGAAAGATCCTCAACGGGATTGTCGTCCAGCGCAAGCCATTCCAGGTTTGGCAGCCTGACAAGAGGGTCGATCCGCTTCAGATTGCTATACCAGAATACCAACCTTCTGGCTGAAGGAATTTCCGGCATTGTCTGGAGATCTACGTCATTGTTTCCGGCAAACCCCAGGTGCTTCAATTTCTTCAAACGCCCCAGTGGCGCAAGGTTCTCAAACGGATTATATCCCGCGCTGAACGACTCCAGATTTGGTAGATCCCCCACGGGTTCCAGATTTCGTATCCTGTTGTTTGAAATCTCAAGTGCGTTCAATTTTTGAAGACCGCGCAGACCTTCAATGTTCTCAAGCTGATTGTACGCCAGCACCAGATATTCCAGATTGGAAGCGTCGGATATCCCTTTGAGATTCACCAGCCTGTTGCTCCAGAGAGTTAGTTTCTTCAGAGATTTGAGCAGGCCAAATTGCGACGGCTCAGCAATCAAATTGTCAGTCAGGTCCAGCTCTTCCAGGTCAGGGCATTCGGCCAGGAATCGAATGTCTTCCATCTTGTTTGCATACAGGCTTATGTATTTGAGTTTTTTCATTTTGCAAATGCGGGAGGCACGTGCGGTTGTCAGTCCATTGAACGCAGCGGTAAATCGCTCCATGTCCGGAAAATTTTCTACGGGGAGCCGGTCAAACGATGCGATCTGTGAGACGTTAAGCGACTTTAGTTTAACAAGGGGCGCCAGCAATGCCAGATCGACATTTGTGAGCATGAAACCAAGCCTCAGTTCTTCAAGGCCGGTCAGGGTTGCAATGGGTGAAAGGTCCGAAATCGGGTTATTACTGACATCCAGTTGCTTTAGTGAACTCAGGCATTCAAGCCCGGCCAGGCTCTTAACCCAGTTGATGCATTGAAGAGACGTAACCTCGCGCGCAAAAACAAAACCCGTCTTCTTTACACACGCTGCCAGGTTTGCATCGGCAAACTTGATATCCGTAAGCTTCAAGTTCACGGATGGTTGGCAGTTAGCCACAGGGGCCGGAGCGGGAGTGACGGGCGTTATGGGAGTCCCGGAAGGCGCAACCGGTGCGGCCTGCGGAGAAGGAAAAATATCCGGGAGGGGCGATGGCGTCTGTGTGCCAGACGAAGAGGAACCCGAAGGAGCCAGTGCCAGAAGTGCCAGCGCAGAACTGCTCGATCCCCCACCCTTGCTGCAAGATACAGCAAGAATAAGAATTGCAAATATGGAACGTTTCACCACTGAACAGACAACCGGACGGCCGCTGTAGATTTGCGCTAAAAATCCTGCAGATAGCAGTGAATCGCGGGAAAGGAAGGAAATTTGGAGGTCCAAACGAGCCCGAAACTCACCTCTGTAGGGTAGAACAAGCGAGGTCCAGGCTAACTACATCGATTACTGGAATTTGATAGTCAGCCAACTGCAAAACCATTGAGCGACTATCGTCTGGATGAACGTCCGAGCAACCAGGAATCCGAATACCTGGTCCATGCCAAATCCTGTCCCACTTTTTTGCTTGCTCCGTTTGCTGAATGGGTTTGATAGTAAACACATGAGACCTTACGCGCTCGTTATGCTCTTTGTTATTCCATTCCTTGCCTGCAAACAGTCAAAGCCACAGACATACACGGACAAATTCAAAGAGTCTTTTGTAGATTCGTGTTCAAGTGATGAGTTCAGAAAGGGCAGCCCTGCACTCGCTGCGCGGGCAAAGTGCGAATGCATCGCAAATGAAGTCGTCAAGGGCAGAGACGATGCGGCGGTTGAGAAGATGGACACATCCGCAGACAAGACAGAAGCAGCAAACGCGCTTCGGGCAGCCATGGCCGCATGCGTTAAATAAAGCAGCTGGCCCTATCGGGCTTGAAATTGATTCCCGCGAGACCTTGAGCGGGACCACGCTCGGAACTGCGGACAAACATGCGGAGGCGGCGGGAGCAGTTTTGTCCCATTCTATTGCTTGCAAAGCAAGGCTCCCTGGCTTCCTAAGACTTCGCGCGTATGAAAATCAAATCCACCTCCCCTATCCTGTTTCTCTCTTTCTTCTTCTTAACCTGCACACCGGCCCATCCCCGTGATACGGGGCACTGGGATTCCGTCGCAAAATACCTGGCCGGAATGGAACCCTCAGAAGATCCCAGCCTCGTTCTCCTTTCAGAGCGACCGGAATGGAAGACTCACAAGCTGGCCATGGACAAGATGTTTACCAGTTTTGACAACCAGTACCTCTCAAAGATGCGACCATGGGCAGAAAAGGAAATCGGCAATCCCGGGACACCGGTGCTGTTCTATCCGTTTGGAGGACCGGAGATCATTGTATCGCAGGCATTCTTTCCAAACGTAAGCGAATTCATCATGTGCGGGCTTGAAGCGCCAGGTCTTCCGCCAGATCCAGCAAAAGTACAGCCGTCGCGTTTGAATCCTGTGCTCACCAACCTTCGCACCTCGCTGCAATGGCTGACAAGCTATACGTATTTTCAAACCATTCATATGGATAGCCAGCTAAAGTGGACTGACCTCTCCGGAACTCTGCCAGTGATGCTTGTGTTTCTTGCACGGACCGGGAATCGCGTCACGGATGTAACGGGTGTGTTCCTGGGCAGCGACGGAAAGCTGTATGAACTTGAGGAAAATTCACCCGGACCAGGAAGGATTCCAGTATCCTCGCTGAAGATTTCAGGTATCCCAGGTGCGCGCATAACGTTTGTGAAAAATGGAACGGAGCGAAATGCATACTACTTCTCTTTTGACGCAAGCGATCCTGGGATGAAGAAGAAGGCTTTCTTCTTTGATTTCCTGCGAAGCAGAGGCGATAGATCTGTAATGCTCAAGGCAGCATCGTATTTGCTGCACTGGGGAAATTTTCCTACACTCAAGGCCTTCATCTTAAACGAGTCGCGCCTTATTTTACAGGACGATACGGGAATCCCTTTTAAAGATTGGGACCGCGACGTCTGGAAGCTAACGTTATACGGGAATTACCAGGCGCCAATTCCTCAGTTCGCCGGGCAGCTCCAGCGCGACCTTCTGCGCGCATACGCAGACAAAACGAATGTAAGACCATTGCCATTTGAGATCGGTTATACGGCTGCATGGAGACCCGGGATTTCAAGTATGGTGCTGGCAAGAAAACAGAAATGAGGCCTGCGACATATCCAGCGTGACAGAATCATTGGAGCGGTTGCGGCGTTTCATTAACGTTATGCGCTTTATCCGGACGCAATTTCGCGGATTTCCGGCCAGGCCTGGAGCAGCTTCCCGTACATAGCAAGATTTGTTCTATCATCTTCTGCAGTCGGCAGCTGAAGGTCGGAAGTAGCGAGTGTGCTCTCAAACGATTGAATGCGACGCTCCACATCCTCCGCCCAGAATGCAGGGCGAGATCCACGCTGGCGTAACACACTTTCAAGATAGCCAATATATTGTCCCAGAGAAATCAGCCACCTCTCCGCGACAAACGATTGAAAAGAATTTGCATCTTCCGCACCGAGGGAAGACAAAAGCTGCCCCAGTTGCTTCATTCGCGAAAGCGGGTCCATGGACACAATCCGGGATGAGAAGAATTGGATACACAGCAGTAGAACTTCAGCGCTTCGCAGCTTTGGAGAATAGAGGGCCGCAGCATCCCACTTGCGTTCGCCTTCGGGTTCATGCGAGACCGCGCAGGGCAGATGAGCAATCAGGGAATTCGGAAAAACAATCCTCAGTACATGTCCAAACACACCGTCCTGATTGCGCCCCGTTGGTGGAAATGGCGGTAGCGGAAAATGATTTGCAAGCGCAGAATTCATTGCAACAAAGAGGGGCGACTCCGTGAGGACAAGACCCTCCGGCATGCGTAGCATTCTGCGGTCTATCAATCGCCGCCGATAGACATCCTCCCTTCTAAAGGCCTCGTCGCCCGGCGCAGGCGGATTGCCCAGAGCAAACGCAGCCGAATCAGCACCTGCATCTCCCACAGAGCCGGCCACAGAAGCCAGCACTCGGCCCTGACTCAGAATCGCACAAAGAAGGTCCTGCGTGATTGTATCAATTGATGCAGCCGAAAAACTTTTTCGAATTTCTGCATAGGTCAGGCCAATCACGCTTTGATGTTCCTTTGCTATATCAATCGAAACGGTTGCATGCGGAAGAGCTTCCTCAGCCGAATACAGTTTGATTTCATTCAAGTGCGGCCCGGACCGCAAAACGAGGCTATCTTCTGATCGGAGACCAGGGAGAAAGGAATCGTCGTCACATGAGATGAGCGTCCCAGGGGCTAACAGAAGTGTTGCGTTTCGCGAGGCGCCCACTGCATACCCTCTGTTCCGAGAATCACCCAACGCAAACTCGACGAGATCGGGATCCATGCCCTTTTGAATGAGTTTCGTTTTAAATTCTGTTCTCTGCTTTGGACCAAAGTACTGCGCTATTGCGCGCGGATTCGAAATCCCCTTCACAATTTCCTGGTTTTCTTTCGCGGCAATTCCATCCGTGGAATCATCTACCACCAGTATCCTCTGCACGGTTTCGGCTGAAGCCAAATAGCTTTCCAGGGCCCGCGCAAGAAGGGTGGACCGATTGTGAGTCACAAAGGCAATCGTCGTCGACGCCACCGTTGAAGGCGCAGCATCGCCGGGCTCAAGAATTCGGGACTCACTCCAGAGGAGATCAAGGGCACTCAGTTCAGCAATCGATCCCGACAAGAAGTCAAAGGATTCCCAACCCTGCTGACCGAGTGCGGCCTTGATCTGCTGCAGAGAAGCGAGATTCGAACAGACCGTGAGTATATCAGCCTGCTCGGGGGGTATGCAATGGGTTCGCCCATTCAATGGATGCCGAATCACAAAGTTCCCGCCGGAGATTGGCGAAACATCAGATCGCAGTGCAATGAATCGCTCCGCGCCCATCAGCAGAGGAACGTACTCATTACGGTGAAGGAAAACGTAGGAAAATCAGGATCGTCACTTACAATTTCGACGACAGCGCTTTCATCTCTATAGAACCCCCCTGTGGGAAAAGGCAACAGACAGGACTCCATAGAAAACGTAGTTGACCCGTTAGGCGCTATGGATGAGCTTACCGGCTGCGAAACAACTGCAAAGACATTGTCAACCACGCCCACCAGGCGAACCCTGGGGGTGCCGGAGAGATTCAAGGTCGAAGAACCGTAGTTCCATATTTGAAAGCTAATGTCTGTAACGCATGAGGGATTGGTGTCAAATGAATAGGAACCACCTGCTGGAATCATGTTGGTGCCTCTCACGACAATGACTGGCTGCGCGCCACGCCCTGTTCCAGTCAGCTGCACTGTGTAGCTCGATTCGTCGAGGTCATTGTTTGCTATTGTCAGCGTTGCGTTTTTGACACCGACACTGGTTGGTGCAAAGCTCACAGTAAAGAAGGTTGTCCCACCTGCTGCGATGCTACCACCCATGGATCCCAGACCCAGGCTAAACTGATTTGCATCTGCTCCCGACAACGTCACGTACGGAGGACCGGTGAGTGTCAGTGTAGCATTTCCCGTATTCTGAACTACAATCGTTTCAGTAAAGGGCGTTGTTCCGCTGGAACGACTTCCGAGATCGAAAGTGCTGCCCGATCCAATCGAAGCGCCAGTGCGTAGTAGATTGATTTCCGGCGACGGTCCTGCAGTCCCGGTTCCGCTTAAGTTTATCGTGAACGGGGATTCATCCGCGTCGTCATTTGGAATTGTGAGGACTGCGCTCTTGGCTCCTGTAGTTGTTGGAGAAAATGTAACCGTGAAACTGGTACCATCGTTGAAGGGAATGGTGGTATTGATTCCCGTGGTGTTCAGCGAGAATTGTCCTGCATCTGCACCGCTCAAGGTAGGCAGTGATGAGAGACTCATGGATCCAATACCAACATTGTAAACCCAAACCGTTTTTGCGGAGCTGTTGCCGGTTTGAACGTTGCCAAAGGAGCAACTGCCTGCGTTCGAAACTTCTGTCCCGCAGTAGACCTTGATTTCTGGAACCGGGACTCCCGTTCCCGCTCCTGTGACATTCAGTGTAATGCCGGCCGGACTGAGCGTTGCCGTCTTTGCCCC
>JAEUSB010000023.1 GCA_016788865.1 Leptospirales bacterium
AGCAGGCAATATACGGTTTCAGGGGGGCTAATGTTCGTATCTATAAGGCTGCAGCGCACCAGATGCTGAACTTGTCCCCACCGGCAAAGCTGACCGAGCTAACGCGATCGTTTCGCTCGTCCCGTCCACTTGTGGCGGCTCTGAACGCTTTGTTTGCCACCCAGGAGTGGTTTGGTACTGAGTATAGTGATGTTGATGCCACTGACAAGGGATTGAAAGCCGCAGGTCCGGAACCCGCACTCAACTTTCTTGATCTCCGTGAAATCTCCAGTGCTCCGATTGCGAGACGAAAATTCTCCGAATTTGCTGCCAGTGAAATAATCCGGATGCTCAATGCTTCAGTACAGATTGCGGACGATGATAGTAAAACTTTGCGTCCCTTGCGGTTCAGGGATTTTGCAATTCTGGTCAAGGCCAAGGCAGAGGCCCTCAGTCTAGAGAGAGCTTTTCGGGCTGCCGGGATCCCTCATGCTTTCTACAAAAAGCCAGGTGTTTTTGAATCGACAGAGGCAATGGAATGGTCCCTGATTCTGACGGCGACGAGCACGCTGGATTTCAATTCAATTCGCAAGGCGTTGCTAACGCGCTTCTTCTCCTTACCGTTAACCGATCTTCTGACGATTGACGAGGTGCCTCCGCCAATTCTGGATCAATTCAGGCGATGGAACACGCTCGCTCAGGAGCGGCGCTGGTCGGTGATGTTCGCACAGATGATGAACGATACGGCAATTCTTTTGCCGGGGAATGTGGATGCCATTGTGGATGGGAAGGCATCGGTGGATCCCGCAGACGACTTCGAACGCAGACGAGCAAATCTAGAGCTGATAGCTCAGGACCTGGAGGTCATGGCCAGACAGGAACGGATGGATTTGAATCGTCTGATTGACGCCCTACAAGAGTTGCGCTTGGCTCCGGTTACCCAGGATGAGTCGACCCTACACAGCGAGGAGTCGGACGCAGATCGAGTTCGCATAATGACAATTCACGCGAGCAAGGGACTGGAGTTCCCCGTGGTTTTCATTACAGGTGGATTCTTTGACAGAAAGAACCCTGCATTTGTGGAATATTTTGAATCCGAGACAAGCCAGGACAAGGTATTTGACCTGGATCCCGAAACCAGTGATCTCATGATCAGGCAGACGGCTGAAGACTTGAAAAGATTGTACTACGTAGCATTTACAAGGGCCCAATTCAAAGCGTATTGCCCGCTGTTTCCATCGCCATCGGCTAAGAAAGAAGGGGGAATGCCAGGCCAGGCCGGACCTGTTTCAACGTTGATCTTTCCTGCCGCTATGCGCTTGTCTGCTGATCTAGTGAACATTATTCCGGCTCAGTTTGAGAGAAGGAAAGCTGCGATTATCCAGCCAGCAAAGTCGCAAGGCGAATCAGTGACAATTATCCCATATCCTGAAATCGCACGTCGGGCCCGGGGCCTGACATCGTATTCCGGAATTCTTCGGATCGGACGATCGCTCGAATCTCATTCTGTGACCTTCGGTAATGTTCAAAAGATGGACGAGGTTGAATCGGGCGCGTCGAACACTGAAGCGGAACCAAGGCCGCAGGATATCATTGCTACGATCCCAAGGGGGCGACGCACCGGAGATGCACTGCATGCGATTCTCGAAACGCTGGATTTTGGGACGTTTGCGCAGGAGAGGCCGCCTGGTCTAGAGTCGCTGTCTGAGAGCACACGCAAGTTGATTCAGACGAGCCTCAGACGGAACGGTATCGATCCTGAGCTACATGCGGAGTCCATAGTGCGTTTGCTCTGGAACACACTCAATACGGAACTACCGCGGGTTGGGAAACTCTCGAGTATAACGTCGCGTAGCCCGGAAATGGAGTTTATGTTGGCCGTGCCTCAGCAGAATGGAGAGTCAACCTGGGAGCAGATAGTACTAAGGAAGGGCTTTGTTTACGGCGCAATGGATCTGGTGTTTCGTCATGAGCGCAAATATTACCTGCTCGATTGGAAAACCAATACGTTGCCATCTTACGATCCCGAAGCATTGAAGAAATCCATTCAGGAGTCCCATTACGATCTGCAATACGAAATATACTCACATGCACTCATTTCCTGGCTGAGTTCAATGCCAGGGTTTTCGCCTGATTGGTTTGGTGGCGTTTTCTACCTGTATCTGCGCGGAATGGAGCCAGGTACAACCAACGGAATCTTTGATGTGCGGCCGGAGCCTGCTTCATTGAGCAGTCTTGGCGATATCGTAAGGCGAGCATTTCGAGGGAACTCATGATCGCAGATTGGTTTACAGAGAATGCAGTCGAGGTGCCTTACTTTGAAAAGGCAAGCCAATTGCCTGAACTTGCTTTCTGGATGCACACGACCAAAGACATAGCAGAATTCAACGATGGTGATATTCCGGTGGAATTGAAACGATTGATCTTGATTCTGGGGTATGCCTGCTCGTACGGTGATCTTTGTATTGAATTGTCTGCTCCAAAAATCGCAGATGTAGAATCCAGGTTGAGAAATCTACTTGAGTCCTCCATGCCCGGTCTAGTGGACATTGTCAAGTTTGTGGAAGCGAGGATACACAAGGCTGCTCTCCCCGACGTGATCTCGAGAGGTCCGGAAACGCCACTGGTCCTCGTTCAGGAGAACGCAAAAACATTTCTATACTTCCAGAAACACTTTTTGTCACGCCGAGCGTTGATTCAGAACCTCGAACAACTTGCAAAAGTCCCTCCGGAATCGTGGAACATAGACCAGGCAATCGCGGCCTTCAAGAGCGGAGTGAAGGATCGATTTGCGTTGGCAGCGGAGCAAAAGCGAGCCATTGCGCTTGCGCTTTATTCTTCTCTAACAATTGTCACCGGTGGCCCCGGTACGGGTAAGACGACGGTCATAGTGGGAATTTTAAGATCGCTCGTGGAACTCGGTATTCCGCCGGCTGACATTCGGGTGGTGACGCCGACTGGTCGAGCGGCCCGGAGGGCTCGCCAGGCAATTGAAGCTGCGGATAGTAAAACGTTAAATGACATCGAAACTTCAACCTTGCATAGCCTGCTGGGCTTCAGTCGAAATCGAATGGACTTCAAGTACTCAAGAGCCTCACCGATCCCGTTTCAGGTAATTGTATTGGATGAAGTTTCAATGGTGGATCTGGCGATGATGAGTCGCCTACTGGAATGCATCCGGCCCGGAGTGACTCGTCTGGTACTACTGGGGGACAGGGATCAACTGCCCTCGGTGGAATCGGGCGCCGTGCTCGGGGACCTTGTGGAACTTCTTATGCCTGAGAACCAATCACCGGGTTACAGTCGGGGTTTTCAAGACTTCTGGAAGGCAACAGGGCAACCGGCCCTCGAGGCGTCGGCCGACAGCAAGGTCGCGGGGCTAATCGACAGCATTGTTGAGCTAAAGGCTTCCCATCGATCGGGCGAAGATATTCGAGTTGCGGCTCAGGCAATCAATCAGGGACAAATGCCTCGCTGGATTGTCCAACCGGATCCAGTGCTTCAGGGTGCAGGGCTGGTTGAGATCAACGATGCAGCAGGGCTAAGCGTAGCGCTTCGTACGTGGGCCAGTCGGTTCTTTAATTCGGCGCATTTGAGTAACCTGGAGAAAGCGCAATCGCTTGGCGCGGAATCTGTCGAAGCGCGAGAACTCGGGGCATCAATTCTCAGCCATGTAGCTTCCCACCGTATACTGACATTCATTCGCCATGGCGACCGTGGCACCATGCACATTAATGCGGTTCTCAAACAGCACGCGTACGATCACGGGGTTCTATTCGAAAATGATATCCACGCCGGCTTGCCATTGATGGTGATCCAGAATGACTATCGCCGTCGGATTTATAACGGTGAAACGGGAGTCCTCGTTAAGTTCAGCAACGGTTTCAGGTGGATCTTCTCCGAGGCCGAGCGCGTTGGATTTCTTTCGCCAGCCGCTTTGCCGCTAGCAGAGGCGGCGCATGCAATTACAGTCCATAAAAGCCAGGGCTCTGAATATGAAAATGTCCTGATCGTAATGCCGGAAGAAGCGGACCATCCCATACTGAGTCGACAGATTTTGTACACGGGGTTAACGCGCGCGAAGAAGTCCGTCACGGTTGTAGGATCCAATGACGTTATTAAAACTGCCCTGGCGCGCAAGATTCGCCGGGAAACCGGAGGTCTCAGAATCGATCCAGTAGCTTAGTTTTTGCCAACAGCCTTTGCCGGCCTCTTACATTGGCCACGCGAATGTCGTCCGAATCCGCCGGTACCGCAAATAGCATGGTGCGCGCATAACGTCCATCGAGAATGGTTCTGGGTAATTTTTCGAAAGCCTCATGCAGGGGAGCGTCGCTGACTAAATGAGGCTCCGCGATCAGAAAATCGCTGTAAGGTTCCTGGCGTTGAAACTGAATGCTGTGTCCTGGACCAATCCAGTTTGTGCTCCGCCACGGGAACAGGGCCGTCCTTGCCATTATGTCAATGAACCAGGGGTGGGCAGCGTCCCGAATCGTAAGCAGTTCAATTCTAAACAAGGGCTCCGGATTCTTGACGTGGCGTTCAACGGCTGGCATATTCTGTGCGGACATTCCAATTGTTGCAAATATCTTGATTGGTTTGGGTTCCTTCTGCGCGAAATACGAGTCCGGTAGATTGAACTCGGCAAGCGCCATCGCAGGAAACTTTCCGCCATCAAGCACATAGTATCCGCTGTGGGTTCCAAACGCCGTTTCGTATTCGGCGAGCAACTGATCACGAAAATCTTTCCAAAAGGTTTTTTGTGTTCTACGGTTCCAGTAGTCAAGATTCTCTTCGCCTCGTTCGCGCATTCCGCCGGGCATTGGAAACGTTCCATTGTCGGGTGCCGTTGCTTCGCGCGAGAAACCAAAAAATCCATCTTCTCCGGCAAAAGGCGGAATGACGGCAGCGATTTCTCCATCAATGAAGAGCGACACGCCTGTCCCTTCAGAGAACCAGACAAGATCCATTTCATCGCTTGATGGAAGCATGAGTCCGGCCGGGTGACGGCAGGCAGATTTCTTTTGCATGGGAGCCATGCCCCGCGCCATAGCCGCGGAATCGTCATCGGGTGCAGGTCCCAGGTTCATGATCCAGACTGCTTTGGCTTCAGTTTGGATCGCTTCGATGGGATTTAGATACAGATAGACCGTACGTCCGTCGCTCTCTACGCTGGCGGTAAGCGTTGTGTATGGGTTATCTTCGCGCTTCAGGATTTCTTGCATGAGCAATTCCGTTCAGTTGATTCGCACCAGTATGTTCGATGAACTAGCATCCCGGGCGGCCGCTATTCCTCGCCTCAGGATTAACCATAATTTTCACTCTTCGATGGAAGACAATCCGCATCGGTTTTTGAACGTGATGTTGCACGGCACCTACCTGCGCCCTCACCGTCACCTTGCGCCCCCGAAAACCGAAAGTTTTGTCTGTTTGGAGGGAAGGCTTGCTTTCTTCATATACGACGGTTTCGGCAAGATACAGGAAATACATGAGTTGAACGCGAGCGGTCCGATCATTGGCATCGACATTGCTCCGGGCATCTGGCACACAATTCTGGTTCTTTCGTCTCGTGCCGTCTTCTTTGAGGTCAAGCCTGGGCCGTATCAGGTGTCGACAGACAAAGAGTTCGTGGATTGGGCGCCCGAAGAAGGTGCCCCCGATGTCCCGGCGTTTCTGGCAAGTCTGGAGGAAGCATACAGACTTCACGCGTCGAAGCCCCCCGGATCTTGACTACGGTGAACAGGTGTCAACGACTTGCTGTCGGCCTGTTGCTAGAATACGGCCCGAGGCAGGGACTTTACTATCTCTTCGTATTCGCGCACCATTGAATGAACTATTTCGCGTGCTGGCGTAATCTGCTGAATTTGCGCCACCCCCTGGCCTGCAGACCAGATGTCCTTCCAGCGTTTGTACTCATCCAGGGAACCGTGATCCCCCCCTTCCAACAAATGCGCCGCCTTTTCTACGCTCTTCTTCAGCCAGTTAGCCGGAATCCCAGAAATCTTTTCCGTATAAACTATATCTTCCGGTCCGGATTCAACAAGCATTGCTTTGTATGTGTCCTGAGTTTGGGCCTCAGGCGTGGCTATCAGACGTGTTCCAAGATAGACCGCTTCTGCACCGAGGCCAAAAGATGCCACCATTTGCTGCCCCGTACTGATTGCGCCTGACGCCACGACCGGCAGTCCAGTCTCTTTCTTTAAATACGGAAAGAGGGAAAAGGGAGTAATGGCGCCCGCATGTCCACCAGCGCCTGCCGCAACCGCGATGAGCGCATCTGCACCAGACTTTGCTACGATTTCTGCGTGTTTGAGGGTTGTAACATCGCAAAAGAGATGCGCACCGCTGGCTTTTACTTCCTTTGCAATTGTGCGCGGTGTTCCCAGGCTTGTGATTACGAGTTCCACCTTCATTTGCATCAACACGTCGTATTGCGCCTGCCAGTTGGGATTGTGTCCCTTATGTAAGATCAGGTTGATTCCAATTGGCTTCTTGGTCCGGCTGCGAATCTCCTGAATGCCATCCTTCAATTGCTCTGGTGATCTGTAGTTGAGCGACGGAAAGCAGCCAATTCCACCAGCTTCGGAGACCGCTACGACCAGCTCCGGGTACGAAACGAGGAACATGGGTGCGCCAATGATTGGAAGATCGATTCCAAGCATGTCGGTTATAGTAGTGCGAAGTTTCATTCCCCAAATCTAGGGAGATGCGTGCCGGGGGCAACTCCTTCTAGGTGGTTACATCTTCAGGTTGATAGGTTTGGATCAGGCCTGTCCGGCCTTTCAGTCGAAGCGGTGTCTGTTTGGTGAACTTGAACTTATCCTGCGTTGCAAGGTATGTTTTTTCGTCACAGAGAATATTCTCCGCATTCACCATGAGTCTGGCGGCCAGGTTCACGTTCACTCCATGCATTGTGTATTCGCAGCGGGTGTTGTTCCCTACTGTTCCGCAAAATGCACGACCGGACGCGACTCCAATGCAAGCATGATGCGAGATTGAAAGCAACGCCCGTCGAATATCGAGCGCGGCAAGAACGCCGCGTTCCGGATCGTTTTCATGGACCAGCGGCGGTAGTCCAAATGCAGCGAGAAGGATTGCTCCCTTTTCGTCGACACCGAAGCGGTTGATACTGCCCTCATAACGGTAGATGCATTCTTGCATGATCAGCATGATGATTTGGACTTCTGACAGAGCCGTTGATTTTGTGTACCTGAAATCTTTGACTTTGCAGAATAGAACTGTGAGAGGTCTGAGCTCTGCCTGGGGGCTGCTCGATTCCACAAGTATTGCTCGTGGTATGTAAACATTGAAGGCTTCCTGTGCGCCAGCCGGAACATCAAGACGATGAAGTGGTCCAGGCAGGATGGCAGGATCCGGAGGGGTTACCCTCAGGCGGAGTCCCGTTATGCGGCGACCCACGCCCGCTTTTTCCATTATTTCAGAAGCGGCCGGAGAAAGAACCACTTCTCCGGGATCAGCCAGGGTTCCTGCCTTTCCGGCGTCGCCCATGGGTGCGCCGGCAATCAGCATTTCCCAGCGGGCGCGGTAACCACCCAGGTGCAATTCGTGCAGATTTCCCGAACCTACGCCGACGCGGAGCGCCAGGAGTTCGCCGGGAGCAACCTCATACTTGTGCAATTGTTTCTGGATAGCCAGCCCGCAGTTGATAGCCGCTCGAACAGCGCGCTCAAGACTCTCTTCTCCCTCTTTTTCCCACACCGCGAAGACGGCGTCGCCGGCAAACTTAACAATATCACCACCGTGCTCGGTAATGATGTCAACCAGGCGCCCAATATAGATGTCCAGATAGGAGGCGAGCTTTTTTACGCCCATGACCGGATCTTCCCGCGTTAGGCGCTCAGCAAGTATGGTGAAGTTCTGCATGTCGGCAAACAGAACCGCCCCCTGAAAACCGCGCGAAAACGGCTCTTCGAGCGGTTCGGGATGCTGCTCAAGATGAACTAGCAGACGCTGCGAAGCATACTTCGCCAGGGCTTTATCGTTCTCGTGCACTTGAAGCACAATGGAAAACGTGCCCCTTGAGAGTCCAGCATTGTCGGTATTGGGAGGACCCTTGCGGGCAGAGATTTTTAGGTCGCCCGCATGACTTGACTCGGGCGCGGTGGTCGCGATTTCTGAGTGCTTGAAACAATCGCGTACTATCTCCCTCGTATTCTTTTATCTGAATAGTTTTCTGACACTCCTTGTCGGGAACATGTACGTCTATGCGATGATTATCTATTCCCGGGCGCTTTCTTCGTCGGACGGCTTCACGGGTTTGGTCTATATTTGCAATTATGTCCCGGCGCTCTTGATCAGCTTTTATGCTGGCACGGTTCTGGATCACTTCCCTCGGAAGCGAGTCCTTCTTATTTTCCAGACATCGTTTATCATAACTTCAGCAATTCTGGCTATTGCAGTTGGCTATCCTGGATTTGATCGCGTGAGCTACTGGCTCCTGCCAGCGCTGATGCTCATGAACGGCGCGGCGCTGGCCTTCATTATTCCGGGTCGACTGGCGCTGGTTGGGAACCTTGTCCAGCCGGCAAACATACCACGGGCAACTATGTTCTTGCACGTCATGATCATCATTGGGTTCGGCCTGGCGCCTGCGATCGTGGGAGTCGTCAAACAACACTACGAATGGCAGACCCTCTTCATTGTTATAGGTTGCCTCTATTTCTTTGCGTATTTGTTTCTGTTCCCTGTTAAGCCGGAGCTGGAAAACCGAGTAGAGGCGCAGGACGCGCTGGAAAGTTTTCGCGAAGGCATTAGGTTCGTTAAGTCCAATCGATTGATTCTTGAACTGCTGCTTTTCACGTTTGTTGGCCTCGCAATTGTCGGCCCCATCCAGGTTCTGGTCCCTCAATTCGCCAAGACGGTGCTACTGTTGAATGAGCAGCAACGCGGTTTTTATATGACAACCCTCGGTGTGGGTCTCCTGTTCGGAGGGATGATTGCGCAGTTCCTGGGACACAAATTTCCGCGCGGTCCACTGATGGCACAGTGTTCGCTGATCAGCGGTCTCTCCATGGCTGTGCTGGCACAGATTGATCATCTTGTTCCCTCTGTCCTGTTGCTGGGCGCTGCTGGTGTTTTTGGAGGAACTATGAGCACACTGATACCGGCGGCAATTCAGTCTCAAACTCCCAACGAATCTCGTGGCCGTGTGATGAGCATTTATACGCTTATATTTCAGATGACACCGGCCATTACAGGGTTTCTACTGAGTCAGCTTGCAGATAGGATTGGAATTCCCCATACGCTCGTTGTCTGTGGGGTTGCGATTGGAACGTTTTCGCTCGCCGGACTGCTGTTCCTTCCGGAGCTTCGGCGATACCGTTAGCCAATTGTATTTCACCGTTTTCGACTCTGATGGCGTTTTCGGGTGAACTTTAGCAAGAAATCGACAGCCCATGATCGTTCAGATCTGTCAGGATTTCAAAAGCGGCGTTATGCGGCGATTCAAGGGTAAGGGATTCTGAATCTCCTATTCTGAGCTTAAGACGACAGGATGCAATTTTGGAGTTCAGACAGTATTTGAAGCCGCCTGGTGGATTGTAGTATTTCAGGCAGATGAAATCCGCTGGTCTTCCTTTGATTTCGCCCTCCAATTCAATCTCCGGGGATGTTGCCCGAAACTCCCACCAGAAATATCCGAATCGCGCACGTCCTAAAGTACGCGCCAGTTGGTTCAGTCTATACTCCTTTCCCTGGTGGCGAAGAACGATGGGCGTCAATGCAGGAGTCCAGATGGGTCCTATCTTCAATCGAGCTG
>JAEUSB010000031.1 GCA_016788865.1 Leptospirales bacterium
CAATCAAAGGAAGCGAAAGGCCGGCGTGCAGAAAATAGTAAAAAATATCAAGTATAGGCCCGTCAATGGGAATGGGTCCCGCCTGCTTCATGGCGATTTTCATAAGAATCTGCCCCATCGCACCGAGCAGTATAGATACAATTAGAGCAGGCCACATCCACATGGGTCCAGGTGAGAATGCGAGCCAGGATTGAAAAGGAAATTACAGCCGACCCATCAACCATTCTACGTAGGCCCTGAGGCCTCGCCGTATTTCAAGGGAAAGGATACCGCTTTCTTCACCCGGCAATGCTGCCACGTCACGCGCGTACGTAAACGGCGAGGTCCTCCCGTCAATTGTCGTTTGGATTTGGAGATCAATCCTAACAACACCGCGGTACCTTGGATCCGGAGTCTCAATAAACTCTCGCGGCGGAATCCAGGCAAAGACAAAACGATCGAAGTGTATTTCGAGTTTGTGGTTGCATTCGGATTTACATATGCCAATCGCCTTGCGTCGAAAGGCCTCGGCAATTGCGACATTCAAGAGATCTTCTATGCTACCGGTTTCATTGGTAAGCCTGCTAGAGAAAACCCGTGAAACCGTAACGGCTCGCGCGAAATCTCTCCGCGACACGTCCTCACCGGAAATCACGACTTGCATGCTGGTATTCGCCTGTGGCGGGACCAGTTCCTCATTCACGGGAAGTACTGGTTCAACGTGAAGCTTTAAACAGGATAGAGATATGGTGCAAGCAAGGATCAAGAGTTTTGCGATCAGACTGGAGGGACGCGATTCCATGGAATGGCCGGATGAGAATGTCTGATTGGCGGAGAGCTCTGGCTCCCTCATGCCAGGAACTCGACGCGAAGCAGGATCATGTCCTCTGGCAGCGTCAAGGGCCCTGACCCACTGCTCTTTATGTATTCTCGAAAATCGGGATGGAGCTTATCGTTCCCGGTGTCAGTATAGAAGTACAGCACGTCACCCGGGTGCCACTCCATAGTTTGTGTTTGAGAAACCCATTCTGCGACAATCCCACCAGGGATACCCGCTCTGAGCGGAAAAGAAATTTCCCCTTCGCGAAGCAAGATTGGCGCCGGGAGGCCAGCAGAGACTGCATGCGCAAGACCAGGAATCTCTCCTGCTTTTTCCTCTGCGCGCAGTTCAAAGGTACATGCGCGCAAAATCTCACCGTTGTCCGCAGCAATGCGGTGCAGTACAGGCAGAACTTCTGCGATTCGTCCCTGAGACATGGCAGAATATACTTCTTCATCCGAAAAAACTCTTCGTGAGTCCAGAGGCTTGCCGCTTAGCTCGGGTGAATGTTGAAGCGAAATCAAAACCAATCGAATCTTTGATTCCAGTTTCGCCCAGTAGAATGACCTGTGAAACTCGCCAATCTCTACGGAAATCGAAAAGCGTTGGGTTGCCTTGTCCTCACGAACCTTTGCTGCCCCACAAAACAGAGTAACCCGGACGGGTAATATCTCACACGGGATAGAAGTTTGCGATGCTGGTTGCAACGTTATACGCTCACATTCCGGGAATCAGCTTCAAACTTTCGGTAAGTGTTCGAAACATGGACTGAACGCGGACATCCTGTTCAGCAGCTCCGCTTACCTCTACAACTATGATTTTCTTATCGCGCGCAACATGGCGCTGGTAGCCTGTCCAGCTGCCACCGTTCAGGCTTACAACATACTCGCGCGCCGCCAGACTTCCCATATGTGTAACCCCGCGCTTTGCCACCACGCACTGGCATTCTTTAAGAAAGGCAGGTTCGTAGCCAGGCGCAAATAAATCGTCAGCACTGTTAACATCGACTGATCGAACACGAACGATAGCCGTAGTCTCGTTTCCGGTAATTTCCCGGAATTCATATACAGCAGAACTCGAATCAACGGCCTTTGTAGGTTTGACACGCGCAATTGGAACGGTTACGGAAAAACTCACGTCATCGGAGTATGTAAAAGTATCGCCGCCGGGCAGAGCGCTCCGAATGCTACAGGACAGCAATAGCAGAAAGAGAATGGTGGCAACTGCTCGTATCATTGTGTCGTATTTGACAAGACTTCTAAAGTCGCTTCTGGCGACGACTGTTTTCGCGGCTCAATTTCAGAACGCATCCACGGGGAACTTGAAACTGGCTTGGGTATTTCTAGCTCCTTCTCACGGATGGCTCGCTTGATACGATCGTCTGCTTCTTTTTTGAGCAGGTCCTCGTCGCGGGTTCGAAGGCCGGATACTTCCTTTGATATGAAGACGATTTTTTCCAGATATCGCTTATCCTTATAGCGGGAAAAAGTAACCTGGATCAGTGTTGAAGCCAGCTCGATATTGAATTGATCCGTGTCCGGGATGCTGGTCGCTCCCATCTTCTTAAGCGATTCGCGGAGTTCGTCATTGAGCGGCAATCTGGGGTACCGAACCCCAACGGCATAGAGCCTACCCTGCTCCGGGGGTTCGGCAGGTTCGATGAGCAGCTCACGAAAGACAACCTTCTCCTTGCCTTCCTCGACCTTTGTCTCCGTGCGAACATCTTTGACTTTCTTTTTCAAATGGAAGGAGAACTCGAATACAAGATCGTTCTTTTGAACCAGGACCTGCTCACCCGGGACCTGCCTGAGAATGTTAGCCGACTTCTGAACTCGCCACTCCTTGAAGGTCTGGCCCCACGGAAAGCCGGGGTCGCCGGGAGATTCACCGTGGCCGGGTTGCGAGCTAAGATCGGCGGCAGCGCACAAAATCATCAAACCAGACCAGAGCAGCCGGAAGGTTCCTGGATACACGGTCCTGGGCCGTCGGTTGGCTCCGGGAGTCGTCTGGTATCGCGCGAAGGACTGCAGGCTCACCCTTTGTATATCGATGGATTTTTTGCGCACCCTGGCAAAAACGCCCAATGCGGTTTGGCCTGATCTCGTATTTAAATGCAGCCCCCCTGCAGTACGGCCTACGGCATAGCCCGGAAAAGTGCCTTTCGGAGACCTGTGAGTTTGAAGACGACATTCCGGCGCGGCTCTACGAGGGTTTGCTTTCGCGCAGATTTGACACGGCCCTGATTAGCTCCGTTGAATGCCTCCGGAACCCGGGGTTTGCATACTGTACAAGCGTCGGAGTCTGTGGGTCGGGTCGAGTCAGATCGATTCTCTACATTAGAAGAAAGCAATCCATTGGCGCCCAGGACCTTATCTACTCCGCGCCCAATCGTCTGCTTGTAGATGAGGGCTCACGTACCTCCGTGGCCCTTTTGCATCTGCTCCTCAAACGCTCCAGCGGCAAGCATGTAGAGTCGACCCCGGCCAGGGCTCGTGACATTCCAGATCAAATCAAGAACGACGAGGGCGGTCTCCTCATTGGTGATGCTGCTCTGCAATTCTGGAATCGTCCGGATATCGATAACTTCATTTGGAAAGACCTGGCGGAATGGTGGTTTGATCTTGAAAAGTTGCCGTTTGTTTTCGCCCTCTGGGCCTACCGCAAGACCGATCCAATTCCCGACACGGTATTCGAGAAATCATTGAAACTGGGATTAGAAAACATAGACAAGATCATTCGAGAATCCGGACGCACGGACGCCAGATCCTACTTAACCGAAATCATTCATTACAGATTGAGCGATAAGGATCGCGAAGCGCTCAGCGTGTACGGGGAGAGACTAAAGGAAGAGGGTTTGTTTTAATTTCCATAGTCCAGACAACTCCACCGTTGTTCAGGGTTGCAATAAGAGGAAGAGTGAGGTTCTGAACACCTGGCCGGACAATCGTCCCATGGTTTGTAAACAGGTCAAATTGCTCAGGATACAAAATCCAAAAACTCAGTTTGTGTCCCGTCATAGTGGTGCGCAACAATTCATGCACGCGGCGGGAAATACGCCCTGCATCATCCGAAAGTGCCGGGGCAGAAGGAATGTTTCTTTGGATTACGTAGCGACCATCATGAAAGTAGACGCGCGTTTTGCCGAGCAGGATGCGTTCGAGCTCGCCGGGCGCACGGAAGGCTACGCGGTACTTCACGTGTCCTATCCTGTTTCCTTCGGGCTTTTGTTCAATAGACTTTGAGTAGTCAGTAATCTCAACGGGCCTTGCAAGAGTTTGCGAATACCGCTTGTTGATATCCGCCTTCTCAATCTGGAAATACGAGATGAGCGACGCCTCTGATTTGTTTCGCAAGGGAACCCAGTATTCGATCTCAACAAATCCCGTCAGGTCTCCCGAGAAATAGATGGACTCTGAATAGTCAAAGCATCCGGCAAAAAGGAGGAAGACGCAGGCAAGAAATCTGTTTAGTCGGAACACAAAAGCAAGCTGATACCGCAAACCCGCCAGGTCAAGGATGAAACACGAACACCTGGAAACAGGGTAGACCAAAATCACTTGCAACCCAGGGGACTGAATACGGCATGCATTCATGTTCGGTCTTTTCGGTACCTACCTGCGCATGATTAAATTCTCCCATAGCATTTTTGCTCTGCCATTTGCCGGGATTGCTTTTATTCAGGCGCTTCCCGAAACATCGCTCATTGTAAATGGCTCTGTGACACCCGCCTTCTTTAGAATGCTGGCTTTGATTGTCGTTTGCATGGTAGCTCTGCGCAGTGCCGCCATGGGGTTCAACAGACTCGTTGACCGCGAATTCGATGCGAAGAACCCGCGCACGCAGGTGCGCGAAATTCCTTCCGGCAAGCTATCTGTTTCTTCTGTCTGGATCTTTGTGATTGTCTCGCTTGCGGTTTTCGAGATTGCAGCCTATCTGATTTCCAATGTCTGCGCTATCCTGGCGCCGGTGGCTGCTCTGATTGTGTTGGGATATTCATACACCAAGCGATTCACCTGGCTCTGTCATTTCTTTCTGGGTGCAGCCATTGGCCTTTCACCTGCAGCCACTTCTATTGCCATGACCGGGTCACCTTCCGAAAGTGCCCTGTTGTGGACTGCAGGCCTGGCCCTCTACATTGCTGGTTTTGACATCCTCTATGCCTGCCAGGACATCGATTTTGATCGCTCGGCAGGACTCAATTCCCTGCCAGCAAGGTTCGGCCTGGGCCCTGCACTGACAGTTGCCCGGATCTCACATGTCTTAGCACTGAGCTTCTTTGGCTGGGCTGCGTACGTTTCAAAGGCGGGGCTGGTCTTTTTTGCTTTCCTTGCAGTCGTTGCGTCCCTATTCTTAGTGGAGCACATTCTTGTCAGACCGGGAAAACTCGAAAAGATCCCCATTGCGTTTTTCAATGTTAACGCAGCGATCAGTTCGGTTTTGTTCGTCGGTCTTCTGGCTGATCAATGGATCCACTAAAACCAATCTTTCCACTCGGAACAGTTCTCTTCCCCGGTCTTCCCTTGCCCTTGCATATCTTTGAAGATCGCTACAAGCAAATGATGCGCCGATGTATTGATGATCCCAGGCCCTTTGTAGTTGCATTAATCAAGAAAGGTCAGGAGGCATTGGGAGGTCTGGCGGAACCATTTGAAGTTGGGACCACGGCCAGCATCAGACAGGTGGACTACCTTGAAGATGGAAAACTGAATCTGCTGGCATCCGGTGTAGAACGGGTCCGTATCAAGCATACATCACACGATCTCCCCTACCTTTCCGGAACTGTAGAGCCGTTCCCCTATCCGGATGAAGACGTTTCCGGCGCAGCCCAGAGTCTCAGAAACGTGGCCCATGAATTTATCCGGATCGTCTCGAAGACTCATAAAGTTTCTAATCTTGAATTACCTGACGACGCAAAAGACCTGATCTTTCTCTGTGCGTCGATTCTGCCTGTTTCCTGCCAGGTCCGCCAGTCCTTCCTGGAAACCGAACGACTGAGCGACCTGGCACACGATCTGCAGCAACACATTGAACGTCAATTAGCCCTCATTGCGGCCGTTGGAACCGAGCCGGCAAAAGATCCGTATCTGAACTGATGATTGAAAGATCAGTCAACCTTGTTGTGGCAGTCAGCGGAGCAAGTGGCGCTCTGTACGCTGCGTCATTTATCAGGGCTCTTTGCAAGAATGTCGCGGGTCAGAGTTCGTTGATCGTCAGTCCAACGGCAATTCGCGTACACAACCAGGAGATGGAAACCCGCATCACCTCGGCCCAGGAATACATAGAATCACTTGAGGCCCTGATTCCTTCCAACCAACGGAAACATACGTTCACACTTTACGATCACATGGATGTGGGTGCCAGGCCTGCGAGTGGTTCAACGCACACGGACGGAATGGTCATCATCCCCTGCTCAATGAAAACGCTGTCCGGTATTGCGCATGGTTACACATCAAATCTGATTGAACGTGCTGCGGAAGTGACCCTCAAAGAGCGCCGCAGGCTAATCGTAGTTCCGAGGGAGACACCGTATGGACTCATCCAACTGCGCAACATGACAGCGCTTACCGAGGCAGGGGGAATTGTTCTGCCGGCCAGTCCGGGATTCTATCAGAATCCAAAAACCTTTGACGATCTTGGCGATTTCATCGCAAGTCGAGCCTTTTCGCTCCTGGGACTTCCTCCGCTCATTCGCGGCTGGCAAGAATAGAACCGACAAGCAAGGCCGCGCCCTACCGTCCGGATTAGATGGCCATCATTCGCACGGCGCGCTACGCTATCAGATTTTGCCTTTGAGATAAGCCTGGCGCTTCTTTTCTGGAAATTTCTCAATCGCATAACGCAACATCGTGCGCGGCATCTTTTTGTATCGAGGCCTCAGAAATTTCTCTTCCGCCTTGATATCGCGATTCCCAATCTCTCGAATCATCCAACCAACAGCCTTGTGGAGCAGATCTTCACTGGCTTTCATCAAAAGATCCGCAATTTCAAATGCAGTTTTGAAATCATTCGCCCGGATAAATGCAAAGCATGAGAGCATGGCGATTCGTCTATCCCAGAGTGATTTGGACTTTGCGAGCTTATAGAGCAGCTTGCGATCCCGATTTCGGAGGTACTCTCCTACAACGCCTGGAGCGGAGAGGTCTACAAGGTCCCAGTTGTTGATGTGTTTTTTGTTCTTTATATAAAGATCAAATATCTTCCTCTGGCCTGCATCATCCTCGCGCGGAAACTTCTCCGTGAGAATGAACAGTCCAAGCAATCGTTCTTCGTGGATTCTGGAACGAATCAACTTCTGCGTTTCACTCAGTGCCAGGCCACGTTCGCGCCTGGCTATCTTATGAAGGGGCGGGACTTTGACACCAATGAAGACATCGCCGTAACCGTACTCCCCCTTCCCGGTCTTGAAGAACCGTGCCAGGATAACGGCGTCCTGCGGCTTTGCAATGCTTGCGAGCTCAGCTCGAAGAAGTGCGGCTGTCATTTCGCAGGGTCACGGGTTGATTCCATACTCTGTTTCAAGAGCGCCTGCGTATCTGAGAGAAATTGTTTCATCCGGGCCATTGAATTTGGATCCAATTCCTTGCTATCAAGGTACTCCATCACCGGTAAGAGATAGAATTCCATTTTGCCCTTAATGATAGGCGTGTAAACCCAGAGCGGCTCGTAGTTGATCTTCCTGATTACGATGCGTTCGTCTTTCTTTTGAATCGCAAAATTCAAAATGATTCCACCATCCACCTGGCGGCGCTGCATATTGGAAACAAAGTTCCCCAGCGAATAGATAACGAAGCGTTCCGCTTCCACCCCGAAACGATCTCTGGTGATCTTTCTTTCAAATGGTTGAAGAGTATGTGGATGCCCGCCCAGAACTATCTGCGCGCCTTCCTGGAATGCAAATTCAACCCATTCTTTTTGATACGCATCGGGAGCGGAGAGATACTCTTTCCCAAAGTGATACAAAACAATGATCACATCCGGCTTTGCGGCCCGCGCGAGTTCAAAATCTTTCTGAATGCGCTCTTTCTCTATCACGTTGACAATGATCCCTGGAGTTACTGCGATTCCGTTCGTGTCGTACGTATAATTTAGAAAGGCCATGCGAATCTCATTCTTTTCTACAATGAGTATTCTGCGTTCTGCATAATCGCGCGGATCAAATGTCCCTGTCTGTAAGAAGCCCGCATCACGAACCACTTTTACAGTTCGCAATGCTGCGGCTTCACCCTTATCCATTGAGTGATTGTTAGCCGTTACAAGCAGGTCAAAACCAATGTCTTTTAATGCCGTAACGAGCGAATCGGGTGAACCAAACTGTGGATAACCAGAATACATTTCTGGCTTTCCGGGCAGAGTCACTTCTAGGTTTGCAATTCCCAGGTCAGCCGCGGAAATTCGATTTCCCAATCGATTGAACACCGAATCATACTTGTAAGTCTTTGTCGCAGGATCGTAGGCAGAGCGAATCTGCGCCTCATGGCCCATTACATCACCAACGACCGCGAAAGTGACTTCAGGATCAGAGCCAAAGAATGGCAACGCCTTGCAAGCGAGAGCCGCAAGCGTAACCAGCAGAGTTAGGCGAAAGAAATTTGATCGCAGGTTAGAACCCGTGGACAGCATCTACCATTCTCCCGGTGGCTTCCTGGTAATGTCGCCGGATTCTTTGAGCCCGGCGTCAAGCGGGGTCTTGTTCACGATTGAGTAGCCAGGAGAGATTGGTGTGCGCGCACGAAGAACTGTTAGGATCGATTGATACCGTCTAAATTTCATCCAGGTCTGAAAATTTGCAACCGGCTGTACATTGTAATGGAAAGGCATCTCAACAAACTTCTCCCCGGGAGGAAACCCGAACTCGAACTTTGTACCCGAAGTTGCCGTGCGAACCATAGTGGATTTATCATCAATGAAAAGGCCTGCGATATTATTTCTAAAATTTTCGGGATACCGAAAGTACTCTTCTGCATTGGAGGTGTACACAACTCGAATGGGAATTCCAATCCGCCTTGCCGCCTGAGAAATTTCATTCATACTCTTTGAGCCAGTAAGGTCTCCAGGAACGGCCTGAATGCGACCGCGCATTACCATTTCGCGAATGTAGTTGTATTGAGCCGGATCGTTTGAGAAAGTCTTCAGCCCATGGTTCCGGGCCATGTAATCCAGGTCCTCAAGCCTGCCCGGAACATCTGAGCCACCGCGATGCGCATTGGCCCATGCCGCTTGTACGAGCGGCCACTCAGGAGTCTTTTCAAAGCGACGCTTCAGCACCTCAAGGCTGGACTGCCTGTTCTGACGCGCCCAGAGCGTGCGATACTCTGCATACGTGGGAGAAATTTCCAGGAAATACATGTGGATCTTGTTCACGGTGACCACGATCTCGTCAAAATCCATCAGGAAGGCGTAGTCGCTTTTTGCCCACGCGATGAATGTGAAATTCTGATCGGTTCCAACGCCCACATAACCGCCACGGAGTCCGCGGATTTGAGGTTCAAACAGATCTATGCGGCGTTCGTTTGATGCCGGATAGTGATCGGCGTGAAGGTTTCTGTCTTTGGGAAGAGTGTCCATGGCTCCAACGCTGAAAGCGCGGGTAAATGTATCAGGGGATAGATCATCAACGCTAGTCGGTGGACCGCTCTTGCAAGCCAGCACGGTTGCTGACAGAATGAGGGCTAAGGTTAGTCTTGATCTGAGTGAATCAGCGAAAGCGAGAATAGATGGCAAAATGAAACTCCGCGTAAGTTTTGGGCTCACGCCAGAAAAAAACCAATGCTGACAGAGGGCCAGAAAAAACAGCTCGGCGCAATCACACGATTGATCCTGCCAGAAGAGCTCTCAAAAGCCGAACTTGCCGACTGGAGTACAGATCGTACTCGTCTTCCAGGGTCAGCGGCCGGAATCCTTCTGCCCGAGTCGACGGAGCAGGTTCAAAGTATCATCCAGTACGCAAATCAGGCAAATCTCGCGATCGTTCCCTCCGGGGGAAGGACCGGATACGCCGGTGGAGCCGTTGCAAGGGACGAGCTGGTGCTCTCTCTGAGCAAAATGGATCGTCTGATCGCAAAGGACGCACACCTGCCAGCGCTTCATGTGCAGTCGGGAATGATAACCGCGCATCTACAGAAAGAAGCAGAGAAAATGGGTTTTTATTTCCCCGTAGACTTTGCATCGAGTGGCTCATCGCAAATCGGAGGAAACATTGCCACCAATGCGGGCGGAATTCACGTAGTCCGCTACGGGATGATCAGGAACTACGTACAAGCCCTTACTGTGGTTACGGGCGGCGGCCAAATCTTGAAAACGGGATCCACCGTACGAAAAGACAATACCGGACCGGACCTGAGTCAGGTCTTCATAGGCTCGGAAGGTATACTTGGCATCATAACAGAAGCAACCCTCAGGCTGGAGCGCAAACCCAGGGATACGCAACTGGCTTTCCTGGCTGTGCCGGATATTGGATCGGTACTTGAACTGCTGCGAACGCTCCGCTCCCAGATTGACCTACTTGCATTCGAATGCTTTGATGCGCGCAGCCTGCGTTCAGTCCAGGAACATTTGAACATCCCGGATCCGTTTGCGAAATCTGCCTGGTATGTGATTGCCGAATGGGAAGATTCTGGGACAGTCCCCGAATTAGACTGTGATGCACAAATCGCAGTTTCGTCGGAACACAAGAAGCGAACCTGGAAATACCGTGAGGCGATTAGTGAAAGTCTTTCCATGCGAACCGTTTACAAGAACGACGTTTCCATTCCTCTGCCCCGAATGGAAGAATACACAAACCTGGTCCGCGCCAGAGCCGCTGAGCTTAAAATCGAGATTGCAATCTTTGGTCACGTGGGGGATGGAAACCTGCACGTAAACGTGATTGCACCAGACGGGTTTTCTAAAGAGGAGTTTCGATTGGCGAGCGAAAGATTCACAGACTATAGCTACGGGTTGATTGAAGACATGGCCGGCAGCATAAGCGCAGAACACGGAATCGGAATCCTAAAGCGTGAAGCTTTCTTGAAGCACGGCACCCCCGGTAAGGCTGCCTCGTTGCTGGCACTCAAGAGAGTCTTTGATCCAAATGGAATTATGAACCCGGGAAAGATCGTATAACGGGCGAGTACATTTAGAACGACTACAAGAGAATGGATGCAACAAGGAGATTTCTATGACTGGTAAAGCGCTCCACTATCATGAAGCATCGGGTAACTTCAAGCTCTGGAACGTGCTTGCTGCATCCTCGGTTGGGACGCTAATCGAATGGTACGACTTCTACATTTTTGGAAGCCTGGCCACAATCATATCTAAACGATTCTTTCCGCCCGGTCACGAAACAGCGGCCCTGCTTTCCACTCTGGCGGTCTTCGCAACGGGGTTTATCGTTCGCCCTTTTGGAGCCATCGTATTCGGCCGCATTGGTGACATTGTTGGTCGAAAGTATACATTCCTCTTGACATTGCTACTGATGGGCGGTGCAACCTTCGCCATTGGATTGCTGCCGGACTATGCAACTATTGGTATCCTTGCCCCGGTTATCCTTGTGGCCCTCCGACTCTTGCAGGGACTCGCACTCGGCGGAGAATACGGCGGCGCGGCCACCTACATTGCGGAACACAGTCCCGATGAACGGCGCGGGTTCTATACAAGCTTCATTCAAACTACAGCGACGCTGGGACTCTTCCTTTCGCTCGGCGTAATCCTTACCACTCGCCTCACTCTTGGGGAAGCCGCATTTGCTGATTGGGGATGGAGGATTCCGTTTATTGTTTCCATAGCATTGATTCTTATTTCTTACTACATCCGCGTGAGAATGGAAGAATCACCGTTATTCGCTCATGCCAAAGCACATGGGAAGACCGCCAAGAATCCGCTCAAAGAGAGCTTTGGAAATCCAGAGAATCTAAAGCTGGTGATCCTGGCACTGCTCGGCGCAACCGCCGGCCAGGGTGTTGTCTGGTATACAGGCCAATTCTATGCGCTCTTCTTCCTGCAAACTGCTCTCAAGATCGATCTGGTAACTACCAACATCATCATCGCTATCGCTCTGATTCTGGGTACACCGTTCTTCGTGGTGTTTGGGCATCTCTCGGATAAAATTGGACGGAAGCGAATCATCTTGCTTGGTTGCTTGCTCGGAGCGCTTACCTACGTACCAATCTACATGGCAATGCGAGCGCAAGCAGACCCCGCGTCGGCAAGCAACTTTGAAACAATGGAACTCGTTGTAACAAGAAAAAACACCGCGGGAACGGAGCAGGTCGAGAGATTTTCAAATTCAGAGGCCAACCAGGGCAAGGTGAAAGAAGCGTTATCTGCCGCGGCCCTTCCGGAAAACGATCCGGGTCGCGCGAAGATTGTGATTAAATACGCTGATGCAAAGGGCGGAATTCCCATACAACCGATTCTATTGACGATGCTGGTTTTGATTCAGGTCCTTTACGTCACAATGGTCTACGGTCCAATCGCAGCCTTCCTCGTTGAACTTTTTCCAACACGGATTCGATACACCTCCATGTCACTTCCGTACCACGTTGGAAACGGTGTATTTGGCGGGCTGGTACCGTTTATTGCAACCGCTCTGGTTGCAAGCACCGGAAATCCGTATGCGGGGCTTTTCTATCCTATTGGAATTGCGCTGCTTACGTTTATCATTGGATCACTGTTCATTCGCGACACCAGGAATGTGAAACTCTGGGGAAGCGATGCAACCATCTGAGGTTTAACATCAGATCCTTCGCGCTGATTCTTGCTCTGCTATCGCTGCAGACATCGGTATTGCACGCCGAAAGAACGTTTGGCGGATTCGAGATGCTCGGCAGCGCCGGGTACCTGACAGGCGGAAATATTCGCAACACGTACGACAAGTCAAGCATTGACTCATTGATCCTGCTGACCTACTTGCGAACCACCGATCCCGATCGTCGATTGGTTATGTTCTATTCGCTTGGATTGGAGCGCGACAAAAGGATTAATAGCGGAGGGGGTAGACTGAGCATTGTTTCAGAGCCTATTCCTTTCCTTGAAGTTTCATTCTCACTCCAGGGAGGCCAGCCCCGCCTGCGACACAGCATCCCATCGTATCTACCAACATACTATTTTCTGTCCATCTTCTTGAATCGCTCCGACTTTCTAACACCGGCAAATTCAGAGCTCAGGCCCTTTGAGATCTGGTACATCACTCGCCGGCCATCAAGGAAATTGCCCGCAGGCGGCGCGCTTTCCCTGGACTTTGGTCTTCATCCGGGATTCAGTCACGTGGATCCGTACTTTAGACTCTCTATTCCACCTATCGTCGATGTGATTGGTGGCCTGGGTGGCGTCGCGATTGGATTGAGGGTTCATGCCTACGAATCGATTTCAATTCTCTGCGAAGGCTACGGGTTCTACTATTGGGATGAAGTGCAATCGCGCACATCCACGAAGTATCGTTACACGTGGGATAAGGGTGTTCGTTTTGGGATTGGCCTCAATGTGACTGATTAAAGTAGCCTAACCAAATTTACGTTATGCGACACTCTAGTTCTTGAGAGCGTGCTTGAAAATCTCAATGCCCTCCTCCACTGCTGCCGCCTGGGCACCGCGGTCACTCACCATGCTACCCATATCAAGTACTATGAGGCCATACATCCACGCCCACATGGTGCGCGCAAGCCCGCGGCGATTCTTTCCGCGAATAGCCCCGCTCCTGATGCCTCCGCGAATCGTCTCAAGAAAAACACGGTAGCTTGTTGGTAGATGGGGGAAAACCTTGCGATACATTTTGCCAATGTCCATGTTGAACATGATCTTGTGCAGTTCGCGATTCTCCGTGGCAAACTGCCAGTAAGTTCGCGCAATGTTGTGCAGTTGGACAAACACATCCGTGGACGTCGCCTGCGCGCCCTTCAGGTCTGCCGTTAACTGGCGTTCCCCGAGAGCGATGAGTTCACGAATAATTTCTTCACGATTTTGAAAGTGAGCGTAGGGACTGGCCACACTGCAGCCAAGTTGCACCGCAATTCTGCGCATGCTCAGCGCATCAAGACCTTCTGATTTGAGAATGAAGAATGAGGCGTCCAGAATCTCGCCGCGACTGAGACTATTTCTGCCGCGGCGAGGTTGAATGGTAACAGGTTTGCTTTTCTTAAGCTGCGATCGTTTTGCCGACATCCGTCCAGACCGGTACGTTGTCATTCTTGCGGATGATCCTCAAAAACAGAAGCACTTTAATCACCTGATATGCGAGGTCGACCTCGAACCATTTCTGCGCCAGGTTGGCAGAAGTCGGGTTTGCATGGTGGTTATTCTGATAAAGCTCGCCCCAGGTGATGAAGTCGATGGGCAATGTATTGCGTGAATGGTCTTCGTTCTTATAATTTACGTAGCCATACTTATGCCCGCACCAGTTCACAATGGCTCCATGGACGGGTCCCATCAGCCAATGCACTGGAAGCAGAAAATACCATCCCCACTGCCCTTCCGGCACAAATGCATAGTAGAAGAAAAAGTAGAGGGAACCAAATGCGATTCTGAAAATCCATGATTGCCCCAGACGATCCACAGCATCCCAACGCGGAATGTCCACGGTGAAATCGGCAGGTGGCGCGATCCGGTCGTATGCATAGTCGTCGTACGTGTGCTTGGTCTTCCACATCATGCGAAACAAGTTGGGATGAAACATTGGCGAGTGCGGATCTTTGTCCGTGTCGCTAAATGCATGATGCAACCGGTGCAGGACAGCATATCCATAGGGATTCAGGTACGATGGGCCCTGCGCAATAACCGTGAACAGATGGAAGCATTTTTCCCAGAACGGGGTCATGCGGAACATTCCATGCGCCGCATAGCGGTGCAGGAAAAACGTCTGGGCAAAGATTGAGAGCACCCAGTGCGTTAGAAAGAAAGCCAGAATAATCGTCATAACTCCTCCAGTTCGGAACTCGTCCTGAACTGTAGCCATAATATCTAACGCCGTTAAATATGTCAATCCCGTTTAACTAACGTCGTTAGATATAAACCACACAGACCAGCCGGTGGTTCCGCTAAAAAGAATGGGGATTCGAGGTCGGTACGCTAAGGTGGGTTCAGCGTGAAACCAATTGACTTCTGCTTTCTGCGGCTTTAACTATGGAAGTGAAGTCAATACGTCCCACAGGTTCGCGTACAGCACGGATGTTCCTCGTCCTGCTCCTGAGCCTTTCAGCCATCATCGCTTTGAACTGCGAAAAAAACGGTCAAAGCGGGGGAACCCGGACGGTTCAGAACTCGGAGTTTGCCTACCTGCTCGAGATCGATGGAGCCATTACGCCGGCAACCCTGGAGCAACTCGAGGACGCCCTGAACCGGGCCGAAAACGATGGGGCACGGGCTCTCGTTCTCCAGCTCGACACACCCGGCGGGCTGGCCACCTCAATGGACTCAATGATCCGTCGCATCCTCTCCGCCCGCGTTCCAGTGCTTACGTTTGTTGGCCCACCCGGCGCCACGTGCGGTTCCGCCGGTGTCTACATCCTGTACGCCTCGCACCTGGCAGCCATGGCACCCGGGACCAACATTGGATCCGCTACACCAGTGATGATTGGTGCCGGCGGAGAAGCCCCAACACCAAAATCTGACGAAATTCCAAAAGAAGCCGGCGCAGACGATCAGGTGAATCTGAAGCGCAAGCAGATCCATCACGCCCTGGCACAAATAAAGTCACTGGCAGAGTATCATGGCCGGAATGCCGATTTTGGCCAGCGCACCGTGTCAGAAGCAGCTAACGTTACATCGACCGAGGCACTCTCGCTTGGAGCCATTGAGATCATGGTCACCAGCCCGGAAGAACTGCTTGAAAAAGCAAATGGTCGACGGGTGCGTATGCTCGAAGGCTATCAGACGTTACGCCTGGAAAAGATTCAGATTAAGCGGCTCGAAAACGGATTTCGGGCCAGATTCCTGGCGCTGCTTGCAAACCCGGCGCTTGCGTCCATTTTGATGATGCTTGGTATTCTTGGAATCATGGCAGAGATTCAATATCCAGGAACAATCTTTCCTGGCGTCATCGGTGGAATCTGTTTGATCCTTGGTCTATACGCGCTTCAGACGTTACCCGTCAACTTTGCCGGTGTCGGATTGCTATTGCTCGGCATTGTACTGATGATCCTGGAAATCAAGGTAATCAGCCATGGCATGCTTGCAGTGTCAGGTGTAATCTGCTTTGCGCTCGGGGCAGTCATGCTCGTGCGATCAGGAGAAGTGGTTGAGAAAACAACCATTGCCTTGCTCGCCGGAACGGGACTTGCAATCGGGTCAGCAATTGCCTCTCTCATTTACCTTGCCCGAAAGTCTCAGACATCCGAGGTTGTGAGCGGGTCCGAACAAATCCTCACAGAAACCGGGATTACAACGACTGACGTTACTGAACAAGACGGTCAGATACGCATGCACAGCGAGATCTGGCAGGCCAGATCTGAGTCGGGCATTATTCCGCGCGGTCTCGAGGTGCGAGTGGTCTCGCGCAGTGGCCTGTTGCTCACCGTGAGACCAAAATAAAATTGCAAAAACGGTAAATTTCCCGGTGGGCGCTCAATTCGATAAGCTCTACTTTGCCAGCGAATCATAAACACGAGGAATCTATGTCACCTATTGTATTTGCACCGTTAGCTATTCTGGTCTTCTTTGTGATCACTTCGTCCATCAAAGTTCTACGCGAATATGAACGGGCTGTCGTGTTCAGACTCGGCCGTTTTCATCGGGTGAAGGGGCCCGGACTCATAGTATTGCTGCCATTCATCGACAAGATGGTGAAGGTAGGAATGCGCACTGTAGCCATGGATGTCCCGCCACAGGATGTAATCACAAAAGACAACGTTTCCATAAAGGTAAATGCAGTGATCTATTTTCGCGTGGTCGATCCAGAGCTGGCGGTAATTCAAGTCGAAGACTTCCTTTACGCCACCTCTCAACTCGGCCAAACAACGCTCAGGAGCATTATGGGAGAGTCGGAGCTGGACGAGATTCTATCACAGCGCGAAAAGTTAAATGCTCAATTGCAATCAATACTGGACAAGCAGACGGATGCCTGGGGAATCAAGATTTCTATTGTAGAAGTAAAACACATCGATCTTCCTGAACAAATGCAGCGCGCCATGGCCAAACAGGCCGAGGCAGAACGCCTGCGCCGGGCCAAGATTATATCCGCGGAAGGTGAATTCCAGGCATCAGCCAAGCTGGCAGATGCAGCAGCGGTCATTGAAAAGCATCCGACTGCAATGCAACTTCGCTTCCTGCAGACGCTCGTTGAGGTTGGCGCAGATAAGAACTCTACAATTGTATTCCCGGTGCCGGTAGACCTGATCGGGGCACTTCTGGAGCGCTTTAAGAAATAAGTCGCCTCCAATATTCCTTGCCGCGTGGGCCAGGGTTTCGTTCACTGAAGACAGGTGAACTACCTTGCCCACTTATTCCTCTCAGGTGACAATGAAGAACTGATGGTTGGCAACTTCATTGCTGATTCAGTGCGCGGCAGTGATCTGGCCAGTTTCTCCGAAGGCGTACAACAAGGGATTCGACTCCATCGCGAGATTGACTCTTATACCGACAAACATCCGGTAGTCGCCGAGAGTAAGAATCGACTCAGGCCCGAGTTTGGGAAATGGCCGCCCGTAATCGTGGATGTTTTCTATGACCATTTCCTGGCAGCCGGTTGGACCAATTACAGCGATGAGTCCTTGAAAGACTATTCGAAGCGGGTTTATGGCGTTCTGAAAACGCATAAGAAGATCTTGCCGGAGCGTGTTCGCGGCTTCCTGCCCTACATGATCTGGGGAAACTGGTTGGTGGGTTACAGTAAACTTGCCGGTATTGAACAGACGCTGCGCGGCATGTCTTCGCGCTCCCGCTTCAAGCCAGAAATGCATCGCGCCGTTGCTGTTCTTCGCACACAATACGATGGCTTCCAGGACGAATTCGAACGCTTCTTCGCCGAACTGCGCGAACATCTTCGCACTCGGACACCACAAAAGGACTGAGAACAATTTTTGAATCTATGTGCTGAGTCCGATCTCAGCCCGTTGAATCGTTTAGACCAAATTAATCTCGCTCATTTATCGCATAACGTTATAATTGATTTCGCACACGGATTCTCGTACGCGAAAATGCTCCGGGAATATCATCCTGCCCTCAGCGCGCGAATGCGAGCAGCTTGACAGGCCGGCGCATCAACCAGATTGTGAACGCGATTTTCGCTCTGATGAAACAAGACCAGCCGACCTTCGTAAAACTACGTATCACCCAATTCGCCTCAACTCTACTGATTGCGACCTTCTCGCAGTGTTCAAGATTCTCTTCCGAGAGTGCAGATATAAGCGCGATCATGATCTTGCTTGCGAATTCCGCGCCAGGAATTTCGGCATTCTCTTTTACCGCTTCCGCCAACAACCTGAGCACGACTTACAGCGGGACGATATCCGGAAATGTAATCTCGATTCGGCTTCCACACGGTAAGGCAGGCACGGCCATCCCTACGTTCTCCGGAGCAGACGGCATTACCGTAGATGGCCTGACTGTGACAAGTGGCGTCACGGCAATTGATGTATCGACCTCGCGTTCGCTTTCTGTTGTGAACTCATTGGGCTTCGCGCAAACCTTCACCCTCAACACCACGCTCATTACACCTGTGCCCGACACTCTCATGACGTCATGCTACGATGGTGGCAACGTGTCTACCTGCGCGGCTACCGCAGTGCCATTTCCATTCCAGGATGCGGACTTCAATAATGTTCCAGCAACGAGGGGTGTTCTTGCGCCTTCCACCCTGGGCTCTTTCGCTGCGGATTATGTTAACGTGGATCGGACAACGGGCCTGACCTGGAAAGCGTGCGATGAAGGTAGGTCTGGAAGCACATGCGCCTCAGGTGGATCAACCACCATGACTTACGCCGTTGCCGTTGCAACGTGCTCTGCATTGAATTCAAGCAACAGTGGGAGCGGATTTGCAGGCCTCAAGAACTGGCGACTGCCAACCATGCAGGAGTTGCTCAATATTCAAAAATATGACGCGCTACCTTACTTTGATTCCACCATCTTTCCCAACGCACAGGCGACTGCACACTGGACCTCTTCTGTCATCCTTCCCGCGTCCACATCAGCCATGGCCGTAATCGGTACGGCAACTGCGAACGGCGTTGGCTCATCCCTTGTTGTTAAGTGTGTCTCTGGGGCAGCACAACCAGTTGCAAGCTACACCGACAATGGCGACGGTACTGTGACAGACAATCGAACTCAGTTGACCTGGCAAAAGTGCACAATCGGACAGACAAATGATGCGACATGCTCTGGCACGGCAACCAGCATTGCCTGGGCAACCGCCTTGACGACCTGTAAGAATCTCACGCTGGGAGGAAGATCCTGGCGTCTGCCCAATAAGACTGAGCTTTCATCACTCGCTGATTTCACACGAACCGCAAATCCCTTCGTGAACCAAACTTATTTTCCAAATACACCGATCCCTGGGGCGCTTCAACCCCACAACTGGGCATCAACGACGAACCTTTCAAACGCGTTCTACGCGCACGAGGCAGCATTCAACCAACCTTCATTTGGAACAACGCCCGATACCAAGGCCACAACGGCAACCGGGGCCGACGCCTACCAGGGTCGCTGCGTAAGCGGTCCCTAGAATCCATTGACTCTGAAACTGCTCCCTGCATTCCTGAAGCCAGGACCATTGGCGGACTTCTGCCAACAGGATATGAATTGGCCCAGAAATTTGAAACAGACAAACTGATTCGCATCCAACATTGCGATCCCGGTGGAGTGGTTTTCACTCCGCAATATTTCAACCTTTATGTGGAAGTGGTAGAGGATTGGTTCGCGACCGGGTTAAGCTTCCCTTTCTCGCGGATGGTCCTCGACAACCGTCACGGAATTCCGGCAATGAAGATCGTTGCGAAATTCATGAAGCCATCCTTCATGGGAGATACACTGCGTTATTCTCTCAGCGTTAAGCGACTTCGAAAAACATCAGTACTGATAAACATAAAGGCGACGTGCGGAGCAGAAACTCGGTGCGCGGCTGACTTTCTCTTTGGATTTACGGCGCTCTCCCAAATTGGACTGACTGAATGGCCACCGGAAATGCGCAAGAAGATGGAAGATTATCAGGTGAGGAAGAGCGACGAATCCACGGGCTCTTGAGAACCTGGCGCATGCCATAAGTCGGACTTGCTCTTTTGCTACACCGCTTTCTTTCTTCGATCAAGTGGCAGCAGGAGAAGCAATTATGTATCGGTACTTTGCTTGCGCCGCCCGCTTGTTTGCGTCGTTGAAAAAATCACAAACAAAGCTCAACTGATTCCCTTTCCTCGACGTTAGTCGGGCTCTCGCGCGAACGGTCTCGCGTTGAATAGGCCGTAAGTAGCGAATCGATGCATCCATTGTCAGAGTAATGTCACCCTCTTTCTCCACGAAAAAGAAACACATTATCGCAGTCAGGGTATCGCCCACAGTGAAGTAAGCACCACCGTGGAGCAGACCGTGTAAAGCGCGGTTGGACTGAGCAAAAGGGATGTCTGCCTCTGCAAGCTCGCCGCTCAGCTTCAGTATTTTCATGTTGGTAGCGCCCGGGTGACACTGATCAATTAAATGCTGCGCCTGCTCTTCGAAGGATCCCTCCTTCTTAAATGTGAACAGATCCGATGGCACGATCTGGTACAGTAACTCTGCCATTCTTGCGGCCATTTTGGGTTTCTCCGGACCACTCAATGGAGCGGCAACTGCCAGAACCGCAAAAACAGACAGAACTGTCTACTCGCTTGAGAATGATCGGGAGTTAAAAAAATATTTGACCAGGCCGAGCATCCACCATATATTACCACTTAGTTATGAAACCTTCTGGTTATGGACTAACAATTCAAGGCAACCCGGCCTCCCTTGACGCGACGTTTGCCGCCCTGGCGGACCCAACACGCCGGGCAATTCTGGCCAGATTGGCAAGTGGAGATGCATCTGTGACGGAAATCATGATGCCTTTCAAAATGAGCCAACCGGCAATTTCCAAGCATTTGAAGATCCTGGAAAAGGCAGGGCTCGTTTCCCGCGGGCGCTCAGCCCAACGCAGGCCACGGCGACTTGATGCACGTCCATTAGCCCAGGCCACAGCCTGGCTGGAACAGTACCGGCAATTCTGGGAAGGAAGGTTTCAGGAACTGGAAGCCCTACTGGAAGAAATGAAAACAGAGAAGAACAAGGCACCCAAAAAGGAGAAAACAAATGATTGAAACGCTACAAATGACAACACCTTCAGATCGTGAAATCGCCTGGACTAGAAAGCTGAACGCGCCGCGCGAGATGGTTTTCGATACGCTCACGCGACCTGAACTCATTCAGCGCTGGCTGCTGGGGCCCGACGGTTGGTCCATGCCAGTATGCGAAGTGGACTTGCGCGTTGGTGGGCAATTTCGATACGTCTGGCAGCACAAGGACAACGGTAAAATGGCAATGCGGGGCGTGTACAAAGAAATTGTCAGACCTGAAAAGCTGGTACATACGGAAATCTTCGAGGAGTCCTGGTATCCGGGCGAAGCGATTGCAACAACCATTCTCAAAGCTGAGGGCGATCAGACAATTCTTACGACGCGTATGCTATATGAAACCCGGGAAGCACGTGACGGTGTAATGAAGTCAAACATGGAAAAGGGAATGGCAGTCAGCTACAAAAATCTTGCAGATCTTCTGTCTGAAATCGCTGCGGGAGCAAACAAATGAAAGTAGAACAAAAACAAAAAATAACTCCATTCCTGTGGTTTGACTCGCAAGCCGAAGAAGCATTGAGTTTTTACACCTCAATCTTCAAGAATTCGCAGATCAAACACACTTCGCGCTATGGGAAAGGTATGCCCTTGCCGGAAGGGACGCTGATGTCGGCAACCATCGAAATCGAAGGCCAGGACTTCCACTTGCTAAACGGAGGGCCAATGTACAACTTCACACCTGCGGTTTCCTTCCTTGTAAATTGCGAAACGCAGGATGAGGTCGATCACCTGTGGAGCAAACTCACTGACGGCGGTTCGGAACAACCCTGCGGATGGCTAAAGGATAAGTTTGGACTTTCCTGGCAGATCATTCCATCCGCACTGGGTAGACTTATGGGAGATAAAGACCCAAAGAAATCACAGAGCGTCATGCAGGCAATGTTCAAGATGCGCAAGATCGAAATCAAAGCGCTTCAAGAGGCTTACGATAACGCCTGAACAATCGAGCGCGCTGTCGCACGCGGCAAGGCTCAAATTCTTCTCGCGGCAGCGCGCTACCAGTATTAGATTTGCAAAGCAGGGCGCAGGCGGAGAGCATGTGAAGAACACCTGATACAATGTGGTTACGCGACGCTACATTCCTGCTTGAACACAAGTACTTCAGCGTCGCCTCGTCCGCGCAGAAAGAGGTGCAAAATGTCATCGAAACACTTGGCATTTTGAGAATCCTTGCACCTTACAGACCTGTCCTGGCCGGCACCTTCCCGCTTGATCTTCAAGTGCAGGGAAGCGACCTCGATATCCTCACCGAGTCCGTCGACCTGATGTCATTTCAGAAAATCGTTCTGTCCAGATTCCAGGAAAACGAAGGTTTCCGGAATAGAATCACAAGTATTCGCGGAGTCGAATCGTTTGTTTGCGGATTTGCATTCAACGGCTTTGAGTTTGAAATCTTTTGCCAGAATCGCCCGGTGATCGAGCAGGACGGATTTTTGCATCTGCTGCCGAATACAGGCTGCTTGGACGAGCGCGCAACAGTTTCCGAGAAGCGATCCTTGTGCTCAAGAACCACGGCATCAAGACAGAACCGGCATTTGCTCAGGTTCTGGGCTTACCGGGCGATCCTTATGATTCCATACTCGCGCTTGCGCACGCGCCGGAGGAAAACTTGCTCGATCTGCTGCAATCGAGGAATTTTTTAGCCACATAACCATGAGCAATTTTACAATGAATCTACGGGTTCGCTATTCCGAAGTTGACTCGCAAGGTGTGGTGTTCAACGCGAACTACCTGAATTACTGCGATATTGCGATTACCGAGTACTTTCGCGCAATGGGTCAGCCCTACAAAGAATTTCTTGAGTCTTACTCGATGGATTTTCACGTTATTAAGGCTACAGTTGAGTACACCAAACCGGCGCGATTCGACAATGTGATCAGCATCAAGGTTTCGGGCAAGTACGCTGGTCCGCGCATCTTCTGGACGATTGAAATGTCTCGCGAAAATGATCCCATTTGTGTTGCAGAATTAGTCTATGCTGCAATCGATACTGGAAACGGTCGAGTCCGGCGCATTGGCGATGATATTGCCGCTGCCCTGAAGCTTGAACACCAAACGTGAGGCTCCCATGACCTTAATCCAGGCTGCTGCAGTTTTTTGCGGCGTGACGTGCGGCCTCCTTGCACTGCTACACGTCTACTGGGCGTTTGGTGGGAAGATTGGAATCCTGGCAGCATTGCCGGAACAAGGCGGAAAGCCCGTCTTTACACCCTCAAAATCCATGACCATTCTCGTGGCTCTGGCACTCGGTTTTGCGGCCATTGTTGCTTTGCACGCGGGGCACGTTCTCACGTCTACAGTCCTCAGTTCGCGCCTCTCCGCATGGTTCTGCCTGGGATTGGCGGCCGTTTTTCTATTCAGGGCAATTGGAGATTTCAAACTCGTTGGGTTCGCAAAGACAGTGAAAGGGACCAGGTTCGCCAGACAGGACACTCTCTACTATTCGCCACTTTGCTTGCTCCTGAGTTCAGGATACTTCGTGGTTGGTTATTGGTAGATATGCGCTGGTGGATCATTACAGCCGCAACTGCAGTACTAACATTTCTCTGTGGTTATCTATTCTGGGCCATTATGGCCGGAAAGATTTCGATTAACTCGCCGTCGCAGGAGGAGTTCCCGGTGCGCGGTATCGACGTTAGCCGCTATCAAGGTCAAATCGACTGGACGCGTGTCAAGAAGGCTGGAATCAGATTTGCCTATATGAAGGCCACGGAAGGTGGAGACTACAGAGATCCACTCTTTGCTCAAAACTGGCTTGGAACAGAACACGTTGGAATTCCGCATGGTGCTTATCACTTCTTTACGCTCTGCAAACCCGGAAAAGTCCAGGCGCTCAACTTCATCAAGACTGTCCCGCTTGAAGCAAGCATGCTTCGACCGGTGCTTGACCTCGAGTTCACGGGCAATTGCGAGCTTTCTCCAATTGTCAGCGACGTAAAGCGCGAGGTGAATGATTATCTTGAGATTGTCGATGCCTGGAGCGGCAAGAGAGTGATGCTATATATTACGTATGATTTCTACTCGACCCATCTGGCGCCGGACTACCTCGATCGTCCCATCTGGATTCGCGATATTGTGTTTGCGCCCCGGAAGCCTTTCAAGGACAACTTCACCCTCTGGCAATTCTCGAACCTTGGGCGTGTAAATGGGATTGGGTCGGCCGTGGATCTGAATGTTTTCAACGGGAACGAAAAGGATTTCCAGACCTGGATGCGTTCCAGGTAGTCCGGGCCTTACTTCTTCTCTTCCATTGCCAGCGATGATGCTGACTTTCCCTCAACAAGATATTCCTGAACAAATTGCTTAACCTGATCTTCATTCTCGATCTTGAACCATTTGGAGTCTGGATAGACCACCACAGACGGGCCTTCTTCACAACGATCGAGGCATCCGGCCATATTGACGCGAATGCTGCGCGACGGGCATGCCGTCTTGACGAGATCCTTCATGGAATTTCGCAACTGAGTGGCATTCTTCAGGCCGCAGGAGGGTCGCGGGGCGAAAGGGTCCCGCTTATTTTCGCAGACAAATATGTGCTTCTCGTACATCAACCGTAGAGTCGGCGCAAAATCCGCGCAGTCAACAACGATTCCATTTGCACTCTCGTTTCATCGATGTCCAGAACCAGAACGCCAGCCTTGGCCAATTCAAACGGTAGGGTCTCTACGCGAAGGAGGAAGGCAGCGAGCTGGGTGAGATTTGGCTCGTGGCCCACAATTGCGATGGTTTCTGCCGGCGTTTTCCGCATGAGTTCATCGATTGCCGGAAAATCCGCCTGATCCGGGCTCAGTAGAGGGGTTTCGATAAATGTCGCGGAATCGTAAAACCGCTTCAAAATACGGCCGGTCTGCCGGGCGCGAAGGGCCGGGGAAACGTAGACAAGATCGATTGACGAATAGATGCGGCGCAGGCCGTGAAACGCGCGACGCGCTCGCTTTTTGCCCCGGTCAGTCAAGGGGCGCAGCATGTCATCGCCCGGAAAATCCTCCCGATCGGCAGCAATAGCGTGTCTGACAAAAAGAATCTTCATGGGACCGATTGGGACATCGATCGATTCCAGCGGGAGTTCATTTCTGATCAAATGATTACAAATTTGTGTTTTCTTTTCCTGTCGGGGCCCGGCAAAAAGAATTGGAAATATATACCAGGACGAGTTTGTTTGCGGGATGCAGTTTTGTTCGGCTTGCGGCAAGCCCGTGGCACTGAAAATCCCTCCGGGCGACAGCTTGATGCGCCATGTCTGCGAAAGCTGCGGAACCATTCACTATCAGAACCCGCGGCTGGTTGTGGGCTGCCTGCCGATCTGGAAAGGAGAAATCCTCATCTGCAAGCGGGCTATTGAACCGGCCTATGGAAAATGGACTCTGCCTGCGGGATTTATGGAAAATGGAGAGGACCTGGCTGCAGGAGCCATACGAGAAACCCGTGAGGAAGCTAATGCAGCCGTACGGATCCGCCATCTCCAATCGGTATTCAGCATCCCGCACATTCACCAAGTGCACGTTTTCTTTCTGGCGGATTTGATCGATGGAACATTTGGTTCGGGGCCGGAAAGCCTCGAGGTGAAACTGGTGAAACCTGCGGACATTCCCTGGTCAGAAATCGCTTTTGGATCCGTCAGGTTTGCATTGGAAAGATATCTGGGCGATCCTGACTCAACCTGCGCACACATAGATTCTTTCAAACGACCGTAATCGTTCAAATAAACCTGGATCCATCCAAAAACTGAAAAAGTTTTGCGAATTCTGTTTGCCCGATGTGTGCTATGTGCGCGTCTAATGCCCAAATCGGAGGTTCCATGAAAACAATCAAAACCAGGACAACTGTCCTGATCGCGTCCGTTACACTGGCAGCAGGGTTTGCCCTGGGAACGCTAAACGCGGAAAACCAGCCAAATATGGTAGCGGCGCTGAGCCATCTGAACAATGCGGTAGCATCTTTGAAGAAAGCGACAGCAGACAAAGGCGGCCATCGTGCTAAGGCTATCCAGCTTACAAATGACGCAATTGCGGAAGTTAAAGCCGGAATCGCAGCCGACAACAAGAAGTAACTAGAGTAAGGGAGAGGTCAACTCTCCCTTTCCTTTCGCGTGCAGATTGAAAGCCCAATCCTGGATTCCAATTGTCTTAGTTCCCTTAAGCGTCGTGATTGTTGGGGTTCGTTGCAAACAGAATTCCAATCCACCATCCGCTCCGGCCCCCGTTCGATCCTGGCTCTATATTTTACCTGAATCATTCCTACCAGACTTTGAAACACGGCTGGCCAATGCCGACGTGCTATGCATCGGTGTTTTTCGACTCAACCAGATTGGTCAGCTTACGGCAAAACCAACCCTGACCAGGGATCAAAAATCGCGTCTGACAAACGCCCGAATGAATCGCAAAATTTACCCGCTTATTTCACTGACAAATGCATACGACGGTGCCCAACTCCTTGCGAACAATTCGAGGAGAGCAGTAACAACGTTAGTCGCCTTATTAAAGGAAGAATCATACGACGGCCTGCACATTGACTTCGAGTATCTGACGGGAAGGAGTTCAGATCATTACGTATCATTTCTGAAGCTGCTGAAAGAGCATCCGGGTATGCAGGGAAAAACATTGAGTATAGCCGCGAATCCTCCCTTGCAGGGTACGGCTGAGCAAATCGCTTTCTTTGATCTGCAGAAACTTGATTTGGTCACAGACGAAATTGTGTTTATGACATATGACTATCACATGGAGCGAGCGGGTCCTGTGACGCATTTGGGCTGGGCCGAAGAAAACATGAAACTGGCGTTCCGGCACATCCGGCCCGAGAAAGTGTGGCTTGGTGTTCCTGCCTATGGTTACGAATGGAAACCTGGATCAACCCGGCCGTCCGTATTAAGCGAAGCACAGGGCCTCGAACTTTGTAAGCGCTATGGGTGCAAACGCCATGATTCAGGCTGCCTGACGGTGAACTCTCAGGGACGCCAGGTATACTTTGCAGATAAGGAGACGCGCATTTCCATGCGCGACCTTGCAAAACGTCTTGGGGTAAGGGGAACCGCGCTATGGCGCGTTGGGTTTGAAGCTACTTTTTAGAAGCTTTGAGCTCACTCTGACGAGCAACTAGCTCTTTGGCATACTTGCTATTGAGACCTTTCATATGTTCCTGGGTCTTCTTGATAGCGCCTTCCACTTCCTGGAGGGACATGCGATTCACTTTCTTGTTCTTTTTTTCTTCTTTGGTTTCTTCTGACATGATTTCGACCTGAACGGTCAGAAAATCTGTCTGACCGATCCGGACAAGTATTTATTGGCTACAGGTTAATTTGCCACTCGTTCTTACGGTTACGTTTATCGTAGTAAGAAGCAATGAGCATATCCATGCTATACAGCGCCGTGCGCAGGTTCAAATAAATCAAACGCAGGGCGCGCAGCTGAATCTCAGGGGATGTGGCTTCCAGGGTAATGGCCGGCTGCCCCGCGCGTGGCATCTGGAAGTTATGCCGGTGAGTCTCAAGCTCCACCATTTGAACATTGGGATAATACAGGCGCATGAGTTTGCGAGTCCACTGATCTGGATGATATACATTTCGAGTCATGCTATCCATGACCAGGCAGGTCAAATGCGGTGTTCCATCCTGACCTGCACCGTAGGTCAGACTGAGCACTTTCTTTGAGTTTACATAGTCCCCTTCTCGCCATGCCCCTGGCACGTCCTCAAGGATGATCTCTTGATAATATTGCAATTTAGGATAAAGCTGAACGAGCCGCTTATGTTTGAGTTCTACGTCCTTTACCGCTGTCTTTACGTTGTCAATTTCGATGGTAAGGAGACGTTCCATTTCCTCACGGTATTGCTTTTCTTGCGGGTTGTTCCCCATTGCGTTTTCTGACATAATGGGTCTGCCATCAGAAGGAACCTGGGCATTCCTGGTTTCCTGATTGAGACAACGGCGCATCTTGTCTTCTGCCTCTTTGGTTGGGTCCGCAGACTGTGGTTTAGGCTGCGACTGGGGTTGCGGCTGCTGCGCCGCAACAGCGACGAACGCCAGTAATGTGAATGAAGATAATATAAGCGCCCGCTTCATAAAAAGAGTACTCCCGATGTGAATCTCGGATCGGAACCATCACAAAAAAAAGCCTATTCTAAAAAATTACAACCTTTATCCGAAAAAATGATCAATTCCCGGCTGGCCGAGGATTGCAGAGACGGAGCACGGTTCTGTAGAGATTTGCGACATAAAGCGTGCTTTGATCCGGATTGAGGCCACAGGACATTGAAAGTATAGCGATCACGCAATCATCGATTGATTTCTTTAGGTAGTATGGACTACTCAGCTCACCGGGAACAATGTAGTCCTGACCAAACATCGCCGCGTTGTTGTTCTCCGGACATTTGCCAATGCTGAGAATCATGGCGGCCCGAAGATCAGCCATTGCCTGGCCGCGCGATACCACCTCTTCTCCCTCGAACAGACCAATCCCATCTGAGCCCATCCAGGCGCAGGACGTCAGAGACAGGATGAAAATGAAGAGAAGCCTCTGCATATCCAAGACTTGTAAACACGGGGTGGAAGGCCACAAATTTACAAAATTCTGCTTTATGGCCTGCCCTCCCAAAACGATTTCAGTTGAAACGCATGAGTAAGAGCAAATCAGCCGCAAAGAAATCGCCTCGAGCGCGCAAAGCTGCCGCACCCAGAAAAGGCATTTTGAAGAAGGGAAGTGCGCACCTCAAGACCGCTAGCAAGAAAGCTGCTCAAAAGAAATCAGCACCAGCAAGGAAGGCCCCAGTGTCCAAATCCCCGAGTAACAAAACCGAGGTCTGGACGGCCGCGCGAATCCGCGATCTCTGGAAAGAATTCTTTAAGGCCAAGGGCCATCTCGTAACGCCATCGGCCAGCCTGATGCCATCCGGTGACCCAACGTTGCTATTTACCACGGCGGGCATGGTTCCCTTCAAAGCGTATTTCGCAGGCACGGAGAAACCTCCCTCCAAGCGAATCGCTACAATTCAAAAGTGCCTTCGCACAACAGATCTCGAAAGCGTGGGGCGCACGGAACGGCACTGTACTTTTTTTGAAATGCTCGGCAACTTCAGTTTTGGCGACTACTTCAAACGAGAATCCATTCACTGGGCGTATGAATTCTCGCTCAAACATCTCAAACTGGATCCAGAGAAAATCTACGTTACTGTCTATCAGGACGACGACGAAGCGGAAGAGATCTGGCACAAGGAAGTGGGCGTCCCCATGTCACGGATTCGCAGACTCGGGAAGGAAGCAAACTGGTGGGGTCCCGCAGGGGATTCCGGAGCCTGCGGGCCTTGCTCTGAGCTTTACCTGGACCGAGGCGAAGGTCGATGCAATCAAGATCCAAAGAACTGCGGTCCAGGATGCGCATGCGATCGATTCATGGAATACTGGAACCTGGTGTTCAACCAGTTTTACCAGGATAAATCCGGAAAGCTCCATCCCCTTCCCCAGACTGGAATCGATACCGGTGCTGGCCTTGAGCGCATCACGATGCTCAAGATGGAAGAGAACAGCGTCTACGACACAGACGAGATGCGCCAGATTCTAAAGTTCATTGAAGGACTTACAGAGGAACTTCGTGAAGATAAGAAACGAATTTCCTACGATCCCAAACGATCGGATGCTCCCGCATTCCGCGTATTGACCGACCATGCGCGCGCTTCAACGTTTGCGCTGGCGGATGGAATTTTTCCGGACAATACAGGCCGTGGCTACGTTATCCGGCGAATCATCCGTCGCGCCCTCCTCTTCTCAAGAGAGCTTGGAATCAGAACCGCAATCCTCTATAGAATGGTGCCTGAGATCGTTCGCATCTACGGCAAAGCATATCCGGAAGTCAAAGAGCGCGCCGCTGAAATCGAAAAAACAATTCGCAGCGAAGAAGAGAGATTTCTCCGGACACTTGAACAAGGGATAATGCGCTTTGACGAGTACCTGGCGCAGGCAAAGAAGCAAGGACTCGGACAATTCCCGGGTAAGGACGCCTTTCGCCTGTATGATACCTATGGCTTCCCGCTCGAAATGACAGTAGAACTGGCCGAGAAGCAGGGCATGCCGGTGGACCTTGCCGGATTTGAATCCGGCATGAAAGAACAAAAGGAGCGCGCGTCCAAGGCGGCCGCATTCAAGGACTGGAACTTTCCAGCTGGATTTGAATCGCCTGGTGAATCCAAATTCCTGGGCTATACTGACAGCAATGCAAGCTCCAGGATTCAAGCCATTCTGCAACTCGATGGAGAAGCAAGATCGCTCACTTCCGTTCAGGCACCAACAAAAGGGTCTGTAATCCTGGTACTCGATCAAACGCCCTTCTATCCAGAGGGTGGCGGGCAAGTAGGCGACACGGGTCAGATTGTCTCTGGCAACTCCGTCTTTGTTGTTCATGACACAAAGAAGAAGCAAGGTTTGATTCTCCATCTTGGTGAGTTGACAGAGGGTGAGCTCAAGGTTGGTTCCAATGTAGAGGCCTCAATTGACGTCGAGCGTCGCGAAGCCCTGACGCATCATCACAGCGCCACGCATTTGCTTAACAAGTCGCTGCGCGATTTGATCGGAACGCATATCTTGCAGACAGGTTCGCTTGTGGCTCCGGACTACCTGCGATTCGATTTCTCGCACGGGGAAAAGATTCCGCTGGATCAATTGCGCAAAGTGGAAGCGCACGTGAACGCAGCTATTGCAAAACGCGCCAGCGTTGAAGCAAAGATCATGTCAATCGACGACGCGAAGAAGGCCGGAGCGCTTGCAACATTCGGAGAGAAGTACGGAACAGAAGTTCGCGTACTTTCGATGGGGAGTGAAGGAACTCTCTCGCGCGAGCTCTGCGGTGGCTGTCACGTTTCCAATACGGGAAGTATTCAGTATTTCCATATATTAAAAGAAAGCAGTCCAGGGGCAGGCAATCGTCGCATTGAAGCTGTAGCGGGCCAGGCAGCCGTCCGGTACTTTAATGAAGAAGTTGCTCGCGTAACCACGAACATCCTTGAGCACAACCAGGCAGTAGCTGCGGCTAAGTTAGAGGCAGAGCAATCGAAGGGCCTGGTGGTCGCGCAAAGAGCAACAGAAGATCGAAAGATCAAACTCCTGGCGCAAGGCGCATCAGGAGTTGCGGAGCTCGTCGCGAATCTTGAGGCTGATAAACTGGCACTCGAAGCCGCTCAGAAAGAATTCAACAAACGCAGTAAGAAGGACGCAGCAGCAAGCCGCACGCTTGAAGTCGATGAAAAGGACATTGTCCAGGTTGGCCAAACGCAAGTTCTGAAACTAATCTTCAAAGACGCAAACCCCGAAGACGTGAAAAGATTGGGCGATTCACTCAAGGAAAAGCATAGAAACTTCTGCGCTCTCTTTGGCCTGACGTCCGATCGCGGCCCCGTGCTCATTTTCATGGCGAATCGAACGGCCGTTGAATCCGGTGTGGACTGCGGCAAGTTGATCAAGCTCGCCGCCGGTCTGATCGGCGGTGGGGGTGGTGGCCGACCGGAGATGGCTCAGGCCGGCGGGAAGAACGCCGAGCCGTTACCGCGAGCGCTTGACGCTGCCTTTGCCGAACTGGAGAAGACTCTGAAATAGCTTGCCGCGGCGAGCAGTTTGCGAAAGAAGCGCGATTCTCCGCGCGTCCTCCTGTGGTCTTTTTAGGTCTCCGGACGATCTCATTGAGGAAAGGCGGCAGGCAGGGCGCAGCGAATCGGATTTGAGCGTCCGAGACTCGGAACACCGCGTCTCGGACGCCCGCCTGTCCGCCTTCCGGCCAGAGGATCACCCGGAGACCGCCAAAAGACTTGCTTTCCTGATCAAATCCCGGACAAAAGCGCATGGCACAGGAGTACTCATTCGATATCAGTTCCAAAGTCGATCGGCAGGAGTTAGCCAACGCAATCGACGCGACAAAGAAGGAAGTTGAAAACCGTTTCGACTTCAAGGGTTCACCCGTCACTGTGGACCTTGACAAAGAACATCTACAACTTGAAACAGCGGATGAAATGAAACTCAAGCAGCTAATCGACGTGATTCAATCAAAGCTGGTAAAACGCAACATCAGTTTGAAGGCGTTCAAGTACGGCCCCTTTGAAAGCAACGTTAGCGGTAAGTTCAAATGCAAGGTAGATATTCAGAACGGTCTTACCCAGGAACAATGCAAAAAGATTACCAAACTCATTAAGGATTCCAAAATCAAGGTCCAGGCCCGCATTCAAGAAGATCAAGTGCGCGTAACAGGCAAGGACAAAGATGACCTGCAGGCCATCGTTCGTCTTGTGAAAGAAGCCAATTACGATTTTGACGCAAGTTTCTCCAATTACAGATGAAGCAATCGGGCGAGGCGCTATCGGCACTTTCGAGCGGAGAGTACTCGCGAGCTAAAGATCTATACGGAGCATTGCTCGAGGAATATCCCGAAGAGCCGGACTATATTTGCGGATTCTATACTGCAGCTTACTGGGAAAACCGGCACTCCGGTTTTCAGGCGATGCCACAGGGCAAGGTTCGCGGAACGGCCCTGGTTCAAGCATGGGACGCCTACGAGGCGATTGCCAATGACAAAGAGTTTACTGGCCTTACCAGTTTTCGCGCGGCTATGCGAGGTATCCTTGGCCAGGCCGCCGAAGAGTTTCGCTTTTCTTTTCAAGATTCGGGTCTGGCACACGATACCAAAGTGCTAGCGGATGTGGGTCGTTGCCTGATTAGAATCGGAGACTACACCAACGCAACTGAGATCTTGCAGTTTGCCCGCAAGGTAAGACCCGGCGCGGAAATTCTTTTCTTGCTTGGTGAATCCTGCTCATCACAAACCGACGAGGATCCGGAGAACCTCACCCGGGGCCTGGGCTTCTATCGCGATGCATTTATTCAAGAGCCAGGCATTCTGGACCCTGCCCTCATAGGTTCAGATCTGCCCGTAAGGATATTCCAGAAGGTTTACGATCTGCTTGAAGGCAATCGCGAGAATGCAATCCTCTGGTTTCCTGCCCATCTAATGGCAGCTTCGCAACGTTATGCGCTCAGGAAGCTCCTTCCGGAAGAATTGAAAGAGATCAGGGCAGAACTCGGACGGCTCAGCCAGGATCTTGAACGAGTGGTCGAGAAATACAAGGAACGGGTGCGCGCGCGAATCTGTTTCTTTATTCTGGTTTTACTCCAACATCATGCTGCGTACGAATACAACCCAGACGACATCCAGGAGCTTGAGACCAAACTTGCCGAGCTCAATCCCGGGCTGTACAAGGATTTTCGGGATGCAGTGCAATAAACGGCGCCGGCAAAGGAAGATGCATTTACGTAAATTTGGGTGCAGCGAAAAATCAAAAGGCACTTCCATGGCAAAAATAAATCGTCTAACGTTATTGTTTGTTTTAGGCGTAACCCTCCTGACCGGCTCCAGTTGTCGAACCGTTGAAGTGGCCCTTCCAGAGACCACAGTTAGAATTCAGCTGAAAGGAGACCTGACCAATACAGATATTGTTCCGGTGAACGATGGTGTTCAGGTAGAATTGAAAGCACCGGGTGATTACGCCATCAAAACACCGACCATGGGAGGCGGCTATTCGGAGTTAGCTTTCCTGGTTCGATACAACAGGCACGAACCTTTGACGTACAAAGTCATCGCTTTGCGAAAGAGCAAGACGGTTCTCCGAGAGTTTTCATTGGGAGAGATATACGCGCTTCCACGGACCGGTGAAATCTACCTCCTGTCGGTTGCCCCATAGAATATTTTTTTTGATTGAAAGCAAGCATCCCTTCGTCAATACCACAAACGCCGGAGGGCCCATGCGCATTATTTCAGCCTTATTTTTCAGCATTCTTGCAGCTGCATTCCTCAATTGTCAGAAATCAACCCAGGACTCAGACACCATCCGGGCAGCTTTCTTGCTGGGGGGAAGCAGCAGATTGAGTGGCAAGACTGCCCGTGCGGGGACTACAGGTGCCGTTGCAGCCGTATCCGCCACCGCCGGCGGCCTGAGCACCGGAGCATCTGCCTACCTGCTCCCGAACAATCGCCCCCAATTCATGCTTGCCTTGCTCCGTGGAATGCGCCATTCCCGCGGGGCTGGGAGGCTCCTTGCTGCACTCCGCATGAACCGGCGCAGCCCAATCCGGCCGGCCACATTTACCTGCGCCGGGGCTCCATCGAATGACTGCGCTCAGGGTGGAGACGGGAACAGCTACACTATGGCCGGGACAGAAACGTGCGAAGATGGATCTGGAATTGTGACTGCCAATAACGTGGACGTTACCCTGGACGACGATGGAACCATCTTTACCTACGACATCGACGCTGGTAGTTTCACTTACTCGGGCGGATGCGGGACGTATTCAATCGATTTCGAGAACTACCCGGAGTACAAGATCAATTACCTCAGTGGCTCCGTTACTACAACCGGTACACTTGCAAGCACTGTAAGTGAAACAAGCAACGGCTCAAGCTCAACAATCTCTGGATTCACAATCGCGCATATGCAGATGGTAACAACGTCGGCGGATAACTTTACGGTAAACGGCGGCACACCGCTCATTATGGACCTTAGAATTGACTCAACCGACTCAGAGAATATTATTTTTGATCCAACTGAGGACGAAATCATTCTGGGTACGGCTTCTACCGCTCTAACCATGAACGGGACCATCAACGGTCAGGCCGTAAATTCGAACATCAGCGTTACGTTAACCCTGCCATGAAACACAATCGCAGAATCAAGATTTTTGTCATCGCAAGTTGTGTTGTCCTTGCGACTGCGACCGTGGCGGACCGAAAGATGTACATTCAGTCTCCGTCAGCGCGGCTTCTTGATTCCCCGAAGATGGATGCAGCGGGTCCGGCTCTAGCCCGCGGCACTGCTGTTACGCAGACTGGAGAAGAAGGGCTCTTCTTTAAGATTCGCACGGATTCCGGATCCGGTTATGTACCCAGACTGTACGCATCGGCCTTCCCTCCATCGCAAAAGGTGAATTTCGGAACGGGTGTTGATAAAGACACATCCGTCAAAGCTCGAGCGCGCGCATCGAACTATTCACAGACTGTAGCTGCGCGTGGGATTTCCGAATCGCAGTCGCTCCGCACACGGAGTGGATTTCAGGATTTTGATTTTGATTCAATCGGTTGGATCGAACACATACAGGTATCGCAAGCGGAGCAAACTGCGTTTGAATCGGGCGGAGTTCCGCAGTGAAACTAGCGGCGTTCCTGATTGTAAGTCTGCTGTTACTCTGCACAAGCTGTGCGAGCGGCATGACGTCGCAGGAAAAGGAGGCAATTCAGAATGAATTGCAGGTAGGTCGAAGCCTGGCCGCCAGGCTTGCAAAGAAATACGGGATTGTCCGCGAAGAGAAAGTCACAAAGTATTTACTTTTTTTGGGTCGATCCATCGCAACCCGATCGTCGAGAAGCGAACTAAATCTCCAGGTTGGTATCCTTGCAACCGATGAAGTAAACGCTTTTGCATGCCCGGGTGGCTATGTCCTTGTAACACGCGGGTTGCTGCTCCAGCTTCAGGATGAAAGCGAGCTCGCATTTGTCCTGGCGCACGAAATTTCGCACATAGCTTATCAACATTCTGGAGAGTTTCAGCGCGGGACAGGTTTTGTTAATTTTGTTTCCGCTCTCTTTTCCGGCGGCGGCAACGTCGTTAATAGCGTTGTACGTCAATCCACGGGAGAACTGGAAACTCAATTGCTCGAAAAAGGCAGGCAGCGAGTTTTCGAGCTTGATGCAGACAAAGCCGGGATGCTACTGAGCTCCAGTCTGGGATACAACCCGCTTTCTGGCACTGCCTACCTGCGCCGAATGGCCGCCATGACCGGGAACGAAACGTTCATCAAAACACATCCTGCTATTTCTGATCGTATTACCTCAATGGAACAATTTGCAGTTCAGCAAGGGTTGCTGAACTCGCAGGGAACTTTGAACCAACAACGTTATACGGAATATAAATCTTTACTCAGGACTAAAACCAATTGAAATCTTCACGAGTTCCAGGCTATCGAAGCACTTCCCTCATTGCGCTGCTGGGTTTTTTCGCCTTTGGGCAGGCTCAAGCCGATGAGTACCATAACATCAACGGTTTTTTTGGGGAGCGGGCCGCAGGCCTGGCCGGAGCTTACACGGCAGTGGCCGATGATCCCGCCGGAGCTTACTACAATCCCGCGGGCATTGCTTTTGCGTATGACAACTTCATCTCAATTTCCGCAAGCACGTACCGGGAATCAAAGAAATCGTATGTAAACGTATTTGGCCCGGACCAAAGCTACAACCGCAGTTCGCGCGGTTATGTGCCAAACTTCTTTGGAGCGATCAAGAGTTTTGGCGACCTGCGATTTGGCTTCTCAATCGTCTCTCCTACAACGGACGATTATGACCAGGCGGACCAGATTCAATTTCCTCTGGCCTTGAACAGGGTTTCTAACTTTAGAAATGATTATACGGAAAGGAACACGCAGTTCCTTGTTGGCCCCAGCCTGGCCAAGCCCATTTCAAGCAAATTCTCTATTGGAGCCACGCTGTACTATTTATACGATTCTGCTCGCATCACAACATCGCAGCTTACAATTAATAAGAACGGAAGCTATACGTCTACGGACCTAACTGATCGTCGTCGCACTATGGGGTTCCTCCCAATCGTCGGGATGCAGTACATGCCTACGGATACACTTTCGCTGGGCGCCTCGCTGCGCAGACCTATCGTAACAGCGGCTAATCGACGTAAGTCCGGCGTGGTAAACAATGCGGCCAGAACCGCGCCTGAATTGGTACTGGTCGAAAGCACATCGTCTTCTTCTGCCGCTGCCACATCGGGGTCGGCCGTTGCTGGACCACCTGAAAGCGGAGCAATTCCAGAAGCGCCTGAACTGCGGGTGGGTTTGGCCACTTTTCCTTCACGTTACTTCATGGTTTCGTTTGATGTGATTCGCTCGTTCGGTTACAAGTTTGAACAGGATCGGACGCAGGCTGACGTCAACGGCGACGTATTCTTGAACACCGGGGAGGTGGCGTCACTTACCCGCAGACCCACCACGAATTTTGCCCTGGGCCTTGAGTATTTTCTCAGTGATAACTTCGCTTTGCGCGGAGGAGTTTTTACCAACAAAGCAAACTCATACGAAATCAAGTGGGCCGATCGTGCCCTGGCAGCCCTTGCAAGAAATACAAGTCGAAACGCATTTGCGTTCCCGACGTCGAGCGGAACTGCATTGTACTATAATATTCCGGCATTTGATAACCTGGAGCGCTTTGAGCACGTGAACCAGCGTGGCTTTTCGATGGGCTTCACGTGGGGTGACTCGCGATCTTCACTTACAGTCACCTACAGCATGGAAATGGGAAAAGGCACGGCTCAGATCGATCAAACCCAGGCACCGCAACCGCTACGAGTCAGGTCATCGTCAATCTACGTTGTTGCAAGCACACGCACATGAACCTGAACATTGATCGAAAAGTCATCTGGGGAACGATATTCGGAATTCTGCCCATGTTCGTGGTGCTTCCGCTCCACTTTCGGGGAGGACTGCGTTCATTTGAAGATTCGCTGATTGATCTGCGATATAAATATTTCAATCCATCGCATCTACATTCCAAAGACGTCGTGATTGTTGATGTAGACGAAAGAACTCTGAACACCTACAAAGATAAGCAACTTTTTGGCCGTTGGCC
>JAEUSB010000053.1 GCA_016788865.1 Leptospirales bacterium
CGGAGCGAAACGGCGCACAAAAGGAAAGAAGCGCACCAGAACACAAGCGCTCCGGAATAAAAAAGGTCTCCCGAATATGAACGCTCCATATTGCGAAACAAGCGTTCCGGTTCTGCATCTGATTCAAGCAAGGGGTCGCGCAATGCAAGCGCCTTCTTCTGAATCAATACGCGATGGATGAGGCCTGGCTTTATGGTAAATTCTGCGGCGGTGGCTGTCCCGGGCTCTGCGTCTGACGTTTCAAATGCCGGACGACCCGTTAAGAATGTTACGTAGTATATAAAGAATGCAAGTACCGCAAAAAGCGTCAAACGACTCATCGACTGGAGTAAATCTCTGCGGGGCCGGGGCTGTAAATTCTTTTCCTGAACAATCTTGACCGCCTCCACGATCCGCCGATTCTGTCCCGACGTGCGCACTATTTTTCTCGAAATCTTTATCGCGGCCAGGTACTTGCGCGGCCAGGGCCGCATGGTTCTGTTCAGCCTCGGGACCAGGCTCTCCTTCGTTTTCATGTCCTTGATGGTTTACATCATGGTTATCGTTTTGTCCGTATTCAATGGCTTTCAGTCTGAGGTGCACAGGTCGCTCTGGAGTTCCGGATACCATGTCACGGTTTCGCGTACCGGCAATCCCATCACGGACTACGATGCAATAACTAAGGCCATCAGCTCCAGCAAGAACCTTTCACCGAGTGTAAAGTCTGCTTTTGGAAGTATTCAGGTAAATGCCCTGCTTGAGATCCAGAATCGATTTGAAGGGAAGGGTGTGCGAGCGATCCCGGTTGATCCAGAGGGATTGAAATCCGGGAAGCTCAAGGATTATCCGGAGATCGTTCATTATAACAAGCAGTATCTCGAACAATACGATCGTGGGAACTTCGTAATCGTGGGGCGCGAAATGGCGCGCTTCTACGGCTGGCAGGTGGGCGACACAATCAGCGTTGTACTTCCGCAGGGCGCGATGATGCGCAAAGGAATGGCTATTCGACGTGAGATGTTTGTAATCGCCGGATTCTTCCGGACTGGCTTCTACGAGTTTGATTTGAATTTGATTTTCATGTCGCTTCCAACCGCGCAACGGGTACTGGATCTGAACGGTCAGGTGACGGAAGTCATTGTGCAACTGAAAGATCTTTCCAATCTGGACTATGTAAGAAGCGTTTTGCGCGATGAGCTACCTGAGAATCCGTATCTTTATACCATTCGCACACTGAAAGATGAACGAGGAAACTTTCTGGCTGCACTTCAGCTGGAAAAGACTCTCATGATCATCATCATGGGTCTTTTGATTCTGGCCGGTGCGGCCGGCATCTGGGTAACAGTGCATCTACTTGTTCAATCAAAGAGCAAGAGCATTGGCATGCTGCGCGCCATGGGACTTGCAACGCGCTCGATCCTTGTAATCTTCACCGCACATTCAATGTTGATCGGGCTTCTTTCTACAATTGTGGGTGGTTCGATAGGCATATTCGTTGCGAATCGCCTCGAGTCGATCATCCAACTTTCAGAGGACATGGCAAATTCATTGTGCCGCACCTTCTCTGACCAATGTTCACCGGTGCAATTGATACCAAAGAATATTTACTACTTTGATCATCTGCCCGTTTACGCAGACCTCAATGTTATCTTCGGCGTTGCAATTGCGACTATGATCTTGAGCGGGCTGGCCGGGTACTTTCCATCGCGCCGCGCTGCTATCGTAGATCCCGTACACGTCCTCAGGAATGAGTAATCAGATGGAGCTATGGAAACAGAAAGCCGGCACGAAAGCCGGCTCAATGGGCGCGGGCATGAGCAAATGAGCACGGCAACAGAAAACATCGTAGAAATCAAAGGTCTTAAAAAGGAATACCAGGGCGAAGGCGAGACCGTGCGTGTTCTCGATGACCTGGATATGACAGTTACCTCCGGAAGCATTGTCTGTGTAGAGGGGGCCAGTGGGGTTGGAAAGAGCACGCTGCTCCACGTGATCGGAACAATGGATTCAGCCGAAGGCGAGGTGAAGGTGCTGGGACGCGATGTCCTGGCCATGTCGGACGGTGAGAAAGAGAAATTCCGCGGGCGGGACCTGGGCTTTATCTTTCAGCACCATTACTTGCTGCCCGACTTTACGGTCCTGGAAAATGTCATGATGCCCCTTCTAATTCAGGGTGGCACGTTCCCCGAGGCCCAGGTGGCCGCTAAAGCTATGCTGGAGAATGTTGGGCTGGGGCACAGGCTAGCGCACTTTCCAACCCAGGTTTCCGGGGGAGAATTGGCTCGGACGGGCGTTGCCCGGGCTCTGGTGGGCGGAAAAAAGCTCATCCTGGCCGATGAGCCTACGGGAAACCTCGATAAGCGGAACTCCGATCATCTGGCTGAATTAATCTGGAAATTGCAAGCCGAACTGGCCTTTACCCTCATTCTTGTTACCCATGACAGGGAGCTGGCCGGTAGGGTTCCCGTCCGTTACAGGATGCATCAGGGCAAACTTGTACGGAGCGACTAGCGTCAAAAAATAGCGCCAACCACCGGTTTCGGCACATGTCTTTCCCTGAGAGGCCGAAAATGGGATGCAGGGATACGGGATCTTTGGCTGAGTTATGTCACCTTGATTTTGGAGGGCTTTCTTCATAAAAGAAGCTTGTCCTTAGGTCACAGCCAAAAGAACCTGAACAGAGGAGTCTATGTTCGATTTTACAAAGAGAGCTAAACGGGTCATCAACGAGTACGCCCAGCAGGAAGCCAAGCGGCTAGGGCATGACATGATCGGGCCTGAGCATATACTGCTCGGGCTGTTGCGAGAAGAAGACTCGGTCGCAATCAAGATCCTCAAGAACCTGAACATTGATCTTCAGGAACTGCGCAAAGAAATTGAAAGGAGAACGCGCCAGGGTGGAAACACCATCCTGCTCGACATTTCTCCAAATCCTGATAAGTTCCAGCGAATCATCGATTACTCAAAAGAAGAAGCTCGTCGCCTCAAGCACAACTACGTTGGCACGGAACACATTCTGCTCGCGCTCCTTCGCGACAACAGCAACGTTGCAGGCGCGGCCCTCGCAAATTTCCAGGTAAACTATTCCGTCATCAAAGGCGAGATACTTCGCATACTGGGGGTTTCTCCTCCGGGTGCACCGCAGGCCAGTGGAAGTTCCGCCAAACAATCTACAGAGAAATCGCGCACTCCCACACTCGATGAGTTTGCCCGCGATCTGACCATGCTCGCTCGCGAGAAGAAACTAGATCCGGTCATTGGTCGGGAAATGGAAATCCAGCGACTCATCCAGGTTCTCTGCCGCAAAACCAAGAACAATCCAGTACTCATCGGGGAAGCCGGTGTTGGAAAGACAGCAATTGTTGAAGGTCTCGCAGATCGAATCGTTGGAAGAACGGTTCCAGATTTACTCTTTGATCGTCGTGTTATTTCACTTGATCTGGCCTCGCTCGTTGCCGGCACAAAGTATCGCGGCGAATTCGAAGATCGTCTCAAGCGAATTCTGCGCGAAGTTCAAAGCTCAGGCAATGTAATCATGTTCATCGATGAGCTTCATACGCTCATTGGTGCAGGTGCAGCAGAGGGCGCCATCGATGCAGCCAACATGCTGAAGCCTGCGCTGGCACGCGGAGAGATCCAGTGTGTTGGTGCAACAACCCTGACAGAGTATCGCAAGTACATTGAGAAAGATTCTGCATTGGAAAGACGCTTCCAGGCAATTCACGTCAAGGAACCATCCGTGGCGGATGCTATCTTGATTCTGAAAGGTCTGCGCAAAGCATATGAGGCACACCATCGCGTTCGTTATCCGGATGATGTGATTGAACTCGCAGTGCGTCTCTCCGAGCGCTACATCACAGACAGACATCTTCCGGACAAATCAATCGACATCATCGATGAAGCAGGCTCGCGTGCGCGTCTGGCTAACTCGGTTCGTCCGGTTGAAATCACAGATCTTGAAGAAGAGATTAAGTCGCTCGTTCAAAAGAAAGACGACATGGTTAAAGCTCAGGAATATGAGAAAGCGGCCCAGATTCGCGATGAAATCAATACCAGAAAAGAAGTTCTGGAAGAGACAACGCATAGATGGCAGGAGAAGATTGCTGATTTTGCAGTCGAGATCCAGGCCGCTGATATCTATTCCGTTGTCAGCCTGTGGACCGGGATCCCGCTCGACAAGATAGAGGAAGCAGAGGCAGACAAGCTACTCAAGATGGATCAGGAACTGGCGCGCCGTGTTGTGGGCCAGACCGAGGCCGTGCAGATGGTTTCGCGTGCAGTGCGCAGATCCAGAACTGGCTTCAAGGATTCCAGAAAACCAAGCGGATCGTTTATCTTCCTGGGACCCACCGGCGTTGGAAAAACAGAACTGGCGCGCGCGCTGGCTGAATTCCTCTTTGGAAATGAAAACAAGCTCTTCCGCCTCGATATGTCAGAGTACATGGAACCGCACAGCGTTTCTAAGCTGATTGGTTCGCCTCCTGGCTACATTGGGTATGATGACGCAGGACAGCTGAGCGAGTTTGTTCGCAGAAATCCGTACTCCGTTGTGTTGCTCGATGAGATCGAAAAAGCGCATCCGGATATCTTCAACTTGCTCTTGCAAATTCTCGAAGAAGGAACGCTGACTGATACGCACGGGCGCAAAGTCGACTTCCGTGAAACTATCATCATCATGACCTCTAACCTTGGTGCGCGCGAAATGCACAAAGGTGGGAAGATGGGCTTTGCTGAAGACGATTCGCGTCGTGAGCAAAACAAAAAGGAGAAGTTGGTTGAAGAGCTGAAGAAGCATTACAATCCAGAATTCCTGAACCGTATCGATGAGATCATTACGTTCCATACCTTGACTCGTGAAGACATTCACAACATCATTGGGATCATGGTCCGTCGCATGAACGAACATATGTTCGAGAAGCAGATCAAGATCGAGCTGGATGGACTTGCATCAGACCAGATCGCAAAGCTGGGCTACGACGAGAAATACGGAGCCCGTCCGCTGCGTCGGGTGCTGCAACGCGAGATCGAAGATCATCTTTCTTCCCGCTTGCTTGAAGGTGCATACAAAGAGCCAACGGCGCTCCTGGTTTCTGCGGAAACAGTGGATAACGTGACAAAGCTTACGTATGTGGAAAATCCCTGGACGGACTTCGAAGCTGTCAAGGAGCAGCGGAAGCTTGAACAAGAGAGACTCGATGCTGAGAAGAAGGAAGCAGAACGGAATCGCAACCGCACTCGCTCGATTCTCAGTACCGAGCCCATTACAAAACCCGATTTAATTCCTGGATAGGTTATGCGTTTAGTTTCTGGTCTGCTTCTATCTCTGATGCTGGTCTCCGCGGTCTTTGCGGAGGCCCCGGTTGGTTATTCGGAGGCACTTTCGCTTTACACCAAAGGAAAGTATGAAGAGTCACTGGCCAAAATTAGAAGCATCTTTGATGACAATAAAACCTCGCTGCATCTACGTCTCTTAGCCGCCGCCAACCATATGCGTGCAGGTCGTGGAAACGATGGATGGGCGCACCTGGTGTACGCTACCAAAGATCATCCTGACCAGGCCGGACCCATGGCCTTTATGGCTGCTTACTTCCGCAAGCAGGGACAAACCGGCGAAGCAACGGCCTGGATTGGGCGCGCAATGGCGGCGGATCCCAAAAATACCCAGTACAAAATGGAAGCGGCCCGGATCTATTACAAAGCCGGGCAGTACGCACAGGCCAGAAAATTTACCGATGAAGTCCTATCACAATCGCCCGGGCATCAAGAAGCCCTGGCGCTTGACGCACTGATCTTTTTGCGTCAGGGAAATCCCAGTGACGCTGTCTTCAGATTCCGTCAGGCACTGAAGCAGCCGGCTACGAGCAAAGCGGCGCTCTCCAACGTCTATAACAACATGGGCGTGGCGCTTCGCAAATCGGCCGAGGTTCTTGATAAATCGGGAAGTCCCGGAGAGGCTGCAGCGCGCAGAACGGAAGCCGTGGAAATGTTCATCAAGGCATTGGAACTCAATCCGGAAAACACGTTCGCAAAAGCCAACAAAGAATCATGAAGCACGTTAAGCGAAAGGTCGCAATCGAGACCTTTGGCTGCAGGCTCAATCTGTTTGAATCTGATGGAATCATGGGCCAGATCATGGCCAGTGATTCGTACGAAATTACAGAAAATCCAGAGCAGGCTGAAGTATTCGTCGTTAACACATGCACTGTTACGGATCAGGCCGACCAGAAGAACCGGCAACTGATCCAAAAAGCTCACAAGAAGAATCCGGATGCGAAGATAGTTGTAACGGGTTGCTATGCACAGACTGACCCCGAGGAGCTCAGAAACTTGCCTGGCGTGGCCCTGGTCGTCGGGAATGACAGAAAGGCGCATTTACTGGAGTTGATCGAGAGCAAGCTCTACACAGAAGCAAGATCCTCGCAGTCCGGCGAACAACGCGAACGTTCCATCACTCCTTCCATTTCTGATTCTGCATTCAGCGCGTTTGGACCGTCGTCCGTGTTTGCTTACGGCAATGTCATGCCTGTGGGGCACACTCGCGCTTATTTGAAAATTCAGGACGGCTGTGATCGCAAGTGTACGTATTGCAAGATTCCGCAGGCGCGCGGATCGGGGATTTCGCGTTCGTTTGAGGATGTGATCGAGCATGCGCGTATGCTCGACGAAAGAGGTGTTCCAGAAATTGTACTGACCGGTGTGAATCTTGGTTGGTACAAGAGTTCGCCTGGTGGAGAATCCAATGAAGCTGGTTCAAAAAAACGATTTGGTGCTCTGGTCCTCGCTGTCCTTGAAAATCTGAAACGCGCGAGGTTGAGGCTTTCAAGCATAGAGCCTTGCGACGTAGATGAGCAACTCGCCGAGCTGTCCACGCATGCCAGGTTTTGCGACTTCCTTCACGTTCCGCTGCAAAGTGGCTCAAGAGAAATGTTGAAACGCATGCGTCGAACGTACAATCCAGTGAGCTTTCGCAAGCGGCTGGAAACAGTGCGCAAACACAATCCAGACATCTTTCTTGGAACAGACGTGATCACCGGCTTTCCAGGTGAATCGGAGGCGCATTTCCAGGAGACAGTGAAACTCTGCCAGGATCTGGAAATGGCAAACATCCACGCTTTCCCATTTTCACCAAGGCGGGGTACGCTGGCCGCGGAAATGAATGATCGACCAGCACAGCCTGTAGTGCGAGCAAGAATGGAAATACTTAAGAATCTTAAAGATTCGGGATACGCAGCTTACGCGTCAAAGTTTAAAGGAAAAGTTCGTGAGGCAATTGTTGAGAAGGAAAACGAGGCGCTAACAGATAACTTTCTCCGTCTCAAGTTTACTCCGTCGCCGACTGTTAAGCGCGGAGAAATGAGACCGTTTCAGATCGAGCGACTCGAAGGGACTGTGCTCTATTCCATTCCTCTGTAAGAAGGGGCCTTGTCCTTTTTGTCCTCAAACCGGGGTTTGATTTCCATTCCATAAACGTAGGGGTTTGTTTTGAGCGGACGCACGATTTGAAAACCGGCGTCTTCAACAAAATACTTCATCCGATCGATTGAAATCTTCTGCGTGATCTCAGGTCCTGACGGCGCTTCTGTGCGTTCCCAGTCCAGGATAATGACCAGCCCACCGGGTCTGAGAATTCTGGCCACTCCCTGAATGCCAAGCGACGGATCTGCGAATGTAGAAAGGACACAACAGCAGAAGATCAGATCCATTGGGGGTATCCAGTCAGGCATGAGGGGGTGCTCGGTCCGTTCTATATAGAACGGAATGAAGTTCGAGATTCCCTCACGAACCTTCCGCTGAAGAGCCTGGTCAATCAAGCTCTCCTGGCACTCCGCGCCCCAGAGAAAGGCCTCTGGCTCGAGCCGATTCATGAGGGCAGGGAGGAAATAGCCGTTGCCCATTCCGAAGTCCAGGGCATTTTCCACCCCTTTCCATTCGATCTGGTCTAGAATCGTATGGGGGAATAGCTCCTTCCTGTCCCGGGACAGGAGGTAGCGATGGTATTCCGGCTCCTCGTAATAGGGTAAACCCCGCATAAAACATCATCGGACGTGGCCTTTTCTGCGTCAAAAGGATACTACCCTTTGAGTTTGGTAAAACCCGGCTCCGATAAAGAAGGAGGACTATGAAGCTTCGCGCGACTATTCTACTGGTTTGCTTGTTTATGACGTCCGTCCTCCTGGGCGACCGTCGGATTCCGGGCATTGATTCGATCCCTGCCGCACAGGGAGATACGGCTCAACCGGTTCAGCCTCAGAAGCAGAACCCCCAGACGCAGCCAGCTCAGGATAGCCCCATCCAGCTCCAGCCGCAGCCAACGACTTCAACGCAACCAACCAGGGAGACGGCCCAACCCACGGACCAACGTCCCCAGCCAGCAGTGGATGCCATCCGCAAACTCAAGATCGAGGCCGCCCCGGCGGAGTATCCCTATTCGGTTCGAATTAGCTGGGAAGTTGATCCAACCAACGATACAGAAATCTACGTGGCTCGCTTTGTTCGTCCTCCGGCAACAAAGCAACTAGTCCTGGAATCAGAAAACATTACCACCCCACCGCTCGGGCCCAAAGAGACCTCTTTCCTCGATCGCAACATGCCGGAAGGTTCTTATTACTACGCAGTCGTTACCGGCTTTCAATTGAGCAAGCGGGGAACCCTTGCCCTGAAGGCAGACGAGAATTATTCGACTCGCCCTTTCATCATTCAGAGAAAGCGCCTAACGGACGATCCGAATCGCCCTCAGCAGACTCCTTACAATCCCACAAATGAATCGCGTCCAACCGGTGCCACGCCGCAGATCACGGGACTAATAGCTATTTCTTCTCCAAGCAGCGTGAAGCTCAACTGGCTGGCCGCTGGTGGCGTTGCTCGGCCAAACTATGTGGTCTATCGCGGCACGCAGCCATTCTCAAATCCGGGTGCGTTTGCCGGGAGCACTCGCCTTGGAACGACAACAGAAGACCGACTGAACTTCGAAGATCCAAATCCTGTTTCCGACAAGGTCGTTTACTACGGAGTAACGGTCCAGGATCGAGAGAGCGGCCGCGAATACAGAAGCCTCACGGAAGGGGTTTCATTCGTAAGCTACACCCATCGTATTCCTGTCATGGACGCTTCGGTGGAGCCTTTCTTGCCGCGGTCGCTGGTTACATATCTGGTTAACAAAAATACCATCAAATTGATCTGGGTTGATCCGGCGGCTACAATCACCGGCTATCAGGTGTTCCGCTCTTCACGTCCAATAGCCTCTGCGGCCGAACTGGACCGCGCGTATCTGATTGGTCGCGTTACGCGTCAAGAGTCCAGCTACACCGACACAGGGCTCGGAGGCGGAATCTATTTCTATGCTCTCATTCCAATAGACGAGCAGGGCAGACCTGTCCGGGCGCTGGCAGAAGGCCGCACCTTCACTGGCTTTGGAGTTCAGATTCGTGACTCCAAAATCAGTGATTCGCAGCGCGATGATAAAAAGGACGATAAGAAAGACGACAAGAAGGATGAGATTCGTCCGGATGTTAAACCTGATCCGCGCATGAGTCTATTCCGTGCGTCCGTGCGCGACGATTCTGTGAATCTTACCTGGTCCGTGGACAACGTGGTCCGCGGGGATCGCTTCCTGCTCTATCGCAGCACGGCATCGCTGAAAAGCTTGTCTGACGTCCGAAGCAATGGTGTCCTACTTTCCGAGTTGGAATGGGATGCGCGTCAGTTCACTGACTCAAAGCTTCCAGTCGGAAAATTCAATTATGCAATCGTGATCCTCCACGACGGTCGCGTGGACGAAAAAATGGAGGAGGGAAGAAACTATCTTCCGCTTCCGGCTCAAGTCCGCGTGTCTTCTGTGGACGCTCAGAAAATAGAACCTGTGAAGGATACAAGCAAAGATGAGACAGCGGGTACAGACCGTGACATCAATGAGATCCTTGCCCACACCTTCGAGAAGGGAAGATACGAAGCATGCATCCAACGCCTCATGCCTTATAGAAAGGATAAGAGCGACGCGATCCGTGCACGTGCCTTGCTTTACACAGGGATAAGTTACTTCAAACTCGGCCAATTCAAAACGGCGCGACCGTTCTTTACTGAACCTGTCGTCAAAGCGCAACTGCCGGAGCGCGCGAACTTCTGGTACAAAAGGAGCCTAGAGAAACTGCGATGAACGATATTCAAAAACTAATATTGGCGGGTGGATTTCTACTCTTAACGGGCGGCATCGTTTTACTTTCGTACGATCGGTTCCGTAAAGATGGCCCCATTCGCGTGCTACAGGTCGAGCGCAACGAGAATGAAGTCGAGAAAGCGGATCGCCAGCTCAAAGAAGCTGACGAATACCTCCGTCAGAATTCACAGGAATCGGCGCGCAAGGCCCTTGATTTGTTCAACTCCGTCCTGTCACGAGGCTTGAACGAGCGCGTGGATCAGTACGCACGCTACGGCCTTGCAATGGCGCTTGAGAAAATTGACGATCCGGCCACAGCACTGGAACATCTACGCTGGCTAAAACAGAACCAGAGTAAGATCGAATCGCAGGATCTAAAGGATCGCGTGGATTATTCACTTGGACGACTTCTGCTAGTGATCAATCATGAAATGGAAGGCAAGGCGTTACTCGAAAGTCTCCTGGCGCGGACCAATGACCAGCGCATGAAATCGCGCATTCATACTGCCTATGGCCAATACTTCCTCGGGCGCGGCGACAGACAGCGTGCTCAGGAGAATTTCAACATAGCTCTCAAGTATTTCCCCGAAAACCTGCAGGCTGAAATGGGCCGTGCCAATGCGGTTAGCGGCCAACGCCGTTCCATGTATTACGAATACTACGATGAGTACCTTACGGGGAATGCCAACCTGAACCCGGCCCAACGGAACCGCGATGCGCGAAATCTGCAGGAAACAACCTATGATGCAGGAATTCGGGCGTATCGTGCCGGTCGCTACCAGGATGCAATCGATCTGTTTAGCCGAGTAATGAAAGATGGAAGGGACAATACAGAGTCCGAAACGGCGCGTTACATGACCGCGGAAAGTCTGCAGGCGCTGGGGCGCACTCGTCAGGCGTATGAAACCTACGAACAAATCCTGGGCAACGTTACAACTACGCGCGATCAGGCGGCGCTCATTCGCATGGGAATCCTGCTCTACCAGCAGGGCAAGCTGCAAGAAGCACTTACTCGCTTCTATAGAGCGTCTGAAAATTATCCCAATGGTGAGCATACAGCCAAAGCGCTTGAATGGAAGCGCGAGACTGAAACGCAGATTCGTGAACATGAACAGTTGAAGAATTACGACGATACAAAGCGTGAAGAAAAGTTGGATCGTCCTCAGTCATACGAAGGCGAGTCGCGGGCACGTCAGTCGGAACGTGAGCCAAGTCTGGAATCTTACAATACTTCGGTTCAACTTTCGCAAGAAAATTCAAGCGAAGATATGGTCATTGAGGTGGATGGGAAGAAGATGAAGCTGGCAGCTTCACCTCAAGTCCGCTGAGTTCATAAATAAACGCCGGAAAATCGGCGATGCTGGAAATTGCATCTGTCATTCGCTCGACGCCCCGGCCGAATCCCATTGCAGGGACGGCGTTGTTCGTGTGAGTCTTAGTGCTCAGATCCTCAAGATTCCCATGATCTGACGTTAGAAGCATGGTGTCCCCAGGCCTGAGCGTCTTGCAAACTCCGTCCAAAAACTTCTCCAGGTTTTCTATCACCCATTGTGCTTCTTCAAATGATTGGTTGTGCCCGGCTTTGTCTGATAAGAAGAACTCATAAATCAAAAGATCGTAGTTTGCGGCAAGTCGCGCCGTGTCACAACCAACTTCAAAAGGATCGCGCACCGGAAATCGATCCTTGATGTCCGGAAAAAAACGATGCATCATCTCATGCGTGATATCCATGTAAACGGCATTTCCCTGTGCCAGATCGTCCAGGGTTTTCAGGGGTTGTCCTGAGGCGAGATGAACGTGCGTGGAAGCACCGGTTAGCCTTGGTCTTTCTTTGATTCTCTGGATGTACATTTCACTGAAAGCATTGGCCAGCGCTGCCTTCTTTCCATTTTCATGGAATCGCTTTATGATGGAGTGTTCCTGAATTACCTTAATCAGGGTAGGACCGGGGAATCCCGTCATGTGTCTGCCCATGATCCGGGGTCCGTTCAAACCCGTCCAGAGTGCCGTTTGGCCGGTTGCGCTCTGCGGCAGGCCAGCAATTCCAAGTGCCGCATCCACCGGGAAGAGCACGAGTCCTTCTGGAATATCGACCGCTACCTTCTGCCCCAGGGGGGCAAAGAACGATCTGGAGTATCGCGCAAATGGATTAGCCGCTTCGTCGTTTGAACCAAAGCCAATCCCATCGACGAAGATATACAGCACAGACATGCAGGGTCAAGATATTGTCCCGTAGAGGTCCTGACGAGTGAATTTGGTTTACACGTGAGCGGACTGGTCGACACTTAAACCAGTGAAGCAAACGGAGCTCCTCTTGCCCGGTCCGGAATTTTGGAAGCGCTTTAGCTTTCTCAGATCCGCGGTTGTAGAAGAGGTTAAGTCTGAGCCCCCCATTCGTGACCGCATCTTTAACGATGAATTGCGTAGCCTTGCCAGTTCCATCATAGCACACGAACCTCGGACGCCTGCTCAGGGGGATGGCCAATCGAATCCACAACTCAACGGAGGACCCACCCCGGCGGCGCAAGTGAGTACCGTGAAGGAACGGAGCGCCCTTGATCCTGTTCAAACAGCCGTTCCAATCTCCGAACCGGCGGTCTCAGCTCCGGAAGAACCGGTATCTCATTCACATTCGCTTTCTGATGATCTCTACGCAACCGTTCCTTCTTCTGATTTCTGGGACGTTGCCACGCGGTTGCTCTCGCGGGCAAATCTTGTAGAACCTGACTTTACACCTGTACTTGACCTGATCCTTGAACGCACGCGCGCCGGTGCCATTTGTATTCTGGTTCCCGATGAACTCGAAGGCGTGTATCGCGTTTCCTTGCAGAAGGGACTGGACAACCTGACGGAGCGCACGTGCATCATTGGATTTCGAGACAACTATCTGGCAGAGGAACTACCCTTCCAGATTGTAACTTATTCGGAACATATTAAGAAGAGCTTTCACTACAGGAAGCGCTTCAGCTCTGAATTCCTCAGCAGCTATCCTACGGCCGTTTATTTTCATTTCCCAACGCTCGATACTTCCTGCTATTGCGCCTGCTTCTTTCACGATGAGGAGAGTGCCGCCTCCGTAGACAAGCAGTGGACTACTGCGTTTCTGAATTCTGTGTATCCGGCCATTCTCAAGTTCTCGCATGTAAAACTGAATCCAGAGAGCAAGAACGAAGATCCAACCCTTAAGTTCTCAAAGCTATTCAAGCGCTACAGTCACACCGGCAAGGATCGATTCTATGTAACGCATATGACTTTTTCGGATACGGCAGCGCTCTCATCGGATCATCCATTTCTCAGTAGATTCCAGGATTTTAGTACATCGCACCAGGTTGCGGAACGTATCATCATCCTTTCTCCTGCGCATGCGTTATTGCTGCACACTCAGGATCAATTGGAAGGCCCCGAATATCTGCTGCAGAATCTTGCACTGGAATGGGGAATGCGAGTCGAGTTCAAAACCACCGAATATCCCGGAGAAGAATCCAACCTGTACAATCTAATGCTGGTATGATGATTCGATCAAGGGCGCCGCGCTATTGCACAATGCGTTTGATGCTCTTTTTCTCCGGCATCCTCTTCATTCATGAGAACTTAGTCGCTCTGCCTCAGAATCGTCAGATACTTGAAGAAGGAATAGCAATGGCGCGCCGCGGCGATCCTGTTGGCGCGGAAGCGAAATTTCGTGAGGTACTCAGTCGTGAAGATAACGATGAGGCGAGATATCGCCTGGCGCAGAGCCTGCTACTTCGTCCTGCACCAAAGCTTTCTGATCTGGAAGAAGCAGGCAGGCTGCTCAGCCATTCGATAGGTATCATCGAGAAAATCTACGCGCCAGTCAACACGGATGATTTGCGAACCAGGCGCCCACCTGTAGTGCCGCTTGCGCATCGTTATCTTTATTTGTCGCTGGCACGCTGGGGATTGGAAGACAGAATTGGCGCGCTCAATGCACTCAATCGAGCCGCTTACTGGTATCCTGAATTCAAAGAAGCCCAGTACAATCGTGCTTGCTTGCTCGTTGAGCTCGGTAAGGACGCAGAAGCAGATTTGATTTTTCGACGCTTGAAGCGATGACCGTTATTTGTCGTTGCACTGGAACGCAGCAATCGCGGAAGTGCGATATCTAGCTGCGATGAAACACCGGGAAGCACTCCTCTATTTCCTGCTTAGCGTTTCGTTCACTTCCTTTCGCCTTGAGGCTGACGTTGTCGTACTGCGATCAGGCGTCCGTTACCCGGATGTGAAGGCACAGCCTTTTGGGACGGCGCACAGAGTGGTTTTCAGCGACGGGCGTGTTGAGTGGATACCGAATTCCATGATTCGCTCCGTGCGCCCCGCTCCAACATCCTGGAATCAGATACAACCGGTGGAGCCGCAGAAGGTTCCGGTCGATCCTCCCAGGACTGAGCCAACACCTCCGCAGCGCGAAGTAGTCAAACCCGTCGTCGTGCCCACGGGTTTTCGCCTAACGCCTGCAATGAAGTCCGTCATCTTTCCTGGGTGGGGGCAGCTCGATGAAGGACGCAGGGGGACAGGGATTGCGTTTGCAGCCGCTGGTGCCATCGCCTTGCAACAGTACTGGACCTACAGGCAGAGGCACGCTGCGGCGGAACGTGATTACAACGATCCCGTACCAGTCGGCGCCATTGCCTCGCAGAGTCTCTCGGGGTCCATCTCCGTCACAAACGTGGCTGTCATTAATTTCCTCTATCTGGCCAGCAAGGAAAAGACCGTCTACAAGCTTCAGAATCGAGGGAACACCATGATCGGGCTCTACGGCCTGATCTGGGCGGTCAATTTGATGGACATTCGCCAGGGAGGAATGCCCTGGGAGGTGCGCTGGCTGGGACTGCGCAGGGGGCCGGAGGCCAGGGTGCAACCGATTTTCTATATGCAAAAGGATGGGTTCGCCGCAATGTTGCGAATAAGTCTATGAAACGGGGTCTTCTAGCGTTTTTGACGGTGGCGTTGTCCATGCTCAGCAGCGGTTGTATCGTCTCAAACCTCAGCAACGGCTTCGACTTGAAAAGTCCCGGCGGCATTCTGATGTATCTTGGAATTTTACAGAGCCGCTCCAACTTACCACCCTGCAATTTTGACCAGGGCGCGTTCGATACGTGTTCTTACTCACAATAGGGGCTAAGCGTCGTATTTTTCTGCGATTATTCCATTTGGGTGACATATTCTTGCGAAAGTATCGGAAAATCGGCATAATCAATCTGAGAGCCAGTGGCTGCCTCCTGGAAAGGGTCCGGGGCCGGGCAAAATGAATACCACGGCAACGGAAATGCTCGTTGAGGGCGAATTGGACAACTTCTTAAATCAACACGGAAACAGGATCTACACATATCTCTGCATCCTTTGTCGGAGTGAAGACAATGCCTCTGATGCTTTGCAGAATGCGTATATCAAGTTCATTGAACAAGTACGCCGCGGATCCGTGCGTCGGGACAGTGCGCCTCAGTATCTGATGACCATCGCAAAGAATGATCATTTTGCCCGCCTGCGTCGTGAGGGTCGGGAAGTGGAACTGGCTGAGGATACAGTTGACCAAACCACAACGGCCAATGCGGCTCGTTCTGATCTGGCGCGTGATGTGCGCCTGGTGCTACTGGAAACCATAGAAGATCCGGCTATCCCTGAGGATCTCTCTCTTGTAATAAAGCTCCGCTTCCTTGAGGAGGCAGACATATCCACTATCTGCGCAAAAACCGGTAAGTCGCAGGCAACAGTGTATCGGTTGATGGAGAAGGCATTGAGTACACTTGCAGACTCCTGCCGTCGCGCCGGAATTCATCCGGAGGATCTCGGGCTTTGAGCAATAACCACGAAGAATTAGCGCGCCGCCTCCTGGATCAACCGTCATCGCAGTGGCCAAAGGAACTTGCGCCTTTGCGCGTGGAGATGCGCTCCATGCCGCCCGCGCTGCGTGCCAAACTCGATGCAATGAATCAATCGACCTCGCAGGGGAAGCCCGTCACGTCGATTAGCCTGGTTCGACGCAGGTCCTTCCGCATTGCCGCAGCTTCCTTTGGAACTGCCATTGCCGCAAGTGTGCTTGTGTATTTTGCCTTCATCCGGCAAGGGGAAGTTCCACCGGTCAATATCGTCACAGCTGAAGGGGAAGTTCTTCGAAACGGGACGGCGGTCAAAAGCGGGGATAAGCTGCGCGAAGGTGAAACCCTCAAGGTTGGGAATGAGGGGCTTGCGGTTTTGAGCGGCGAGGATAAGGGCGATGAAGACAAGCTCCGGGTGCAGGGCGGGTCGGAATTGGCACTTGAGTCATTGCAGACGGGCGTTCTTGAATTCAGGATGAAGGTTGGGCGTCTACTGGCACTCGTTCCAAAGAAGAAAGAGCGGGGCTCTCGGGAATTCTGGATTTCAACGCCAACCACCGTGGCCAGTGTCCGCGGCACAGTCTTCTCTGTGGAAACGGACGTAGCATCTACAAAGCTTTCCACTTATGAAGGAGCCGTTGAGTTTCGCCGGCGCTGGGAGGCGCTGGAAGATCTGTCGCCAATCTTAATTGCAAAGAGTGAGGTTCTTTCGGGCACCCTCAAGGTATTCCAGAAGGCATCCGCCAATGTAGAATCCGGCATGGAATCGAATGTAAGCGATGCGGACTTCAAGGAGCGCCTTTCAAAGATCGAACCGTTAAGCGGAATCCTCTCGGGGCCAGATTTTGTCCGACTCAGAAAGAAGAAGAAACTCACAGAAGCCGAAACGGAAGGAGCTCTCAAAGCCCTCGACCAGGCATTTTCAACCAACGAAGCGCGAAGCGAAATTCTTAAGCGCGTGGATGCGGCATTTGGCGAGGCGCCGGCCGTTGTAACAATGACGCCGGAGGAGATGAAGGCACGTCGTGAATCGTTTGAGGCCTTGAGCCCGGCGGAACGTCAGGCGAAATACGATGAACTGCGAAAGAAGCCAATGGACCGCGAGACTTTCAAGCGTGAGGCAACCAGGCTCATGGGCAAGGCGCCGCAGGAAGTGATTCTCAAGAATGGCGAAACCCTGTACGGAACGATATTCGGCGATAATGGCCGATATCGGGTATATACGGCGACGGAAATGCGAATCGTCAGCCCGGAAGAAGTCGAAGAAATCCTGTTTGAGTAACGCCAGCGCCTATCTCAAAAAATTTTGTCGATCCAGATTTTTTTGAGAAAATCGTAGGTAGAATCCCCTATCCCCCTTAGCGGCGCTTAACGTCGCGCAAAACAGGAGGGATATGGAATGATTAGACCAAATAGACAATCGTATCTCACCCTGCTTGCAGTTTTAGCCCTTCTCGCAGTTGGGTGTCGGACAAAATCGGACGGGGATTCAGCCCTGAGCCAGTTGTTGATGCTAAGTGCGGCGCAAGTGCGAGCAACTGCAACCGGTGGTGGAACGATTCAAGAACCAACAATGAGCCTGACAGTACCGCAGGGCGCTCTCGAAGAGGATACAGACATTTCCGCGTCGCGGATCAGTCTCCCGGACGGCAAGGACTCAATTGTTCCAGTTCAGGCTGCGTATAAGTTTGGACCGGAAGGATTGCAGTTTAACAAGCCCGCAACCCTGAAGATCTGCTACGACGCCGTGAATCTGATAGCAAAAGGATACCAGGAGAAAACACTCCAGGTTCAGTATTATGATCCAGAAACGGAAGAATACGTGAGCATGGGCGGTGACGTGGACATGGTGAATCATTGCGTAAGCGCGCCGATTTATCATTTCTCTTCTTACATTCTGACAGCGCAGCTGCTTTCGATTGGAAACACTGCACCAACAATTGGCGGTGCTTCCTTCTTTCCGGCCACTCCTATTGCCGGCTTGCCTGTCACAGTGCGTAGCAGTATAACTGATTGGGACGCAGGTTCTGCGATCGCAACGGTCCGTTTGTTCTACAGAACAGCTGGAAGTGGCGGAGTTTTCAAGAGCCTGGCTATGCTACCCGAGCAGAATGACCCTACAGGTCAGTTCTACACGGCGAAGGTTCCGGCTGCGGATGTTGCAGCAGCAGGTCTTGAATACTATATTCAGGCTTACGATTCGCTGAACAGCGGAAGAACCTTACCGGCTACAGCTCCGGCTGCATTCAACACAATTGCCGGTGATACGCAGGATGGCACAACGCCGATTCGTTTTCAGACAACCGTAACGCAAATGAGCGCGGGCTTCTCGCGTGATCTGACCGTCCAGGTAAAAGGCGCATCGTCTGCGACCTTCTTCCCTGTTCCGGCAGATACATTGACCTTCGCAGGGGGCAAGGGAACCACAAGTCGTCCAACATGGCTGAGTGCCCGTTATTCGGCACAGGTGATTGGAAGTTCCTTTCTCCAGGCCAGCTACGGCAGCTTGAACGTTTCCGCACCAATCAGCGTGTACCCAGGTCTGCTCAATCGCATTGACGTGCTTTACAACGATGCCGTTCTTCCTAATCCGCTAAACGTGGATGGAAACAGCATCACGCAACTGGACGCTGCGGGATACGATGCATACAACAACTTCATGTTTGTGCAGCCTGTCTTTAGCGCAACAGGCGGTATCGGCACCTTTGGCGACACGGCTAACTATGGAAAATTCACTGCGGCCAATGTGTTTCCGGACACTTCTGGAACGATCACAGCAACTCTGGGTGGTTACAGTATATCCTATAACGTTCTGGTTCACACCACATGGGTGCTTTGCCAGTTCGACTTTGGATTGTTCGACGACGCATGCGTATTCAACTGAATCACAGAAATGATATAAAATCTTTACTAATTGGAGATATTAAAATGGAAAAAGTAACAAATAGAGTCGCTGACTCACTCAAAAACGGATTCTTCAAAGGGGTTGGGCTGGGAGCTGGACTCCTCACCACCAGCCTGTTCGCTGCAGCTGCAGCAATGAATGTGTTCTCGCCAGGGCAAACAATTAGCTCGGCGCAGATCAACCAGAACTTTGCAATTGCAGCGCCAGAAGGTGCAGTAATGGCCTTCTACCTGGCAGGTTGTCCGGATGGTTGGGCTCCTGCTGACGGAACAAATGGTACCCCTGATCTGCGAGGGCAGTTCATCCGCGGGCGCGACGATGCCGGAACCGGCCCTGCCGGCAACGATCCAGCCGGAAGTCGCGCAATTGGGAACGTACAAGCAGACGCTTTCCAGGGGCACCGTATGTTCCGAAACACTTCAAATGTGACTGAGACGCACATCATGATCTCGGGCGGCGGGGCTGACATGCAGGGCGCCGGCGGTGGCTTGAATATCAACTTCTCGGCCGTCACGACTGGGGATGCTACGACGGACGGGACCAACGGAACGCCGCGGATCGCGAACGAAACTCGTCCAAAGAACGTAGCACTGACTTACTGCATGCGCAAGAATTCGTAATTCGAAAGCCTTTGCTCACCTGTGAACGCGCCCGAAAACGGGCGCGTTTCTTTTTTTCGACTCCGTTTAGATGTAACCTTTCAATTCAGGTTGAAGATCGCGAACAGTAATTGCAACATGGGCGGATGGGCCGGAGACAATTGACAGAACACCTCAAAGCTGGTATTTTCCGGGGGGTTGGTTTTGGCATAGGCCTGTCTGCGGCGGGCTTATTCGCTGCCGCGGCTGCAATGAATGTCTTCTCTGCAGGGCAGACAATCAGCGCCTCCCAGATTAACCAGAACTTCGCAATTGCCGCACCGGAAGGAGCTGTGGTAGCTTTCTACCTTACGAGTTGCCCGGAAGGCTGGGCGCCCGCGGACGGAACCAACGGCACACCCGACCTACGCGGTCACTTCATTCGTGGCAGGGATGATGCGGGAACCGGTCCAGCAGGTAACGATCCAGGCGGAAGCCGTGCAATCGGGAATCTACAGGCAGACGCATTCCAGGGGCACCGCATGTTCAGGAACACTTCGAATGTGACCGAGGCTCACGTCATGATCTCGGGTGGTGGCTCGGACATGCAGGGTGCAGCCGGCACCTTGAATATTAGCTTCTCCGCCGCAACAACGGGAGATCCGACGACAGATGGAACCAACGGCACACCTCGAATCGCAAACGAAAGTCGTCCAAAGAACGTAGCTCTCACATACTGCATGCGGAAGAATTCCTAGGCACGCAGAGTGATCCTTTCCCTGGAACGGCACCTGCATGGAGCCAGCCTGCAAAAGTAGTGTTTGAATATTCGGCGGTGACCTCGCCGTAAAACGGTGGACGAAGAAATCTTTGATTCGTTCATCACAGGAATGATTGCGATAACTGGAGCTTCAGGCTTCTTGGGCCGACATCTTTTGCCAGAATTGGGCGAAACACCAATAAAGTGTGTCTCGCGTGTTTCTCGGGATGGGGCATCATTCTGGCTAAGGGGAACAATTCTAGATCCTTCATGCGCTCAGGAATTGGTGAAGGGCAGTTCAACGTTGATTCACATGGCAGCTCAACTCGCCGGAGGTGACGTGTATCGCACGAACGTTGTTGGAACCGAGAACATGATTGAGGCCTGCAGAAAGGAGGGCGTTAAACGAATCGTTCACTTGAGCAGCGTTGGGGTGGTAGGCCTCTCCTACAGTCGCCGCAAGATTGTCGTGGATGAGAATACCCGGTGTTCCCCGCAGAATGAATATGAGAAATCGAAGCTGCAAGCGGAAGAGCTGTGGAGAAATGCGGCGCGAGACTATGGTTTCGAATTGACCATTGTCAGGCCAACCAACGTCTTTGGGGAGAATCACCCTCAGAATCAAATGCTGGATTTCCTGAAGCATGTCCTTTCAGGTCGCCGAATGCCATATTCTATGGATGCCGTTTTGAATTTCGTCTACGTTCGTGACGTTGCCGCAGCTATCGCCTGGTTTGCACGAAAGGGTGGAGCCGGCGTCTGGAACATTGGCGATACCGTAAAGTTTGACTGGTTTTACCGAGAAGTCTGCAGCCAGTTAGACACGAGGCCCAATCGGCTGTCATTGCCTGGCCCGGCCATTTCCTTGATGGATTGCCTGGGGTACGGCGGCTTTTCCTCCATACGAGAACGGCTGACCTTCGTCACAAATCGAGTTGAATACTCGGCCCGAAAGCTTCACCAAGCCTTTACCCCCAGTTACGGCCTTCAGGCAGGCTTAAGGAATACGATTACCTACTATCGCTCGGTGGGCAAGTTGTAGAGCCTTCCCGCAACCTCGTACCTACCTGCCCGGGGAGTCCCTCCGGTGCTCCCCTCCCAATGAATTTCATAAATAGTTGACATAACCCTGCCGATTGTTGTAATTGAGAGCAGGATTAGCACTCGCGCATGGAGAGTGCTAATGAGATTAGCAGGGCATAGGTATGAGTGATTTAGTGTCTGTAGACCCACAGCCAGATCATAACATGACGCTCAGGCAGCGCGAGATTTTAAAGCTCGTGGTGGCCGGCTACGTCCAGACGGAGCAGCCAATTTCAAGCGCCTATATTACGGAAAACTTCCAGATTGGCCTCTCGTCGGCAACCGTCCGGTCCATTTTCTCGGAGCTGGAAAGCCAGGGGTATCTGTACTCGCCCCATCGCAGTGCCGGGCGGATTCCGACGGAGAAAGGGTATCGGCTCTTTGCCCAGGACCTGCCGGAGCTGGTCCAGCTGCCAGATGGGGAACGTAAACTCATTCAGGAAGAATATCTTAAACGTGAATTCCAGGTACACGAAATACTCGCTGCTACTTGTAAGATACTTAGTAAACTCACGGATTACGCAGGGGTGGTGCTCGCACCGGAGCCGCAAAAGACGGTTCTGAAGCATATTGAGCTGATCGATCTGGGGCAGGATGAAATCCTGATCGTGCTGGTTACCAGGTCCGGAACCGTCTTCAATAAGTCCATGTTCGTGGAAGATAGAATTCCACCTGACGTATTACATAAGATATCCCGCTACCTGAACGACATGTTCAAGGGTTGCGACTTGCTTGAGATTCGCGAGCGACTGCAGACAGAACCGGAGAGTGCAAACGAAATCTTTCAGTACTTTCCAGTCGTGGCTCGTTCGATTATTCAGAACTTTGGGGCTGTGTCCGCCACAGATCAAATCTATACTTCTGGTGTGGAACGCCTGATTGCCCGAGTTGGCGCGGAGCGTGAGGAGAGCCTTCAGGTTCTCGGCAGCCTCTATGAATCGAACAACGCCATTCGGGATATATTTTCTCGCAGTACTCCTATGGAAGACATCTTGATCACCATCGACGGAGATCGAGATGAACGTCTCGGGGGTCTGAGCGTGGTAACTGCAAGTTACAAAATGGGAGAAACCCGCATTGGCTCCCTGGGAGTCGTAGGGCCCAACAATATGGACTATGTAAGAGTCGTTAGCATTGTAGAATATATCCGCCGACTATTGTCGAGCATGATAACGAGAATGAGTAGCTGAGAAGGATTATGGCAGAAGAAACGAAAGAAAGCATACTAGAGGGAGTGGATGTTGCACCGGGATCGGTGGAAGCCGAGCCCGAGCCATCCTCAAAGGGCTCCGATTCCGAGCTTGAGCAGGCACGCAATGAAGCGCGTGAAATGCGCGATTCATGGAATCGTGAACGCGCGGAGTTTCTGAACTTTAAGAAACGCACAAGCGTGGAAATGGGCCGGGTGCGCAGTCATGCGGTAAAGGGGTTTGTTTCCGGGCTATTGCCCGTTCTCGACAATCTCAACCAGGTTCTCATGACCAAGTCAACCGATCCTGCAGTAGTTGGCTATGTGCAGGGTGTTGAGATGATTCGCGCCGAGTTTATCAATGTTCTCGCACGGGAAAATATCCAGAGCGTTCGTCCGGTTGACGAAGCGTTTGATCCAATGCGAATGGAAGCAATTGCCGTTGAAGAAACCGACACAGTCGATCGTGAGAAAGTAGTCGAAGTCTACCAGGATGGGTTTGTAATGTCGATTGACGGTAATGTAGAGGTGCTCAGGCCGGCGCGCGTGCGCGTGGCACGGCCTGCGAAGAAGAATGAGGCAGGAGCACAGAACGAAAATAGTTGAAAAAGTTAAATTTTTGATTATAGTACTGCAAGTAAGGTTGCACTAATTTAGGAGAAGTAAAATGGCTAAAGACAAAATCATTGGCATCGATCTGGGAACCACCAATTCATGCGTTGCGATCATGGAAGGTGGAGAACCAATCGTAATTCAGAACGCGGAAGGTTCGCGGACCACGCCATCTATTGTAGGTTTTGCTGATAAGGAAAATCGACTGGTCGGACAGGTTGCAAAGAACCAGGCTATCACGAATCCAGGGAACACAGTTCGTTCTATTAAGCGTTTCATGGGTCGTCGTTTTTCAGAGGTTCAGGAAGAACTCAAGGTTGTTCCATACAAGGTAATTCGTTCAGGAACGGACGGATTGAAAGTGGAAAGCGATCATGGATCGTTTACGCCACAGGAAATCTCTGCGATCATACTTCAGAAAATGAAGAAAACCGCAGAGGAATATCTGGGACATCCAGTTTCCCGTGCTGTTATCACCGTTCCTGCGTATTTCAACGATGAGCAACGCCAGGCTACCAAAGATGCGGGCAGAATTGCCGGTCTTGAGGTCGAACGGATCATCAACGAACCAACGGCGGCCGCGCTGGCTTACGGTCTCGACAAGAAGAATACCAACTCCAAGATTGCGGTCTATGACCTTGGTGGTGGAACGTTTGACGTTTCAATTCTAGAACTGGGTGACGGTGTCTTCGAAGTAAAATCGACTAACGGTGATACGCACCTTGGTGGGGATGACTTTGACCAGATGATCATGAACTGGATGGTGGAAGAGTTCAAGAAGGAAACTGGAATTGACATTGGCAAAGACAAGATGGCCCAGCAACGCTTGAAAGAGTCTGCTGAAAAGGCCAAGATCGAGCTCTCTGGAACCCTTCAGTCCCAGATCAACATTCCGTTTATCACAGCGGATGCAAGCGGTCCAAGGCATTTGAATATGACCCTGACCCGGGCAAAGTTTGATCAGCTGACCAAGTCCCTTGTTGAGCGGACACGTATCCCTTGCCAGAATGCAATGAAGGATGCTGGAATTCCTGCCAGTGAAATCGATGAGGTAATCCTTGTCGGTGGATCAACTCGGATCCCGGCCGTTCAGGAACTTGTAAAACAGCTCTTTGGAAAAGAACCAAACAGATCGGTTAACCCGGATGAAGTTGTAGCAATTGGTGCTGCAATCCAGGGTGGCGTACTCGCTGGAGAAGTAACAGACGTTCTTCTCCTTGATGTAACCCCACTTTCCCTCGGTATCGAGACTCTCGGTGGCGTATTCACTCGTCTGATCGAAAGAAACACGACGATTCCAACGCGCAAGTCACAGATCTTTTCAACTGCGGCGGACAATCAGACTGCTGTGTCCGTGCATGTACTGCAAGGTGAGCGCGAAATGGCCAGCCACAACCGCACACTTGCACGATTTGATCTGCTGGGAATTCCACCGGCTCCGCGTGGAGTGCCGCAGGTTGAGGTAACATTTGACATTGATGCAAACGGCATCGTGCATGTGTCAGCCAAGGATTTGGGTACCGGCAAGGAACAGAAGATTCGTGTGGAAACGGCGTCAGGTCTGACCGAAGACGAGATCAAGAAGATGGTTCGCGAAGCACAGGAAAACGAAGCGCGCGACCAGGAAGAAAGAAAACTCGTCGAAGCGCGCAACGAAGCAGATTCGCTGGCCTATGCGCTTGAGAAAGCTCTCACAGACGCAGGTGACAAAGTGACTCCGGCTGACAAAGCAGAAGCGGAAGCGCTGATTCAACGCACACGCGATGCAATCAACTCGGGAGACTCTGCCAAGATTTTTGCGGCTCGCGATGAAATCCAGAAGGGTTCAATGGAACTCGGACAACGGATTTATGCTGCGTCGCAACAGGCCGGAGCTCAACCAAACGGAGCGGGCCCGGAAGCGGGTGCAGGCGCGGGACAAACGAGCTCGGGTGAGAAAGTCGTGGATGCTGAATACACGGTTGCCGACGAAGATAAGAAGTAAACTGAGGATTTGACATGGCGGATCGCGACTATTATGAAGTGCTTGGTGTTCAGCGGAGCGCAAGCAAAGAGGACATCAAGAAGGCTTACAGAAAGCTCGCGATTCAGTTCCATCCGGACAAGAACAAGGGCGATAAGGCAGCTGAAGAGAAGTTCAAAGAGGCAACCGAAGCTTACGAGGTACTCTCTGACGATCAAAAGCGTCAGGCGTACGATCAATTCGGCAAAGCAGGCGTATCCGGAAACGGCGGCGGACCTGGATTTGGTTACAAAGCCTACACGGACTTCTCTGATATCTTCGGAGACATTGGGGATATTTTCTCCGAGTTCTTTGGAGGCAATGCCGGAGCAGGATTCGCTGGCGGTGGTCGTGGCCGTGGCGTAAATCGTCGCGGTTCAGACCTTCGCTACAACGTGGAGATCTCACTCGAAGATGCGGCAACCGGAAAGGAAATCAAGATCGAAATTCCGCGCCAGGAAAGCTGCGACGAATGCGGTGGTTCCGGAGCCAAGAAGGGAACCCAGGCCTCCGTCTGTCCACTCTGCCAGGGAGCAGGGCAGGTCAGACGGACGCAGGGATTCTTCTCTGTTACCACTACGTGTCCGCAATGCTCTGGCCAGGGTCGCGTTATCGCGCAGCCATGTGGGTCTTGCGGTGGATCGGGACTTACTGAAAAGAAACGCACACTGAACATTAAGATTCCTGCCGGTGTTGAGTCCGGCAGTCGTCTGAAGATTTCAGGCGAAGGTGAGGCTGGCCCTCATGGTGGCGCTCGCGGTGACTTGTTTGTAGTTACGCATATCAAAAAACATGCTGTCTTCGAGCGCGAAGGAAATGATCTTATTCTTGAGGCACCGGTCCCCGTAACCATAGCGATGCTTGGCGGGGAAATTGACGTTCCAACCATTGACGGCAAGAACGTGAAGATGAAGATCCCGGCTGGAACAGAAAGTGGCCAGATCTTCCGTCTGAAAGAGAAGGGAATGCCGTACATGGGCGGATACGGGAAGGGCGATCAGCATGTGCTCATCCAGGTGAAGATACCTGGAAAAATGAGCAAGAAAGCGCGATCCCTCGTTGAGGAACTGGGCAAAGAGTTGACGGAGTCGAGCTATGGAGAATCCGTTTTCTCAAGGATGCGATCCGGGTTCCGCTAACCCGATCGAGCTCAATCAATGAACGGAAAAATCAAACTTGGCCTGATAGGCACAGGCCATATGGGCCAATATCATGTAAACGTTGCAGTTGGCCTTGCTAACGAATACGAAATCGCAGGAATCTATGATGCAAGCGCGGCTCGTCGAGCGGAGATAGCGGATCGATTCTCTGTAAAGGGATTTGAGGACATAGATGCCCTCATCGACGCGTCTGAAGCCGTCGTAGTTGCCGTCCCAACCGCGCATCATTACGAGGTCGCAAAGAAGGCGCTTGAGAAGGGACGTCACGTCCTCGTCGAGAAGCCCATGACCACGAGTGCTGAGCAGGCTCGGGAGCTGGTTGGACTCGCAGAAAGCCGCGGGCTCATCCTGCAGGTGGGTCACGTTGAACGATTCAACGGAGCCGTACTCGAGCTAAGACGCGTAGTTGACAAACCCCTGCTGATAGAATCCCGACGCCTTGCGCCCAACTCCGGACGGATCCTGGACGTAGGCGTTGTAATGGATCTTTTGATCCATGACCTCGATATTACAATGAACCTTGTGGGCGAAGAAGTTAAGTTCGTGGATGCACGCGGCGTTGCACGCACCGGTAAGCATGAAGATGTAGCTACAGCTGTTCTGCAATTTGAGGGTGGATGCGTTGCAACCATTACTGCAAGCCGTTTGACGCAAGCTAAGGTACGCACACTCACAATCACCCAGGAAAGCGCTTACATCATTCTGGACTTTTCAACGCAGGACATCGACATACACCGTCAGGCGACGAGCGCATACCTCATGACGCGTGAGGAGCTAAAGTACCGCCAGGAATCATTTGTAGAAAAGATCTTTGTGCACAAAGACAATCCATTGCGCCAGGAACACATACACTTTGTAAAATGCGTTCGCGGACAAACAACTCCCATCGTAGACGGCCAGTCAGACATTAGAACCATTGAGATCGCAAGTCGAATCCTGGAACAGATCCACTCTTCCTGGTAACGGGCCGGCGCTCTGCGTGAATCTTTAAGAGAAGCTCGCTATTTTCAGGCGCTCTTTTTACGAGAACGCTTTGCGGCCCTGGGCTTAACTGCCGTTTGCCCTTCTAGAAGCAGTTTCTGTTTCTTTGCAAGTTTGGGCAGTTTCATGCTTTTTGCACCCCGCAAAAGTTTTACAACGTTTACCGGTCCGAGTTCAGCCAGGACTCGAATGGAGGCGTCCACGCCGAGTGTGTCTATGAGCGAAACGGCGTTCGCGGCACCAAGACAGGGTACCAGTATCAATACATCGTCGATGCCTCGCGCCTTGATCCATTTCTTGAGAACCGGCGCCGGGAGATTTCGCGCCAGTTCCAGGGTCTCACGGAGTCCAATCTCAGAGATTAACGTTAGGAGCCTTTGTGAGCCTAGAATTCCGAGGACGGCCGAAGCAGTCGATACCCCGGCACCGTGTAGCAACTGAACAGCGTCGCGAGCGCCAAGTGTTGTGAGAAGTCTGGCCGTTTCTTCGATTGAAACGGCGTGCAGCCAATCGGTCAGTTCCGCTGTGGAGAGGTGTCCAAGGAGGTAGACAATATCTTCCGGTGGAATCGATTTCAAAAAGTAGACGATTTCTTCATTCTTCATAGGTTGAATTACCGTTAGGGTCTTATCAAGATTTGAATGCTTGAGAGTGTAGAGGACGTTTGCGCGTGGAACCTTTTGTGAAATCATGAGCATTCTCTCCATGCTCATGCGGCCAAACAAATGGACCAATTTTCCAGGCCCCAACTCACCGAGATAAGTTAGCCCTTCGCTGAGAACGAAATGAAGACTCATCAGTACATGAACTTGCGAGCCATTCTAGACTCTTTCAGATGCGAAGGCATTAGAACCTGGAATTGACGCCCGGTCCGATTTCTTTCCCGGCGCAGTGATCTTGAGGTCTCAACGTATGTCTCAAATTCTTCTTCGCGACGCAGCATGATTTTTTCCCAGAAAACAAAATGAGCATCTACGAATTCCTGGCGGACATCGTTCTTACGTCTGGTCATTGGGCACTTGACCTTTCCGGTATCGGGATCGCGTTGGGTGAAGTCTCTAACAAAGGTCAAACCAATGATGACGTTGCGTCGATCGAGATATGGTTCGAGTGGAAATGTTCGGCAGGAAATGGAGCGCTGATCCCGAACACAGTGTGCTATGCCTTTGCATTCGCAGAAGAGCTGATCCCGGGATGCAGTCTCCTTTATCTTTTTGTCCTCGCCGGTAACAGGTTTCCACTCATGCCAGAGGTCGCCCATCGCCTTGAGATGCTCGAACTCCGCCTTGTAGAGGAGTGGAACAGCATGTTCTGCTTTGCAGCAGTAGGGCTCGCCACCGTTGTCGCCCTTACAGAGATCACCACAGTCAAAATCTGTTAATTCCTCTGTAAGAAGGGAATGGTAATAGCGAATCTCTTCCGTGGTTAAGTCCTTGAAACCCGCAGCCATATTATGTCCCAGATTGAAAGCCCGGATGTTTATGTAAATTAGGATAGCGGGAGTAGTGGGATTTTCGAGCATTGGCTCTCCTGATGGAAGCTGGAGCCACAAAAGAGCGGCTGTATGTTGAGACCTACGGCTGTCAGATGAACACGTACGATTCCGGGCTGGTCGCAAAGATCCTTTCCGATCGTTTTTCCGCGGTCCAGAATCCGGAACAGGCAGACTTGATCCTTCTCAACACGTGTGCCATTCGTGAAAAGGCGCACGAAAAAGTGTACGGTCGCCTTGGTTCCTTCCGGGATCTAAAGAAGCGCAATCCAGGGCTGATCATTGGTGTGCTCGGCTGCATGGCGCAGAACCTGGGTGACGATCTGTTCGCCATGGGTCTTCCAGTCGACATCCTGGCTGGACCGGATAACTACAGGTCACTGCCATCGCTTGTAGACGAGGTTCGTGACTCGCGTCGGCACAGGATTCTTACTCGACTTTCGCTCGATGAAACCTACGGGGATATTCAACCCAATGTGGTGCAGGGATGCCTGGCGTTTGTGACAATCATGCGGGGCTGTGATAACTTTTGTTCTTTCTGCGTTGTTCCATATACCCGTGGTCGTGAACGCAGCCGGTCGTCTGCGTCCATTGTTGACGAGATCCGTCGCCTGGTTGACGAGGAGGGCGTGAAAGAAGTAACCCTCCTCGGTCAGAATGTGAATTCGTACGCGCATGAAGGAATCGACTTCACCACACTCGTAGAACAGATTCTTGCTAAGACCAACGTTATTCGAATTCGATTTAGCTCACCCCATCCGCATCATTTTCCCGAGCGACTGCTCCGATTGATGGCCGCAGAGAAACGATTTGCATCCCAGGTTCATTTGCCGCTACAGTCGGGATCTACGCGCGTTCTCGAACGCATGAATCGAGGTTATTCACGTGATCAGTTTCTAGAACTCGTCGATCAAGTCCGGACAATCGTTCCGGGCGTTGAACTGACCACGGACGTGATCGTGGGATTCAGCGGAGAAACAGAAGAAGAATTTCAGGACACGCTTTCAGCTGTAGAATATTCGCGTTTCATGATGGCCTACATGTTTGCTTACTCAGAGCGGGAGCAGACGCTTGCAAAAAAGAAATTTCCGGATGATGTGTCGGAAGAAACAAAAGGCGAGAGGCTAAGCCGGCTAATAACCTTGCAGCGCGAGGTTGCAGGCAAATCGAATCTTGAGGAAGTTGGCCGCGTCCATGAAGTACTCGTGGAAGGCTTCAGCAGGCGCTCGGAGGCTGACCTTGCCGGACGGACTGACAGCGGTAAAGTCGTCGTTTTTCCGACAGATCCGTCGGCGGTACCCGGCCAACTCGTCAATGTACGCATTACCGCCACCTCTTCGGCAACCCTCCGGGGTGAACTCATCCGCAACGTCGGCTAATACCTCTCCCCATGCAGGCACAGGTTGCCCATCCCCTTGGGTGGTTCCTTTTTTTGCTTCGATTTCTTGCGGAAAGCTCGATATTATACGTAGTGTGAATCGATTCCTTGTAATTATCGTATTCTTTGCCTTCCCGCTGTTTGCTGAGACCCGGCCCGACATGCGCGGCGATGCAACGGTGGACGACGTCTCGCGCTATGTGGACGTTCGCCTCGACCTTGATCGCATCCTCTATTCGCCTGGTCAGGATATTCCGGTTCGTTATCGGGTTACCAACCGCGGCTATCGCATATTTCGGCTTTTTCCGAACGAAGATGCCCGCCGTAGCTTTCAGTTCCTCGTCGAAGACAAAGCGGGGCACGAAATTACGCCCATTGAAAAGCCTCGCACGATGCGACGGGAGGACGGCGGCAAACCGGTGCGCGATCTAGTCGGAAATGCCGTAAAGGAGATCATCCTGCACCCGGGTGAAACTTTTGAAAAAACCATCTATTTGAATGACCTGTACGATTTCAAACCTGGCGAGGAGTATCGGGTCTGTGCCTATTTCAAGCCAGAATCTGATTCAGAAGCCGTCGTTCGCTCAAGGGGTTGGACTCGGTTGCGGCTTGAGCGAGTGAAGCAAGCACCGCTCGCAGAATCCCAGGACGTAGTGGGTGATCCCGGCCAGGGATTATCCCCGGAAGAAACAGTGTATCTATTCCTTTCTGCTGAGCTCAAGAAGAACTGGAGCCATTATCTAAAGCATCTGGATCTGACCAGATACATTACATCATACGATCGCTACGCGCTGCAGTTCGCCGGAGCGTCTGACCTGGAGCGCCCGGACATCATCCGAAAGTTTTCGACGTATCTGACAACTCGTCCTTCTGATCAGTTGAAACGCTTTCGAATCACCCGGACGGACTACGAGAAGGACCGGGATGGTGAGCTCGCAACGCGCGGAAATGCTAAGGTCACTGTTCAGGCGGATCGCGACTCGGACGGGTTCCAGGTACGCTATGAGTACGTCTTTACTCTGGTCCGGGCTGAACAGCCTGGTTTCTGGAAGATTGTGCATGTTTCAGCGCGCGTCATGCGGCAGGGGCAAAATTAGTTGCCAGGTCTGACCTGGGGTTTAGTATGAATAAAGAGCGGGGTCGAAATGACAGAAATACTCTCCCAGGATGAGATCGATGCGCTATTATCCGCTATTTCCACAGGCGAAGTGGAGATGGAGGACTACAGCAATGTAGGTGAACAAAAGAAAGTCAAAATCTACGACTTTCGCCGTCCGGATAAGTTTTCCAAGGATCAGATTCGTACGCTCCAGATGATGCATGAAACGTTTGCGCGTCTGACTACCACAGCCTTGTCCGCTCAGTTGCGTGCCCTTGTGGGCGTGCATGTGGGTTCTGTAGATCAGCTCACTTACGAAGAATTCATCCGTTCCATCCCCAATCCGACCACACTGGCCGTAATCAACATGGACCCGCTAAAGGGCTCCGCGGTCCTTGAGATTGATCCGGGCATTACGTTTACCATTATAGATCGTCTATTTGGTGGTCCGGGCGAACCCACAAAGATTACTCGAGAGCTTTCAGATATCGAGATGTCGGTGATGGAGAGTATTATTGTCCGGATTCTTGGAAACCTCAGGGAGGCATGGGCAACGGTAATTGACCTTCGTCCACGCCTTGGTAACATCGAAACCAACCCGCAATTTGCTCAAATCGTTCCTCCCAATGACATGGTGGTTTTGATCACGCTTGAAACCAAGGTCGGCGACGTTGAAGGCATGACCAACCTTTGTATCCCGTATATTACGATTGAACCGATCATTTCGAAGTTGAGTGCACAGTACTGGTACTCGTCGATTCGCCGCGGTGAATCAGACGAAAACCGTGCAATCATCCAGGAACGTCTCGACATTGTGGATATTCCTCTTCGCTGCGAAGTCGGTGAAATTGATCTTCCAATGGCGGACGTTATTAACGTTCGTGAGGGCGATGTTGTCCGTTTGAGCGGCACCCACATTAAGTCCGACATGATGATTCGCGTTGGCGATCGCAAGAAGTTTAAATGTCGGCCAGGTCGGATTGGAAATCGGCTCTGCGTTCAGATTGGTGATTCAATTGAAGACGTGCCGGATGAGTTACTCGGTTCAAGCCGCTCCGAAGACGACGTCTAAGCGCGACTGCTAACGCTGCAGGTAGTCTTCAAAGTTACTAGATGTGAGCGGGTCACCGTTGCTCCAGTGTGGTGCCTCATCTGGACCATCCAAAAATGCCGCAACGTGTCCCATAGCCGAGGTCTTCAGTCGGACAGGAATGCCGCGCGGAAGGACAAAGAAGAGACAATCCGTCCCAGAAAACTGAATCTGCTGCAATGGGACCGTTATTCGCTCATCTGAATCAAGCAGGAATTCAAATGCTCCGTCGCTTTCAGATGCCGAAATGGCAAATAATGGCGCGCCCAGAACTTGATCAAGGTCGCCTTCCTCGCGTAGCTCCCCAAAGATGTTGAGAATATAATAGCGGTGATTCCGATGCAGGTTCTGTTTAAAATATTTTAGGACATCAGGTTGGGTAATTTCCGCATCGCGGTAGAACCACCGCCCCTGCGGATCAATGCTTATTTCTGTCTTTGTTTGAATCATCTTCGCTGCACTGAAAAAGAATCACTTCCACTGTCTCAACGTCGCTTGCAATTTCTCCCGTCTGACCCCCGTGCCTGTTGGTTTGGTCCACGGCCGCGGTCCTGAACTGAGTCTGTCTCTGCATGGACCGTTTTGAAACATATCCGCAGTTAGCTCCGCGAGCTTTGCCTTCGCGTTCCACATCGATTCTGAAATCCTCCGAATCCGGCCTGCCGTACAGGTTTCTAAAAATTAGTCTACCTACAGACTCCACGGGCATATCCGGCTTCCGGCTGAAGAGCCGAAAGGTATCAATCTGGTCACGCCTGCGGTTGGCATATTCGCGATCCGGTATGAACTCAACCGAAGCGCAGCCCGCGGTTATACCGAGGAGGAGTCCGCTGAATATGATTTTACGGCACAGCCCGGAGTAGAAATCTGAGGCATGGGTAAGAAATTGAAGGAAATCGGGGAGCATGGTCTTTTTCGTTATCTTCGTTGGGCCGGGCCGGTTGCAATTGACGTCTTTACAGCCTGGCGCGATCGCCCAAAATGGGAAGAAGTGATGGCGGACATAGAACTTGTTGCGGCTGAAAACGAGAAACTTTCGCGCCGGATTTCAATTCTTGTCATATTGCTGACTATACTGTTTGTTTGGAACGTGGGGATCACTCTTTTTTTTGTGTTTGGTCGGCATGGAGTTTGACCTATGATTGATGAGCAGGCAGCGGACGAAACCAGTAAGGAGGAGATTCGGAAAAAAGAGAATCCCCTCCGGATTGGCGTCTGTACCCTGGATGAGCTTGAAGAAAAAGTAAAAGCCTTTCGGGTCATGAATCAAACCGCGCTCAAGAAGCGGTTCATTCTCTGTCGCGAAGAAGTGGCAACTTCTACGGGAGAAATCGTCGTCAACAAGCGATCTGAGATCGATATCTCAAAGGCCAAATTGATGCGTCGGCACTTTCAGGGCGACAAGGTCCTGAAGACTTTCCAACCGGATGAAGGAATCGTAATTATTTCTGATATGTCCAATCCGGAAGGAATTCCATTGTCCATGGATCTTGTCACGCAGGTCATGAACCTCGGTGGCGGAACGTACGAAGGATTTATCGATCGCGTGGATTCCTTTGCTGATTTCTTGAACCTGTTGAAGAAGGCTCTCTTCCCACGCCTCGTCATTGTTGGGTACCTTCCGTCTGATCGGATCGACATGGAAACCATGAACTTCGCTAGAGCACGTAAAGTAGACCAGTACGTTCGCGTAATCGAGCTCACTCATACAGTTTTCAAACCCAAGCCCTATTTTTCAAAGGTGAAGCATATCCACATTGATACAGCCGATGCGCGGACGTGGGGTCGATTCATTATTGAAATTGTTCGTGAGTATACCAAGCCTTACTTTGTGGAAGAGTTTTGAGAATTCGGGTCCCTCTGCTGGCCATTCTTTTCCTGCCTCTTTCCCTGGCTGCCGTACCAGAGGCCGCCCGGACGCAAGCGAAGGCGCTATACCAGACCTCGCTTCGCCAGGATGACATTCGCGCACTTGAAACCCTGCAAAAGGCCCGGGAACTCGATCCCGAAAATCCCGACGTGGTCTACAGAATGGGATTCTTATACCACAAGATGAATCGTACGCGAGAGGCCGAGATATATTACAATGACGTAATTGAGATGCATGCGTGCATGGAAAAGGCTCACAACAATCTCGGCAGTATTCTGCTTGCGCGAAACGATCAGGAGAGAGCGGCAGAGCACTACATGGCGGCAATTCGCTGCAATCCTGCCTCTGTCGTAGCAATTTACAATCTTGCCAACATTCGAAGCGATCAGGGTAAACAGACTGAGGCGATCGATCTCTATAAACAGGCAATTGCACGGAACCCCGGGCACGCTCGATCTCAACACAACCTGGGATTGATGCTCCTACACCGGGGTCAGGAAAAGGAAGATCCCGAAAGTCTCAAGGAATCGGAGAAGCACTTGCGGATTGCAGTCAAGCTGATGCCGAGTGACCCGCTTGCCCATTTCAACCTGGCAAATGCGCTTTTATCCATGGGCAAATCCCAGGAAGCAATGCCTTTGCTGCGGCGTGCTGATTCACTCTGTGATGGTAGGCCTTCGCTGAGAAAGAAGATCCGAGAAAAGATCGAGTCCTTGCGCTGAGACTACACCCGATAGAAATCGAGATTCTTCTTCAGTACGTCCGGTAGCGGATCGAATTTTTTGTAACGAGCTTCCGATTCACGCAACTTCTTGGTTCTAATGTTAACAAAACGATTATGAAGTTCTGCAAACGCGGGCTGCGTTGATACTTTGTCACGCACGGGTTTTGCGAACGGAACGTGTCGGTAGAAGATTGCACGCACCACACGATTCATCTTCATGTTTCCTTCCGCTTCACTCTTCAGCCAGTTGCCGTAGTCGTTGGTAAACCGATCGCGGTCACTTCTGAATCGTTTGAATTCCGCAGCCAGACGTTCCTTGATCTCGGGTGAAATTTCCCGGTTTTTCTTATAGAATTGAACGTAATCCGTATAATCTGACGTAATGGAAGGAACAGCAACGTTATTCCAGTCTGGTCCCTGGATACTCTTGGTCAACTCCCAGCGGAATGCAGCCATTGCATCAACCATAAGTGAGAACAGATCGGCCGTGGCAAAAATTGGAACCGCAATGCGACCCTTGGAAGTTCGTTTATTTGGAGACGCAAGATCCTGCCACATCATCACTTTGGTTCCAATAGAAGGAACAATGATGAACCATGGCATGACCTGGAGTTGAATGAACTCCTTCAGGATTCCGCGTTCTTCATCGTTGAATAGCGTTTCACGGTGGAACAGCGAATAGTCGATTGCGAGAATTCTATCGACGCATTCCGATAGCCTGTCGTTTGTTACAAAGGCCTTATCAAGGGGCATATTCACAGAATAGCGTGTCAAAATAGGGAAAGACGTTGCGGGGGATCCACTGGTCAGCCGGACGTTGATCTCAAGAAAATTCTGAATCTCATAGCGGATGCGAATTGCATATCCGGCAAACTCATCTGGAACGTCCGTTTCGCGTTTCCAGCCTTTGTCCTTGTGCTCCATCTTAAGCTTTTCAAAGAAGCCCATCCCCATCTCATCGAGTGACGGTGGTTCCTTCTTATCTCCAATGACCGGGAGCCAGTCAAGAGCGTTCAGGATGGAATAACCTGGCTTACCGCGCGTTGTATCGCGGCACTGAGTGAGCGCACCTATGTGCTCGTCATCGAGCATTTCGTCATCGAAGAAACCAAAGCGAAGCATCCAATCCACCGGCAATGGCAGATTTCCCTTTTGTTCCTTCAGTTTGAAGAATGCTTTTTCCCAGATACCCCAGTAAACCTTGGAGATGGCGCGACGTACCTTTCGTGGGTCTCCCCCGGAATCCAGAGGATTCGTGAAGCCTTTCAATGTCTTGAGATCGGCAATGAGTTTCTTGCCGTCGTCTGCGGGCAGGGCAACAAAATTCATGATTTTGCCTACGCTGCCTGCCAGGTCACGGCGCAATGCTTTAACGTCTACCCCGGCCGCAACCGCAGAACTCACTTCCTGCGGCTTTTCTTCTGCCTTTTGCGCCTTGAGCATGTCGGCCAGTTTGGCCAAAGCCGGAACGGACGCGTCGACTGGAACGCCGAATAACGTCTGATGGCTGGTCTTAACTTTTTCTGCAAGGCCCACAAGGAACCGAATGATTCCCATCAGGGGAGGGCGACCGGCGTCGCCGGCAACATCTGCGACCAGGAATATCTTTTCAACAAAGCTGTACTCACCGGAGAGAAGCGTCGAGATTCCTTCATTGATAGTTTCGTGAATCTGTTTCACTTCTTCAATGCTTGAAATCACCATTTCAGCGAGTTTGCCCGCAAGAATTTGCAGGAGTGCTGCGTCTGTTTTGAAGATGTTACCCTGAAGGTCTGCCGGGAGGCTCAGGATGCGACGCAGGAAAGTAAACTCGTCCTCATTGAATTCCGATTCCATTTCATAAAGCTTCTTGAGTAACGTCGAATGATCCTGGTCGAGCCATCCGGCCGTGATAGTTTCCGGAATCTCACCACCATTTGAAGTAAAATCATCGATGAGAACTTTGGTTTGTGGAACAAGCGGATCGAGTATCTGGCCCCCGGCCTGGCCTTCAAATGCACCTGGATTCAGTTTGTAATACGTAAGACAGAGGTTGTCAATGGACTTCAGCAGGTCGGCTGCGAACTCAGAAATGGTCCCAAAGGTTTTGCGAGACACCAGGACTTCTTGCATGAGTGAACGGACTGCAAGAATCCCGACGTTGAGTTTGCCGAGAACGAGCGTATTAAAGTTTCCAGCCGGATTAACGGGGAACGCAGATATCAGACTGTCCTTTGCCGTGACATAGGTGGCGCCCAGGGGCCGCCTGGTCAGGAGTGCAGCAAACCCTGGAGTAGAGTTTGCACCGAGATTGTAGAGGCGCTTACCAGAGGCTGATTTGAGGGTGATCTCTCCTTCGTGGACAACCCACAACATGCTAGGAGGTCTGCCTGCTTCAAATAGAACTGTGCCAGCCGGGATTTTAGCTTGTTGAAGGGCTTTTTGCGGGTCGAGTGCCATTAAAAAACTCAGTTTTTCATCGATCCAGTTCTCTGCGAGTCAAAAAATCATCGCGAGCCAAAGATGAGCGAGCCCACACGAATCATTGTAGAGCCCTCTTCCAATGCGATTTCATAATCGCCCGACATACCCATAGAAAGCTCAGAACCCGGAAAACTCGTATCGCGAATCTTCCGGAGCTCGCGGAAAACCTGCCGGGTACGTTCTCGATCGCCGTCCGAAGGCCCCATCGTCATGAGACCTTTGAATTTCAAAGTGTCAGTAGACGGTGGCGGTGTGGCAAGCAGTTCCTCGATATTCATACCGCCCAATTTTGAAACCTCGCCGGTGAGATCGACTTGAATCAAGTAATGCATTCCAGGGTAGTGGGGCTCTTTGACCTTTCTGGCCGCGCAGGCCTTCGCCAGCGCCGCAATCGCCGAATGAGATGATGCTCCGTGCACAAAATGAAAAAGCGCCGTAACCTGGCGCGCCATCCCGGATTGCAGGGGGCCTATGTGATGAAAGATCGGTTCAAGACCGGGGGTAACACCGGTTAGGTCCAGATTGGAGAACTTGTCGCGCGCTTCATTCACCCGATTCTCGCCAAAGTCACGATGGCCGGCGCGAATAAGTTCATCGACCATTGCAGCTGGATGTGTTTTGGAAACGGCTATCAGCCGCACGTCGGCGTGGCCAAGATCAGCCAGACGAGTTTTCAGGGCATGGAGCTTTGGTCCTGACACTCAGCTTCGGGTCAGTCGGGACACGCGTTCTGGATCGACATGATTGAGCCCGCCGCGAGAGAGCAAAGCCCTGGCATCGAGAGTACTGTCCGGCGTTGGAGCACCGAGCGCCACCAGGTTTTCCATTTCCACCTGCAGCGTCCGAAGATTCTTCCTCAAGACGTCCATCCGTGCCAGGACCGTATCCTTAAGACCCGTGAGGTCAGATTCCGGGAAGAGGGGCTTTCCGTCAAAAACAGGCTTCTCTTGTGCAATGGCTTCTGGATCAGCAAGGTAGGCCAAACGAGCCTGTTCCCGACTGAACTCATTCTGCATGCCCGCCAGGTTGCCCTGAATCTGCATGAGCCTGCCATGGAGCGCCGCTGGTTGAACAAAGGCCCCCGATTCGCTGCTTCTGCCGCCGGTTTCCCGCCTTGACTGCGCCCGATCGTCGCGTCGCTCACGGAGCAGTGTTTCAGCCGAGCTTAAGAGGTGTTTTCCTGATATTTGCATAATCTGTCTCTATAATGGAATTATGTCACTAACGATACTAAGCCATTCTACTGGTCTACTTACTTTTTCGATCAGCAGGGCCGATCTCTATAGTCCTTTTTGAGTGTGGAATCTTTAAATTTTTGTTCACTGCCAGGTTTTGAGAATTTCTCTGGATGATATGGATCGATCTCGTTTAGTTGCCGCCCTGGCGCTTGCTATCTCTGCTGTTTCCCTGATTGTGGGCCTTTTCCAGATTGGAGCTGCCCGTAAATCGCAGGACTTTGCGGCCCCCACCGGCGCCCTCTTCAGTCCCGGGACGGCCGGCGTTGCATTGATCGAAGTCCACGGGCCAATCGAATCAGGTTGGGGGGGGCCAGGCAGACCCGGCGCGGATCGTATAGTAGAGCGAATCAAGCAAGCGGAAAGCGACCCGGCCATCCGGGGCATCATCCTTTCGATCAACAGTCCCGGTGGAGGTGTGGGCCCCACAAAGCAAGTCTACGACGCCCTCATGCACTTCCGAAAGCAGAAGCCAATCATTGCGTACGTAACGGATATTGCGGCGAGTGGTGGATACTATCTGGCCTCAACAGCAAACAAAATCCACGCATACCGGGGTGCGATCATTGGGTCCATTGGTGTGATCATGATTCATGCCAATGCGGACGAACTGCTGCGTAAAATTGGACTGAGCGTTACAGTAATCAAGAGCGGACGTTTGAAAGACTCCTCGTATCCGTTTCGCAATATGACAGAAGAGGAACGGGCCATGCATCAGAAGATTGCAGATGATGCGTACGAGCAGTTCATTGCTGATGTTTCAGAAGGCAGAAAGCAACCCGAGGCCAATGTACGTAAATGGGCGGAAGGCAGGATCTACTCGGGCGTTCAGGCAAAGCAAGAGCAAATGATTGATGATTTCGGTGGGCAGGATGAAGCCCTTGCGAGTATGCGTGCAGAACTCAAGACCAAGGACGATCTGCCAATCCTGAAGCCTCGCAAGGATTTCTGGGAAGAGATGTTTGCTGGATTTTCGGCCGGCGAGCGCATCATGTTGCCTGCGTTGACGGGTCGCGCATACTACCTGTATCCCGATGCGGGAGAAATCCGGAATCTCTTGAATGCGCGAGATCTTGCGAAATGAGAGCGTGGTTTCTGACGCTCGTCGATGTAACGAGCAGCACCCTCTACAAGCCAGAAGAGCTACCGGCGCTACTGCGCAACCAATCTATAGGTACGGCGCACTGGCTTCTGGCTGCAATTCTTCCATCCGCGTCAATGGCCACGGGTGCTTACCTCCTGCGCGACTACTATGAAAGTGTATTCTTATTCTCAATTCTGTTTCACACGCTCCTGCAGACTCTACTGTTCTTGATCATTGCCTTCATTGCAGGAGCCACGGTTGATTCGCAGATGTACGCAAAACGACCCGAAAAAGCGGGCAGGTCACGCGAAGTGTTTCGCATAGCTATTCTATCACTTCTACCTCTTTCATTCGTGTTTCCCGTATCTGTCGTGGCGCGCGTAACTCCCGTTCCGCAAATCATCGCGGGAGTTTTCGCTGTCTTGTTGTACCTGTGGGTCATCTTTAACCTGATCAAATCGATTCAATTTCTGTACGAAATGCCGCTTCGCGATGTCGTACGGTCCATAGCCCTTTCCCTTGGTGCAATCTTTGGACTGCCTGTACTCGTGTTCGCTTTGTTGCTGGTGAAGATTGTCTCACACGCCGGATGAAAGTTCTACTGACAAATGACGACGGCCTCTTCACGAATGGCCTGCTCCACCTTGAACAGGCGCTTGCTTCGTTTGGTGAAATCTGGTGTATTGCGCCGGATCGCGAGCGCAGCGCCACTTCCCAGGCCCTCAGTTTGCGTGAAACCTTGTTACTCAAGGAGGTATCTCCGCGTAAGTTTACAGTGAATGGTTATCCAACCGATTGCGTAAATCTGGCTCTATTTACGGAAGATTTTCCTGCCTTTGATCTTGTAGTGTCTGGCATAAATCATGGCGTGAATCTGGGAGATGATATCCACTATAGCGGAACCGTAGGCGCGGCCCGTCATGCGGCATTGCATGGCAAGAAAGCCATCGCAATCAGTGCGCCAATTCGCCCGCACGACGGGGATTTTAGAAGACCCGCTGCCTGGCTTGCGAAGTGGCTCGAGACAAACCTTGAGAATTTTCCGCAGCGCGTTCTCTGGAATATTAACTATCCCTTAGAAGCACGTGCAAACGCTGGCGATCCATTTCCAGGTATGCGTTGGACCAGGCAGGGGCGGCGGATCTACAAAGACGCGTACGAACTTCTTGAGGAAGGCGCGGGCGGAAAACTCTATAAACTCCTGGAAACGGAGATGGGCTGGCACGACGATGCCGAGTCGGATTGCAGAGCATTCGAAGACGGGATGATTTCCATTACGCCGCTGGCCCTGGATACAACGGCCGTAACGATTGAACCGGTGAGTAGATGAATCAAGAGACGCGCGAAAAGCAGGTGCTAGAACGAATCCTGTCACTCAAGCAGATGGTGCAGGATGGTCGCAGTGGTCCTGTCGAACTGCATGAGCTGGGTGTTTGTTATTACCTTATTGAAAACTTCCGCAGTGCGGCGGGCTTCCTGGCGGACCTGGTTTCCCAGTATCCGGATTACCTTGAGATTGCTGCCGCACAGTCGCTCAGAATTTTCTGTCTGATTCAGGACGGCGAACTGCTGGAAGCTGAGATACTTTTGAAAGAGCGTCTTCAAATGGATCCAACGAACGCGACGTTGCTGGGGATGCTGGCCCACGTTCAGGAAAAGACAGCGCGCGTGGCGGATGCAATCCACACCCATCGGAGAATTCTGGAAATCGATCCCGGCAATAATAACAGCCGAAATTCACTGGGGTATCTTCTGGCCCTGCAAGGAAAAAAGGAACAATTCGGCGAGGCACTGGAGCATCTGAAGCATGCAGTTTCAAGCAAGCCGGATCATCCAGCCTACCTGGATTCCCTCGGGATGTTGCTACTGAAAAGCGGGGACCGTGAACGGGCCAGAAAAGCCTTCTTGAAAGCACTCAGTCGATCGCCCGAAAATACGGTGATCCTGGATCATTTGAAAGATCTAATGTAATTCTGGCCCGGTGTGACGCGAAGCTTTTCCGGGAGCAGCTGTTTGCGAAGAATCAAATAACGGGGATTTCTTGTTTCAAGCACAGCATCAGGAGCGCCATCCGAACAGCAACTCCGTAGGCCGCCTGGCGAAAGTATGCCGCCGTGGGCATGTCATCCACATCCGTTGAGAGCTCTGCAACACGTGGCAATGGATGAAGAATGGTGGTCTGTTTTTTGGATGCAAGCAGGAAGGCACGATTGATTGTGTAGCTGTCTTTCAGACGTTCGAATTCAGCGCGATCGGCAAAGCGCTCTTCCTGGATTCGCGTTATATAGCCAACATCGCAGTCCCAGAGGGCTTTGATATCCTCCGTTTCCTCAAACTTGACGTTCTCTCTCCTCAATTCTTTGCGATAGGATTCCGGCAGCGCCAGGTCCACTGGTGAGATTAGAACGATTTCTACATTGTAGTGCCGAAGCATCTTAATAAGGCTGTGAATGGTTCGCCCAAATTTCAAATCGCCCACAAATCCAATTCGCAGTCCTTCAACAGCGTGCTTTTCTTTGAAGATGGTGTAAAGGTCGAGCAAAGCCTGAGTGGGATGCTGCCCGATGCCATCGCCAGCATTGATCACAGGAATAGATACTGCGCCGGCTGCAATGCGACTTGAGCCCTCGACTGGATGACGAATGACGGCAACGTCCGCGTAAGCTTCGATCATCTTCATTGTATCATAAAGAGTTTCCCCTTTGCTTATGGAAGAAAACTGAAAGCCCACAGTCGTGATGACGCGACCGCCCAACCGATTCATGGCCGTCTCAAAGCTCAACCGCGTTCGCGTAGACGATTCAAAGAAGAGTGAGGCCAGGATCTTCCCATCAAGCAAACCAAATGCTCGATTGGCAGCCTGAAGCTTTTCGATTCGAGCTGTAGCGGTCAGGACGTTTTCGAGATCTACGCGGCTAAATTGCTCTGCGTCGAGAATATGAAGATGGGGAAAATCCACCTGTTCAGGGTGTTTGAGTCAGGGTAGGCGCGCAAACAAAAAAGAACCTCCGTGTTCAGTTCCGCTGCGAAATCAGTCGTTCCAGCTACCTTTGAGGGATGAGGGAACTTTGTCCGGAACTTCTCCTTCCATTGAATCCAGGAACGCGCCTGGATTATTCCGACCCGCCTTGATATCTTGCGAAGGAAGTTGAGCGGGGTTCAGTCCAGAGACGCGCGGTGCGCCGGAGGTGAGGCCGGAGTTATAAACTTCTTTTCCACAGGGGCCGGCTGGCCCAACGCAGACGTTCCACGTTCCGATTCTTACATCTGATTGAAAATTGCCCGATTGGAACGGCTGCCCACGTTGAAAAAAGTACTCCCAGAATCCGTTTGCTTCGCCAGCGCGATACGAACCCTTGCTTGAAACCTGACCGCTTCCATAGTAGAAGACCCAGGGGCCTTCTTTCATGCCAGCGCGATACTCGCCTTCACCGGATTTCTTGCCGTCCGTATCGAAGAAAACCCACGTGCCGGTGCGAGCGTCGTTCCGGAAAGCCCCGGTGGATTCAACTTTTCCGTTCTTGTGATAGAGCTTCCAGATTCCCTGCTTGAGGTTGCCGCTGTATTCGCCTTCGCCCTTGATGGCGCCTGTCTCATAATAATACTTCCAGGATCCAGTCCTGTGACCGGAACGAAATCCGCCTTCTGACTTCTTTGCGCCCGTGGCGTACCAAACTGTCTGCGTTCCGCCATTCTCAAGAACCCAGACTTTGCCACGCTCATTGAATTTGGCCGCGGAGTTGACTCCGGGCGGAATGGCAGCCACCAGGAAAACGGGCAAGAGGAGCATTAGAAGGCCGGTGATTAGTTTCACCATACCATCATCGGCGGGCGCTAAAAAAACTCAACGAAGTCTCAATGCAGAAACAATGCTCTCAAGTTGCTGAGAGTAGAAGAGATCCTGGTCCAATTGCTGCCTGGCCCGGTCAATTGCATAGATCACGGCCGTATGGTGCTTGCGGCCAAAGGTTGTAGCAATCTGTAGCAGGCTAAGGTTAAGGTGAGAATGACAAATGTACATGGCCAGGTGCCTGGCCATGGATGTCCGCTTTTCGCGTCCAGACCCCAGGATGTGTCCAGCGGGAATTCCCAGAACCTGCGACGTCTTCTCTACGACCTCGAGGGGGTCAGTGGGCAGTATGGCAAGGTCTGCAGGCTGGCCGGCTGCCCGGGCCATGAGCGCGCTCTTGAGGCGCCGCACGTCCGTCAGCCGAATCGCAAGCTGTTCCACGGCAGCGTCAAAGGGAATGCTCAGTTCTGCAGCCTGAGAACGGGCAATTTCCAACCGCGCCGATTGATCCGGAGCGAGGATCTCGAGCGAAAAGGCCCCGGCAAAGCGCGAGGCCAGGTCTTCTCGCAGCGGCAATGTGGAGTGACTGCGATCTGCCGCAAATACGATTGTGTTTCCTCGAGAGATGCAATGCTCAACGAGATGACGCAGCTCTTCTTGCGTTTGTCTGGCACCGGATTTGATAAACTGCAGATCGTCTATTAGGAGTAGCTTTTTGCTCTTGAGATTGGTCCGAAAGCTGGCGGTTGTTTTGGTTTTGCAAGCCAATGCAAACTCGGTAATGAAACTTTCGAGCGTCGTGTATTCGACGGGAAGGTTACGCGCCCTGGCCTGGCTCTCGAGGGACCTTAGCAAATGAGTCTTACCGGAAGAAACGCCTCCGCGGAGGAAAATGATTCGCGCCGGGAAACGTAAGTCGAGCAGGTTCGAAACTGCCTCCAAATTTCGTGAATGAGGAAAGAAAGGCGTCCGGTGCGCAACACGGGAATCCATGTTTCCTGCGTCGCGAGACTGTTCTTGCTGCAAGGATGACGCTTCCGGAGCTGCCTGCTTTTCTGCAAGAAGCAACCGGATCCGTCCCGCCGAGACCTGGCTTTTCCACGCTCGTTCAATGGACCCCAGGTAATTTGACGTTATATGCCTTAGCTTGCGCTCATCCTGAACGTGCAGCTCAATGAGATCGTCCGTTCGTTTGATCCTGACAGGTTCAATGAACGTACGGAACAGGGGACCCGGGATTTCCCGCGCCAGTTCTGCTAGAACTGAGTTCCATTTCTCTTCGACTACCATGTCCCCCATTTTCCCGCTTATGTCTCTTCCGTGATTATGTCACATATGAAAACATGCGACCTGACAGAATCAAGGGCAACGCCTTAGATTGCAAGTGAAAGTTTCCTGGCTTTGACGCTTGCTGCAACAGCACCGAATGGATGCCTGTTAGCTGGCAGATTCAGCGCCAACTGTGCTGTTTGCGAGCAAGCGAGCGGATTCTTTTTCCAGAGGATAGGGTGGCAATAGCCGCGCTTCTTGTTGAAGCCCGGTGCATGACGAGTGGATCAATGGATGCCATTGACTGCAAGCCAGCGTTCTGCCTCAAGCGCTGCCATGCAACCGGATCCGGCCGCCGTAATTGCCTGACGATATCTTTTGTCCTGCACATCACCGGCTGCAAAAACGCCTTCGACATTTGTTTGTGCAGTTCCCGGCTTCGTGAGCAAATATCCGTCCGCATCCATGTCGAGGAGGCCTTTGAATACGTCCGTATTGGGCTTGTGACCAATCGCAAAGAACAAACCACCGGCGTCGCGATTCTCGTTTCCACCGTTAAGCAGATGATGAATGGTAACGCTCCCGAGCTTCTTGCCATCACCAGAGGCTGCAGAAACTTCTGAATTCCAGAGAATTTCGATCTTATTATTTGAGAGCACTCGATCCTGCATGATGGTTGATGCTCGCAGTTTGTCGCGCCTGTGAACAAGGTACACTCGCGAAGCAAAACGAGAGAGGTATGTGGCTTCTTCACAGGCAGAATCTCCTCCGCCAACAACGAATAACGGAACATTCTTGAAGATAGGCAGGGATCCATCGCAGACGGCGCACGCCGAAATTCCTTTCTGCCAGTATTCACCGAAGCCCTGAATTGGGAGCGTTTTGGCTGTGGCGCCCGTGGCGATGATGACTGATTGGGCCAGGATTGCTGTTGCTGGATCGTTTTGACTGAAGACCTTGAATGGCCTGGATGAAAAATCCACCCGCTCAATTGTTTCTGTGTGGATTGTGGTCCCGTATTTCTGCGATTGAGTCCGCATCCGATCCATCAACTCGGGACCGGTAATACCATCCGGGAAACCGGGAAAGTTTTCTACTTCCGTGGTTGTAGTTAGCTGTCCGCCCGCAGCGACTCCTCCAGCCATGAAACCTTCATACATAACGGGCGTGAGGCCAGCGCGGGCCGCGTAGATGGCGGCAGTATGCCCGGCAGGGCCGCTTCCGATAATGATGACTTTTTGTGCATTTTGCATTTGGTAAACCTTCTTGAACCACTTCGAAATTTCTTCGCCTCAATAAAATAAAATTTTCACACGCCGGGCACTGGAATTTTCTTGTACCGTCATGGCAAAGAAATCCAAGAAATCCCCCTCAAAAAAGTCTAAAAAATCCGCCTCACGTAAGGCGGCTCCCCGGAAGAAGATCATCAAGAAAAAGAAAGTCGCGCGTCCGGTTAAGAAAACCGCTCCAAAGAAGGTTAAGAAGAAGACGGCAAAGAAATCCACTAAGCCTGCTAAAGTTGTAAAACCAAAAGCTGTACCGGCCATTAAGCCAACGGCGCCGGCCAAAACCTCAACCGCTCCGGCCACTAAGCCCCAGGTTTCTGAAAAGCCGGCCGTTGTTTATCCTACTCGAATCGAGGATCGGCCCGTCCAACTAACCAACGGTCAAACAGTTCAGCTTTCCAGCCTAACTGGAACTAACGGGTTGGTCTTGTACTTCTATCCAAAGGATGACACACCGGGTTGCACAGTTGAAGCGTGCAACTTTCGCGATACAGAATCAGCACTGAAAAACAAAGGTTGGAATGTTGTTGGTGTTTCTCCGGATTCTGCTGCTGCTCATCAGAAGTTCACTGCCAAGCATTCTCTAAATTTTCCGCTGATCGCAGATGAGGATCATTCACTCTGTGAAGCATCAAAGGTGTGGCAGGAAAAATCCATGTACGGCAAATCCTATATGGGCGTGGCCCGCACGACTTTCCTGCTCGATACCAATCTCAATGTTAAGAAAGTGTACGAGCGAGTTCGTCCAGAAGGGCATGCTGATGAAATCTTAGAGGATGTATCCTGAGTGAAAAATCTTCCATTTGAACTGCCATCTCCAGCACTTGTTTTCAAGACCGGCAAAGCGACTGCACAGAGCGTGCGAGTCATTCCGGTTTTCAAAGGGTTCTCCACAAAGAAGCTCGGGCTCAAGGGTGATCTTCAGCGACTGGTAGACGATTTCGTCTTTTCAAAAACGTTCACTGGAAAGGCAGGTGAGATTCTCGATCTCGCTCCACGCGGCGCCATGCTTGTCGGGCTCGGCGCTTCTGAAGCCTTTCATCCGGATACGCTGGCCGGCCAGATGATCGCGCTTGCGCCACGCCTGATTCGCTACGAAGGTAAGTCTTTTGTGCTTGTAATTGGATCGGACATTGCGGCGGCGATGCACGCTTCAAACGGCGTCACGGCCGAGGGCGAAGATACAGACGAAGAACCAACAAACGATTACCAGGCGCCTCTATCAGAGGAGGAGCTCGTAAGCCAGGTGGTCACATCGCTTCTATTGGGATCCGATCCAATGGAATCGCTTAAGAGCAAGCCCGCTAAGGCAAAGCCAGCCACCCAGAAGCCCACGCAGATATATTTAGAATGCACCTTTTTGAAGAAAGGTGTGACCGACGCAATCGAGCGGGGCGTTGCAGTGGGCGAGCTGACAAACCAGATGCGTTTCGTAGAGTCGCTCCCTGGAAACTACTTTCACCCCGAGTACTTTCAGACCTACGCAGAGCATCTTACACGCGAGTATGGTGTGAAGCTAAAGGTCTATTCCATGTCAGAACTTGAAAAGCTTGGCTGTGGTGGGATCGTGTCTGTGGGAAAGGGATCCAAAATTCCACCGCGGATGATGGTCCTCGAATACAAGCCAAAGACATTCAAGAACAAGAAACCACTCGTGCTCGTTGGAAAGGGAATTACGTTTGATACCGGTGGGATTTCAATCAAACCTGCAGGCGACATGCATGAGATGAAATACGACATGTGCGGCGCTGCTATCACTGTGCACGCTGTTGCGCTTGCATCCAGGCGCAAATTGCCGGTTCATGTAATGGGTATCGTGGGAATTGCGGAAAACATGCCAGGTGGCAACGCCATTAAGCCCGGCGATGTCTATACGGCGTATAACGGAGTGACAGTTGAGATTCAGAATACGGATGCAGAGGGTCGTCTGGTTCTGGGTGATCTACTTGCGTTCGCATGTAAAAACTTCGGGCCGGGGATCATGTTTGATTTTGCAACGCTCACCGGCGCTTGCGTCATTGCACTCGGTCATGAGACGGCTGCTGTTCTTACGTCAGATGATGAGCTGGCCACACAGATTGATCGCATGTCCAGGCGGTCATTGGATCGTACGTGGCGAATGCCGCACTGGCGCCAGTACAGCGCAAATCTAAAGTCAGATATTGCCGATCTCAGAAATATAGCGGGCCGCGATGGTGGCACAATTACCGCCTATCGTTTCCTGTCCCGATTTGTAGAGAAAAAGGTTCCCTGGGCGCACTTTGACATTGCCGGGATAGCCTGGCATTCAAAAGCCTATGGTCCGCGGACGCGCGGCGCAAGCGGTTGGGGTCTGGCTTTCTTGAATAGATACTTTGAGGAATTGGCCGGGAAGAAGTAAAGCGACGTGAGCTTTGCCGGGTGGCAGAGGAGATGACAACGAGCCGGGCGAAACCCGGCTCGCGCTGCATCACTGATCCAGAAGGTTGTTCAGGCTTTCAAGGAGTTGATCTACCGGAACTCCGTATCCGCCGCAAACCTGCTCGATAGTTTCGAGCTCATTGATTGAGCAATGAGAGCATCCACCGAGATGATAGCTTGAGAATACGAGGCCGGCCTCGGAATGAAGCTGCATAGCTTCTCCTACCGTCATGTTGCCTGTGAACCTTTGTTTTGTTGCAGAATCAGACATTGGATCACCTCCTTTTTATAGATTTAGAACTGCACTAACAGTTAGTCGTATTTTTGAGGCCCGGTCAACAAAAATTTATGGTCGAATGCTCGGGGCCTGAGGTTCTCACAATAAGTATGAACTTTGATCAAAACGCACATCCGGAATTGATTCCGCTCTTCGCGGGCTTCCAGACCCAGAGTGGAAGATTTGAAGTTCGCATCCAGGGTAGGTTTGAAGCGAGTCACTATCTCTATAAGTACTTTCCGGATGGTTCGGACGAGCCCCTGCATGGGCATTCATGGCTCGTGGAAGTTACCCTGGCCAATGTCTCGAACGGAGTGCGCGAAGACGGAATCGCTTTCGACTACCTTGCGGCGCGAAAGCGTCTCGATCAGTTGGTGGACAGGCTCGAACACGTTGTAATCAACAACCTGCCAGAGTTCAAAGGAATCAATCCCACATCAGAGAACATCGCGCGCTGGTTTCATGCCGGTTTGAAGAATGAAGTATTGCACGATGGGGGAAAGATCGTTTCGATTCGCATTCACGAGGGACCTGAAAATTCTGCTTTGTTCCATCCAGGTTGAAAACGCAGAGTGCATCACTGAACCTTAAAGACGGACAGAATGCGCTCTCCGTTTCTCTCTACTGAGAATACAGGTTCTTCGGCATAATCGTCTGGATGCCAACGATAGACTGTAAGGAAATAGTGGGCTTTGATCGGCTCTTCTACGTAGACTAGCCGCTCCGACGCCCGGCCGTCTGGCTCAAGCGCAAATTGCGCCTGCTCCGGATGTCCAAAGTATCTGACCTCAATCCTTTTGCTTGAATCCGTTCGCAGTATGAATTCCAGGCCCGCTCTGTAGCTCAAGCCCCAGTAGTCCATATCGTAGTTGGTGCGAAGAGGTCTTTTAGCAAAACTATTGAAGTACACATTCTGGTAGGGATGTAGTCGGATGATTTCATAGCAGAGGAAGACTGAATGTACCAACACCAGCGTGAGCAGGACGAGCGGCGGCCAGCGCCAGTTCCTCAGCCGACTGATCGATAGAATGCGATGGAATGCAAAAGCCACAAGCAAGAACGCACCCGCAGCAGTGAAGTAGAGATGGCGCCATCCATCATAAAGCACCGCTCCGAAAGCAAGAGCCGCAGCAATAGGTCCAAGTACGAGGCCGCTGGCCAGTAACATTGCAAGCAGCCTTTTTGGATCCTGAAATCTGCGGAGCAAGGCCATTGTAAGCAATAGCAATCCCAGTAACGTTAATACGATGATGAAAGGGGGGACTGTAACGGAAATCCAATTGGGAATGTAATACCAGGGTAAGTCTGTTGCTTTCAAGAATTCTCCGTTTAAAAGTACCGTTCCGGGCCATGGAAAACGCCGCATATGCTCCACCGTCTCCGAGAATCGCGCTAACGGTTGGCTCCACAGATAAGGCCAGAATAGGATCGTTCCTAAAATCGTCGTGCTGACGTAGCTGAGCATTTCCGTCATGCTTCGGGACAACGATTTCCGGCCTGTGACTTTGACCGTAGATCGAAAGAGAGTCTGAATCATGAGACACCCAAGGACCAGCAGGAAAAGCAGGATGCCAGAAATACGTGTGGCGATTGCAAGGCCCGTCAGGAGTCCAGACACCAGCAAAGGGGGGAAGGCCCCTGCATTCGATTGGCGCAGCTGAAGCATTCTTAGAATATAGTAGATGGCAATACAGTGAACCGAAAGAAACACAATGTCCTTAGGATTGTGAAATGCCTCTCCAAAGAATCTTGGCTGCAAGATAAATAGCAGCATTGTGATCAGGGCAACCCAGGCATTTCGCGTAACCAGGCGTGCCGACAGGAACAGGTGCAGGACTCCCGCCCAATAGAAGAGAAACGTTAGTAGATGACGGAGGAAATAGCGATCCATGTCGCGTAAGTCGAGAGTCTTCTCAACAGTCAGTGCAAGAACTTGAAACCAACTTGAATAGGTCCGATCGTGGTAGGTTGACAGGTTCTTTGCTGTGTCAGATTCGCATCCCTGTTTACACAGGGTATGCCTGAGTCCCGTTCTCCGGAGCACATACTGCAGATTTACAAGCCCCGTGGTCCGCTCAAAGCCCTCGTCCATCCCCAACCCATAGTCTCTGAAGATAAACAGCCCGATCAGCAAATAGGCCAGGAGCAGAATTCTCGCAAGCCAAACAGGAAGCCTGGATGTCCTCGCGGACCGCAGGTAATTTACCAGGCTATGCGTGGTTTATAATCGCGCGGACTGTCGCAGGATCCATTTTCAATCGATCCGCGATTAAATCTGCGTCCCACTTATGATTCAGATGCAGGCTAAGAATGCTCTCTTTCTTCAGCGCCTCACTTCCGGTCCGACGTTTTGATTTCTTTGGCTCGGGTTTTGTTTCTTCAAGGGCCTTTTCAAGATTTGCATCGACCAGACGTTCGATTGTCTGATAGAACGCGGTCAGTTTGCCCATTTTCTCATCTGCTTCCACAACGGTTGACTCAAGCTCAGTTCGGAACTCTTCTCCCTGGGTGCGAATCTCATCGATCTTCCGGAACATGGATCCAATCTGTTTTTGCTTCTCTTCGAGATCTACCATCAGGCCTTCCATTTGCATGAAGCGGGATTCGACTTTCTCGATCTCCTTTTCAAGCTTACCCAGGTGAAGGGAACGCGATTCCATTCCCTGGATATTCTTCTCCACTTCGGTCTGTCTGAACTCGGCGCGATCCACACGCGTAAGCAAATTTTCCGCAGCCTGACGTGAATCCTGGGCCAGTTTTTTTGAAGCTTCCATGGCGCGCAAAGCCTGCTCAAGTAGCTTGCGCTTCTCCATGATGTCGTTATAGGATTTCTCAAACTCTGCCTGCATTTCCAGCAGAGCATTCATGCGTTCTTCAAGCCGCTCTGCGACTTCTTCCGATTGCTCGAGCTCATCAAAACGTCCTTTCAACTCGTTTGCCTGAGTATGCACACGGCTAACCATCTTTTCCGTTTCCGCGATGCGATCGCGCTGATCTTCAAGCTGGCGCAGCTCAGCTTCGAGTTCGCGCCTTCCGATCCGCACGGCCTCAAAGTTCTTAACGTATTCATCGAGCTTGGAGTTCTCATCGAGCGCGAGTTGCAGTCGTTCCGTCAGTACTTCCACCGTTTCATCGAGTTTCAAGGTCAATGCTTCGGCGCGATTCAGCACATCGAGTTTGCCCGAGATTCCGTTAATGTGTGTTTTACCTTTTTCAATTTCTGCGTAGATGTCGTCGCGCATTGCCTGCGCCAGTTCCATTTCCTGTCCCACATCATCGCGCATCTTGCGGAAATCATCCCGGGCACGCTCAATCTGATCCTTCATGCGCTCCTGCGCATCCTTGATTGCGTATTCAGTTCGCTTTTCCAGCTCGTCCAGTTGCAGTTGGCCACGATCTACGAGCTGGACGATTTGTTTTGAGATCTTGTCGTCGATGGTTTGGTTCACACGGCCAAGCTTGTGATCCTGTTCTTCGAGGAACTTCTCTGCTTTGGCGCCCATAGCCTTAATGATTTCGTTGGAGGATGCTGCGATCTCTTCGCGGACTCTGTCTGCGTATTCTTCCACGCGCGCGCGGATTCGTGAAGCTTCGAGAATTGAGGTATCAATCTTCCTGTGCTTCTCCTGCAGATCTTCGCGAACCTGCAGAACCTCCTGCTTGATCCGGACAAGATTCTCCTCTTCGAGAATGCGCGTATCCCGGATAAGTGCGGCTGCTTCGCCCGATTCTGCGTGAATCTGCTCAATCACCGCGTGCGCTTCGCGATCGAGATTCTCAGCCTGGGTTTCACGAAGCCTTGCATACTCATCTTCGATTCCGCGGATTCTGCTCTCAATATCTGTGATACGCTTCTGTTCAATGGCATTCCATTCGCGCGTAAGCGAATCCATGCGTTCCTTGAGAATCGTCTTCTGTTGTTCAGAAATTCTTTGAAGCTTGGATTCAGCAGCCAGGTGCTTTTCATGGAAATCGGCAATCTGGCTGTTCATTACTTCAGCCATGCGCCGCGTCTCACTGATGATTTCATCGCGCCTTGCAATTCCTTCGAGATTGAATCCGTCGAGATCCTTGCGAATCCGACTGAGATCGCTCTGCAGTGCTTCCACCGCAGAGGTTCGAATTCCGGACAGGCCCGCTTCGATCGAGGCCATACGCTCCATATAATTTCTTTCTTGATGCGCGAACTTTTCGTCGAGCCGCGTTGCGTCGAGCGCCCATTTCTCGTCGAGCCGCATGTTCAGTGAGGAGATTCGCTCTGATGCAAGTTGCATCTGCTTGAATTGTTCCTCCATTTTGTAAGAAATATCCTGGAACTCCTCGCGGATTCCCTGAACATTTGCGTGCGTCTGATCCGTCAGGAGTCGGGTGCTTGTTTCTGCGTCCTGAATCAGGCGCCCCATGATTTCGCCAAGGCGGAGTTCTGCTTCCTGCCCCTTGCGCTCAGCCACGTTTTGTAGCCCGTCCAGACTCTTGCGAATGCTTCCCATCTCTTCCTGGGCGAATGCAAGTCGTTGCAACCCGGAATCAAGCCTGTCCACCTGGGAGGCAACGGCTTTGGCGCTTCCAGCTACCTGGGCCAAATCAATGGATATGGTTTCGAGTATTTCACGATCACTGCGCAGTGCCTGGATCTTGTTCTGGTATTGCTCAAGATCCTCCCGCAGTTCATCTTTCAACTTGCGGGATTGCCTGACCATGAGTTCAAATTCGATTGTGGCGTCGCGAATCGCTTGAATCTGACTGCGGGCAATTTCATCGAGCTTCTCAGTCTGAAGCTCGCCCTGACGGCGGACCTGATTTAGTTTCAGCGATGGCGTATCCATGCGGCGCAGGAAGATAGCAAAAGCAACCGATCCAAGAAAAGCGCTTGCAACCAGGAATAGAACTACTGGCATTTCAATCATGTATTGCTCCGGGTCGTCAGGCGCAATGCGACCAGTCTGAGATTATGTCTCATAAGCGAGCCTGTGTCTATCTTCACTGCATGGCAAGAAAAAAAGTGATTTTAACCCAAATAATCGTCCAAAACTGCCCGGATCCTAACTCATGATCGCCCAGGCCGTGCAGCCTTACTCAGCCTTTGCCCATGTGTACGACGAGGTGATGACGCATGTGCCAATGAAGGCCTGGGTCTCCTACCTGCGGTCGCATGCGGGGAAGCGAAAGCGGCTTGTGGACCTTGCATGCGGGACTGGGGAATTGCTAAAAACCATGCTGGCCGGGCCCACACCGCCAGCAACAGGAGTCGATACCTCGGCGCCCATGCTGGCATTGGCCAGATTGAAGCTGGCGGGGAAGGCGGAAATCAAGAAGGGGAGTCTGACTGCAATCCCCCTGAAAGCCGACTTTACGGATTGGGCTGTTTGCACGCATGATAGTGTGAACTATCTCCTGGACCCGGCGGACCTTCTGCTCCATTTTCAGGAGGTAGCGCGGATATTGCGCCCGGGTGGTTTGTATTCATTTGATGCTGTAACAAGGGAGAACATGATCCAGGCCTTTGACGGAAAGATCCGCGAAGAGATCATCGGCGATGTGTACCTGCACTGGAGCAACTACTACGATGAATCAGATGAAACGCTCACATCGCATCTGACATTTCAGAATGGGCTGAAAACGGAAGTGGAAACCCACACCCAGAAGTACTACCCGCAGGGGCAGGTTGAAGACCTGGCTCGTCGCGCCGGACTCGAGGTAGGTGTGGTTGAGGGAGACTATCAACAGCGGAAACTCAAGGCCGGTGATGCGTTCATGAATTTCCACTGCAGAAAACCAGCATGAATATTCCTGAACCAATAATTCGCTTTCTCAACTACCGGGACCGCTCAACAGAGGAAATCAAGCGCTACCTTCGTCGAAAGAGCATTTGCAGCGAAGCTGAAATTCAACCGCTCGTGCAGAAACTGGTGGATGCTGGTTTTGCAGACGATAAACGATTCTCTGAAAACAGGATTCGATACCGGATGGAGAACGGATACGGACCCTTCTACATCGCTCGTGAACTTTCCGGGCTTGGTGTCCCAAATCATTTGTTCAAACCCGAATTATCCCGCATGGACAGGGAGTTCTCCGCGGCTGCGCGAAAATACGCGGATCGTTTGCAGAATGGCAAAGCGAGCAACGATCGTGAAAAACTGGAAAGACGGTTACTGGGTCGTGGCTTTGCGACCAATCACGTCAAAGCGGCTTTGAAACTGGACGACGGCATCGAGTAAATGCTCCTTGAACAGCGGGGCGGGGATGTACGTCTGAACGTCTACCCAGGCCATCCAATCATGTTCGTCTGAGAGGACAATGTTGCCGCTCTTAAAGGACGCCATGAATGCGATACCCAGAGCCGGATGATTTCCGTTTTGAATGCGATGCGGAAATAGAAAGATGGGGTCCGGCTCCAGGTTGTATGCTATGTCTCCAAGTTCTTCTTGAATTTCACGGGCGAGAGACCTTGCAAAGGGCTGGTAGATTTCGTCTGCAGATATGCGGCCCCCTGGTAAATCGCCGAGCTGGCTATCGCGGTCGCGCAGGATCAGCATTTCCTGCCCGCGCAGCAGAAAGAGTTTGAGAGTGATCTGAAAGAAACCAGGCATCATATATGCTTGCGCCGGATGACCAGGTGATTGGATTCATTTACCAGGCTGCAACTCAGCAGTTCAGCCGATTCTTCCAGTCTGGAACGCAACAAGTCAGACACCTCAGAGGCTACGAGACGTTCGAGCGAATGAGTCAATTCCTCAAGGAATACGTCTTCCATACGGGAAAGGCCGGAGGATATCTCATAAAAGGAAAAATCTACGTATCGTTCCATGTGCTCCATAAAGAGCGGCAGAATCAGGCTTGTCTTGAGCAGGCTTTCGAGTTGCTCATCTTCTAGGAGATGAAGGATGGATCCCGCAAACTCCGGATTTGGTTCGTGAACTTCATCGGGAAAATCGGGGACAACCACGCGCCAGTGATTGGCAATGCTCTTCTCAAGCAGGCAAACCCAACCGGGACTCAGGGGCGAGCCGCTGATCTCAAAGTAGGCTTGCATGAAGAAGAGGATTTCACTTTCGAAGACTGGATCCAACCGCTCCGCCCAGGAAGCGTCCAGGCCTTCGACGGCCATTTCAGGCCTTGCAACGCGGGAAATTGATTCCACGAGCCCTTCTTCCTCAAACGAGGGTTTCCCTTCAGATGTGAGCAAATCTGGATCGAGTAAGACCCAGAATGCAAGCAAGATGAGGCGTTCGGGCAATACCGTCCGGCGCTGCATCATGTTCCCCAGAAGTTCAATTGCATCAGCGCGGTTTTCCAGGCCCTCCAGATAGCGAATCGCGGCCCAGAGATCTGTGCGCTTGATGTTTAGAAGAAAGTTGCGCGCGGCCTCATGGGGAAAGTTTCCCTGAATTCGTTCATAGATCTGGAAATCGATTTCGTGGAACACAACGCTCGTAGTGTGACGATACGAGTCTTCGTCCAGGTAGGCCAGAAACGGAAAGCGTGCCTCAGAGGCTATTCGAAGTGCTTCATCTGGCCGGCCTTCCTTGTGGAGATTTACTGCCTCGAGGGCGTGCATGATCCCGAGATCCAGCAAATCATTTTGATCAGGAGGGACAGTTTGCAAATCCTCCATAAATTCCTGGAACTGGTCCACGAATTCTTCTTCCGGGCGGCCTCGTTCGGCCCAGATCCCCAGCAACCTGTGCATGTTGCTGGCGAATTGTTCGCCGGCAGTCCGATCGTTATGATCTCTATATTCCGAGTAGTTACGCAGAAACCCGTAATTCAATTCTTACCTGTCTCCAGTTTACTAAGAATCTCAGGTTCCGGCCATATTCGATTCTCTTTTTCAAGGGTCCGCGCGTATTGATGATAGTGTTCCAGTTTAGTCAACATTGATTTCATGACGTCCGGTTCTGATCCGGCGAGATTATCCATCCGGATAGGCGGGTCGGTTGTCAATAGCAACGGAGTTTCTCGATCCAACCATCGAATGCCAATGCGATTTTTCTCGATCCAGCCAATCGAGTTTGTATTGGATCCCCCCGCAAAGAACGCAAAACCTTCCGACATTCCTGTCTGTTCTTTTTGACCCGTCGTGAGTCCGGCTCGAAAGGCGATGTCCGTTCCCATTCCGGCATAGATCTGATCGCCTCCGCTCAACGAGACGATTGCCGGGAGCACATCAAGCTGGCTTGCGATGACTGAATCACGCCGGGGAGCAAAACGCCCGGGCGCATAGACCAGGAAGGGAATGTGCCTGTCCTCCAGGTAGTTGAGACCTGCATGGTGCGTGTGATCTGCCACAAAGAGCAGAATCGTGTCGTTCGCGTAAGGTCTTCTCTCAAGCTCCCTTACGAAATTGCCAAGCGCTGCATCCGCGTAGTGGTAACTGGATAGAAAAAGATTCTGAATTCGATCCTTTGAATAATCCTTTGTTTCCGGGGCAATGTAAGGATAGTGAGTATTCTGCGTGAAAACGACACCCAGGAAAGGTCCGCCGGCGTCCATGCGGGTGAGTAAGAACTTAAATGTGTCTGCGTCGTCAATCCCCAGGACATTAGTGCTCGCTTTGAAACCGCTTTTGAGTATTTCATCTCGACCAAACGATTCACCAAATCCGAAATGGGGCAGAGCTGTGTTTAGATTGTCAAACTTCAGGTCTCCGCCGTGCACAAAGAACGTCCGGTAGCCACGCGCCTCAAGTAGAGTTCCAAGCCCGCCGAATCGATTCTGAACCTGCGAGGACCTGAGAATGGTTCGCCCCGCCCGATCCGGAATACCGGTGAACATGGCAAAGAGTCCGTTAGCACTCCGACCGCCCGTGGCGTAGAACCGTTCGTAATAAACTCCCTGCTTGACGAGACCATTGAGATTTGGTGCGATCTCGGGTGAGTATCCATGTGCTTCCAGGAATTTTGCCGTAAACGATTCAAGGACGATCAGCACGATATTGGGTTTCTGTTTTCCCGGCACTCTTCGCGCGGGCATTTTTCGGAGCAGCGGGAAGTCACTTGATATCTTTCCTGATCCCAGCATCTGATTGATAAAAGCAATGTTTGTCTCTTCTTCATGGAATGCCTTGAACTCGAGCGAATCGCGCGAATCGTTCAGGACGGTAAATATTCCGTTGAGCCGCAGATTGTTCAGGTACGGCGAGTCCGTGGTCATCGCATCCGCCGTGCGAATGGGGCTTTGCTGAAAGCCGCCGCGGATCATGATTGTTGCCATGACCAGTATTACAACTGTGGTTATGAGCGCCCGTGGCTGAAACGTTAGGCGCCATTTATCAGGCTCTCTGGATGTAAATCCACCGGACTTGCGGAATGTTTGTATGGTTACGATGACAGCAACAATAGGAATCGAGGCGTAGAAGAGGGCAGCACCAATGTCCTTGTAGAAGGTCCCCATGTACAAGTTGGGCAGATCGTTGAGATACGCAAAGAACTCCCAGCCGAGGAGTTTCTCATTCACCCCAAAGTTGAACGTGCTGGCGTAGAGCGCCGTGTGGATAATAGCCAACCAGAGAATCTGCAAAGCGAGCAGAATCCGGGCTATTATATCCGGGATTCGACCTCTGAAATGGGCCAGCAAACTCAGCAATAAAACGTATGTTCCCGTTACGAGCGGGGCCGAAGCCAGATCAAACCTCAACCCTGCGAACAATGCCCAGAATGCGTCAAGCCAGGGTTCTTCGGCGTGATAGTGGAACAGAAAGTAGATGCGGTGCAGTGTGATGCTTCCGGTACCCAGTGCTACCCAGGCAAACAATTTGCGATAGCGCAGGTCCACACATGCAAGGTCCAGGAAAGCGACTGGGCTGCAAATTCATTTTACTTGCCGCGCTGCCCGCCAGACACAAAGTGCGATATGAAACGAGTTGATGTGTATGGTGTGGGAAACTCCCTTGTGGACACCCTGGCTTTTGTAGAATCGGACTTTATTCGCGAGCACGACCTGACCCCGGGCTCTATGGCCCTCGTGGACTCAGAAAAACAAGCCCGGATTCTTCGCGCACTGTCAAAGCACAGCCTTGAATTGCGAAGTGGCGGATCGGCGGCCAATACGATGATAGCCGTCTCTCGAAGTGGAGGATCAGCCTTTTATACCGGCAAAGTTTCACGCGACACGAACGGCGAATTCTACCGACAGGACCTGCTTGCGGCCGGAATTCATTTTGATGTACATCCATCCAACGAGTCTGACGGCACCACGGGAACATGCGTGGTTCTAACCACGCCAGATGCGGAGCGGACAATGCTAACACACCTGGGCGTCTCCGTGCAACTCACTGCCGCAGACATTGACGAAGACAAGATCAAGCAGAGCCGGATTATCTACATTGAAGGCTACCTGTGGGCCGGAGAAGGCACGCGTGCGGCCTCTATCCGCGCAGCCGAGCTGGGAAAGAAAAATGGTGTCCCGGTTTCGTTTACATTTTCTGACAGCTTTCTATTGCAGCCTTTCCGGGATGATTTCCGGCATTTTGTCACCGACTATTGTGATGTCGTTTTCTGCAATGCGCCAGAAGTAAAGAGTTTCAGCGAAATGACTGATCTGGATGAAGCCGTCAGGTTTGTTGGTCGCTTAACGTCCAAAGCATTCGTAACGGATGGAGAGAAGGGAGCAATCGTAGTCGATGGTGGTTCTATCGTAAGAGTCCCAGGCTTTTCGGTCACAGCCATTGATACAAATGGTGCTGGAGATTCTTTTGCAGGTGGAACCCTGTTTGGACTGACACATGAGCAGACCGCGGTAAAGTCAGCAAGATGGGGCAACTACCTTGCATCCGAGATTGTCCAGATTCAGGGCGCAAGGCTGAACAAAAACTACGCCGGGGACGTTGCGAGAGTTCTGGCTGACTGACGTGAACCCATCTGTACTACACCTGAACGCCGCGCGCAGCTGGCGTGGTGGCGAACAACAAACCCTGTATCTCGCACAGGGTCTTGTGCGGTTCGGGGTAAAGCAGGCGATTGTTGGAAGACCGGGCTCGGCACTCGAAGAGCGCGCAAAACAGGCAGGCATCGAGTTTATCCCAATGCGCATTGGCAGTGAGCTGGATCTGATCTCTGCCGGGCGGGTCCGGGACCTGGCACGGAGTCGCGGCTTCAGGATTCTTCATGCGCACACTGCTCATATGCACTCAATCGGTCTACTGGCTCGAATGCGTGCCCGCGACCTGCGGCTCGTCGTTAGCCGACGGGTCGACTTTCACGTCCGTGGCCTGTCCATACTGAAATACAAGAACGGCTGGGTGGATCAGTTTATTGCAATTTCGAATAACGTTCGAAATATTCTGATTCAGGACGGCGTTCCGGCTGAGAAAATCAGTCTTGCGTTTTCGGGGATAGACCTGTCGCGTTACAAAAAACTGACTGGCGGTCCGGCCATTCGGCGGGAGTTTCAATTGGGAAAACGACTCCTGATCGGAAATGTGGGTGCCCTCGTTGACCACAAAGATCAGCGCACCCTCATACGCGCCTATGGCCTTTTACCAGCGCCTGGAACAAGAATCAAATATGGAAGCAAGACAGTAAGAATGCCGGAAACCGTGCTCATGCTAGTAGGGGATGGAGATCGGGCCGAGGAATACAGTAAACTCGCAGCTTCATTGCCCGATGTGTCCGTGACGATTCGACCTGAAACGGGGCTCGCAATCCCATCCGTCGAAGGAGTGAATCCGGAATCTCCCGGTGGAGCGAAGAAGAAATCAGAGTCAGGGAAGCGTATTATTTTCACTGGTTTTCGCGCGGATGTTCTGAGCTTCTTTGCGGCCTTTGACATTCTTGGAATGAGTTCAAAAGAGGAAGGGCTCGGCACATCCGTGCTTGAGGCCATGGCCTGCGGATTGCCTGTCGCGGCCACGGATGGTGGTGGATTGCCTGAAATGATAGACTCAAATCGTGGTGGGTTTGTAACACCCGCTCAGGATGCTCAGGCATTGGCCAGATCCCTGGAGACTCTGGCAATCGATGCGGCTATGCGACGTAGATTTTCTGCCTACAACAAGAAGAGAGTCAAAGATTTCAGTGTTGAAGAGACCGTGAAGGGTACCTTGAAAGTGTACCGCGAGGTGCTTTCGTGAAATTCACAGATATCTTTCGACGGGTGGAAAGCCGAGTTCGCGAAGCACGCGATCGCATGACAGAAAAGAGCCGGGAAGCCGGGGATCGGATGAAGAGCGTAATCGATTCATTCAGCGATGAATGGATGGAAGCTGCCTTTCGCCGCTACCGCGAAATGCAGGCTCCGAGTCCGGATCAGATGCCAGTCGACTTCCGACTGCGCGAGTCCAGTCTACCACGACGCATCTACGAAAAGATGTATCCAGTAAGCCACGTGTTGCGCCTCAACTGGAAACACAACCAACCGTTCCTCGAAGATTTCATGCCGATCTCCCCGGACACTTATACCGGCCGGGGGTCGTACAAGTTTGTGTACTCGCTGCCATGGAGAATGGTACTTAAGATTTCAAAAGAGATTTTGCCGTCAGATCCTATCATCGGGTCAACGTTCCGTCAGGTAGCTGCAAACAAGGATCAGTTCTTGAGTGAAGAAGAACTGGAATTGCTCACGCATCTTACTGCTGGCAAACGCGGGGGCGCCCGCGAGCGGCTCCGCTTCAAGTTTTATCGACTGGGTATGGAGCGTTTTCACTACTGGAAAGTGCGCGAGGCATTGCCGGATCTGGTTCTCCCGACGCGCTTTTTCATGGGCGTGAGGTATCGCAGACGTTTCTTCACTGGCAATCACACCGAGAAGATTACGCCCATGGACAGCCAGATCATGCTTCTGGGGCGGCATCTAAAGGAATTTGCGCGTGCGGTTCGCCCATCAGACCAGTCAAATCTGGCGAGAGCCCTTTCCCCGAGGTATGATTTTACTTTCGATGGTGAAAGATTTGGCAGAATCAAGAAGAAGATTCTGTTAAAGATTACGGATGATTTCAGACGACTGATCCGCTTTACCCAGGATCTGGCAGTCCGAGAAAAACTGATCTATGACATCCATACAGAAAACATCATTATTACTCTGCCCGAGTTTGAGCTAAAAATTTTTGACTTCCATATCTTTGATCAGCATCTGTATACAGGCGCGGCTGATTTTGATAGGCCCGAACGCGAACATATCGAGGTTATCGAAAAGTTCATTGAGTCGCTGTCGCTTTCAAACGGCGAATAACGGACGATCAATTCAAGGCTTGTGGATCTCTTGCAGAGACTTTACGCTGAATTTCTGATTGCGCATCTGCTTTAGGCCGCGAACGAACGCCCGCACGCCTGGCACGGTTGTAATACAGAGAATACCATTACGGATTGCTTCCTGTCTGATGAGGAAAGCATCGTCGCGCGTGCTTTTTGAATAAGGAATGTTGATAATGAGTCCCAGTTTGCCGGAAGCAATTTCGTCGAGGGGATTTGGATGCTGGCCATCGCGCAGCTTGTGTAGCACAGACACTTCAATCCCCTTCTTCACAAGGAAATCCGCTGTCCCTTCCGTCGCAAAGAGTTTGTAGCCCATTTCGCGTAAGATCTTGACTTCCGTTGCCAGTCTTTGCTTGGCAATATTATTCACGCTAATAAAAACGTTTCCGCTTTCGGGAATCTTTTCGCCTGCTCCGATCATGGCCTTCACATACGCTTCTTCAAATGTGGGTGCTAAACCCATCACTTCGCCCGTTGATTTCATTTCTGGTCCAAGAATGATGTCTGAACCGGGGAAACGGAAGAATGGAATGACAACTTCTTTTACTGCGGTGTACTTCGGTTTGCCTTCGCGAATATGATCCGGAACAACTTCCTTGATCGTCTTTCCCATCATGATCTGTGTTGCTGCTTGCGCAAGCAGGAGACCAACGGCTTTACTTACGAAAGGCACAGTGCGGGAAGCTCGTGGATTGACTTCGATGATGTAGAGTTTGTCGCCCTGAATCGCCATCTGGATATTCAAGAGGCCGCGTACTCCAAGTTCCAGCGCAAGCTTACGAGTAGCTTCGCGGATTTGATTGAGCATGCTTTCTGAAAGAGTTTGCGGTGGGATTACGCAGGCAGAATCACCGGAGTGCACGCCGGCTTCTTCGATATGTTGCAGAATGCCCGCTGTAAAAACATCTTTCCCGTCGCACAGTGCATCCACGTCCAATTCCTGTGCATCTTCAAGGAAGCGATCAATCAGAATTGGATGCTCCGGGTTTATGTTCTCGGCTGCTTTTACAAATTTCGAGAGGGATTCTTGATCATGGACGATTGCCATGGCGCGCCCGCCAAGTACGTAACTGGGCCGCACAAGCACGGGATAACCAATCTTGTCTGCCGCCACTGCTGCCTCGTCAAGATTGAAGGCCATTCCATTGTCTGGTTGCAAGAGACCAAGCTTCTTGATCATCTCGCTGAAGCGATCTCTGTCCTCTGCGCGATCGATTGCGTCTGGAGAGGTGCCCAGGATCTTAACACCCGCCGCTTCAAGTCCGCGCGCGAGTTTGAGAGGAGTCTGGCCGCCAAATTGAACGATTACACCTTCTGGCTTCTCAGTCTCGCATATGTGTAATACGTCTTCAAGGGTTAGCGGCTCGAAGTACAACTTGTCTGAGGTATCGTAATCCGTTGAAACAGTTTCCGGATTGGAATTTACCATCACGGATTCGATACCCATTCCCTGCAATGCGTAGGATGCATGGCAGCAACAGTAGTCGAATTCAATGCCCTGACCGATTCGATTGGGTCCACCACCGAGAATGATTACCTTCTTCTTGTTGGTTGGGCTGGACTCGTCCATTTCTTCGTACGTTGAGTAAAGATATGGCGTGTGTGCCTCAAATTCGCCGGCGCAAGTGTCCACGCGACGATACACAGGTTTAAAGCCATGGCCCTTTCGCTGTTGTTTAATCGCGTCTTCCGCGGCCTTTAGTAGCTTAATAATTTCCGTACGAATTTTGTGAATTGGTTCATTTGAATCAAGGTGTCTCTGGATCTCCTCGCGGACCGTGAGGTATCCAAGCTGGCGATCTGAGAAGCCAGCCTGCTTCATGCGATAGAACAGTTCACCATTTTCATTCGCTTTCCGATTTGCCGAGAATTCGTCTTCCATGTCCAGGAGTTCAACGATCTGATTCAGGAACCAGGGATCAATGGACGTCAGGCGATAGATATCTTCCACTTTGAACCCTGTTCCAGGTTCGGAGCGCTCCAATTGCAGAGCCAGTTTTACGTAGTAAATGCGTTCCGGATTTGGCCGACTCATGTTCTTGCTCAGAAAGTCTACAAGCGCCTGCTTACCCTTTGCCTTCAATTCCCGGATCTGGATGAGCTCGCTAAGATTTCCATCTGAGCCAAAACCAGCCCTGTCTGTTTCAAGCGAGCGAAAGGCTTTTTGAAACGATTCCTTGAATGTCCGACCAAGGGCCATGGTCTCGCCTACGGATTTCATCATGGTTCCCAGCGTGGTCTTTGCACCAGGGAACTTCTCAAATGCGAAGCGGGGAATCTTTGTTACTACATAGTCAATCGTGGGCTCGAAACTCGCGGGAGTACTTTTTGTAATGTCGTTAGGAATTTCATCGAGTGTGTAGCCGACCGCCAGGAGTGCTGCGATCTTGGCGATTGGGAATCCCGTAGCTTTGGAGGCGAGGGCGCTTGAGCGGGAAACGCGCGGATTCATCTCGATAATGGTCATTGCGCCATTCTTTGGATTGATCGCAAACTGGATGTTGGATCCCCCGGTTTCTACACCAATTTCCCGGATGATCTTCAGGGCTGCATCACGCATTTCCTGGTACTGAACGTCGGTTAACGTTTGCTGTGGAGCAATCGTGATGGAATCGCCGGTGTGAACTCCCATTGGGTCCAGGTTTTCAATGCTACAAATAATGACGACGTTATCCGCCGTATCTCGCATCACTTCGAGCTCGTATTCTTTCCAGCCGAGTATGCTTTGTTCAACAAGGATTTGTGTTACGGGGGATGCATTGAGTCCACCCTGACAGATGGTCTCAAAATCTTCTTCCGTAAACGCAATCCCGCCGCCCGTTCCACCCATTGTGAAGCTGGGGCGAATGATGAGCGGAAGGCCATTCCTGGCCTTAAAGGCGCGCGCCTCTTCCATTGTCTGGCATGTGATAGATTCAGGGACAGCAAGTCCGATGCGAATCATTGCCTTCTTAAACTCTTCCCGATCTTCAGCGCGATGAATGGCCTCGGCGTTGGCCCCGATCATCTGCACGCCCATTTTTTGTAAGAACCCGGATTTCCAGAGGCTCATTGCAAGGTTCAGAGCCGTCTGTCCACCCACAGTGGGAAGAATCGCATCCGGCCGCTCTTTCTCGATAATTTGCATCAGGAATTGCGGCGTAAGCGGTTCGAGATAAGTTGCGTCCGCCAGCGACGGATCCGTCATGATGGTGGCAGGATTAGAGTTAACGAGGATTGTGCGATAGCCTTCTTTGCGCAGGGCTTTACAGGCCTGCGTACCGGAATAGTCAAACTCGCAAGCTTGCCCAATAACAATGGGGCCGCTTCCGGGAATAAGAATGCTTCGCAAGTCGGTGCGGCGCGGCATGGGACTGGGTCAGATTTAATTCGGGCACCACCATGCCAATCTGATTTTCACGAAACGTTTTTTAGAACGATTTGCAGGATTCTGAGGTCCAGTCGAAAGCACATAGATACGGAAGAGGATCAACGCGAGCCTGGTCACCCAGCCAGATTTCATAGTGCAGATGGCTGCCTGTGACTCGCCCCGTACGCCCCATGAGTCCGATTGTTTGGCCGCGTTTTATCGGCTCGCCAGGATTCACGAGAATTCGCTGCAGGTGTGCGTACATTGAAAAGAACCCGTTGGAGTGTTTCACAACGATTCGATTTCCGTAACCAAAGTCGTATCCGGCGCTGTGAACCACACCCTGACCCGTGCTTCTGACCTGCGTGCCATCGGCACCCGCCGTGTCCTGGCCAAGATGCTCTTCAAGACCCCATTGTGTCACTGGATTGAGGCGCCATCCAAAGCCGGAGGTATCGCGCAGTGCCCGCATTTCGGCAGGTGTGAAGGGACGTCCCACCGGCATGCTTGCATAAACGCCCACTCCGCGCCCAATCAACCGATCGACCGTTGCAAGGGCGCGCATTTGATCGCCGAACATAAAGGAAAGGCCCCGCAGTGAGTATACGGGTGGCAGGTAGTTTCGCCCGGGACCGAGCTTCGATTTTTGAATTGCTTCTTGATCCAGTTCCCGTTCTGCGCGCGATGCCGAATCATCGGCATCCGGAAGTTCCGCGATTTCTTCGTCCGGAACCCCCATAAGCGAAATCACTTCGCGGAGGTTAGAGTACACACTTTCGTTTGCATCGCGCATCTCGTCTGAGATTTCTTTCAATGCCATGGCCGATCTGAAATTGAGACCGTAAAGATTCCGTAATTTCTCTGCATTGGCTTCCTTCTGTGACTTTCGGTAGAAGCCGTAAAATGCCAGCGCCACTGCCAGGAGCAGTATGCCTGCCAGGAAGAAGATCATCTGGTAGTTCAGCTGCAGACTGAATATCTTTTCCTGCCCATGTGGTATGAGCATGATAGTCAGTCGTTCATGGCCTTTCTGACGCGCGCGCTCAATCGAGGAATCGAGCCCCTTCTGGACCAATGCACCGATCTTGCTCTTCCTCGTGCCCATTTTCTCAAAGTCCCTCGGGTGGGCGAAGGGTGTCAAGTGGGATGCCCGGTTAGATTTGACGGGGAGGCTCCTTGGAAGCTTCATGGTCCATGAGTTCGAAGAGTGGAAACCAAAAACCCGGTAAGGAAGCAAATGCAAAGCCGGCCCAACAGCCAGCGGCACCGGAACCGGATCTCTTTGAAACGCGCTTGAGCAAGCTTGAGGCTGCTAAGCAGAAGGTTAACCCCTACGACATTTCGTTTCACAAATCACATCCATTGCATGTTCCGGCTTCCGTGGCGGCTGAATCTCTTACCGAAGGCAGTGACGCTACAAAAGTGGTGTATTCTATTGCCGGACGGGTTCGGTCGCGGCGACTCATGGGCAAAGCTGGATTCATGGACATAGAGGATGAATCCGGTAAGCTCCAGATCTACGGCAGCCAGAAAGATGAAGGCCTCGACTTTGATACATTTCTGCACCTGGACCTGGGAGATATCGTGGGACTGACAGGGACTCTGTTTGTTACAAAGACCGGTCAAGTTTCGCTGCACGCAAAAACAATAACGTTACTCGCCAAATGCCTCCGTCCCTTACCCGTCGTTAAGGAAGCGGACGGAAAAGTATACGATGCTTTCACGGACAAAGAGAGCCGTTATCGTATGCGCTACGTCGACCTGATTGTCAACCCTCAGGTACGTAAAACGTTCGTGCTGCGTTCAAGAATCGTCTCTGAAATTCGCACATTCCTCAATAACGAGGGATACCTGGAAGTAGAAACTCCCATGATGCACCCAATTCCTGGCGGTGCGGCTGCGCGACCGTTTATCACGCATCACAATACGCTCGATATGGAGCTCTTTCTGCGCATTGCGCCGGAGCTTTACCTGAAGCGTCTGCTCGTTGGTGGTTTTTCAAAAGTGTATGAAATCAATCGCAACTTTAGAAACGAAGGCATCAGTTTTAAGCATAATCCAGAGTTTACCATGCTCGAGCTCTACGAAGCATTCGGTGATATGAACTCCATGCTTGATCTGTGCGAACGTCTGATAGTCTCGCTTGCGGAAACTGTGATTGGTAAGACAGCCCTCCCTTGCGGGGATGATGTCATCGAGCTCAAACGACCCTGGCAGAGGCTGACGTACTTTGAGGCACTTGAGAAATTCGCGAAACTGAAAGTGAGCGAAACTATGAGCGGGGACCAGGCACGCGATGCGGCGACGAAAGTTGGAATCCGCGCTGAGGAATTGGGCAATGCCGATTCTGTCTGGACAGTTGCAGAAGCAGTGTTTGATGCTCGAGTCGAAAAGAATCTCGTTCAGCCAGTATTTATCACGCACCATCCTATCGCCGTTTCGCCGCTCGCTAAGGCAGATCCCGCAAACAAAAACTTCGCCCTCAGGTTTGAAACTTACATGGCCGGTCGTGAAATGTGCAACGCCTTCAGTGAGCTGAACGACCCCATCGACCAAAAAGCTAGATTTGAAGCGCAAGTGAAACTTCGGGAAGCAGGCTCAGAGGGTGGGGGCTATATGGATCACGACTACATTCGTGCGCTGGAATATGGAATGCCCCCGGCTGGCGGAATGGGCATTGGAATCGATCGTCTGGTGATGCTGTTTACTGACAGTCCAACCATTCGTGACGTGATTCTCTTTCCAGTCCTCCGGCCAGAAGCTGCAGGCGATCTGTAAGTCCGATATTCACATTGAGGGCGGCTTCATAATAGGAGCTGATTTGATCAGCGGATCGGGTTGTTGGAATAAACGATTCATAAGCGTGCCTGCGATTACGCACAACAAACGTGCGTATAAACATAAACTGGAGGCTGCGTTACGCGCAACAAACGTGCGCATTACACAACTGGCAGCTACGGTTACGCGCACTAAACTGACGCGAATCGGCGATGGCGACCTGCTTTCATGGAAATAGTGAATATCAATAAACGCCCGGATCTCATTCCTACTGTTGCTCGCTGGTACCATGAAGAATGGGGACATATCCGGTCCAGGTCTTACGAGCATATGGTCCAGGTGCTCCAGGACCGTTGTGTCGGTGATTTCCCATTCACGTTAGTTGCTATCGATCAGGGTGAGGCAGTCGGAACCGCATCGCTCAAAATTCATGACATGGACATCCTCCAGGATCTCACCCCCTGGCTTGCCTCAGTTTACGTTCCGCCGATACACCGCGGAAGGCGAATCGCTGCAGCGCTTATCGGGAATGTCGAGAGAGTCGCGAACGGTCTTGGATTTATGCATCTGTATTTGTATACCTGGACAGCGGCCACACTGTACCAAAAACTTGGCTGGCTGACCCTCCAGGAATTGGACTACAATGGCGTGGATGTCGTTGTAATGAAGAAGCCGATCCAGGTTAGTCCTTAGGCCCGGCCGTTTGGAAATATCAAGACCAGAACGTTCAGAGCCCCTTACCAAAGACAGGCGGAACGCGGTCTATTCGCCTACAAATTCCCGAATCAGATTTCCCAACAGAACGGGATCTTCTTCCTGCAAGAAGTGTCCGACGCCAGGGAGCGACGTGACAATTGCATGCGGCAAATCCCGTTGCACGCGTCGCATCGTATCCGCCACCTCAGGAAGCACTCGATCATCTTCACCGTAAATGATTCGCACTGGCATTGTGAACGAGCCGAGCCCTCGCGCAATTGTGACAAACCCACGAGGATTGAGCTGCGATCCAGCAAACGCAAGTGCGAGCCGATCGTCGAGTGTAGCAAACGGAGCCTGCACACCGCTGATTACTTCCTCGGTTGCGGCAGCCGGCTGCGAAACACCTAACAGAACTGCATCGCGAAGTCCTTCCGCACTGGTCAGCTTTTCACGCAATCCCGGCGTACTGCACTGACGCACAAAGTCTATGGCTGCCTCTGAAAAGCTGGGATAGACGATTGTGTTTAACAATACCAGTTTCTTGATTCTCGTAACGTTCTTGAGCGCCCAGTAGAGTCCAATCGGGCCGCCAAGGTCGTGTAACACGAGAGTGAATCGGTTCAAGCCCAGTTGAGCCACAAGCCCATCGAGAACAGTTGAGAAAAATTCAAAGCTGTATCGGATATCTGTTGGTTTGTCGCTTTCACCAAACCCCGGTAGATCCGGTGCAATCACTCGGTGGTTGGTTGCAATAATCGGCATGATGTTGCGCCAGAGAAATGAGGAAGTGGGCCATCCGTGAAGGAGTAGCACTGGCTCACCTTTTCCCTGTTCCCGAAAGTGAACCTTTATGTTTCCGATTTGAATGCGATTTGAGTTCTGTGTGGTCATGACTGGAGCGAAGCCAGGATTTTTACAATCGTCAAACCCAAAAAAATAAAATGACAGAAAACGTATGACAAATAAATTGTCATTATGACAAATAGATTGTCAGTAAAAAAGACTAAGGAAAGGGCCTGGGCGCTCGTCAACCTTGCCGATGAAGTACTGCGATTGTCAATTTCCATCAAGCAGATGGAAAAAGAGATCTACGGTGATGAGGGAATGTCAGAGAATGAGCTGGCTGTGTTTTTTGATCTATTTGTGCTTGGTCCACAGACCGTGCCCATGCTGGCGAGATCGCGTGGCGCAACCAGGCAGCGCATCCAGCAGATAATGGATATTCTGCTCAAGCGTCGTCTGGTTGAAAAGAAGGCAAATCCGGTGCACGCAACTTCCGTCTTCTATGCTCTGACGGGCTCCGGTGCAAGAAAAGCCACTGGAATGAGTAGCAGAGAGCGTCGGTTCTTTCTCAAACTTCCCCTGGACGTGAACTTACGAGTGCTTGAGAGCTCACTCACATTGCTTCGTCAGGTTCGTCGCGCCATCCAGGACAAAATCGCATAGCGGATTTGCTATGCGATTCGCGAAATTCAGTTTCAAGTCTAGCAGGCACAGGCGTCGCTGACCTTCTTCCTCTTTCTCAAGTAAGAGATCCCGCTCCATATCCCGACTAACGTTAGCCCGATGCCAGCCCAGACCAATTCGCCGGGGTTCCAGAACGAACCGACTATGCCGCGGCTGACAAGGAATCCGCCTGCAAGCGGCAGTAGACACGCCGCACACAGGATTGCGGCAATTGCTCCTCCAAATTTGACCTTTGTAGCTTTGATCGAGGGTGGGGATACCATCTTACCGCCGAGCATCCATTGGTAGGCCTGCCTCAAGTAGGGGCGGCCATCATCGCTTGTGCGAACCAGGAGTTTTCTGCTGCCACCCTCCCTGGTCAAACGGTAGTCAGCGAATTTACAGCAGCGGCTTTCATTCTGAGACCAGGTTTTGATTTCACTTTCTTCAATCGAAGGATCAAATTCAATTTCGAATCCTTCCTTTACTTCGCGAAGGGAAATGCAGTGGGAAAATAGGCGGGCCGCCGTAGCTATGTGGTTGGCACGTTCCTCTTTTGCGAAGACTCCCATATCGCAAACGACAGGTTCCGTCAGAAAATTTGTCGCAGTCATACAATCTCCATGTGTTTTATTGAGTCCAGTATAAGGCCTGGAGTATACTCCAGGGTCAATAGCCAGGGCGGGAAAATGTTTGAAAATAGCGGAATTTTTATAGGCCAACTTTCAACGCGGACGGGTCTTTCGCGCGATACTCTCCGCTTCTACGAGAAGGAAGGTATCCTCAGATCGAAGCGGCTGGCCAATAACTATCGGGTCTACGGGCACGATGATGTTGACCGTCTGCGGTTTGTGGAGAATGCGCGTGCCACCGGGTTCAGCCTCCGCGAGGTGAAGGAAATCTTAGATCTGGTTGGAAAAGGGCGGAGGACCTGCGCAGACTACGAGGGCCTGGCGCAGGAGAAGCTTGGGGAGCTGGACCGGAAGATTGCAATGCTTCAGCAGTACCGCTCTGCACTTGAGAAATCGCTTGCCTGCTGCCGCAGGGACGGGCAGCTCTGCGATAGTCTGCCTGGAATTTAGATTTCTATTTCTTCACTTCAATGCCAGCATGCTTTTCGAGACTCTCGACGCGCTTGGTCCACTTCTGGAAGTTGACCAGGTTTTTCAAGTTGATGCGAAGACGCTGGAAATCGGCAAAGAGGAGGCCATCCCAACCCGCAAACACACCCGCACCGTCCGGAGTGTTGCGAATGCACGTTCCACCGGCTACCATTGTTCCCGGGGCCAGCGTTACATGATCTGAGATAGCACAGGCTCCTCCAATCATTGTATTGTCGCCTATTGTTGTACTGCCGGCTACGCCGCTCTGGCCCGCAATAATCACGTTCTTGCCAATATGACAATTGTGTCCTACATGAACCTGGTTATCGAATTTAGTGCCGCTTCCAATTGTCGTGTCTTCGAATGTTCCTCTGTCAACGGTGCAATTTGCGCCCATCTCAACATCGTCGCCAATGGCCAGACCTCCAATATGCGGTGTCTTGTGGTGTATGCCCCCGGCCAGGGTGAATCGAAATCCATCCGCGCCAAAAGTGGAATTCCCAAATACCACAAATCGCGCACCCACTTTCACATCCGCGTGAAACACACATCCCGGGCCAATTCGTGCATCGTCGCCGATCTGAACGTTGTCTCCAATGGACACATTGTCTCCAATAATACAGTTCTTTCCAATCACTGCGTTCTCACCGATGGAAACAAAATTTCCGATTTCAGTGCCCTCGCCAATCCTGGCAGAGCCAGCCACAACGCAATTGCCGCGTTTTCCTTGTGGCTTGCGTGGCGGATAGATTAGATTGAGGGCTGCAATAAGCGCCAGTTCAACATTGGGCACAATGAGAGCCGGTTTTTCAAATCCAGCCACAAGTTCTGCTGGAATCAGTATGACGGCGGCCTTACTGGCCTTTGCATCGGCAAGGCCAGGCTTGCCTGTTACAAAGGATACGTCTTTGGCGCTGGCAGCCTGGAGAGACTGGACACCCTCCAGTTCAATTGAATCCGGATTTGTGACCTGGTGGAGAGACGAACCAGCAACGGCATTGTGAAGGGCCTTCAGAGTTTGCTTCATAAAGTCCAGGGCACAAAATTAAAAAAAGACTGCAAGCGAATTGTCTCTGGATTCAGAGATATCTGACGACCAGATTGATGATTTTCCGCACGAAGGGAGTGTAGGGCGGATACATCATTTTCATTGGTGCCAGACGGTGATGCCGGAGGACGGAACGCTCGTGTGAAAAGGCTCGGAATCCGTAGAAGCCATGCGAGTTGCCGGAACCACTGAAGTTCACCCCGCCAAAGGGTAGATTGGGATGCAGGAAATGAATCATGGTATCGTTGATGCAGGTCCCGCCTGCTGTGGTGCCATTCAGAACCTTCTGGATATTTCTCTCCGTATTGCTAAACATGTACAGTGCCAGTGGTTTTTCCATTTTCTGTACTATGCCAATTGCCTGGTCCATCGAATCAACTGCAAGGATTGGCAGAACTGGTCCAAAGATTTCTTCTTTCATGATAGGTGAATGGTTTGGAACATCCGTCAAAAGCGTTGGTGCAAGGTATTTCTCTGAGGCATCAGCGGTGCCCCCAAGAACCAGCTTTGCTCCCTGTTCAATCGCTTTATCAACCAGACCTTTGAGTCTGCCGTGGTGTCGCTCTGTAATGATGCGTGCATAGTGATCACTCGACTTACGTTCTTCGGGTGATTGTCCGTAGTATTTCTTTACGGTCTTTGACATCTTCTCCACAAATTCCGCATAACGGTCTTTATGAACCAGAGCGTAATCAGGCGCAATGCAAGCCTGGCCGTTGTTCATGAATTTCCCCCAGGAAATTTTCGCAACCGCATCATCCATACTTGCGGATTTGTCGACGATAACAGGCGACTTGCCCCCGAGTTCCAGGGTGACTGTGCTCAGGTGTTTGGCCGCTGCCTGTTGAACGATCCGGCCCACGGCCGGACTGCCAGTGAAGAAGATGTGATCAAACGGCTTCTCCAGGAGCATGGTGGCCACGTCCTTGTCGCCTTCAAACATTGCGATTTCGTTCTCAGGAAAGAGTTCCCGGAAAAGTCTGCCCATGAGTGCAGAGGTAGCGGGAGTCAACTCTGATGGCTTTACGATCATGCAATTGCCTGCAGCAATTGCTGAGACAACGGGGCCCATTGTGAGATTAAACGGGAAATTCCAGGGCGCAATAATCAGTACCACACCCCTTGGCTCAAACTGTATGTAGCTGGATGTTGTGAGAAAAGTCAGTGAACCGGGTACGCGACGTGGCTTCATCCAATGACGGAGATGCTTGATGGCATGCTTGATTTCTCCTGTTACAACGAGGATCTCCGAAAGGTCTGTTTCTGCCTCTGGCTTATTGAAATCCTCACGAAGCGCCTTGTGAATGTCTGTCCGATGCGCGTCGACCCAGTGCAGTATTTTCTTTAGCTTTGCAATGCGTTCCGATGCTGTTGTCTTACTGATCGTATATCGGTTCTCTTGCTGTGCCTGAAAAACGGAGTCCAGGCGCTCCTGGATTTGCGTCTCCGGTCCCTTGTTTTGAAGGATATCTTGGACGATGTCGAGGATTGGAAGCATGACCTGGTAAAGCATCCATCCAGGAATCGTGCAAGGCTAAAATTTGGTTTCGGTGTACCGATTGTAGGTGGCAAAAAAGCATCGAGAAGCCGGGCAGGACCGCTTCATGGCTCAAAGCACCTCTTCAGGTGTAGAGCCCGCCAGCTTCTTTGAATTCCTTTGATTTCTCTTCCATCCCGGCTGTAACCGCAACGGTTTCTTCCATACCATGTTCCCGGGCATAACGTCGCACATCCTCGGTGATTTTCATGGAACAGAACTTTGGTCCACACATGCTGCAGAAATGTGCCGTCTTAGCCCCTTCTTTGGGCAATGTTTCATCGTGAAAATCCTGCGCGGTCTCCGGATCGAGGGACAGGTTGAATTGATCCTTCCATCTAAATTCAAATCTAGCCTTGGACAGTGCATTGTCGCGGATCTGTGCACCCGGGTGGCCTTTTGCAAGATCAGCCGCATGCGCGGCAATACGATAGGCGATCACACCGTCGCGCACGTCCTTCTTGTTAGGTAACCCCAGGTGTTCCTTGGGAGTCACGTAACAGAGCATTGCGCAGCCATACCAGCCAATCATTGCAGCTCCAATGGCACTGGTAATATGATCGTATCCGGGTGCAATGTCTGTAGTCAGCGGTCCGAGGGTGTAAAACGGGGCTTCTTTACAATGCTCGAGCTGCAACTCCATATTTTCCTTAATTAAGTGCATGGGCACGTGACCGGGTCCCTCAATCATTACCTGCACATCGTGTTTCCAGGCTGTGTGTGTGAGTTCGCCGAGCGTGCGTAGTTCTGCAAACTGGGCGTCGTCGTTTGCGTCTGCAATGGAACCTGGTCTGAGCCCGTCGCCCAGAGAAAAGCTTATATCGTAAGCTTTCATGATTTCGCAGATCTCTTCAAAATGCGTATAGAGGAAATTCTCTTTGTGATGCGCCAGACACCAGGAGGCCAGAATCGATCCACCCCGACTTACAATTCCGGTGACGCGCTTTGCTGTCAATGGCACATAACGTAAGAGAACACCCGCATGAATTGTAAAATAGTCCACGCCCTGTTCGGCCTGGGCAAGCAGAGTATCGCGGTACACTTCCCAGGACAAATCTTCTGCAACACCACCAACCCGCTCCAACGCCTCGTAGATGGGAACGGTTCCGATAGGGACTGGAGAGTTCCGGATGATCCATTCACGTGTCTCATGAATATTGTCGCCAGTGGACAAATCCATAACCGTGTCTGCACCGCATTGAATCGACCAGACCATTTTCTCTACTTCTTCTTCTATGCTCGATGCAACGGCGCTCGTGCCTATGTTCGCGTTGATTTTGACGTGGAAATTCCGACCAATGATCATTGGTTCGAGTTCCGGATGATTGATGTTCGCAGGAATGATTGCACGACCGCGCGCCACCTCATCGCGCACGAATTCGGGAGAAATTTCCTCTTGAAGGGATGCTCCATGGCTGTTGCCCTTATGTTGTTTTAAAAGATCAGCCAGGTCCGGATGATTTCCGTTGGCACGGATCAGTGCGCGTTTCAGGTTTTCACGGATTGCAATGAATTCCATTTCAGGTGTAATGATCCCTTTCCGGGCATAGTGGAGCTGACTTACATTTTTCCCGGGAGCGGCAACGCGACAGGGTCTGGCATTTTCAAAGATCGGAACTGCTTTGGAGGCAGGACGCGCTGTACGTGAGCACTCCACGGTATCATTGCGATCCAGGATCCATTCCAGCCTGGGGGCCGGGTGTCCCTTTCGGATATCGGGTTGTTTGTCGCCCCAGGCACCGGATGTGTCGTAGGTGAGAATGGCTGGATTGTCGCAGATCTTGCCATGATCTTTAGTGGGGGACTGCTCCACACGAAGGAATGGCACGCGCAGGTTTAGATTCTTCTCACCGCCAAGGTAAACGCGCGAAAAGGCGGGATTGTTGGCCGATCTGGGGCTGGAAATATTTTGTTTGATCTCTGACTGCATGATTTTGATTCTTCTCCGAACGGCCGATTTCATTCGGCACCCAATTTACTACTCAACGTTTGAGTTTAATCAGGAAGGAATCTATGTCACGAAAAAAATTGGCCATGATTGGAGCCGGACAGATCGGCGGAAATCTGGCCCTTCTGGCTGCTCAGAAAGAACTGGGCGATGTCGTATTGTTTGATGTTGTCGAAGGGGTTCCACAGGGGAAAGCCCTGGATCTTCACCAGTCCACGCCTGTAGAGGGCTGCAATTCGACCCTGACCGGCACCAATTCGTACGCTGACATTGCAGGAGCGGACGTTGTAATCGTAACCGCAGGCCTGCCGCGCAAACCCGGTATGAGCCGCGATGATCTCGTAAACACAAACACCAAGATTGTAAAGTCCGTTGCAGAAGGGATCAAGCAACATGCGCCCAATGCATACGTGATCGTGATCACCAATCCACTCGACGCAATGGTTCATGTGATGAAAAAGGTTACAGGGTTCCCAAAGAACCGTGTCATTGGTATGGCGGGGGTCCTCGATTCGGCGCGTTTCCGCACATTTATTTCAATGGAAACGGGCGTTTCTGTAGAGGACATCACAGCATTCGTGCTCGGCGGCCACGGGGATACTATGGTTCCACTTCCACGTTATTCGACAATCGCCGGCATTCCTCTAACCGAGTATCCCGGCCTTAGCGCGGATCGTATTGAAGCTATGGTGAAGCGCACACGCGACGGCGGCGGGGAGATCGTAAATCTCCTGAAAACGGGTTCTGCGTTCTACGCACCTGCCGCTTCTGCGATTGCAATGGCTGAATCCATTCTGCGCGACCAGAAACGAGTGTTCCCATGCGCGGTCCTTTGCGAAGGCGAATATGGTCACAGCGGAATCTTCATGGGCGTTCCCTGCGTCCTCGGAGAAAAAGGGATTGAGAAAATCATAGAAATCAAACTCAGCCCTGATGAAAAAGCAGCACTGGATAAGTCTGCAGCGGCCGTAAAAGAACTTATGGGAATTGTGGATAACTCCGGAATTCTCTAAGGGTCAAGAGCAACGAATCATCTCGCAAAAGCCTGGCCAATTGGTCGGGCTTTTTTATTGCCCTGCCGGTTCAGATTGCAGTCCGTTAGGGATTCATTCGCTGTCAGGGTTTAGACACTTTCCTTGGTAGCACGGGATCATGCTTCAATAACTGTTTGTGCATGATCATGAATTCTTCGTTAGCGCGATTGATTGTCTCTCTATCCGATCGAAACAGATTTGCTGCGTCCTTGTCTTCGTCTGAGTCCATTGGAAATATCTCAGCCTGCCTGCGATCCATTTGAATTCGAAATGGTAGAGCCGGAATCGTCAGTCGTCGACCGGTCTGCGCATTGCCCGGCCGGTATTCCAGGCGATAATCCTGGTTCACTTCAAGCTGAGGGAACAGGATCCAACCGGCCTGAATTTCACCTGCCCGCAGCAGCGGCGGCGCCCAGGGCTTGTAAGTTGCCAGCTTCTTTTCCAGACGCTGTCTCTTCTCAAGCGGGGAAGCAGTATCGTCCTGGCGTTCCGTCAGCCAGTCCGGTTCCTGGAGCTGGAACTGCGTCAGATAACGTTGGCCAAACGTCCATTCATAGTCGAGCAAACCCGGCGCACCGTACACCTTTATATACGTCGCATAGTCGATCTGTGAAATCATGTTCCCATTGTGAACAAT
>JAEUSB010000076.1 GCA_016788865.1 Leptospirales bacterium
GATTCCGTGCCTGGCTGAATTCTCGAGAAAGCGAGTTGCGGCTTCGGCGAGAGCGGGCTCGTAGAAGACATCGCCACATATGATTACGTCCGGGCAAAAGCGGTTCAGGATGCTCTCGCGGAATGCGTCTCCTGTCTCTATTGGAAAATTCACCCGGTTTAGGGCAGCCGTCAACGCTGCCGCTTCCGTTGCCAGGGGATCCATGTCAATAGCCAGGACCGACGATCCGACAATGGCCGCCGCAATGGAGGCAAAACCACTGCCGCAGGCTGCATCGAGCACTCGCTTACCCTCAAATTCTTCAGGATGGTCAAGGATATAGCGAGCCAGGGCTCGAGCCCCGGGCCAAACGATGGCCCAGAAAGGAATTGTCGCCTGGCTTTGTTCCCCATCGGAGAGGTTCTCCCAAACGGAATCCAGGCGCCTCGCGTTCCAGGCTTTGATTTCGGGACAATAGGGATCTGCCTCGCATCGAGCCAAATGTTTGAATGTATGCCTTACTCCGAAAAAAGACCCCATTTTCTGTTTACACGGTACCCACCTAAAATTTCCATGCTAGCTCGGAGTTTTTTCTTTGGCAACGATTCGCAAACCCAGACACAAAACATGCAGAACGGTGGGTTACTGTCTGTACGGCAGCCCAAAATGCCCTTCTGTAAAGAGGCCAACGCCCCCGGGCCATCATTCAGATGGCCGGAAAAAGAAGAAATCTCCATTTGGAGAGCAACTCCTTGAAAAGCAGAAGTTGAGACTTACATACGGTCTCATGGAAAAGCAATTCTATACAACGTTTACTCGTGCGTCTCGCATGAAGGGCAACAAATCAGACAATTTCTTGATTCTTCTGGAAAGCCGCCTGATGACCCTTGTGTATCGTTTGGGCCTGGCAAGAACGGTTTTTGACGCGCGCCAGTTGATCCGCCACGGTCATGTTACCGTCGATGGCGAGCGTGTAGATATCCCAAGCTACCTAGTAACTCCAGGGCAAATCATTGGCTTGGCGGAAGAGTCCAAAGGCCTCGACCGGATCAAAATGGGTCAGGAAACCAGGACTTCAGCAAGCACACCTACTCCGTATCTTGAAATCCAGTCAGACGGTGTTTCAGGGAAATTCCTCGGAGTTTCAAACGCACACGATATCCCGGTAACACGCATCAACGTTCAGAAGATCGTCGAATTCTACAGTAAGTAATGGATGATCCAGCCGCTTCAGGCTGGGTTTTTCCGGAAACTTTGCCTATCGCATTGCGCGATAGGGCTTATTGAAAATCGATCAGAGAAATCTGAGGCCTGAATCAGGCCTCTTTCTCGAGCAACAAACCCGACATTTCACGCATTCTCGCTGAAAATTCAAGAAGCTTGCTGGAAGGAACTTCCTGCATGACTTCTCCTGTCAGGTAATTCAAGAGAGATACCTGGAGGGTGCCATACTCCGGGTGAACCTTGAATTGAAATCTTGTGTGATTGCGGTCCTCATGAAACAAGTTCAGGGCCTGTACGGCGGATTGGATTTTTCTGTTATTCTCAGGCGTGCTGACCACGTCGTGATCTGCCTTGAGAGTTCCGGTTGCCTTCCCTGGCTCTGTTTCTGCGGGTCGCGCCACGGTTTCGCGTGGCATGGGCACTGAATGCCCGACTATGCTTACAGCTTCCATGTGCTATCTCCTGGGACTTCCTGTCCCTGTTATGCCAATCGGAAATGGTAGGTGGTACCTTAACCCTCCACGGGAAAAAAAGTTCAAGTCCCGGTCCGGACCAACCGACAAATTCTGCCCCAGGGCACCCAATTTTCCCCCAATTATACCATACAATGCAAGTGAGACACACTCCGCTTGACGATTGTGGCCTGTGTGCTAAGGCCCGCGTGGCGCTTCACCCGGTGGTTTCCTTTAAGCGCGGATCTCTGGTTCCCTCCTCCAAAAACCACCCACACTCAGGGGGTGGGCAGAGTGTGCCCGGCCACGGCGGGGGCGGACACGCATAATGAATGCGGTCTACGGCATTGAAGGTGTTACGCGAAAAGAGGTGTCTGACCAGTGGTCCGAAGGTTATTTCTTCAGGGCATTCTTCATGCGCATGAGTTTGCCACGAAGACGCATAATCGCCTTGGTATGCAATTGAGAAATCCTGCTTTCCGTTACCTCGAGAACCTCTCCAATTTCTTTCAAGGTCAGGTCCTCATAATAGTAAAGAACAATTACTTTCTTTTCCTTGTCCGGCAGATGACGAATCGCTTCCACGATCACGCTCTTGATTTCTTCTCTTTCAATCAGCGAATCAGGATTCAGATTTGCCGGGGATTCAAGTGTTTCCATGAAAGAAACTTCATCGTTGTCGTCCCCGAGATACCAGATGTCATTCAGTGAAACAATACTGGTTCCAGAGATTTTTGTCAGGAGCGATTGAAGCTCATCAACAGAAATGCCGAGTTCCTTCGCAATGTCTTCATCTTCAACGGTATGCCCCAGCTTGTTCTCAAGCATCGCGATGGTTTCTTCAACCTGGCGAGCCTTCTGTCTGATTGAACGCGGAATCCAGTCGATACTCCGTAGTTCATCAAAGATGGCCCCGCGAATCCGGGTCATAGCATACGTCTTGAATTTGATGTCGCGATCCGGATCAAACTTCTCAATTGCGTCCAGGAGGCCAAACGACCCATAGCTCACAAGATCGTCAAACTCCACATTCTGTGGCATGCCAATTGCAACCTTACCTGCCACATATTTGACTAGAGGAGCATATTTCTCTGCCAGGAAGTCGCGAACTTCGCGAATAGCCTCTCTGCGATAACGGCGCCAGAGCTCGGTTTCGTCTGAATCTTTGTACTTATCCCAGAGTCTGGACATAATACGTCACCATGGCGCTAGTTTTGCAGAGTAGCAAGCAAAACACGCTTTTCATTTGTCATCCTTGGCCAGGAGAGTCCGGATCGCTGCAGCCATCAGTTTGGGCTCATTCTTGATCTTGACTTTGTTCACGACAACGTGATCGCCAAACACGGTCGGGTTCCCGCTGGAGCTTGCGTTGGCTGCGGGAGCAGCCACTGTGCCGGTCGTTGCATGCCCCCCGACGGAAGGGATTGTGTCGTCCGCTGTGACTTCTCCATCCGGTACAGAGATGGAATCAATCTGGTCGTCCTGGTATGACTCGTTCAGCGTTTCTGAGCGCATGGGGGCCTGTGAGTCGAGGATGGCGAAAAGTTCCGGGACGCGCTGTTCCAGGAACTTGCAAACACCTGCCCCAATGGCCGCCGAAAGGAGGGTACAGACCAGGGCCGTTACAATGATGTTGGTGGGTCGATTCCCTCCAATGAAGCCAAAGGCCAGGGAAATAATGAGTCCGGCGATTGCGAAACCAGCTGCGAATTTTATAAGTAAGCCCATTGGTTCAGGGCATCATTCATCTTTGCCGCGAAAATTGAAGATCTTCTGAAAGAAGCCATAGATGCCAGCGGCGTCTTCCTCAAGCGGTGCATTGACGAGTCTGGCTGCAATATGCTTAATGCAGGCACTACTCTTTGCATTTGGATAAAGTACTACATAAGGCCGCTGGCTGCGGATACTTTTTTGCACAGCAGCTTCTTCAAAGATAAAGCCAAGATTCTCTATTCTGGCCTTCAGAAATTGGTTTGAAATACTAATTAGCCTGTCGGCAACGAGCTTGGCTTCTCCGGCATCCGGGACTCGATTAACAATGAGTTTGATCTTGCCATTTGGGCCGTGCGAAACCACGCTCTTGATCATACCGTAGGCGTCCGTAATCGCCGTGGGTTCCGGAGTTGTGACGACCAGTATATCATCCGCAGGAAGTACAAGCCCGATGACGTTTGCACCAACGCCGGCCCCGGTATCCACAACCAGAATATCATAGCCGCCGATTTCCTGGAGGCCATCCAGGAAGTTTTCACGTTGCTGCTCGTTCAGATTGGCCAGTTGCGAGATCCCGTTGGCACCAGCGATGATATCGATTCCATAAGAGGTTTGTATAATGATCTCGCTGAGTTTCTTACGGCCTTTGAGCACTTCATAGATGTTGTGTTCTGGTATAATTCCGAGCAAGACGTTGATATTCGCAAGACCGAGATCTCCATCAAACAGGAGTACTTTCTTCCCGGCCCGGGCCAGACTGATTGCCAGGTTGACGGAGACAGTGGTTTTACCTACGCCACCCTTCCCGGATGTAATTGAAATAATTTTCGTTTTTTGCGGGGTTACTGCCGTAGCTTCCTGCATTTCCTGCTCCCCGGATCCTCGTTCGAGTACAGCCGCCCCGCGGTCCATTTGCCGCGCAATCTTGCGCAAATTCGTGGCCTGGTCCAACTGATCCATAATCAACCTTTTGACGCGGCGTCTTTCCTCAGTATCATCCTCGCAAGATCATCCGGTTGTGGGCCAACGAGATCCGCAGGAACGTCCTGACCATTCGTACAGAACGAAAATGGTCTGTTGATCTTATCGGCATACTCAACAAAACTACCTATAAATTCACTTTCGTCAAGTTTGGTCAAAAGGATTTTATCGAACCCTATGGTTTCATAGGCTTCAAAGATATGCTCCAGGGTCGTTCCATCGGTATTGGCAGACAGAACCAGATGCTTCTCGAGTCGAACGGAGCAAGCTTCCGCCAACTCCTTGAGTTCTGCCAGCCGCTTACCGTCCCGGTATCCGATTCCCGATGTATCTACCAGGATCAGCTCGGCCGGGTCTTTCTCAGTCAGTTTTCTGAACTCCTGAGCATTCAAGGGGGCGTGGAAGGGGAGTTTCATTACATCCGCATACATCTTTAGCTGTTGCGTCGCGGCCAGGCGATATCGGTCCAGGCTGTAGAGCGAAACTTCGCGCTTTTCGTAGAAGAAGTAGCGAGCGGCCAGTTTGGCAATGCTGGTAGTTTTCCCCATCCCTGTTGGACCCATGAGCATGACTGCCTTACACTCGCCACGAGCCGGTGCAATGTCAGGTACAGTGTGGATGATTTCTGCCAATCGTTCCAGGGTCTTTTCTTCCACCTTTTGCAGATGGTTTCGATCGTTCTTTGAAAGGTTGCGATCGAGATGCTCAACAATGGCATCGGCAAAATTAGCGCTGAAACGAGATTCAATCAGGCGTTCTCGAAGACGCGTAATGTGATGCGATGGCTTCTCTTGTGACTGGGCTATCTGTTGCTGGGCCTGGGATTTTGCTGGAGATGCCGGCGGAGTCGGTTGTTCGGGAAGGGGCTGCGCTGCCACTTCCGGAATTTCCGTGGGTTGCTTTGTCATTTGCTCCCCGAGCTTGCGGAGGAGTTCCTGGCGATTTACCCGCTCGAATTCGGGTAAGCGGACCTTCTTCTTTTCTCTTGAACCCGCAGGTTGGGCCATTTCGTGCGCCGCTTCGGGGACCATGTAATGTATTTCATAAACTTTCCGCGAAAAGAGGCCAGTGCCAAGCACTCCGCCCTCTTTGACTTCACGTTGTTTCAACAGCACGGCAGTGGCGCCATGCTTTTCGCGCATTTCCGACATCAGGCGGGCAATGCTGGAACCTCGGAGGGTTTCGTATCTCATAGGAATTTTGTAGAATTATGTCACATTAGTAGCCGTGGCAATTGTTTTTGCACTTTCCGGAGGCCCTTTTATGGAAAAAAGGTCACTTCCGGAGTGTGCGTTTTTTTATTGTGCCGCATTCATGAATCACAAACCTGAGTTGTGAGAACGTCGCTTCCATTCATTATACTGTTGGCTCTAGTGCCCCTGGCGTGCAAGAAAGGTCGCCCGGATACTGACAAGCCGCCGGTTACACTGCTGCTATGGGGACAGGACCGGGGAAGCATCGAGTCACAACTCAAGAAAGAAGGCTGGGACATCGACAAGACGGCGGAGTATTTGCGGGCCACTGTTGGACCCGAGAAGGAAAGTGAGGGGTTGCCTGCACCCGATGAAAGTCCATACCAGCTTACATTCTACTTTCAGAACAACAAATTGAATATTGTCCAGATACAGATTCGTAACAGCCCTGAAAGAGTTGGCGAGTATGATAAGAACGCCGTGAAGATATTCAAGCTCACAACGCCCGTTTTGCAGAAGACACTTCCCATCCGGACAACAGAAACCGGAAACAGGATTAAAGAAACGCATACGTTGTTTGACGCCGGCGAAATGTTTATCAAAGTCTACAAATCGCAAGTGGAAATCGCAGAGTCAAGAGTGGAAGAAGTGCCGGATGAGATGGACGTTATGATCTACTCAAAGAAAGAGAATGAAGGGATCACGGCCGAAGGCCTGCTGAACCCGACTGAGAATTGATTGCGATGGGATTGAAGCCGCAGTTAGCCGACACTAGTAAATTTGAAAATCTTGGATGAAGTAAAGGAGACAAGGGATGGACGCAGCAAAAATCAGAGAATTGCTTGGGGGCGATGCAGATAAGTACCTGAAGCACACGGCAAAAGTATCAAAAGACTTAATTCATCTGCCGGGGCCAGATTTTGTCGATCGAATCTGGACCCATTCAGACCGCCATCCTCAAGTACTTCGCTCGCTGCAGCAGATTTTTGGCCATGGTAGATTGGGCGGCAGCGGGTACGTGTCCATCCTTCCCGTAGATCAAGGTGTAGAACACAGCGGTGGCGCATCATTTGCTCCCAACCCGATGTACTTTGATCCTGAAAACATCGTGAAGCTGGCCCTGGAAGGCGGCTGCAATGCTGTCTGCAGTACGTTCGGTGTGCTGGGTATGGTGTCGCGCAAGTACGCGCACAGAATTCCGTTTCTTGTGAAAATCAATCACAACGAATTCCTGAGCTATCCTAACAAATACGACCAGGTCATGTTCGGCACTATTAAGGAAGCATGGAATATGGGTGCTGTTGCGGTTGGTGCCACCATTTACTTTGGGTCGGATGAGAGTCGTCGTCAGATCGTCGAAGTTTCAGAAGCATTTGCCTACGCGCATGAATTGGGGATGGCCACCGTACTCTGGTGCTATCTGCGCAACAATGCTTTCAAGGTGGAAGGCGTTGACTATCATACTTCTGCGGATCTTAGTTCTCAGGGAAATCATCTAGGTGTTACTATCCAGGCGGACATCATCAAGCAAAAGCTGCCTACCAACAACGGTGGTTATAACGCGACCAAGCACGGAAAGACGCATCCAAAAGTTTATTCCGACCTGAGCACAGACCATCCCATCGACCTCACCAGATACCAGGTCCTGAATTGCTACATGGGTCGTGCCGGTCTGATCAATTCAGGCGGTGAATCCAAAGGTGCTTCAGATCTTGCGGAAGCAATCCAGACAGCGGTTGTCAACAAGAGAGCAGGCGGGATGGGACTCATTTCCGGTCGGAAGGCATTCCAGCGTCCGTTCAAAGAAGGTATCGATTTACTGCAATCGATTCAAGACGTATATTTGTCGAAAGACATAACGATCGCCTGAGTTGGATCTTCTCAATTTTATCCTGGGGTTGGTTCAGAACGTTTCTGGGCCAGTTCCCTATATTGTTGTATTCTCAGTCCTGCTGCTTTGCGGGTTTGGCCTTCCTCTGCCAGAGGACGTTATGCTCTTTACCGGCGGCATGCTCGCCTACTTCGGTAAGGCAGATGTACATGTCATGGTCGTGGTTGCATTTGCAGGTGTCATGATTGGAGACGGAACTATTTTCTTTCTAGGCAGCAAGTTTGGTCTTGCTCTGACCAAGAAGGCCTTTTTTGCACGCATTCTTTCCCCTGAAAGACTGAATGCGGTTCGAGAACAGTTTCACAAGCACGGAAACAAGATTGTTTTTGCAGCCAGATTCATGCCGGGCCTCAGGACACCGGTATTCTTCACCGCGGGAACGCTTCACCTTCCGTTCAGAGTGTTTCTTTTCTATGATGGGTTTGCTGCCCTCATTAGCGTTCCCACCATCATCTATCTCGTATACGCCTTTGGCCACGAAGTTGAATACATAGTCGGCGCAATTAAAAGCGTCGAGCACGGAGTCATCTTTTTGATTGTCGGGGTTATTCTTGTGATCGCAGGCAAGATATACTGGAACCACAGAAAGGAAAAGAAGGCAGCGAGTCAGAATGCATAGTGAAAGGAGCAGACCCAGATTATCACCGACCGACTATATCGATTTCGAATTGTCGATCAAGGTCGGAACCTTTGATCTTGTGGGTTACCTGGGCAACATTTCTGAGGATGGGCTAGGCGCGATTATTCCGGGTGCAGCACCCCTTCCATCAGAGCTGATCGGGAAGGAGGTAACTGGATCCATGAAAAGTCGCCGGTTAACGCGAGAATTCACTTTCAATGGCAGACTCGCGTGGAATACTGCGGGTCAAATACGCAACATGCCGCATTTGCTCCTGGGTGTTCAATTTGATCAGAGCATGTCATTGCCAGAGGAGTTGATCGCGATCGAGCTCTCGGGCGGGGACTGATTTTGGAAGGAAGAGCTCTCAAGCTTGAGTCGAGAAATCATTCCGCTCAAACAGCTTCAATCAATTGAACGTTCACGCTGCAGTATTCCAGCCATCCCAAATCTTCTGCGCGATTGCGGGCGATGATTAGGCCCGTCTGACGGGGTTTCTCTGGCTTCTTACGGAGTTTCCAACCAATCTCTTGTAAAAGTCGATTAGCCTTCAGCGAGTTGCAGCGCCTGCATGCTGTGACAAGATTCCACCAGGAGTTAAAATCATACGGTGGATGGTCTCCCATGGTCTTCTTCCAGCGCGAACGCGGGATAACATGATCCACTGTGAGTTCGCTTACGGCGAAGCGATTGCCACAATAGGCGCAGGTTTGATCGTCGCGATAGATAATATTGATCTTAGATGTTTTTTGATCATATCGCGGAATCTTGTAACAGTTCCTCTGTGCGATAATGCGAGGCACCGGCAAAGCCAGGTGCTCGGAGCGGACCAATTCTGGTGTTTCTTTAACCGGGATGGCTATGTTTCGCAGGATATCCAGAATCGCCCGTCTGACCGTGCAAGTGTCCACAGCAATCATGCTCGCGTTTAAAACGAGAACGGATTCTTGAAGAAGGTCCGCCATAGCTCAAACCGAAAAGTAATAAAATATTAAATAATGTAAAGAAAAAAAATCAACCTTCGCATCGCGCGAAAGGGTGGCGTTTCGCGGTACAGAGCTTCAAAGCCAGTTAGAGACAAGGGCAAGTGCGATTCATCCGGAAGGCGTTCGGCGTGCCGTGCAGTGAGTTTGATACGAACGGCCCGAGCGTCGCAACGGCGAGCGAGGGGCAGGCCCGCCGCGCGCCTCCGGTCAAGGATTCGCGCGTGGGCCGCAGGATCAACTTACTGGTTCGTCGTCGCTCAAGACGGCTACATCGCGCACGCGATCCCCGTCTTTGATATCAACAACGCGAACACCAACCGTTGGTCTTCCAAGCAGCGGAATTTCCTTCGCGCTCAGGCGAATCACCATTCCGCTCTGTGCAACAACGATGATATCGTCTTCTTCCTTAACTGAGGCAATGGTAATTGCGGAGCCGTTCTTCTCCGTAATCTTGATATACGTCATGCCCTTGCCGCCCCGTCCCTTAGCCGGGAGCTGGTTGAACGCCAGACGCTTACCATAGCCTCTTTCGGAGATCACCATAAGTGCCGTGTCTTTTTGAACAACGTCCATTCCTACAATCTGATCTCCCTTCTCAAGGCGCATGCCAATTATACCCGAAGCGTTGCGGCCCTGGCTGCGCATCTTCGCCAGATTTGTTCGGAGCGCACTTCCCTCTTTGGTTCCAATGACGATATCGTCTTTTGGACCAACGAGACGAACTGTTATGAGCTCATCCTCTTTGCGCAGATTGATGGCAATGATGCCGCCTTTCTTCACGGAAGCAAAGACACTCAGATCTGACTTTTTCAGAATTCCCTCGCGGCTGATCATGACGATTGCCTGCTGATCGGTGAATTCCCTGGCGCTCGTGATGGCCGTGATCTTTTCTTCCGCAGCCAGGCTCAGGATTGCTTTCAGTGATTTCCCGCGCCCTTCTCGACCAGCCTCCGGAATCTCATGCGCCTTTACGCCAAAGATCTTCCCGCGATTGCTGAAGCAGAGCAGCGTATCATGCGTTGAAGCTGTGTTTACCAGGCGAACCGTATCCTCATTCTTGAGGTTGGCTCCTTTGACACCCTTTCCGCCACGACGCTGGCGCCTGAATGTATCAAGCGACGTGCGTTTGATAAATCCGTCTTCCGTAATGCTGATAACAACTTGCTCGTCTGGGATCAAATCGCGCACGTCGAAGTTTGTAGTTTCAACAGAGCTGTGATCCACCTCGGTTTTGCGCTTGCTTGGATAAGCTTTCTTGACTTCGCCAAGTTCAGAAGACATCAGTTTGTACTGACGATCATCGCTCTTGAGTAGATCCTTGAGATCTTTTATTTGCTTTTGAAGCTCAGCGAGTTCTTCAAGAATCTTCTTGGATTCCAGAGAAGTAAGTTTCTGGAGTCGCATATCCAGGATCGCGTTAGCCTGGATTTCTGTGAGCTTGAATCGTTTCATCAAACGCTCGCGAGCTTCTTCAACCTGCGCTGAAGAACGAATGATCTTGATCACTTCATCAATGAAATCAAGAGCGATCTTCAAACCTTCCAAGATGTGGGCGCGCTTCTCAGCCGCTTCCAGATCGTGCTTGGTTCTGCGAACAATGATCTCTTTTCTATGCGCAACGTAAACTTCCAGCAGTTGCTTGATGTTTAGAACGCGGGGGTTCCCTTCTACCAGTGCGAGCATGTTCACGCCATAGCTGACCTGGAGTTGCGTTTGCTTGTAGAGTTGATTGAGAATTACCTGAGCATTGACATCCTTGCGGAGAACAATCTCGACTCGAATTCCATGACGATCCGATAGATCCAGGATATCTGAAATCCCTTCTATGTCCTTGTTGTTAACCAGGTCTCCAATTTTCTCAAGGAGGGTTTTCTTGTTAACGGCGTATGGAATTTCAGTTACGACGATCTTGTCGCGTCCCTTCTTGTCTGTTTCAATCTCAACACGAGCGCGGATTCTAAAAGACCCGCGGCCAGTCAAATATGCAGACTTGAGTCCTTCGCCACCAATGATGATGCCGCCAGTAGGAAAGTCCGGAGCTGGAATGTGTTTTGCGAGTTCCTCGAGAGAGATCGTAGGCTTCGCAATCAGTGCGAGTGTTGCTTCAATCACCTCACCGAGGTTATGCGGAGGAATGTTGGTTGCCATTCCAACCGCAATTCCCGTTGATCCGTTGACGAGGAGGTTTGGATATGCAGCAGGCAATACACGTGGTTCTTGTTTGGTGTCATCAAAGTTAGGTCTGAAATCAACCGTGTTCTTATCAATGTCGCTTAGAAGTTCAGAAGCAATTTTGGAGAGACGCGCTTCCGTATAACGGTAAGCAGCCGGATTGTCGCCGTCGATCGATCCAAAGTTGCCCTGACCGTCAATGAGTGGAGCGCGCATGGAAAAATCTTGCGCCATACGAACGAGAGTTTCATACACGGGGGCATCACCGTGCGGATGAAAGTTACCAATGACTTCCCCGACAATCTTGGCGCATTTAACGTAAGGACGATCATGCCTCCAGGCTCGATCGTGCATTGCATAGAGGACGCGCCTGTGAACGGGCTTGAGGCCGTCGCGCGCATCCGGAAGTGCGCGGCCAACGATTACGCTCATTGAGTAATCGAGGTACGCCTCTTTCATTTGGTTGTCGATTTCGACAGGTACGACTCGGAGGCCTTTCTGGAGTGCGGACGTTATGTCCGTGCGAACAATCTGCGGATTCTCATCCATCCTGGTTAACCTTCTCTGTTTATTCGCCGGCTTCCCCCGCTGAGGAGCGCGCTTTGGAGGCCGGGTCTTCGCAGGCTGCTTTGATTTTGCTGGCCCCGTACCCCGCACTGGCTTCTTACCAGCTACTTTTTTGGGCGGCGGACTGACCTTCTTCCTGGTCGATCCGGCTGCCTTACGGGTGGGCTTACCAGCCTGCTTTTTACCTTTATCTTTTTTGGATTTAGAGAGAAAACCGCTTTTCTTCGCCATATTATGTCCTTCGGGGGCAGACATAATACACTGCGACCAAAGTCAAAGGATTATCCGGGTTCCCTTATCCTGATAGGGAAATAGGAGTGGATTTTCCCACCGATCGAGCTTTGGTTCGTCTAAATGAAGATGCGCCGAATCGTCTCCCTTGCCACATTTTTCCTCATGGCTTCATCAGCGCTCCAGGCGGAGACTATCCTGCTTCATAACGGCGGGGTTATCCGGGGCAGGATCTCAAATCAGGACAGGACTTCGGTGACCATTGAAACGGCGCAGGGGCGTCAGGTGATCCAGAAGGCCGCCATCCGTCGGATCACCTATGACGATGCCCGGTTTGATGAAGAAGAAAAGCGGCGCGTTGAGGCGGAACGAAAGCGTGCAGAGGAAGAACGCAAACGGCTCGAGGACGAACGGAAGCGCCAGGAAGAGAAGCGGCGCGCAGACGAGAAGAAAAATGAAGACGCAAAACGCGCCGAAGATTTGAAGCGCCAACAGGAAACAAAACGGCTGGAAGAACTCAAGCGACAGGAGGAGGCCCGGAAACAACGCGAAGAAACAAAGAACACTCCTGCAACGCCGGTTGAGCCTTCGATTGAGCGCACCGGTCTTATCTTGAGCGCTGCCGGATCAAAGAATAGCTATAAGTCGGGAACGTTTGGCTACTATACAAATCAGAGATTCAGTTTATTCAGCCCGTTTGGCTATCCAATCTCTCCCTATGGAGTCCGCGAACGAAACTACAACGGCTTTACTTATTCGCTCGGGTACCAGGGACGTCGCTGGTACGTTCTACTCGATGGAACACAGCTACATGGTCGTTCAAGTATCCAGGATGCAGGTCAGGGTCCAACGGGAGGCAGCAGCACATATGAGACAGCTCTGGGTACGGGAAACATTGCCCAATTGCGAGATTCAGCAGATCTTCGCTTTGCGTTTCATCCGCTGCCAGTAAGATTCCCGCTGCGTCCGTACGTATACGGGGGTTACTCCGGGTCGCGAATCCAGTCTCGCATCGAACTTGCAGACCTGGTTTCAAAAGGAAATGGCGTTCAGCCACAGTACTTCCCCGGTTTGAGAGGAACGATCATAGCACATGGCCTTGAAGCGGGTGTGGATTTGCGCTACGTCCGCGAGAACGGCTTTGAGGTGAGGGGTCTCTACGGGCAAGCCTGGCAAAAGGGCAAGCTGGAGCAGAAAGCCTGGCTGTTTGTATTTAACCCCAACCCTGGGAGTGTGATAGATCAATTCCCAATTCGTTTAACTGAAAAAGGTGGAGCTCAGCTGAAGATCAATCGCTACGAGACTACCATCTACTCACCGCGCCTGGGACTGGCCCGATTGTTTGCCGGTTACAAGGAAGAGCGAGTCAGCGTGCATGTTTCGCAAGTCACTGCAACGTATATGCCTGTCCAACTGGCCACGCTGCTTGCGGATCGCTTCAGCACTTTCTATCCGGATATTCTCTTTAAGTCCGGGCTCAGCAAATCAGAGGATCGGTTCCGGGGCTACAGGGTGGGCGTTGAGCTCGTATTCTGAGCGACTAACCTTTGGGATCCGGCTAAACCCGACAACCTACAGACAGTTCCAATTGACATGTCGGACGGCGCTGGCGCACTTGAAAAATGCGCGTTGGAATCATTGGTCATGCCATTCAGATAGAGCCAGAGAATCTGGATCAATCCGTTGAGGATTTGGTTTTTGTAACGGTTAAGAAGGCACTTCGCGACAGCAGTATTACTATCGAAGAAGTCGACACGATTGTCCAGGCGGGCGACGATATTCTTGATGGTATTGCAATCAACCACGTCTACACTGTAGAGCCGGCCGGCTCGTTTCTCAAAGATGAATCCAAAGTAGAACGCGATGGAGCATGGGCTGTGCACTATGCAATGGCCAGGCTGCTTTCCGGAAAATTCAAAACTGCAATGGTCGTGGCCTTTTCCAAAGGTAGTCAGTGCGGATTGTCTGCATTCAGCGGCATGTCCGCGGATCCGTTTTACCTGAGGCCAGTTGGCGCTGATTCGCACAGTATTGCCGGGCTCCAGGCAAACTATTTCATGCGACGCACTGGATTGACGGAAGCAGATTTTGCGGAAGTCGCTCGTAAGAATCGATCCAACGGGCTAAGCAACGTGGAACGCACTATGGCCGGGGAAGCCGGGCAATATTCTGTTGAGCAAATCCTTTCTGCCGCGCCCATCGCTACCCCAATAACTGAACTTACTGCCGGACGCGTGGGTGATGGATGCGTGGTGCTCCTTCTGGCAACGGAGGAATATGTCAAAGAAAAAAAGATTCAGGCCAGTTGGATCACTGGCGTAGGTCTTTCTGGCGACGCCTATTATCCAACATATAGAGATCTCTCAGGTCTCAAACACGTAGAGATCGCAGCCGGCAAAGCGTTGCAGATGGCCGGTCGAACTATCGAAGATATGAATCTGCTCGAAATCTATGATTTCTACGCACACCAGGAATTGATGCTCTGCGAAACATTAAAGATTTCAAAGCAACCAATCGCGGAAATGATTCGTTCGGGTGAAACCGGGAAAAATGGTAGAATTCCGGTAAATCCTTCAGGTGGCGCACAGTGCGGTACAATTCTCTATGCGTCCGGCCTTGCGCGGATTATGGAGGCGCACCTACAGGTCACCGGTCGAGCGGGTGGATGTCAAATCCCCGGTGCAAAGTTGGCGCTGACGCATGCACAGGCTGGCCTTGGCATGCAGAGCGGAATTGTTTACGTTGTTGAGGCTTGAGGCAAAAAATTAAAGACAGATTCTTCTAGTTTGCGTAACTCGATCATGAATCTGCGCAAGGTCCGGCTCATACTAATCTTTACTTTGATTCCCGAGATTCTGGTTCTGGGATTTTTTATATTCTCGCGGACACAGAGTCCACCTGCTGCAGGCAAGCCAATTGCAGATTCAATGGAAATTCCAAGGCCGGCTATCGTTGCGCATCGAGGTGCGTCCTATCTGGCGCCGGAAGAAACGCGAGCTGCGTACCTGCTAGCCCGTGAATTGGGAGCGGATTATCTTGAAGGCGACGTGCAGAGAACTCGTGACGGCGTACTCGTTCTAGTCCACGATGACACCCTTGAAAGAACCAGTGATGTTGCGCGGGTCTTCCCTGGTCGCGAGAAAAATACAATCGAGACCTTCACACTGGCGGAACTTTCACAACTTGATTTCGGTACCTGGTTTAACGAGAAGAACAAGGACCGGGCGCGTGATCGATTCAAAGGTTTGCGCGTCGTGACTGTGGAAGAACTCATTCAGATTGCAGAGTCTGGAAGCCAATCACCTGGGCTTTATCTGGAGACCAAATCTCCGGAAAGATTTCCAGGAGTTGAAGCCGATCTTGTAAATCTTCTCAAGCGCAAGGGCTGGCTGAGCTCGCGCAAATGTGTCGGCGATATCCTTCCCGGTGATTCGACAGCGAAGAAGATTGCCACCGCCGGCTGCGGTAAGTCACGCGTCATTTTTCAATCGTTCGAGGCCGCAAGCGTCAAGAAGCTACGCGAATTGGCCCCGGACGTGCCACGAGTGCTCCTGGTGGACCAGGAGATGGAAAAGAAGCAGGGTTGGAACGGTGTCGTCTCTGAGGCCGTTCAGATGGATGCCCATCTAGGGCCAGTGGGGTATCTGGGTTGGTCCTGGTATACGGGGCCAGCTCACCGAGCGGGGCGACTGGTTCATATTTATACCATCAATTCGACGTGGCAACTCTGGCTTTTGAACCAGTTTGGAGTCGATGGGTTTTTTACGGACCGGACCGAACTGGCCCTGGAATTCTTTGCGAGGGCCCCAAAGCCTGACGTTGAAGCCGTATTTTCACGCCTCGTGTTCTGATTGTCCTTCTGATGCTTCAGGTGCCATTTGACACAATGGCACTCGTTGAATCGCAACTTCTCGCACCCGGCACCGCGCTTATCCCTTTCAAGCTGAAGGATATTTCAGGAAAGCCGGTTTCATCCGTGGATTTTAACAGCAATTTACTCCTGGTGGTGTTTACCTGCAACCATTGTCCGTACGCCATTGCATCGTGGCCAATTCTTGTGGAGCTTCAGAACAAGTATGCCTCCAAAGGCTATCAGACGGTTGCGATAAATCCCAATAACAACCCAAACTATCCCGACGACTCGTTTGAGAAGATGAAACCCTTCGCGGAAAAGAATGGTATTTCATTTCCTTATCTGTTTGATGAAACGCAAGATGTGGCACGCGCGTACGGCGCAACTTGCACGCCTGACCCGTACCTCTTCAAAGAAGGCAAGCTTTTCTATCACGGACGAATTACGGACAACTGGCAAAAGCCGGAATTGGTCAAAGAGCGGAGTCTAGAGTTACATATACTTGCTGGTCTTGGGGAAGGCCGCGCTTCAGAAAAAGCAATACCCAGCATGGGTTGCTCGATTAAGTGGGTATCCTAGTCTCTCTCTTGCACTTTCAGTCGCGACTAACGTCCGAATCCCTTGAGTGAATCGGCCTGGGCCTGTATCAAGGATTCTGACGGAATGGGCAGGAATCGGTTATCGCCGCAGCGTTCCACCAGAACTTGAGCTGCCCTGAAAGCCATTTCTATTGAAACCGATTCAATTCCAAATTCATGAATGCCACGCAGGATGCCTGGGCTCGCGTAAATTGGATGCGGCTCCTGACAGAAATGGATTCGCTCTGTTGCTTCGGGAGTGAGTCCACCTATTTCAACCGTTCCGGGTGTAAACGAAAGGACAATCTGACCCGGAGTCAGCTTTCGGCCATCAAGCAAGACGGGTGTACCTGGTGTGACGATCAGTGCATCTGACCTTTCAATTGCAAAGTCAATCGAAGTCGCAATTCCGCCCTCGCGCTCAAACCGTGTCGCTTGAGAATACTCGGCGTCGACGCCGTAGAGCTTGGATGCTCCCATACGTTTCAGAATTTGCATTAAGCCCAGAGAGGCCGGCCCCAATCCAATGATTGCGATTGTTTTTCCGGTTAGATCCACTTTGTGAAAACTAAACGCATTGGCCGCAATCGCAGCGATGATTGCAGAGGTTTCAATGTATTCTGCGTGAAGCAATGGAATAGGTAGTTGTTCTGCTATTCGTTCGGCCAATTGAACGGCCTGGTTTTTTGCCAGCATCGAAAGTCGAATGACGAAGGCGTTTTGCGCCAGGCAGAGGACAGACTTTAAGAACTCCTCATCGTTTCGGGCTTCAAGAAGCATGGGTACGGCCTGTAGATCACCAAACTTGCACGCGAGGTAGGCATCGCGCTCAAGGGCTATGGCTGCTCGTTGCCTGAGACTCAACGCAGCTCCATCCGAAAGAAATAGAACCCGGTCGCGGATCATGGCAAGCTTGCGGAGGTCCTTTCTTTCCCGGATGGCAGTCTGAGCGGTGCTTTCGATAAATTCAGGGGATGTTCTGTGGAATGCCTTGCGGAAGTCCAGGGCTCGCGCCGGCGTTACCTGCAGCAATGGATCAGCTGCGGCGGCTGATTCGTCCTTGATCTTGACACGCGCCTGCGGGCAGCCGCTAAGAATCTTGGTCTCAAGCTCGTCCGGACTGGACTTGGTCTGGAACAGCTCGATGCGATAGTAAGCAGACTGTGGATCTGAGTACAGTAGGTTCCAGGACAGAACTTCGCCTGCCGAACCATTGAGGAGCTGCGGAATATTCAGCGACTCGCTCTTTGGAATCTGGAGATCCAGTGTTAAGAGGGACATTCCCCTACTTTATCGGGGCGCGACTCCTCTAATCTAAAGGGGCTAGCAGTCGTTTATCGTGCTATTCTTTGAGGATATACGTGACGCGCTCAGCGGCCCAATCTCCGCGCTTTTCCTCCTTCAGCTCCGTTTGAATCCCCCGGTACAGAGCCTCGCTTTCCTTGGCCGGCAGGGTGGGGAAGGATGCACTGGAGCGCTCATTTTGCAATCGCACAGGCTTACTTGAGACGATTGCCTGAATTGTTTCTGCCCCGGCGGGTGGGACCAGCTTCCACTCAAAGTCGTCCTTTTCCCCTGGGAACGAATACTCTTTGTCTACCATCACGCCTTCATTTCCTGAAAAGCGATTTGGATAAATCAAAGTCATGGTCCCGTCTCCGCCGATTGCGTAAATGGATACGAAGACGCGGCTGGCGGCATAGGCGTCATGCTTCAATACCTTGAATTTGAGCTGCAACTTCTCTCCGAGTTTGTACTGGGGATTTTTCCCTTTGTTCAATTGTAGCAACACGGTGTAGGGACTGTCCGGATTGTCCAACATGGAATGAATGGAGATTGTCTTAATTGCATTGGCGCTGAATTCGCGGGCTAGAGACTCTGAGTCACCGGAGTTTACGGAGGCACCAATAACCACGCCTGTTTCTGCACGAAGTACGCGCATGGTAGCTTTCAACGATTTATCGGTGGATGGCAATATTTCACCTACGATCAAGTAATCCGCTCCCACCATTTTACCTAGCTGGGGAGCCTGAGCTTCATTGAACAGGCCAGTCTGGCTTCGCGCCAGTTCCTCAAGCGCCTTCTTGAGCTGGTTTCGTTCTGCAACGGGAAATGCCTGACGGTTTACGATATCGGTTGAGATGCGTGCAGCCATCTCTTCGCCCAGCGCCGCATCCTTGTTCTGAAAGGGCAAGATAGCGACCACGGGCTGCTTCTCCGCAGAGGCCTGCGTGAATGCGAATAGGAGCGAGCAGAGAACGAGTGCTCGCATAACCTACCTCGGCAGTGCCAGAGATGTGCGGTCGTTTATTTCGAAACGAAGCAAAGGGTATAACTCTCCGCGCTGCGGCGTGAAGTCCTTGAACATGTTCTCTTCGACAGATTTGATTGTATTGCATCTAAACGAGAACAGATACAGTCTACTTTCCTGTTCTGCGCGAAACTCAATCCCTGCATCCCAGACGGGTAGACATCGTGCCTTGAACTGAGGATCATAGTTCGAGTTGTCCTTGAGAATTTTCTTCAATCTCGCGATCACTTCGGGATCCGTTACCTGCCGCACAGATTGAAAATCCTTCCTTGGATCGATTGGATCGATCGTTTCAGCGTAACTGTATATATAAACGCCATTGGCCTTCTGAACAATCTCAATACCCCGAGGGCTTTGCGCATAAAGTGCGAGAGGAAGGATCAGGGAGGCGACAAGGATGCTGCTCAGTCGATTCATACGTTCATTAACTGAGATCGCATCCCCTGCTGGAAAGTTCAATTTTTTGCGGGCCGGAGCCCGCAAATGTAGTTCTAGAACAAATGGTTGAAGGAGAAGTTACCGTTTGAGCCGTACTGAGAGCGGCCGTAGCTAATGTTAATGACTGTATTACGCTGCCAAACAATGCGAATCCCACCGCCATTAGCCTTGTGCCAACCTTTGCCATCGATCTCTTTTACTGTAGGAGCTACGCGCCCTTCATCATGGTAACCGAGTATGACAAAATCCATGCCACCGAGCGCCCCAATCTTGAATGTGGTCAGGCGAACCTCAGCGTTGGCTATTGTCATAACGCGGTCTACGAATTGATTGGCTGAGTAGCCGCGGACACCACCGTTTCCGCCCAGACCCTCTGCGTTCTCACGCATTGTGTAAATCCGGCCAGCCTCGAAGAACGGCACATTTCCATGTGTCTTCTGTCCGAGCAGGCGATATGCAAACACGAGTTCACGATCGTAAGAATTGAAAAACGACGGTGCAACGTCGATGTACTGGCGGAACGTGGCAGTGGTTCTGGTGTAGGAATAGTGACTTCCTGTTCCTTTACCCACCCCTTCGACATGGATGTCGGTAAAGATACCGCCATTTGGGTTGCTCTCCCGCTGACGAGGACGTGAGTCGTAAGCCAGGGCTCCACGGAGCCCGTTTACGAATCTGCGCTTTTCTGTGGCATCGTAGCCGAAAGGTTGTTCGTTATCAATCAGGGTCTTGATATTCGGGACGGTGTTCCCGTTTTCTTTGTCATTCTGATAGGATTGAATCTTGTAGCTCTGGCCACGGAATCCAACGAACCATTTGAAGTTAGTCTCACCAATGAAGTTCTCGGTAGATAGGTTTGCAAAAGGCTTGATCCTATCGTAGTAGAAATACTTGTTCTGGCTTTCACGCAGGATTCTGCGTGAAGGGTTAAATGCGCGCAGGCCGGCTGTAGATGGGCTGGTAAGCGCCAGTGTGTTTAGCGTGATGTCATCATCATACTGGTAGTAATCTCGCTGGTTAGCCGGCGGAGTGTTTTCATTGATTGGGATTTCCCCGCTCTTGATCTTCTTGATGCGTCTGAGATCGTGGTAGTTTCCATAGCCATACCACTGGGCATTCAATGTCCTTTCAAGTCCGGCATTCAGGCGGAGGCGGAGGCCAAGCCCCAGGAAGTTCAGCATATCCAGTGAGCCTTCATGATACTCATAGCCGAATGTGGTTTTGTAATACTGTCCGTAGGCCTGGAACTTGAAGGGTGCGTATCCTTCCTCATAATAGGTTGCGTACACGCGAACCCCTTTACCGATTCCATCATCCGTGCTAAAGCTGATGAGCGGCAGACCGGTAAACTTCAGTCCCTCAAGCTTAGGGGCCGTAGTTGGTGCTGGGGTATCGTTTTGCTTGTCAGCGTCTTTTGGCTGAGCAAAAACCGAGGATACCGTTAGAATTAGAATAACAATAGCGAGTAACGTCTTTTTCATCATCATCCTCAGTACATTTTTACCAGATTAAAGCCATACGTAACAACCAGGGAACCAGCGTTAGGCTGCGCAGAGTCGCTCAAGCGTAGCTTCAAGGTTCCAGGCAGGTTTGCGGGATCATTTGTGGCAGAGAAATCAATCAATTCTGCTCTTGTTGTGTTGCTAGAAAGCGAGGACAGCTGTGAACCAAGTCGCATAGTATTGACGTTCCCTGATCCGGTATCATAGCCTTGCTCTGTAACTACGTTCGCGGTCACCTGGTAAAGGTTTGTGGGCAGCAGATTGTAGTTTGGGATTACCAGGGTCATGTTTGCATGCAAGACATTGTTAGCCGTATGCTGGAAGATGATTGTCGCGTTATTCGGCACTGTTGCGACGGTGTCCTGTTCAAGTGCTTGATACGTTTCGCAGCTGATCACCTGATTGACAACGTTATCCGCCGAGCACTCCCGACTTGTCAGCGCACCATTCCAGGCATAGGCTTCGACATAATTCAGGTTCAGTAGAGAGACAAGAGGGCTGACGTCTGTTGGCCCTTCATCGCCGGATTTGCAGCCGACGAACAGTGCCATTGTGAGTAGGGCAGTGATAGCAATTCGCATGGTGGCCTTTAAAAACATTTTTCTGGATTTAAGTCAATAGAAAAGGGGAAGAAAAAGGACTTTAGACGAAAAAATATGCGAGCTGCTTAAAAAACAGGTTTACAACAGTTTCCCTATTTTATAGAAACATCGTACAAAAATAGGGGCAGGAAGAGTGGCGCCCGGCCAAGCGGCCGGGCTTTTTGACTTACGTTGAATCATTTTACGGAACTTAGAGGGCAACCCCGGGCACTCCAGATATTGGGCCAATACCTAACACGACCCGTCCCACCACTACTCATCTTCGCCGGACCTGAAGGTACCGGCAAGTATTCGGCTGCCGAGGCCTTTGTCAGAGTTTTGTTCTGCGATACGCGCTCTGCGTGCGGACAGTGTATTGCGTGCAGGAAGATGTTAAAAGGGGATCATCCCGACTATATCCGATTTCCATCCGATAGAGTGAAAATCGGAGACAGAAAGAAACCAGAGGATTTTACTATCAGGTGGCTGATCTCAAGCAGGTTGTCCTACAGACCCCATGAAGCGGATACGCGCTTTGTCCTTTTTCCGGATGCATCGGCCATTCAGGATGAGGCGGAAACAGCGTTACTGAAGACTCTGGAGGAACCACCGGCGCATACACGTTTCATCTTTCTGGTTTCTGATTTGCAATTGCTAAAGCCGACCATCCTCAGCCGTGGCGTGATCATTCCATTCCAACTCCTGTCTCGTGATTCTATTAGCGAAATCTATGCAGGCGATCCCTCCACCCTTGACCTGTTGGGTGGCAGTCTGGAGAATCAGGGCATCATCAACTCGGCCCTTTTCAACGACTTGCGAAACCGGGTAAAGGGGATCCAAAGCAGATTGGACTTAATTGAACTCGAAAAATGGCTGAACGAGCAGGAGAAAGTCGCTGATAAAGCCGCAGATAAAGTCGCGGAACCAGGGGGCGAATTTGTCGACGGGAAGCGAATTTGGGAACTCGCAACGCTTGCGTGGATCCACGAGCTGGCTCAGTCACCGGAAGCGAATCGGTCAAAATTGGACGCACTGTTTGCATTCAAGGAGAGGCTGCATACAGACATGCCCGGCTATCAGTCGTATAGCGTTTCGCTGCTCTTTGCCACTTTGATTCAGGCAGAAGGTGCTTGAACAATCACTGTCTTAACTATCTCTTTATCTTCTTCGCCCAGGGCCACTCGCCAACTAATTCCATTTGGCGTCACAACGAGCGATCGCCCCTGAATTTTTTTGCCGAATGTAGTCCCCGTCCCGCAGCATTTTGCAATAACCATATTGTGTTTAGCAGCAGGCGCACAAAAAAGGTTTTCATCGCGGGCTCGCTTTTCTTCCACTGATTCTTCGCGAAAGGGAGAGTTCATTACGGTAAAGACCAGCTGCACACCCATAGCGGCAAGCTCGTCAAGCTGTGCCGGTTGCAAAACATCAGCGCAGATCAAGACCCCAAAGCGAAATCCTCCGAGAATGAAGATGCCCGGCTCTGTCCCCGCTGCGAATACCTTCTTCTCATTCTCCGTCAGGTTGCGTTTTCTATAATAGTCTACTACCTGTGAGTTGTAGATTACGGGGGTAGCATTGAACAGTTTTCCGTCTTCCTGCAGGAGGACGGACCCACCAATAATGATTCCTTTGTAAAGATCGCTCAGTTTGAGCAACCAGTCGACGGTGGTCTTACTCTTTTCAATTCCGTTTGCGTGATCTCGCACGGTTGCATCTGCGAACAGGTATTCCGGCAGAACCAGAAAGTCTGATTTAAGTCCAGAGAGCTTCTTAAAAGCAGAGGGTCCCAGGGGTTCAGGGATGGATTTCTGGAAGATAGAGATCTTTACCAATCCCACCCACATCGGGTGCTAGCCTGCCAGGTGAATGTCAATCCTTTAAAATCCCGGAGCGATGCCGTTCACGGAAACCCGATGGGATTGCGCGTCGCCTTTTTGCTTGCGTTCTAAACGATTCCTTCCATTGGTCCCCATATCATCGTGGCGAACTCACTGGAGCAAATAATTGTGAAGCTCGGGCGCGAAGGCTGCCAGGGGACAGCGAGGGATTTTGCCGCCTGGGCTTCTTTCGTCACGGGCCAACCGGTATCCGATGCTGCTCCCATGCTCCAGACGCTCCTGGGGCAGGGTGTCTTCAAAATGCATCCGGATATTGAGGGTGAGTTTATGCATTCCGGATTGGTTGAGATCCCGAAGCGTCAGGAATATCAGGTTTCTGGCAACCTTCGAGATTCGCCTATCCAGATGGTCCGGTCCAGACTAGAAACGTTCCTCCGGTTTCATGGCGCCAGCGAAGACTTTGTCATGGATGTCAGCATCGCGACGACGGAAGCCATGGAAAACGCAGTGAAATATAGCGACCACAGTCCAATTTCCATTCTTTATTTCATCGAAGACGGAACTTTTCATATACGGATAACCAATCGGCTCAGTGAAGTGCGCCTCGAAAAGGATATCGAGGCCGGTAAATACACAAGCACCACCACACTCATGCGCGGGATGATGGTTATGGTGAAGCTCTTTGACGAGATGGACATAGAGATTAAGGAAGATGAGAAGATGGCAGTCTTCTCGGCCCATAAACGACTGGCCTGAGTTCCTTCCTTTTTCCTGGAAAAAGGCTTGCTTCTTTTTGGAAACTTTTGCACACTGCACCATAGACTAAAAACCACGTAGGGGGAATAACAATGCGTAAATTAGCACTGTTAGCATTCGTGGGTTTGTTGGCCGGAGATCTCTCGGCTGCTACCTACAGACTTTTTGTACACGGACGTTCTGGCTCAAACCATTGCCAGGCGCTCACAAGCACAGCAAGCGGAACAACTGACTATAACAACTATTGGGGCGGAACTGTAACAGGTCTCTCAAATGTTCGTTATGTTGGCTTTGACGGAACTCAAAGCGGCGGAGCTTATAGCTGGAACAACTGCGGTGCTCAAAAGCAATTGAATGATGCGCTTCGCGTTTTCTGCGGCACTGGCAACACTTGCGAAATCTACACCCACTCAACAGGTGGCCTGGTTGTCGCTGCTTACTTCGGTCTGAACAATCCAACCACAAACATTAGCCGCATTCAGCTGATGGCATCTGCAGCTGGTGGATCAGAACTGGCTGATTTCTCGACTTCATACCTGGCATGGCTGGGGTTTGATACTCTGGGCGGTCAACTGGATCAATCCGTGAGCACAGGCGGTGCGCGTAACGGTTTCAATCACAGTCAGGCGCGCGGACGCACCTACTACACAACTTCTGGTGAAGGTTCTGATTACCTCAACGTAACCAGCCCACTTCTTCCAGGCAAGGATGACGGCGTTCTGGCTAACCACAGCCTTTGCAGTGTCAACCGTGTAACTGGCGTTGGTGTTTCCTGTACACGTGGAAACGCTCGTATGACTGAGTCATATGCTTGCGGATTCCTGTGGCTGAGCACTTGCTACTACAATTACGACCGCTGGACTCCTTACTACACAGTATGGCAAGGTGGAAGCAGCGAATCTCATGGCGGAGCCAAGAGAGACTACAACCGTCGCTAAGATTGAAATTTCAATCCACGTGATTGGAGAAGGCCGGGTAAAACACCCGGCCTTTTTTATTTGCCCTACCCCTTTTCATACTCTTCCGCGCGCAACAACACGAGGCCCGCGCCCAGGGCGAAGACTTCAGAGGCCATGCTTACATAGATGTAAAGATTGCCTGGCCCATCGAAGAGAAGGGTGATCAGTCGACCAAGCAACAGACCACCGCCGCAGGCAGTTGCCAGTAATATTGCACCCCTGCGATATCCCCCGCTAGCAATCCCGGCAATCAAAACCAGCGAAATGCCCAGACAGAGTCCCCCATAAACGGCCCTGAAGTCAGCCAGAGCGGCGCTGCTCTGCAATTGGATTCCAATCATATCTGCGAAGCGCACGGGCGTGGCCAGAAAGACCGCGGCGAATCCGGCGTAGATGGCAAGGTTCAAGAACAGGTAAGGTACTTTGAGTTTAGAAATCATCTTATTCTCCTGTGTTTTGACCAAGCTTAACACAGGGGAACCCGAGAAGTCGACGGAGGTTATAATTCCTGACCCATTTTTGCCGTTGGCAGACCGCCCTTCCTGTACTGTACGGGCGCGGTGCCCGCGAACTTCAGAAATGCCTCATTGAACGATGACTTGTTGTTGAAGCCCACCTCAAAGGCGATCTCAAGGACCGATTTTTCCGTGCGCACGAGGAGTTCGCGCGCGGCCTTAATTCTGAACGAATTGACAAAAGAAAAGAACCCCATTTGGAATTCCCGGTTTATGAGCTCAGAAAGCTGATGCGGCGTGAGTTCCATCTGCCTCGCCAAAGCGGAAAGCGTGAGATTTTCGTGCGCGTACAGTTCAGATCCCATCAAGTGCTCAAGCCGAGTAAGCAACTCCTTTCTATCCAGACCATTCAATCGCGTTCGAGCGTACCTGGCCTGTACAACCTGGTTACGGATGGTAGTTGCCGTCTCCGGAAATCGAACCTTAACAAAATACAAAAGGCAAATCACCAGAGTGATGCCGGTTTGAGCGGCTGTGTAAAGTCGCCGGTCGATCCAATTGGCCAGGAACAACAGTGATCCAATTGCGACAAAATCCAACAGGAAGATGGCGATCAGCATCTGCGTACGGCGCTCTCGTACGTGTCTGAGAAACCGCGCGAGCATGATGGAGCACAGCAGCGAAACACAGACTGCAAGGATCATTGGGACCAACGCCCACGCCGGAAAATAGAAATTGATCACTGCTGCAGTCGCGGCAGGCAACAGCAAGCCGGGATGCCAGATCGTGAACCGAAAATCGTCTTCGACTAACGCAAGGATTGAACCATACGCAAATGGTCCGATCAGGAGGATTGTGGGCGCGAACAGGACTGAACAGTCCTCGATGCCGGCTGTCGTCAAACCCAGGGAAATTTGAATGACACCTACCAGAAATAGAGTGCCCGAGAACAGCCAGCGATTGCCATTGTGCACGAATTCGAACAGGCCCAGCAGGACGGCCAGAAATCCTCCGAACGCGCCAAAGGCGTTAACAAGCCAATTCAGAAGCATCAAACAACCCTTAGCAGGGCCAATCAATTAGGGAACTTGATTTTGGAGTGATGGCCGCTCCGGAACCCATCGGGTGCCCGGGCGGCAGAGGCAGAGCCGGATTAAGCCGCGGTTGTGGCTTTTTGGGTAAGGGCAGGTTTAGAAATTACTTTTGCCGCCTTCAGGACGGACGGATCCATTTTATATTTCTTGATGATGGCTTTGGGCCCTTTCTTATTGAGAGTGCGGAGCATACGGGCAGAGATTCGCAGCTTTACCCAGCGGTTTTCGTCCTCGAGGAAGACCTTACGAGAAACAAGGTTCACCTTGAATTTCCGCTTGGTCACTCGATGTGAGTGAGAAACTTGAGCTCCGAAGCCAGATTGCTTACCGGATAATTGACATCTGCGCGCCATGGAGCCAATGTTCTATGGAAAAGTCTACGGTCAATTCCAAAAGGAGTAAACCATGCCAACTATAAAGGACATTGAAAAGGGTGGGGGCGAAATCATCCGGATCGAGGTTTCGGAGTATAAAGGCCAGAAATACTTGAATGTCCGTGTCTGGTATACGGACAAGAATAGCGGGGAATACAAGCCAACTCAGAAAGGCGTGGCCATCAAACCCGAACAATACAAGGATTTTATGTCAGCTATCATTGCGGCAGAGGGCGAGCTGAAGTGAAACGCAAAATCCTCTTCTGGATTTTTGGCGTTTCTTACGTATTCCTGCTTTGTTGGGCGTTTGCCCCCGTCAGGCAGACAATTAAGCTATCCGTTCTGAGCCTCTTTGGTGCCGCACGAAGTAAATTCTCTGCCGTGCCGGAGGATATCTACCTCTCAACTTTTCAACCCCATGCAGAACTAATTCCCGTGAGCATGAACGAGCCGCTTCAACCCAGGTTTGACGTGATTGAGTTTCACGGGCACCTTTTTGCTGATCGTTTTGGCGATCCACCTGCGGACCTGGCCGAGCAACTTAAGAAAGGCCGCATTCGCTACTTTGTTGATCTGGCGCTATTCACATCTACTCTCAAAGACTATCAGAAGCTGGTTGAAAAGACGAAACAGGAAAACGTTATTCATTTTGTTGGCTTCAATTGGAAGCATCTCCGTGACGGGCAGTCTGAGGATTTTGGCCAGGCTATGGCGCGTGACCTTGAAGAGTTAGCGAAGGCCGGTGTCCGCGGTGTAAAATTATGGAAGAACTTTGGTCTAATCGAGAAGACGAAAGATGGAAAGCTCCTCTCTATGGAGGACCCCAGGCTCGATCCGGTCTGGGATGTCTGCGCAAAGTACAAGCTGCTCGTGGCGATTCATACTGCGGACCCGCCTGCTTTTTTTCGACCCGTCAATCAGTTCAATGAACGTTTTGATGAGCTGGGTCGGCGTCCGGAATGGTCATTTGATTCGCCCGACGTTCCCACACTCGACGATGTGCTTGCTCAGCGGGACAGACTTTTCAAACGCCGCAAAGACGTAACCTTCGTTGCACTCCACTTTGGGGAATTGGCCCATGATCTAAAGAGAGCAGCAGCCCTTCTCGATGGTAATCCCAATGTCCACCTGGACATAGCCCAGCGAATCGACGAATTGGGCAGACAGCCTTTCGCGACGCGCGATTTCCTAATAAAGTACCAGGACAGAATATTGTTTGGCACTGACGGCTTGCCCGACTACAAGAAGATCAAGATCTACTGGCGATTTCTTGAAACGACCGACGAATATTTCGATTATTATCCGGTCGGTGGGAACCGAAAAGGAGTGTGGAAGATATACGGAGTTCATTTACCAGATTCAGTTTTGAAAAAACTCTACTACAACAATGCTGCACGACTCCTCCGTCTCCAATGACCAGCGAAAGTTCGTCCATTCTTGCCCTGCGTGCAAGAACCGCTACCGCGTTACCATCCAGGTAAAGGTCCGGCGTATTCACAAGGCCGCCTGTCCACATTGCGGCAATATAAACTATTTTGACAATCGCACCGGCGCACTCGATCGGGATCCGGTTTCGACGACCGAAGTGCCAGTACCTCATTCTTCCCCGCGGTCCGGCTTTTCTACGCTGGATTTTGATAACGACGAAAAGGCGGCAAAAAAACGCGTTAAAACTGCGCGCTGGACTTTCCCGGGATTCTGGTTAAAGGGCCCTGGATCGAGCAAGAAGGGCAGTCGTTCGACTTTTGGAAATGTTGCGGACCGTATCTCCAACATTTCCCCAAGAGGGTTCATGATGATCGGCCTGGCGTTAGGCGCCATTCCAGTGATTCTTTTTCTACTGCTGATGCTAATGCCGGCTGTATTCTTACCGGAAGGTGGAGACACGTTTCTTTCCGGTCTCGATTCAGTTACAGCGAACCGAATCCTCGACAGAAATGGGAAGCTGATAGCGGAATTGTTTTCGCACAAAACAGGCAACCTGAAAGCAAACGAGATTCCTGAGGATCTGAAGAGTATGCTCATCTTCACGGAAGATCAGGCTTTCTACAAACACGGAGGCGTTCATTGGTCTTCGGTTGTTCGTGCTGCAGTCTACAACGTCATTTCTTTTGGCTATTCACAGGGTGGATCGACAATATCACAACAGTTGGGTCGCATTCTGTTAAGGGCCCGGCAAAAGACTCTCTTTCGGAAGCTGCGCGAAACCTCGCTGGCATTTTATCTGGAAAGCCATCTTTCAAAGGAGGCAATCCTCACAGCCTATATGAACCACGTGTATCTGGGTCACGGTGCCGTTGGAGTCGAAAACGCCGCTCGTTTCTATTTTTTAAAGGGGCCGGGGGAACTGAATTTTGCACAAATGCTTGCGATTGTTTGCCTTCCTTCCGCGCCGGAGCAGTTTTCTCCGATCAGGTATCCGGATCGGCTTGAGAAAAAGATGGATGTTGTGTTTGGCCGAATGAAACGCGAGAACTTTCCGTTGGTGGCAAACATAACGGAGGAGATGTATACTACCCAAAAGAACGCGATGCTTTCAAATCCGTCGCGCAGCCCGGGTGAAACAGTATTCGGAAACCGGGAAGATACGGCCCCCTACATAGCTGAGCATGTTCGGCTACAAATTCGCGAACTACTCGGAGCTCAGAGTGAGTTTGGTGCTGGTCTGACTGTTGAGACTACAATCGACGCCGGGTTACAGCTTGCTGCAACATCCGTAACGGCGGAATTCTTAATGGGTGCCCAAAGAAATTTTCCACCAATTCGAAAAGGTGGTCCGGCGCTTTCCCAGAATGATACCTTGAAGCGCGCACTCACGGACGAATACATGCGTCTCGGACTGGGTGCTGTACTTTTCGGTATGCCTTCCTCTGAGCTGTCGGATCGAACGTCTGATACTGTGCTTCAAGCAGCTGCTATCGGCGTCGATCCGCGATCCGGAGCCGTCCTTTTCATGCAGGGCGGGCGTAGCTTCCGGCGCGACAACCAGATCAACCGTGCATTGAAGATGCGGAGGCAGACAGGGAGCGCGATTAAGCCCATCATATACTCGGCTGGAATAGAGTCCGGGGAAATCACCGCTGCAACTCGGCTGGACGACTCTCCTGTGTTTGTCTTTCAGGGAGGCGAGGGAAAGAAGGAATTCTGGCTCCCCGAGAACATCACCGGCGAATACCAGGGCAAAATCGCCGCTCGCGAAGCTCTCGCGCAATCGAGAAACGTACCCGCAATCCTCGTCGGTCGGGCAGTGGGTCTACCTCGCCTGTCAGAGCAATTCAAGAAGTTCTTTTTCCAGGATTCAGACGTCTACGGGCAAAGGTTTCGCATGGATGAGACCGTAGCGATAGGTTCGCTCGAAATGTCACCTCTGGAGATGGCGGTTGCCTTTGGGGCGTTCGCGGATAACGGCAACGTTCGGCGCCCCTACATGATTCTCAAGATCAAGGATGCCCAGGGCAAGGTTCTATTCGATGGGGCAAATCGCGATGAGTTTGGGACCAGGCTCGAGGTTTCATCACGCGCGATTCCCGGGGATGTGGCTGAAGTGATGTCGAGCATGCTGAGGGATTCTGCGCGATTCGCCAACACTGGCGTTTATCCGGGTGTGCTGATGGGAAAAACGGGCACGACTAACGACTATAGAGATGCGTGGTTTGTCGGGGCAATTCCAGGTCTTTCGGCCGCCGTTTGGGTGGGGTATGACAATCAGAGCTACTCCATGAGCGGCGGGATGGGAGCCAGGCTTGCCGGCCCCCTCTTTGGTCGCATTGCCCAGCGCAGCGGTTTCGCACCTAACGGTGGCTATGTGTTTGCCCCGGCCGCAGAACGGGTCCGTATTTGCAAAGAAACTGGAAAAATTGCGGGTCCCAATTGTCCTGCGATGACCGAATTTTTTGCCGCCATCCGTAAACCTGAGGAAGCGTGCGATTTGCACGGTGCCAACGGTCGCCAGGATCGAAAGGAAGATCTGAGTCGTCAGACAGACTTTCAATGATGGCGTCCTTAGTCAGCGAGAGGAAAACATGGATATTAAGAAAGTCGATCATCGAAAACTTGTTCAGGTCGTTCAACAACTAAAGACGGAACCAGAACGCACCCTGGGCGTATATGTGCTGGACGGTTGGCGTGTGCAAATTAGCCGCTACAAACAAACCAGTGCTCAGCGGGTGCGTGCACTCTATAATCGTCGCCGTGAAATGGGATTATGCATTCTTTGCGGAAAAAAAGTCTCGAAGGTTAACCCTACTAACGGAAAGCTATACCGCCTTTGTGAAACCCATCGAAGAGAAATCGATTTCCAGAAGAACAAGAAGGATAAGAGCCGGCGCGCGCGCCGGGGTTAGTCATCTTGCCTCCGCGAAGCTGCGGGGGTGGATTGCCAGGTGGCCCGGGTCCTGGCTGTTAATTTGTCTTTGCCTCCTCAGCGGCCGGACGCTCCACGCCCAGCAGGGAGCGTTCTTTGGGGCCTTCACGGTCGCTGGGGGAAGTCTTCAGGGGGAGCTGGTCTCGCGCATCAATGATCGTGAGACGTTTCGCCTCAGGCAACTGGCATTCTTGCAGATCAATCAGGTAGACCGTCGAAACATTCAGCTGCTTACTTTGAATAGTCTCCCGGAGCGTCCGGGCCGCTTCACGGAAGGCGGATTTGCTTTTGAATACTTACTTTTCGATTGGTTTGGCATAGGTAAGACTTTTGCCTGGCAACGAGGGCAGGTATCAAACGTCCAAGGCTATCAAACGTTTTTAAGAGACACAACCCTGCTTGCGATGCTGCTCTTTCCCGACGCTCATGCAAATGCGCCACCTGGACTACTTGAAGCAGCCGCGGCCTCTCGCAAAACCGTATACACACGAATATCATCGAGTGGTATCGTATGATTTAACCTTCCATTTTCCGGGGGAGATTTTTCGACCTTTCGTTCGCGTTTCAGGCGATCCCTTTTCCAGAACATTTGGTGGCGCCTCCGGCCTCTGGCTGAGAGGGCCTGGAATTGCATTTGTTACCTTAGAAGCATTTGTACTTAACCTCGAGTTGGCAACCAACGTGAGCAAAAAGAGCTATCCGGCTTCGGAATACGGTATTCGATTCGGCGCAGGAGTTCGATTGAGATGAACGATCTGGAAAAATCGGAACGAGCGTTCTATGACGATCTACTGGAAACCATGCGTCAGACCGGAGAGATCGGCGATGTCTTTCCACGGATGGTGGCGTATAACGTCCCTGCTTATGTACTCGGTGTATTCTGGCCCGAGGAAAAACGCCGCTTGATTGACTCGGGAGAATTCCCTGCTTTTTGTATTGCGGAGACCGGTTGGAAGGGTCGTATCGAAAACATTTCTTCACGTTTGAGCACCGAAGAGGGTAATGTTCTACGGTTTGAGAAATCCTATGTGATGGAGTGCGACACGATGTACATTGTGGCCAACACGGACTCCGGTCTGGCGCTTTGCCGCGTGCCACGGAATAACTCCACTCAGACATGGACTAGCAGACAAGAGCCGTCCGTTGTATTCAAATCCTCTGACGGTAAGGTGACGCGTGACCATTTCGTTGTGAAGGGTCTGCTGACGCTCGCCGCTAACCAATTCTTGCCATTATCAAGGCGGCAGTATACAGTTGCCGGGATTACTATTCCCCGGCGCGAAATCTCCGGGATTGCCCTCCTCAGCCTGGCTTTGCTTGAGCACCACGGGATTTCGGTCGAGGAAATGAACTCACGTCGCAGCGCGCTCCTCGAAAAGCGCAGTGAAGGATTGGACAAGGATTCGGTCACAATCGCGACAGAGATTTTTAGATTCTTTCAGAAGAAAGCGGAAGGCATTCACTTACATCCTTTCTGGGAAAGGGCGGCCGGGATGTACCGGACTGCGTGACGGACGACTCGTCAGCCCAAGAATCTGAAGACTTGTAGCAATTCAACCTCTGCGTGGATCCGACTCATTCTGCGGACCTTTTCAAGCTCGATTTCGCGACTGGCCTGGGTTCGTGAAATTTCCTTTTCCGTACGAGCGAGGCTCGCTTTAAATTCGAAGACCGGGCTAATTGTTGCGCGCATCTTCTGAATGTCCTGCTTTTCTCTGAGACCTCTTAGCTGCTTGCCGTGGCTGGTTTCTATTTTCATTTCTTCACTAACGAAGGCACCCTTCATTGATTTTTCAAGTTCGAGGCGTCTTGATTCGGTGCGCGCAAGAATGGCCTGCCATGCCGCGATTGCACTCTTCCTGAGCAGCTGTCGATCGGCCTCTTCATCGGTCTGCCCGGGCGCAGGAATTCCGTTTCCGTCATGTGGTTCAAACCCCGGGGGAATCAACAATTCATCCGGTGTTTCAACTCTGGTAGGATTAGACTCCGGGCAAAAGGCGGAGAAGAGTTCGACGGTTGCCATTGAGAAATGACCAGAGAAGATGAAATAGAAACCGCTTCGCCCTTCCATGTGAATAGAATGAATCGTTCTCTCCAGTTTTCGTGTCAGAAAACTTTCTACTGCTTCTTCTACAATCGGATGACCGATGGCCAGAAACTCCAGCGTATCCTTTTCAAGAGCTCTTTCCGAATCAAAAGATGCGAGATTTTCGACACCACCCCTGCGCAAAATGAAATCCTGCTCCCTCCGCTCAATTGTTGCTACCTGAGGATTGGCGCGCAGATAACTTAAAGTTATGGTCTGGATGATTCGATTGGTGATCTTGCGCTCCTTCTGCGTAAAGTTGTAGTAATCGTCCCAGTTGAAGTTCATCTTACTTGGAGAGACGAGTGTATGCAACTTCGCGTAACCACGTTTGGCCGTATCGAGCCTCGCTGCCATTTCGTACTCAATCTCTTTCAATGTCTTCTTGTTCGCTATGAACTCCATGATGTCCCGCTGAAACTCCGCTTCGTCCTGAACCGCGCCAAGCAGTGCATCCGAAGGACCAATGGATTCTTCGAACAGTTTGATCTTGTTTGTAAGAACTTCCAGGACTCGCTCAGAGACGGTATCGCGCGTGGCAAAGTTGAAGATGTAAACGTCGCGTTGTTGGCCAAATCTATGAATGCGACCGATCCGTTGTTCAATTTTGAGTGGTGACCAGGGCAAGTCGTAGTTGATTAAAACATTTGAAAATTGAAGGTTTCTACCTTCCCCACCGGCTTCGGTACTGATCAGAACTTCACCCCACTCGCGAAACTCTGCAATGGCTTTTTCTTTCTCGGCCATGCGAAGTGATCCATGAAATGGAATCACTTTCCAGTCCCCCAATGCATCGCACAGATAATCCACCGTCGATTTGAACTGGGTGAAGATCACGAACTTGTGGCTACCCCGAGTCTTGAGTAAGTCCATTGTCTCGCGCAGCTTGATCAACTTCCTGTCCGACTGGATCTGACCTCCGAGCATGAGCAGCCGTTTGATTGTGAGAAGTTCCTTGCGAACGTCTGCGAGACTTCGCTTGTCTCGGACCCGTCCCATCAGGTCTTCCGGCTTTTCAACGTCCTCCCATTCGGAGTCCTCCGGTGCATCCAGGAGTCCCGGGCTACTGGTTATGAGCCGTTCGAGCATCATCTTGCGGTTTACAAGGGCTCGCGTAAGTGCGCGCGTAGAGGAATCCAGAAGCTTCTGGAAAACCATCATCACAAACCCAACCGCACGGTTCTCCGACTGCTGAGCCAGGTTGTACTCTCGTTTTACGTAGTCTGTTGTCTCGTCGTAGAAGGCGCGCTCTTCTGGTGAGAGATCGAAGCGGATTGTTTGTGCGTGCCTCTTCGTGAAGCCACCAACATCTATCTTTCTTCGCCGTATCAGGATCTGAGACAGTCGCCGACGCAAGTCCCCCCGATTGCCGGACATTTCCTCTTGCAGAAACGAACTGAGCGGACCCAGGACATGCGGATCGAGCAAGCGAATCAAATAGAACAACTCTTCGAGCTTGCCCCGGAACGGAGTTGCAGATAGCAGCAGCAATCCCTCGCACTTTTCGGCCATCTTCTCTGCAAAAGCAAACGCAAGAGTGATCTTGTTGTAATCGCGGCGCAGGCGATGGGCCTCGTCAAAAATCGCAAGGTCCCATTTTTGAGAGAGGAGCATGTCCGCATAACGTGGATTCTTGGCAAAATCGATGGATGTAATGATGCGTGCATGTCGCATCCTGGGTTTCATAAGTTCCTGAAAATTTCCTCTGCCCAGAATTGAGTAATCTTCGTTGAATCGAGTTTTCATCTCCGTCTGCCACTGCACCATCAGGGGTGCAGGAACGCAGATCAGGATGTTGTCGTAACCTCGGCGAAACATGAGCTCCTTGATGATAAGCCCTGCCTCGATTGTTTTTCCCAGGCCAACTTCGTCCGCGATCAGAAATCTGGGTTTAATTGCATTAACAACAATATGCGCTGCCTCGATTTGATGAGCGAGCAAGCGAGTACGGGAGTTCGATAGACTGGAAAGGTGGTCGAACGAATGACTGAGACGGACGCGAAAAGCATCCAGGAAACGCAGGGCCGCATCAGGGTCATCACCCGTGGCAAATCGAAACTCTTCGATATTGTTTTCGAAGCGAACCTTGCCTTCTTGAATTGGCTGGGAAAGCGGGAGCAATTCCTGCATTTCTGCAATTCTGCAGAAAGCCGTGATCAGTACAAGTTTTTTTAGGCAGTTACGCGGAATGCGCCGCGCGAATCATTCCGTGGTTTTTAGAACGCAGCCCGTCCGTTCGTTGCCGTACGCAGCCGTACTGGTTTTAAACAGGCCCTTGACCGTGATCGTCTTTTTTTCCCTGTCCACGAGCGCACTCCCCTGGATTGGGACCCATTGGCGCGCGTAGTTATTGCAAAACTCTTCCGTTTGGCCTGCCACAAAAACGCAAGAGCACATTTCCTTGCTGTAAAAGGCAGAAATAATTCCTGGGAAGTTCTTCAAATCTTTGCGATTTGAGGAGATCCAGAACAAGGCGAAGACTCCAAATGCTAGCAGAACCGCTTTAATGATTTTTCTTTTTTCCATAATTCAACCTGCTCAGCGAGCCAATACCGCTTCTTTCAGAAGTTTTAAGAATTCATTGTCTGAAAAGCCTCCGACCGGCGGCTTTTCGCGATCATCACCGACGCGCACAGCTACGATATCGAGCGACGGAATGACGTAAATTCGCTGACCCCAATGACCCATTGCCGCGTACGTGTCCGGTGGTCCATCCGGCCAGGGAATTGGTCTATTCTTGTCCGTGACGGCCTGGTTCATCCACCATTGAGCTCCGTAGTTCCCTTCCCACGCTTCTCCTGTAGGCGGATTTGCGTGCAGCGCTGGAGCAAGTGTCCGTGAATATTTTACCCAACCATCCGGGAGGACGCGTTTTCCATCCCACATCCCATCATTCAGGTAGAGGAATCCAAATTTTGCGAGCTCCCTGGGAGGAGCGTAGAGGTAAGAAGATCCAACGTAGTTGCCCGCACCGTCGCGTTCGAATGTAACTCGTTTCATTCCAATTGGGTTGAACAACTTCTCCCATGGATAGTTCTGGTATTCGTCTTCAGACATTGTCTTGTGCAGAATCCCGCAGAGTATGTTGGTATCGCCGCTGGAATAGTACCAGCGAGTTCCGGGCCGATGCTTGAGAGGAAAGCCCGCCGTAAACCAGGCCATGTCTCCGCGGCCGGCAGTGTATAACATTGCAATAACCGAGGATTTGAGTGGTGAGGCTTCATAGCCTTCGCTCCAGGCAAGGCCAGAACTCATTTGCAAAACATGCTCTACCGTAATCTCAGATTTCATCCCGTCTTTTGCATCTTGGTAGAATTTACCAATAGGATCCTGCAGACTGAACCGACCCTCTTTGATAGCGATCCCAACGAGGGCACTGGTGAAACTTTTTGCGGACGACCATATCAAATGCGGACTTTCCTGCGTATAACCGCGCGCATACTTTTCAAATACGATCTTCCCATCGCGAATAATAACGACGCCATCAGTCCGGATGCCCTTGCGATTTAGATCGTCGCCGGTTCGCGTAAACAGGTAGTCATCCAGTTTCTTCAGTTTTTCAGCGTCCATTCCCACCTGGTCTGGCGCGGCAATCCGCCAATCTGCCGTGGGCCAATAGGCACGAGCTTTGATGGGAAACGGAGTTGGCTCAGGTGCTGGGCCAGGTAAGGCTTCTTTCGGGTTGTCTACTTTAGAGCAGAAGGTTATGAGCAGGACTGAGAATACTGCAATGGCCGTTTTCATTAACCTGATTGCGCAGGCGCGACAGAAGAGGACAACAAAAAAACTTCAATAACCGAGTTCCAGATCGGTCTGAATCGCGCGAAGTGCAGAGCGATCCTCAGTCCCAAACAGTTTCCTGTGGAGTTCAGAAGCTGCTTCCTCTGACAGCCCTTGAAGAAGGGGCCTAACGTCATCAAATGGATTCAGGGCCAGGGTAATACGGGCACGGGTCTCAACCAGATCAAGATCATTCCCTTTGCATGTGGGCATCAGGACGGAAGCGGCGGCAATCTGGCCATTCCGAAAGAGTGATTCAAGATGCATACCACAGAGTCTCGGTTCCTTTGATCCGGCAGCGCTGGCTTGCGAAAAGTAGTCGGCCGCCCGGAGAAAATCTCTGGCGACGAAGCGAATATATCCTTTCCCGAGCCAGGCTTCGGCATTCGTCGCCTCGATTGTCAGTGCCCTTTCAAAGTACGCGTCTGCTTCCCGGTATTCCTGCCTTCCGAGTGCAGCATTTCCAAGATAAACAGCCGGGCGAGCGCCGGCTTTGCGCGTGAGGGCAAGGCTCTCCATCAGCATGGTTCCTTCCTGGACGCGGGCGAACCGAATCAACTGATCTGCTGCTGAAAAGATGTCATCGCCTGAGACCGGACTTGCCACCAATCGATCATAAACCTGTCTTGCGCCAGGCTCCTCATCCGAAATCAAATAGAGTCGCGCAAGGTTCAGATACGCAAGGCCAAATAACGGTGATTTCTCTATTGCCTTGCGAAAAGATTCTTCTGCGAAATCAAGTTTACCCTGACGCAAACCTGTAACACCTGCATCATTGAGGGTTTCAGCATCCGCACTGGCCTCTTCCTTCCAGAGAAGGGGTTGGGATACTCTGGCTTCAGATCTCTTGAGTATGAGTTGATCACGTTCGATCTTCTCAATATTTCTGATCTGCGCCGAGCAAGCGCCGAGCATAAGGCTGGTCGTGAGAGCACATAACAGAGTCTGAGGAAGCAAAGATCTGGTCACAGAATGTTTTCCGATCAATGGCACGGAAGGTCAATCCTTTACGATTCGAATGGAGTCCGGCGCAATTTTGAAGTAGCGTCCGGCTATTCCCTTTTCCGCCTGTTCGAGTTCCAGTAGGACCGATCCCTCGCCGTCGGATTCAATACCAATAACAAAAGCGCTTCCAGGAGCGCCGTCGCAGCGCAGCAGCTCATATTCTTGTAGGAGTGATCTGGATTTTTCATCCGGCACAAGGATTACAATGAAGCCGCCTTTCCGGCCAAGAAGGTTGCTCGAAAGTTCTCCTACTTGCAAAACCATTCCTTGATCCACCTCGGGGCGAATGAGGTCCGCTCCCGCAGCGAAGCCATGGAATTGGAGAGCTTTCTTGTTTCTGTACACCATTCCACTCTTGGAGGACGGGATTCGGCAGACGATATTCTCCCCGAATCTCCGTGCATCGATTCTAAAGAAGGACCGCCGATCCGGATCTGCTTTGCTCAGGCGCCGCTCTCTATCCTCTTTGCGCTTTCGTTCCGCCTCGATCCGCTCCGCCTCGATGCGGGCCCTTTTTGCTTCCTCATCCTTTATCCTTTCTTCTTCCTCGCGTTCCTTCTTCTCTCGCTGGAGTCGGGCTCGTTCCTCACGCCGACGTTCTTCTTCTCTCTTACCTGCCGCAATCTCTAACCTTGTTTTTTCCTCACGGTTTTGTTGTTGCTCACGAAGCTTTTGGTCTTGCTCCGCCTTCTCACGGACTGTCTTTTCCTCAACAACTCTCTTCAGCGTCGCATTTCTCTCTCGTTCTTCATCTGCCAGGCGACGCTGCAATTGCTCTCGTTCTGCGATTTCGCGGGCACGGCGCTTATCGTTTTGTAATTCTTGTTCGCGAACATCTGTGCTGACACAATGGCTGAGTCCCGCGAGCACAGCAACGGAGAGAAAAAGGACTCTCAATCTCGGTCTCCAATGAACTTCAGCGCGCGCGAAGCGAGGTAGGAATCCCGGCGCTTGCGGACAATTTCTTTAAGTGTGGCGCGCCTCGCCACAAGGCTACGGATTGCTTTCTTTTCCTGATCAATCTCCGCCCTGAGTAGGAGATCCAGCAGTTCAATATCCGCATCCCTTCCTACGGGAACTCCGCGCATCATTGCTCGCGCCTGCTCCGCGTATCCCTGACGGAGTAGACTGTATGCAGCCAGGGCCCGCATCCGCGCTCGTTCATCGCCTTCCGCATATTGTTCTGCTGTCCTAAACAACTCGATGTCTCGGCCAGAATCACGGCGCGATCTTCCGAGCAGGTAAACGATTCTGGTCTTCTGCTCGGCGCTAAGCTCATCTTTGATGTAGAGTTTTTGCAAGAGTGTCTCTGCTTCCGCATTGCGGCCCATGAAGATGAGCAGGTCTGCTTCGCGCAGTTGCCCTTCTGTATCATTCCCCTCTTTTTGTACCAAAGTAAGTGCGGCCTCTTCAAACTCGTTTTCGGAAAGATCCAGCAAGATGCGGCGTTTCAGTGACGGGGGAGCCACTTCATGAATCTGGCTGAGGCTGTGTGCGGCCGATTTTCGTTTGGCAGAGTCTGAGGACGAAATTTCGCGTAGCGCCGCAAGGTATCGATCCACGATTTCGGGCTTCAGGGAATGACGATCGCGAATGCTCGTCACTATTTGACTTCGGGCAGTCGGCGGGAGATAGTCTGCTTCGCGCAGTGCCTGACCGTAACTCTCCTGGTCTTTAAAAATGAAAAAGAGTCTCCAGTGCGCGGCGCGTGCGAGGTCCGCGGTGAGGCCAGCATTCAACGCAGCGCGATACATTGGTATGGATCCCTGGGGATCTGTTTCTTCTGCTTTGTAGGCCTGGTTGAAGAGCACGGTGCCATGCCCGGCGAGCAGGACTCCAGGAAGAATCAGCAGCAACACAGCCAGGAGGCGCATGGAGTCGATACAATCAAATTGGTCGAGAAATCTCAAGTGAATTCGTATTGTTGGATTATATTATGAATCGGTCCTTCAGGCCTCAATCGGCTGGAAAAAAGTGTGAACTCTCTGCGCTCGGGGACAGTCGTCTGGAACTCCTGAAACTGATCCAGGTATTCGTGGATCCGCGAGTCCGTGGCGTTCTGAATCCTGCCAAGCGTTATATGCGGCGAAAAAGGCCTCCTGTCGGGGATAATGCCAGCGTTTCGAAGAGTCTTGCCAATGCGTGAATGCAGATCTGACAGACCCGATGAATTTTCGACGCCAGCCCAGATTGCGCCATTCCCTCTCTCCGCAACGAATCGCCCCACTCCTTTCAGAGACAGTGAGAAAGGCTCAGCGGAAACATTTTCCAGTGCGGTTTCAATTTCTTCGACGTTTTCTTGTTCACCCAGGAAATGGAGAGTCAGATGAAATTGGTCCTGGGAAGACCAGCGGACACCCGCCAGCCCGCGGCAGAGTTCGCCCAGCCGTTCCCGTACTTCTTCAGGAAGCTCAAGAGCGATGAAAAGTCGCACACGTCCTTTGTTTTACAGGGGCGAATTTTTCCGAATCATTTTCCAGCCGCGATCAGACTTTCGAGAAGGACTAGATCTGCAGGCGAAGTCAGTTTGATATTGCCAGGATCGCAAGTTACCAGGAGTCCTGCCAGCCCTGCTGCGTGCGCCCAACTCAACAAATCGGTGAATTCTCCATGAACGCTGCGCAAACGTTTCACGGCCGCCCAGCGTAAAGCCTGCGGCGTTTTCACAGCACGCAGCGCGTCGCGGGGAACAGGTTGATTCAGGGCCTTTTGATTGTTTGAATTCACGCTAACAATTGTTTCTGCAACCGGGCCAACAAGCGAAGCGATTTCAAAATCAGAGTTCGACTCCAACTCTTCGCAAAGACGGGTAACCTCGCTTTTTGAAATCAAGGGACGCGCCGCGTCATGGATCAAAACGAGATCGTTGTCGACGGCGACACCGTCCAGCGCGCGCAGGCCCTTCAGAGTCGATTCCTGCCTGGTCTCGCCTCCAGACGTTATCCGCAATTCTCCGCGAAAGTTGTCCTTGATTGAGCTCAGCGCGCGTTCGGTATCTGTGATAAACTCCGTCGGAGCAATCACCACGAATTGTCCCAGATTTCCCTGTGTTTCCGCTAACTGCTTTAGCGTCTCCGCGCTATGGAGGATCACCGGTTTGCCGGCCAGTTGAAGGAACTGTTTCGGTGTTTCCAGGCCCATGCGTTTACCGGTCCCACCCGAAAGCAGAATTGTATGAATCTTACGCTCCATTTCAATAATCCCCGGGCTGCCCTCGCAAACCTGGTTCAAGATTCGTACTTTGAATCCGGTCAGCGTTGTCTGCCCTCCCAACTGATGCGTCGGGATCGGCGTTCGAGCTATCTCGATAAATCACAAACGGATCGCCAGCCCAGTTCTCATAGACCAGCCCTTTTGCATCCAGGCGATAGTCATTCTCAAGGGGTACTTTGCCGCCACCACCAGGCAAATCCAGCACATACCGCGGGATTGCGATGCCGGGATTTCTTCCCTGCAAGTCGCGCAGGATTTTCAGGCCGCTTTCGATGCTCGCGCGAAAATGAGAAACGCCGTGCACCTCGTCGCACTGATGCAGATAGTAAGGTTTGATTCCAATCTTGAGCAGGCCCAGGAGAAGTTCTTCCTGCGCTTCCAGGGAATCATTGATGCCTTTGAGTAAGACAGACTGATTCAAGACCAATGCCCCACTCATCCTGAGGTTCCGAACGGCCAGGGCAGCTTCATCTGTAAGCTCAATGGCATGATTGAAATGAGTCACGATCGTGATCGGAAAAGCTTCTTTAAATATATCGCATAACGTCTGCGTGAAGCGTTGAGGAAGAGTGACGGGCATGCGGGTGTGGATGCGAATGCTGGCGAGATGTTTAACCTCCTTAAGGCGGCCAAGAATGGAACGCAGAACCTCGTCGGACAGCGAAAGGGGATCTCCGCCAGAGAGGATCACTTCCTTTAGTTCTTGATGCTTTCTAATGTATTTGAAGACTTCTTCGTCGTTCTCGCGGCCGGTAATTGATTCAGGCCTGGATACCTTGCGTTTGCGCATGCAGAATCGACAATAGACTGCGCAATTGTGCGACAGGTACCATAGAAGTCGATCGGGGTATCTATGTGTTAGACCCGGCAAAGGCCGATGTGCCTCTTCAGCCAGAGGATCGGGTCTTGAAAATACCTCATCATTGATCTCAGGTTTCTGGGGAAGGATCTGGAGGAGCACCGGGCACCGCTCATTTTCCGGGTTAGCAAGGCCAAGATAGTAGGGGGTGACCGCAAATCGGAATGCGGAACTCATTTGTGCCATCAATTCGTGAAATTGTTCCAGATTTTGATAGAGGTTTCTGAATATCTGTGATTCGGGTAGGTTCGGGACATATTGTAGCAACTGGTCCGCTGTCGTTATACGATTCTGGAGCTGCGATTTCCAATCGTAATTCTGTTTGACTATTGAGCGATTTTTAGAAATCTGCTTTTGCATGATGGACCCTATCGACCTGCGTAAAGGCCAGGTCATTAAAGTAGACGGTGACCTTTATTCTGTAACCTTCTCCCAATTCGTCAATCCTGGAAAGGGCAGCGCATTTGTCCGCACAAAGCTGAAGCATTTGAAACGCGGAACAGTCCTCGAGCGCACGTTCAAAGCTGCTGACAAAATTGACGATGTGGATTTGCAAAAGCGTTATATGACCTATCTCTATGCGGATGGGGATGATATCGTATTCATGGACAAGGACGATTTTGAACAAATCAGTCTAAGCAAAGACCTTATTGAAGACATTCTTCCATTCATGAAAGAAGAGATGCCCTTTGAGATTACCTTCTATGAAGGAAACGCTGTGGGCGTCAGCCCTCCAAACTTTGCGGAACTTGAAGTTACCTATGCAGAAGACGCCATTAAGGGCGATACTGTGGGAACCTCGCGAAAAAAGATCAAAGTTGAGACAGGCGGGGAAGTACTCGTTCCTCTCTACGTAAAACAGGGCGATCGCATCAAGATAGACTTGCGCGATATTTCTTTTGTGGAGCGCGTGAACAAGTAACGCCTCTTCAACCAAATTCAATTTCCGGGAAAGTATATGTCAGAACCAAAACTCATTGCCCAGGCCAAATCAGGTCAGGGGAGACTCTTCGTTCAGTTTGGGGGCCAGGGAGCTCCGTGGTACAAGGAACTTGCCAAATATTACAAAGATCCGGCGATGAAAAAATTCTTCGATATGGCCCTGAAGGCCCTTGAGGAAGAGAAGAGCCGCGTAGACGGTACGGTTGGACTGCCCAACGGCCTCGACGCTCGCGCCTGGTTGGAAGACGAAACTAAGATTCCTTCCGATGACTACCTTGCCTGCGCCGCTGTTTCGATTCCGATGATCCAGGTTACTCAACTTGCTCATTTTGAAAATGCAGTAAACAAAGGACTCTCGCGCAAATCCCTGGTGGAAGCAAGTTCCGGGACAAGTGGACACAGTCAGGGATTGATTCCGGCGTCACTGGTTGCCCTTTCTTTCGATGGCGATGAGTACTACGCGAACGCCTCAAAGTATATCAAGTACTTGCTTTATCTCGGTGTGCGTGCCCAGGAAACCCATCCGTTTTTCGCTCCAACCCCAGAGGAAATCGAGCGTTCAGAAAAAGTCGGGAATAAAGCTCCGGCGCCCATGATGGCTGTGGTCGGGGATTCACATGCAACAGTCCAGGCAATGGTGGACGCAACCAACAAGACGCTTCCGGCGGACAAGAAGATCTATATCAGCCTGTACAACTCTCCGTCGAATCGGATCCTGTCTTCTTTTAGAAGCTCACTGGTAACATTCAATGAAATGCACAACGCAGCGCTAGCGGAAAAGAAGATCAAGGCCGTCTATCTCCGGACCAGTTGTCCGTTTCATTGTGCCCTTATGGAACCAATTCGTCCTTCGTTTGAAGCCGACATCAAGCGGCTCGGTTTTTCTTATCCAGGCAGCGCCCTGAAGATCCCGGTCTATTCGTTCTACGATGGTCGCGATCTTCGCAAAGATGCAGACATAGCAATCGGCATGTATCTCGATATGGCGATCAATCCGCTTTACTGGGACAAATCTATGAAGCCCGTCGCAGACGATGCCGGGATTACGACCGTAATCGATTTTGGTCCGGGCAAAACAAGCCAGCGCCTTTCGGAAGAAACGCTGCAGGGGCTGGGAGCTACTAAAACGGTTCTGGCAGCTGCGCTTCCAAAAGAATTGGAAACGATTGTCGCACAGTAATCACAAGCGCAAGGATTTCAGGCACAGGGGAAAAGTATGAAAGTTTTAGTAACCGGTGGATGTGGTTTCTTAGGTTCGCACGTTTGTGAACTATTTCGCAATGAAGGTTGGGAAGTCGTCAGCTACGATAGTATGACAAAGTACGAGCTGGCGCGGACTGGTTATGGCACGGAGAAAACCCGTGACTTCAACTGGAACTATCTCAAGGGAATTGGCTGCGAGATGGTCAAGGCTGATGTCTGCAATGAACAGGCAATGAAGGACCACAGCTCCGGATGCAATTACATCGTTCACACAGCGGCTCAGCCAGCGATGACTCTCTCCTGGGAAGATCCCCGCCTGGATTTCAACACGAACGTCCTGGGTACCTTCAACGTACTGGATGCAGCGCGCAAACATGGAATCCCTGTTGTTAACACATCAAGTATTCACGTCTACGGAAACCAGATCAACAATACGCTAACAGAAGGCGCCACAGCCTACGAGCGCAATCCAGTTGCCATTGATGAAAAGCACGATGTCATGGTGGGGGAGCTCTCACCCTTGCATGCGTCAAAGATGGCTGCGGAACACTATGTCCGTACCTTCACGGACATGTTGAAAACTCCAGGGGCTTCTTTCCGTTTTACCGGAATTTACGGTCCACGTCAATTCGGCGGAGAAGACCACGGCTGGGTTGCAAACTTCGCAATTCGTTCCGTTTTCGGGCTACCGCTTCGCGTTTTTGGAACAGGCAAACAGGCCAGAGACATTCTCTACGCAGCTGACGGAGCCGCCAGTTACCTGGCGTACTTCAAGAATCCTCGGCCAGGGGTTTATAACATTGGCGGCGGGCCGGATCACAAGATCAGTCTGCTTGAATGTATCCATATGATTGGTGAGATTCTTGGACGCAAGCCAGTGATTGAATTTCATCCGGAACGTCCCGGTGATATGCGCTATTTCATCTGCGATATTACAGAAGCAAAGAAATTCGGATTCAATCCAAAAGTTAAGCCGCGCGAAGGAGTTGAAAAGTTAATTCGCTGGGTCGAAGAAAACAAATCCGTTTTTGATATTACCGGTAAGTAAAGGTCAGCCCGCAGGTTTGCGGGCACTGGCAAAACGCCCGAGTTCAAAGGCGTTTCTTCCTCAAACGCAAGTGTCAGGGCGCCTGACGTTCTTACTTATTCTGGTCTTGTCTGAACTTTGAAACACCCTCATAAGCCTCTTTGCGGACGCGATCGATGAGCCGCGGGAAGCATCAGGCCATCATTATTCTGGAGTCTGGGGTTCTTGAAACTGGAAATAAGAGTCGAGTTTGGAAAGTTTCAAAAGCATCATCTGCGGTTGGTTGATATTGGCCAGGATCATCTGCCCGCCGTACGCATGAATGTCATCCATGAGTAGTTTCAGGGTTCCCATGCCGGAACTGTCCATGTAGGTCACATTGGCCATATCAACAAGAACCGGATTGGGTCTTCCTGTGAGATGTGCTCGCACTTCTTCGCGGAGGGCCCGGACAATGCTCATGTCCAGGCGTTCGATGATGAACCGCAGGGTTACTGAGTTTCCCGAGAATTCGGCGCGCACCATCATGCGATCCGTTCTCTCAGGAACTCAAACCAAGTCAATGCTTACTTGCCTTTGAACATGGCATCAATCAGGTCTTTGTACTTGTCCGTGATGATGTGGCGTTTCAGCTTGAACAGGTTGGTCATTTCATCACCCACTTCAAAGGGCTTTGGAACGATCCGCGCATCCTGAACTTTCTCAAACGCTTTGAAGCCATTTTCATTGGAGATGAGCCTGGAAATCTCCTCTTTGATGACACGCAGAACTTCAGGATTTCTTGAAAGTTCTTCAACTGTTTCAGCCGGGATTCCGTATTTCTTGAACTCTTCTACTGAAGGAACAATCAGCGCTGCCAGGTATTTTTGATCCTGACCAACTACCATTGCCTGGTCTACGAATACAGATTCGCACATTTTGTTTTCAATTGGGACTGGCTCCACGTTTTCACCGCTGAGCAGAACCACGGTGTCTTTTGAACGGCCCATGATCTTCACGCAGTCATTGAACGTGATCATACCCATGTCACCGGTATTCATCCAACCGTCTTTAAGGACCTTGGCGGTAGCTTCCGGATTCTTGTAGTAGCCTTTCATTACCTGTGGGCCTTTTGCGTGAATCTCACCCTTCACACCACGTCCACCCGCACGACGTTTGTCGTTTGGATAGATGATATCCCCGCTGTTCAGATCAACCAGGCGAAGTTGTGTGTCAGGGAAAATTGGACCTACGGTTCCAATTACAAGGCCTTTCCAGGTACGCACTGCGAGTACCGGGCAGGTCTCAGTCATCCCATATCCTTCCAGAACTGGAACGCCAATGTAATTGAAGAATTCATCCACATGCAGCGGAAGGGCTCCACCACCGGAAACCGATCCGCGAAGAGCTCCACCCGTTGCCGCGCGAATCTTCTTCAACACGATCATATCGAGGAGGAAATACCACAGAGCAAAGATCGACATTCTCGTGATGTGGAAGAGCGCCTTGAACAGCGATATAATTGGGTTTCTTCCAGTCATATCGAGGCTCTTTCCACTGAGGAAGAACCAGGAGCCCTGGAACATGCGTGAGCAGAAATATGCTGCATTGAACAGTCCGCGTCGGATAGCCGGTGCTCCCTTCACATTGTTCAAGATCTTGAGATAAACGTTTTCCCAGAGGCGCGGTGCAGATCCCATGAAGGTTGGGCGAACCGCTTTCATATCGTCGCCGATGTTTCTGATGTTGGTGTAGTACGTACATGCACCCTGGCTGATTGCCATCATTTCAAAAACACGCTCGAAGATGTGCCAGACTGGCAAGATCGAGAGAATGCGATCGTTAGGTGTAATTGGGATTGGAACCTTCTGAACCTGGGAGATCATGTTGGAGTGCATGAGCATCACGCCCTTGGGCGCGCCTGTGGTTCCTGACGTGTAGATCAACGTGAAGAGATCTTCTGGTTTGGCGTTCTCAATCCGTTCTTCCACACGCTTGTCTCCGCTTGCGCGAAGTTGCTTGCCTTTTGCGATTAAGTCCGGCATGCTCAGTACATTGCCCGAGGTTGGAACTGAACCATCCATGACGATGAGGGTCTTGATATTTGGGCATTTGTCCAGGTTCTTCTGAACTTTGCCGAGCATCTCTTTGTGTTCTACGAAACATACTTTCGCATCTGAATGTGGAAGAATGTATTTAATATCATCATCCGTTACGTCCGTTCCGCGAGGAACGTCAGCCGCTCCCGCGAGCTGGCAACCGTAGTCAGCAATGATCCATTCGAGTCGGTTATCTGCGAGAAGAGCAACATGTTCCCTTTGCTGCACACCCAGGTCGATCAGGGCTGTAGCAAGGTTTGTTCCCTGTTCATAAAGTTCCTTAAAAGAAACGGTTTCCCAGGATTTGTCCTTCTGTCTTGTAGCGAAAGCGGGCTTGTCTGCGAACAGCTGTGCTGCTTCGCGGTACATGGCCGGCAATGTTTTTCCAGTAATCTTTGTTGGCACGGTTGACCTCCGGTCGTAAACTTGGCTCGGAAAAAGAACTGTACTCGATCCGCCATGTCAACCTTTTATAAGAGATTTTTGGCTCGTCGGAGCAACAAACGTACTATTTTGTGCGTGGGCCTCGATCCTGATCCATCGCTATTGCCGTCAGCGTATCAGGGTTCAACGGGAATTCTGTCGTTTCTCGACTTGATAGTTCGCGCAACTGCCGACCAGGCCTGTGCGTATAAGCCCAACGTCGCCTTCTTCGAAGCAATGGGCGAACCAGGATGGGGCATTTTCGCATCCCTGATATCGACTATCCGCAAGGTTGCACCGGAAGCACTGATCGTTGCAGACGCAAAACGCGGGGATCTGGGTAACACTGCCAAATTCTACGCGCAAACGTTCTTTGACCGATACGATTGTGATGGACTAACGGTGAACCCTTACATGGGCATTGAATCCCTCCAACCATACGATACGTATCCCGATCGCGGTGTTTTCGCGTTATGTCTCACTTCAAACCCCGGAGCGGCCGAGTTCCAGCTTCGGGGAACGCCCCCGTTATACGAAGCTGTTGCTGCTGCCGTTGAGGCCAGACACCGCCTAACGGGCAATTATTGGATGGTTGCAGGGGCAACCCGAGAAGCCGAATCGTTCAGTCGTATCAAGAGCCTGGCACCCAATGTCCCGTTGTTGATTCCTGGGATAGGCGCCCAGGGAGGAGAGCTCGGCACGGTTTTAAGGACATGCGGGAAAGATGTTCTAATCAATTCCAGTCGCGGGATTATGTATGCGTACAAGGAATCCGGGAAAGACATTGCGGAATCGGCGCATAACGCAGCAGGAAAGCTAAACGGGGAAATTCAAGACCTGGTCGGGTTCTAACTGGACCTTTCTTTTGGGCTACAACGACTTCAGCGGCTGTGGCTCGTCGATATGGAATCCCTGTGCAAAATCGAGCCCAATTTCATCGAGTTCAGCCAGAACTTCCGCAGACGATACCCATTCTGCAACGGTTTTGAGTCCGAGCGCATGGCTAACGGAATGAATGGCGCGGACGATTTCGCGGTCCGCGTTGCTCTGGTGCATCCTGGCAACGAATTGCCCATCAATCTTGATGGAATCCACGGGGAGCTTTTTGAGATAGCCAAAAGAAGAAAGGCCGCTTCCAAAATCATCGAGGGAGAAGTGGCAGCCCTCGAGCCGGAGTTCCCGCATGAAATTTGCGGCCAGGTCCAGGTTTGCCACGACTGCGGTTTCCGTGATTTCGAAGCAGATTGCACCATTCGGTGTCCCGTACTTATGCAAGCGATCTCGAATGAAGTCGATGAAATTCTCGTCAGAGATTGATTGGCCTGAAAGGTTTACAGCAAACACAGGTGTACCTTCCCGGCCATTCTTCCATTTATCGGGACAGATGCTTGAGAAGCTTTTGAGAACAAAGTCCACGACCCATCGATCCAGGATTGGCATGAGGTTAAATCGTTCTGCAGCAGGGATAAAAGTGGATGGTTGTTGAATTTCTCCTGTCCGCGATTGGAGTCGCAGCAGTACTTCATAATGATCATCTCCGCCGCGTCGCGCCGAGATAGTCTGTCGATACAGGGCGAGGCGGTTCTCTCTGACGGCCTGATTGATCTCCGCCGCCGCCACCATCTCCTTGTGTCGCAGGGCTAATAGATCATCGGTTTCACTGTAAACGTAGATGCGTCTACCTCCACCGCTCTTGGCTGCGTAGCAGGCTTCGTCTGCGGAACTGAGGATTCGACCAACTCCTTCGCTGGATCGATCAATCATTACCAGTCCGACGCTCACGCCAATTCGAAAGGTCCTTTCGCCCCAGGTAAACTGGAAATTCGAGACAAGATGCCGGATGACGTTGGCCATGGCCATGGCCTTGTCCTTTGTGGAGTTCATCAGCAGAACACCAAATTCGTCGCCCCCGAGTCGAGCGAGCGAATCCGGCGCATGAACATGTTCGGACAGGTAAAGCGACAATTCGCGGAGAAGCTCGTCGCCGGCCGTGTGTCCGCAAGTGTCGTTCACTATCTTGAACTCGTCGAGGTCCAGATACAATAGCGCGTGAACCGCCGAGGTGTTGACCGCAGACTCACTCAGCGCGTTAAGTTCCTCTTCAAAGGCGCGCCGATTCAATAAACCTGTCAGGGAATCATGCGTTGCTGCGTAGAGCAGTTTCTGCCGACGATCGTTCTCCACATGAGCGCGGTGCCAGTTCTCAAGGGTGATGAGGGACCCAAAAACGACAAGAAATGCCAGCGAACCTCCTATACCAGAATAGGTGAAGTGCACGGAGATGGGGAGAAGCATCGCGATAGCGACCACAGTTATTGCAACTATCGCAGTCTGTCTCGTGCGTAAGAATAGACTGCTGAACATGACCGGTAGAATCAGGAACGCCAGTGCAATTGTATTACCGGGTTGCGCGAAAACACTTCCAAGTGCCGTAGCCAGTGTGATGAAAGCAGTCAGGATTGCGCCCAGCCGGTAGTTGCCGCTTCGTGTAAGGACGAATGCAATACCCAGGCAGGCCACCGCACCCATCATAACCAGGAAGACGGGAAAGAAACCGGGAACAAAGGCCAATTGAGCGATAGCCAGAATCGCGCCGCCCGGAATCAAAATCCGGAGCAGTAATGCCAGGAGTTGAATCTGGCGCCGCTCTACATTCTGCTCCGAGACATCCGGCTTCATTGGAGTTGCCAGCGATCCGCGACTCATTCATCTTGCAAGCCAAACTCCCCGCTTGCGGTTATTTTCCCGAGAATGAAAGAGCGACGCGCATGGTTCAAGTCCGTCCGAACGAAAAGTGATTGAACTCCAACTGGAAGAACGCACCTTAAAGCTGCGGCATGAAAAATCACTGGCTCATAATTGCCGGCAGCCTGCTCTGTGGCGGCAGCCTGCTCGCTCATGAGCCCTTAACGAACTGGGAATTCAGGCTCGGTGACTCACCGCGAAGCGGAAACACGTTTGACTGGTCACGCGACGTGGCGCCGTGGACCCGGCAGGAGACTCCGCTTGGGGACATACGCGGTGACCAGAGGGTTGCCTGGCAACGCGTGAAACTCCCATCAACCAAATACGAAGATCCAGTAGTCTATATAGAAATTTGTTTTGAACAGATGGAAGTTTTCCTGGACGGAAAACAAATCTATTCGTACGGATCTGTCGACGACTTCAAGCCCGGTTGGCTTTTTCCCTCGATCTGGTTTCATGCAATTGAGCTGCCCGAGGATTACGCCGGAAAGTATCTCTATTTTCGCATTCGCGCGGATGCTCCTTCCATGGGAGTTGAACGCGCCTTGAAAATTGGAAACCGAGCGGACCTGTTTGAATACATACTGAAATCAGATCTTGAAGTTTTCATTCTGGGATGTGTCTTTGTCTTTGTTGGTTTCTTCTCCCTGTTCATGTACTTATCGCGTTTTGGTGAGGGTGTATTTCTGGTCTTCAGCGGCTATGTCTTTGGCAGCGGCATTTACACAATACTCCGTACGCAGACCCTCAACCTGCTTTCCCCCCATCCGGACTTTTGGATCTGGCTCTGGTTTATTTCGCTGTACCTTTTGCCGGTATTGTCTTTTGCGTATTTTGAAGCGATCCTTGCGGGTCGGTTCAAGAAATTCCTCAGAATCGTTTGGCAGATCCATCTTATCATCGCAATCGTATCGCTAAGCCTACCGGCATTTCACCTGATACCATTGTTTGATCTGCTCGCTCCGTTTCAGTATACCGCGTTAGTCGATCTTATCCTCCTCGTTGGAGTTCCGGCGTATGCTGCATACAAGAAGGATACGGATGCAAAACTGATCATTATTGGATACGCAATCCAGACGTTGTTCTTTTTGCACGATATCCTCAAGGACCAGGGTTTCATACCGTACGATCGTACAATCAATCACTGGGGGCTCTTTATATTCGTTGGATTTCTCGCGTTAATACTCCTTCGACGATACCGAAACACCCAGGAGCGACTGCACGCCTATTCGCGCGAACTTGAAGAGAAGAACATCCAGCTTTCCAGAATGGACCGTATGAAGGACGAGTTTCTGGCCAATACCTCGCATGAGCTGAAGACACCCTTGCACGGGATGATTGGAATCGCGGAATCGCTTGTTGACGCAGGGCAGGACCATCTCTCGATCGATCTAACCCGCAAGCTCGGACTGATTGCGCAGAGCGGTCGCAGACTCTCGGGCCTCGTGAACAATATTCTCGAATATTCCAGGCTAAAGCACGACTCACCCTCCCTGGTCCTGAGACCTGTAAGACTCCGCCAGGCTGTTCAATCCGCATTCGAGATTGTCCGACCCCTGATGAATGGCAAGCCTGTGGAGCTCGTCAACGAGGTGGATGACTCATTTCCGCCTGTTCGCGCGGACGAAAATCGCCTGCAGCAAATCTTCCTGAATCTCCTGGCAAACGCGATGAAGTTTACCGAGAGTGGGAGCATCCGTGTGAGCGCAGTGCTTGAAGACGGATTGACCCGCATCAGAGTCATTGATACTGGAAGTGGAATTCCGGCTGAATATATCGAAACGATTTTTAAGCCATTCGAGTCTGCACCCACGGGGAACTCCGGGACGGGTCTTGGGCTTTCGATAGCGCGACAGTTGGTGCGGTTGCAGGGCGGAGACATCCGTGCAGAACAGGGCCTCACGGCAGGTGCAACCATCTGGTTTACGCTACCCTTGTGGAATGAGTTAGAGGTCGCACCGTTACACGATATTGCAAAGAGTGTTGATGTGGACATTGCCGCCGCATCGTCGGCAATGTGGACAGGCTCGGGCAGCAATGAGGAAGGCCAGGCAAGAATTCTCGCCGTTGACGATGAGCCGGTGAATTTGCAGATATTGTTGAATCGTTTGAAGATCGCAGGCTATGAAATTCATCAGGCACAGAGCGGGGCGCAGGCGTTGAGAGAAATCGAAAGCGGGTCGTATGATCTGGTGCTCCTGGACATCATGATGCCAGGCATCTCAGGGCTGGAAGTCTGCAGACAGATTCGCGAAAAGTATTCTTTGTATGAGTTGCCTGTATTGTTCCTTTCGGCACGGGGTACGGCCGAGGATGTGGTAGCCGGCTTCGAAGCCGGTGGGAACGACTATGTTGTGAAACCCTTTAACGGTCGCGAATTGGTTTCGCGTGTGACCACGCTCTTGTCCTTGAGGCACGCCGTGCGTGAAGAGCGGAAGCTGGCAGGCCTTCGTCACGAAGTCGAGATTGCACAAAAGTTGCAACGGTCACTTTTACCGGGATCGAGTCCGGGAGAATTGAGTTTCACGTTTCGGTACCAACCAAGATCCCCTGTTGGCGGTGACTTCTTCGACTACATTGATACGGAGAAAGGGATCGGGTTCATTCTTGCTGATGTCGCAGGCCATGGTGTGGCGGCAGCGCTCGTTGCGTCGATGGCGAAGATCGCATTTTCAATTCAGAAGGACGTTCTGGAGAATCCGTCGCTCGTGCTCAGCGGAATGAATAACGTACTGAGCGGGCAGTCTCACGATCACTACGCAACGGCCGCGTATCTTTTTTTTGATCGATCAAATCAGACCTTCAGTTATGCGAGTGCCGGACATGCACCGATGATCGTTATCCGTGCGAACGGTGGAGTAGAGCTCGTGAAACCTCGCGGAACAATTCTGGGATCATTCCGCGGTCGCGCCTTTGAGTCATGCGAACTTCGAATGACTCCGGGTGATCGAATTCTGGTATATACAGATGGTGTGACGGAATCGCGGAACGGCAAGGGTGAAATGCTTGGAGATGACAGGTTCGTGAAGCTGGCCCGGCAGCATGGCAAGTTGCCCATTGAAGCATTCGCAGATCAGATGCTTCGCGAATTCGACGCGTGGGTAGGCGAATCTCCCGACGATGATTTCGCTTTCTTTGTGATCGATGCGTGATCAGTCGTCGCTTAGCATTTTAAAAGTCAGTGCTTTTGAGGGGCAGGCCTCAATTTGTGCTCGGATGGCTTCCGTGTTGGCGCCTGCGGGAGTAATCCAGGGTTTTGCGCGGGGGTCAAATACCGCGGGCAGGCCTCGAAAACAAATTCCGGAATGAATACACGTTCCTGGTTTCCAGATGATTTCTATTTCGCCGTTCGAATATTTCTTTGTAATCTCTTTCATTTTGAATCCTGATCCGTTTGAAAATCCGTCGTGAATCCCTGCGTGAAAAATGACAATTAGAATGCCTGAAACCTGCTCCACGGGAGTGTTTCTAAATGATAACCAGTCTCAATTGGGCCTATTCGCGGCTCAGATCAGCTATTCCCTTGACAAAAACGCGGGCCACTCGGAAATTCAAGTACATAGAATAACTCGGAAACAGGCATGTCCTTCAAACAAAGAATCTTCCAAAGCTCACTAGGGCGAAAATATGTGATGGCCCTGACGGGAGCACTGCTCCTACTCTTTCTCATCGCACACATGACCGGAAACCTCCTGGTGCTCTCGGGGCCAGACGCGTTTAATGCATACGGTCACTACCTCAAAACGCATCCACAACTGCTGTGGCCAATGCGAATCGGCCTTCTGATAACATTCGTGGTGCATATCTATCTGGCCATCTCTTTGTCCATAGAGAACAACGCAGCCCGCCCAAATGCCTACGCATTCAAGAATACCGTTCAAGCAACATTGACTTCTCGCTACATGATGTTAACCGGAACTCTTACTCTGGCGTATTTGATTTACCATCTGTTGCATTTCACGATTGGCGTGGTGCAGCCACAGTACTTCAGCGGCGTGGACGGGGAAAATCGTCACGACATCTATACAATGTTCGTAATGGGATTTCGCAATCCAATCGTTTACGTTTCATACCTGATCGCGCAGATCAATCTGGTGTTCCATCTGAAGCACGGATCCCGCAGTGTTTTCCAGACGATGGGCTGGAATCAGGCAAGGTTCAAAGGTCTCATCAACGGATTCTCACTCACATATGTAACCATCATCTTTGTGGGCTTCCTGCTTGGACCCACGCTGATCCTATTGAATGTTATTAAACTTCCTGGAGAAATGTAATGTCTTTGAATTCAAATATTCCGTCAGGTCCGCTCGCGGAAAAATGGGACAAGCACAAGTTTGATCTAAAGCTTGTGAACCCTGCCAACAAAAGAAAATACGATATCATTGTCGTAGGCTCCGGTCTTGCCGGTGCCTCCGCTTCCGCGTCTCTTGCGGAGATGGGATACAACGTTAAGTGCTTTTGCTTTCAGGATAGCCCTCGCCGTGCGCACAGCATTGCAGCCCAGGGCGGAATCAATGCTGCCAAAAACTATCCAAACGACGGCGATAGCGTTATGCGCCTTTTCTACGATACCATTAAGGGAGGAGACTTCCGTGCTCGCGAAGCAAACGTGTATCGTCTGGCTCAGGTGAGTGCCAATATCATTGATCAATGTGTGGCCCAGGGCGTTCCTTTCGCCCGAGAGTACGGTGGCCTATTGGCTAACCGTTCCTTTGGTGGCGCCCAGCTATCACGTACGTTTTACGCGCGCGGACAGACCGGGCAGCAGCTTTTGATCGGGGCATATCAGGCGCTTAGCCGTCAGATTGGAAAGGGACAAGTAAAGATGTTCCCGCGCACTGAGATGCTGGAACTCGTAGTTCATGAAGGTCGTGCGCGCGGAATCGTGGTTCGTGATCTTGTAACAGGAAAGGTATCCTCGCATTCAGGCGCTGCAGTTGTGCTGGCCAGCGGTGGTTACGGAAATGTGTTCTACCTCTCGACAAATGCAATGGGTTGTAACGTAACTGCAACCTACCGTGCGTATAAGAAGGGAGCTTTCTTTGCAAATCCTTGCTTCACGCAAATTCATCCGACGTGTATTCCTGTGAGCGGGGAATATCAATCCAAGCTCACTCTGATGTCAGAATCTCTCAGGAACGATGGCCGCGTCTGGGCTCCAAAAGCCAAAGGCGATAAACGTCATCCCAATGACATTCCGGAAGACGAACGTGACTATTACCTGGAACGAGTGTATCCAAGTTTTGGAAACCTGGCACCTCGCGACGTTTCCTCGCGTCAGGCGAAGTACGCTTGCGACGAAGGTCGTGGTGTTGGTGAAACGGGACTTGGAGTCTATCTGGACTTCAAAGATTCAATCAACCGCCTTGGTGAAAGCACCGTTCGCGAAAGATATGGAAACCTGTTCCAGATGTACGAGCGCATCACCGGAGAGGATCCTTACAAACAACCCATGCGCATCTATCCGGCTGTGCATTATACCATGGGTGGACTCTGGGTTGATTACAACCTTATGAGCAACCTCCCAGGATTGTTTGTCCTGGGCGAAGCCAACTTCTCTGACCATGGGGCAAACCGTCTCGGGGCGAGCGCGCTTATGCAAGGTCTTGCGGACGGCTACTTTGTCCTTCCGTACACAATTGCAGATTACCTGGCGAAGCAGGGTCCCGCCAAATTGCCAGAGGATCACGCTGAGTTCAAAAAAGCGGAGGCTGCAGTTAACGATCAGACAAAACAATTCC
>JAEUSB010000093.1 GCA_016788865.1 Leptospirales bacterium
TGCCTCTCCATCGCACGCGAACAGACCCGGGGATCCAAAATCTGGTGGGGCAAATCGGAAGCCCTCAGGCAGAACGCGCAGAGCGCGCTAACGGGCACATTTCGCGCCTGTTACCTGGAAAGCTGCTCGCGTAACTTCTGCTTCTGTTCCTCTGAAAGTGAATTGTAAAGGGGATTTTCTTTCAGCTTCTTTTCCTGGTCCGACTCAAAGGGCTCGTCATCACTAAAGATATCGATGGTTGTCCAACCAAGGATTGCGTCTATTAGCTCACCCGGGTTCAGGCCAACGCGAATCCCAAAATACAGTGCAAGATTCAAGTCGATCTGTGTGTAGTATGAGGCGGGCGCAAAACTGCCGCGTTTTTTCAATACGAGCTTTCGCTGCTGCAAGGGCACGGTTGTACCAAATGGGGATCGCACTCGGTATTCTTTGCCGCGGAGGCGCATCAGCAGGGCTGCTTTCTCCGCTTCAGAATCCTGCCCAGCTTCCGTATTTGCTGCTTCCGTCCGCGTTGCTTCGCCTCCATTTTGTTTCGCGCGTTCAACGCTTTGCTCACCTTCGTCTGCCGGTTTTGCTTCCTTCTCCGGTGGAGTTGATTCAGAGTCCTGGGCTGCGGGTTCGTTCCCCAGGTCACTAAAGGGGAGTTTTTGAAAGTAATCCGGCCCCATTGCAAATGCGGTGAATTCAGCACTTGCGTGGCGGCCAAAGTCCCCGCCGCGAAGACCGGCATCCAACCCCTGCGGCGATTTGTAAGACATACCGAACTTGATTGGACCCGTTCTGACGGAAGCCCCATAGGTTTTAGTTTGAACTTCTAATGTCAGTATGTCCAGACCGTCGCGCGTGCGGTTCTTCAAATAGGGTGAACTGCATGAAACCAGGAATAGAAGGCCAACAAGCAGCGGACGCATGAAACCCAGGGTCGCATTCCATGCCTTCCAGTCATCGATTATTTCCTTGCGTCCCCCGAGGTTGCCGGCCGCAATCACGCATGTTGAATCAGGTAGAAATCCAGTCCCGGTTGCCCGGCATACCAGGCTGGGAATTGAGAGACGGAAAATTGTTCCGAGAGTTTGTGTTTGAGGACTTTCGCCGGGCTTTTGGTTTCATGACAGAATGCGCCCTTGCAGCAGAGAAGCTTGATCATCATCCCGATTGGAAGAACATATATAATCGCGTCTGGGTTGAACTAAATTCGCATGATGTGGGTGGTATTACGGAGCGCGATTTCAGGCTCGCCACAATCATGAATCAAATTGCCGTTCGCACTTGACACAATGCCGCAGGTAGTGTACGGGTAGAGAAACAATTCTCTGGAGCTTTAGCATGGATTTGATTTGGACAATAGTGATCGGTTTTATCGTTGGCCTGGTAGCACGTTTTCTTCTACCCGGTGAAGATAAGCTCGGCTTTATCTTAACGACAATCTGCGGTATTCTTGGCGGTTTTCTGGGTGGCTATCTTGCCCGTTACCTTCCATTCCTGACTCAGATTCCATTCAGTAATTTCATTACGGCAACAATTGGTGCGATCATCCTTCTCGTGATCCTTCGCATCGTCCGCCGCTAAGTCGCTCCGGCGGCCCCGCGGGAGTTGCTTCCGGAAAGTCAGTTGCGTGCATCGCCCTTCGCCCGCCGTTGCGGACGCTCGGGTCGCGCTGTAGCGCTCGATACACCGCAACCTGCCTTTCCGGATAAATCTGTCCGGGTCTTGTCCCGACGGGTTCTAGTTAAGCGACCAGGCCTATGCGGTCCGAAACCACAGCCCGCCCGCAACAAAACGGTTCAGAAGCCGTGAGCGATCAGGACCAGCCCGGTTATATTCCAGAACGCGCAAGCGAGCCGTGCAGTGAATTGGATATGAACGGCCCGAGGCTCGGAACACCGCGCCGAGGGGCAGGCACGCTTGCGCATTCTGGCCAGGGCATTGTGTTGGTCCGCCAGAGCGTCATAATTTTCTGCCAAGAAATTCCCGTTCCGGAGCGGCAATTCCACCTGTGTAAGCATTGCGAAGGGCCGGGGCATTTCTTCGAACCACTTCCATTGTCTCTTTGTCCCCAAGAATTTCAGCCCCTTTCATCACGCCTTCCGCCCAGGGCTTATTCTTATCGAGATTATCGTTCATCTTCTGCCTGGTTTCCCGGAGCTGGGCTTTTACTTCCTCTGGAACTTGCGGGTCGGCAAGCTGCTTATCAATCTCCTCGTTTCCTATGCTGTGCATCTTATCCATTTCATTCATGAACTGGCGGCCTTCGATCTGGCTATAGGCCAATCCAATCTTTGCATTAACCTCAACGAATTCTTTGTAACTCTTGAAACCCGATTCCTTAATGATCTTTTCAATTTCCGTGTACCCTTCGATGCCAGGTCCCATGTCCGACGGGGCGCCTGTTCCCTGCGCGTAGCGCTGCACAAATTCAGGCCCTTTTTCCTTCAGCCGGGTGTAAGCTTTGATATAATTGGCTACTACTTCATCGGTGATCTTTGGTCCTGAAAAGAAGCCACAGGATGCGAACAGGGCTAGTAGGAGGAGAAGGGCCTTTTTGAAAATTTTCATGGAGTGATTATACCCCCCGTTCAAAAAAATCGAACTTTTTTTCTTGTTTTTCTATCAACTATAGGCTGAATGCGAGCTGGCCTGATTTTGGCCCCCCAGGAGTGACTAGATGAAGTATATGTCCGCATTTCTTGCGCTGGCCTTGATCGCTTGCCAGTCGCCCCCAAAACCGCGAGGAGGGCCGGTGGAACCCACACAAAAAGTAAAAACGTTTCTTGGTGAAAAGATGCTCAAAGTCCTTCAGGCGCCAGATTCAGTTCAGGCCATACAGGTTGAGCCGCGCGCCGGTGTCTCACTGGAGAATATCGAAGGTTTCAAGATTCTGAATCGCGGGCCAATGTTGAGCGCAGAGCAGACCGGCCTGTTAAAGTCATTGATCATGGATGAGAAAAGCTATGACTTTGTGAACGTGAAACGTCACCCTATGGATCCAATCATTGCATACCAGTTCAAGAAAGGAACTGATACGGTGAACGTGCTTGTAAGCTTTGCAGGGAATCTCTGGCAGTTCAGCGGCTTTGATCAAAAGAGCATTGAAGACAACGACCCGGTACGTGCCTACCTTGTAGGCCTCGCAAAAGAACTGTTTCCCAAGGATAAAGAAATTCAGGCCCTGGAGGTCAAGCAATGAGAAAGAGTTCATCTTTACTGGTAGCATTCTTTGCGCTTTGTCTTACAAGCGCTCTCAACGCGCAAACGCTCCACTTCTTGATTGTTGCTGACACGGCAGATCAGAGCATTGGAAGTTCAGTCCTCGCAGATCTTGAAAACATGCAGAACAAAGCGCGCGAGATCGCACAGAACGCAGGTATGCGGCTGAATCTTAAAGTCGTAAAGTCGCCGGAGTTCAATTACAATTCAACCCTTGCCGCTGTTCAGGCAGTGAATCCCGCGTCGAACGATACGGTATTCTTCTATTATTCCGGTCACGGGTACAGAACACGTGAGACCAAAACACAATGGCCCAACCTCTACACAAAATCGCCGCAGCCCGGTCTTGAATTCTCAAAGGTGCTTCAGATCCTTGAGGCCAAGAATCCACGGTTGATCATTGCCTTAGGGGACTTGTGTAACAGTTTTTCAGACCAATCCACACGCAGTACAAACTCTCGGGCATTTGCGGAAATCCAACCGCAGAACTATAAGAAGCTCTTTGCCCAGTTTGCCGGAAGAGTGTACGCAAGTGGATCAAAGCCAGGCCAGTATTCATTTGCAATGGACGATGGCGGGGCATTCACAAACCAGTTTCTCCAGGCGTTGGCAAGTGAAGTGCGCGCGGACGAGCCTAGCTGGAAACGCTTGATGGCTGTGGCAACTAAATCGATTTACATTGGTTCTGCAGAACAGAGAACTCAGGATCCAATCTTTGAGTTGCGTGAGGGCGCAAGCACCGTCGCAAACGTAACGCAGAATCCTACAACTCAACCTGCCGAAGAGCAACAAGAGATCCAGGAAGTCGTACAAGAGGATAAGGAAGAAGAAGAGGAATATCAAGAAGAAGAAATGTGCAGCGACTTGAGTAAGCTCGTTGGTGCCATGAAGAATCTCGATGGAGCTCTCAAGCCTGACCTCAGGATGCAGCGAGGCGATAAACTCTATCAAGCGCTTGAGAACTTTAACACCGCGATGAAAGGCGTCGCTGAAGGTTACGGTGATCGTCAGCTAACTCGCGAAGTTAGAAGACTCGATAGAGCGCTGGCACAAACCAACCTTGGAAGCTACAAGCAGAGCCTTAAGAATCTGATTGATTATTTCTCGGGTGTAGCCAAACAACAGGGTTGCCGCTTCTAAGAGTATTTCGGGGCGCCGCAGTCGCGGCGCTCCTTTCACTTCACTGTCGTTATCCACTTTCCTTGCTGGAGCCGCGGGTTTACGCCGTTGAGTATGGAAATAGCCTGTATTTTTCGGACCTGGTAAACACATCCCAGAAAGATCCCTACGTTCGAATGAGCTGGCTGTTCTATGTGATAGTCAGTGATTCCCGTACCTACCTTGTGGACTCAGGGATTGCGAACGCTTCGCAGGCGGCGCAATTCAGGATAGAAGATTTTCGCGATCCGGTAGCGGCTCTTAAACCTCTACGGATCGACGCGAAATCCGTGACGGACATCATCCTCACGCACTCGCATGTGGATCACGTGGGCGGGATTTCTCTGTTTCCTGATGCTGTTGTCTATATCCAGAAAGAAGAATTGGATTACTTTAAGACTACCAAACGATTTCCGGATTTTGCTGAGGTAATGGAGTCCCGCAGACGTCGAGGCAAACTAAAGATCGTAAACGGAAACGTGAATCTATCGAGGAATGTTTCACTGGAGCGAACGGCAGGGCATACCCCTGGCTCGCAGGCGGTAAGGGTAAGGTTTGTTCAGGGCGAGGCAATTATTACAGGTGATGAATGCTATTTCATTGATGCTTGCAGGAAGAAGATTGCCTTGCCGACGGATGCTGCATACTCGCAGCAGAATAATATTGCATTCATCGAGCGCATTCACAATGAGAAGCGATTGCTCACTTTACATGATCCCTGGATCACACAGAATTATCTCAAGCAAGCGCCCGGAATAGTTCAAATATATTAGCGGGATTGGCGATTCTTGCAGGCTGTGGTTGCGCTCCTCAGCCGCTGGCGGGCTTGCGATTCACAGGCGGGTTGTTTGCTCTCTTCCAATTTCTTGCAAGCGCGGAAAGCGGCAATATGTTCACTTTTGGCCCGCTTCATGCACTCCGAAACTTCAGGCGGAGTTGCGGCAATTCCCCCAAAGGCTAACACGATTATCCAGAGGCGTCTCTCAAGGAAGTCCAACAATTCTAGAACGGATTAGACGCGCAGTGTCGGACAAAAATGCAGATGGATGGGTCGAAAAGGCTTTGTCGCAGTGATGACGTGGACAACTCTTGATTTTGATGCCTGACCTGAAGGAGTATTGCAGCGGAATCTTCCAGATGCATTCCGGGAAACTCCTCCGGTTCATCCGGCGAGTGGGTGGTGGCAATCAATCGGAAGACATCTTACAGGACGTATTCATTCGATTCATTCGAGAGGCTCAGGACAACCGGATCCGACCGGGTGGTGAGCTCCCATGGCTCTATCGGGCGGCCCGGAATCTTACCATTGATTATTTCAGGAAGTCACGTCGGAATGTCAGTCTCGGTGAGTCGGATTTCCAGGCAAACGGCAGATCAACAGAAGAGGTTCTGTTCCAGGAAGAGATACTGAGTGAGATGTTTGCTGTGGCCGCAAAGTGCGGCCAGGATTATGTCACGCTCTTACACCTACTAACAGAAACCCGGGTTGGCCAGGCGCAAATGGCCAAAGCCGTGGGGAAATCGGAGCGCACCGTTCGTCGAATGATTGAGAAGCTTTTCACCGCAATGGAATTCGATCTTAAGGACTGGAAGGATCATCTTCCGCCATGAACACAGGGATTTTTTGGCCGGGCAACCTGGTCGGGGCCGTATTCAGGAGGGAACGCATATGCCAAATCGAAGGAGCCTGAAAGAGCTTTTGCAAAATCGCGATCGGCTTGGGGAAATCCCGGCCGCGCCTCAACACATATTCGATCGAGCCTATGGTGTCGCCATGTCCGCAGAAAGCCCGGCAAACGCCCTCATGCCCACCGCGCGGATTGTAGCGGCTTCCTTACTGGTGATAGGGACTGCCATTTTTGGTTTTCATACTACCGGTTCGAAACACGCGTGGTCCGACTGGAATCTCATCTCTGCTGGCGAAATCGTGTCGGCAGATGGCACCAATCGCAGTATCCATGTCTACCAGGGACTCTCCAAGGTTCGCGAGATTCAACTGGCGCCAGGTGGTGTGGTGCAGCGGGGAGACAGTCACTGGGATTTGAAATCCGGGGAAGCTACTTTCCATGTGAAGCCGGTGAGGACGGGCAGACCGTTTCATGTACGCGCCGGCGGCCTGGATTTGCTGGTCGAAGAGCGCGCGCACTATACTGTTTCAGGTCAATACGCAGAGGACGCAACGCATGCTCCTGTTACAGTAGCGGTTGCACAGGGAACTGTGCACTGCTGCACGTCCAGCCAACCATTCCCAATCCTTGAAGGTGAAAAAATTACGCTGGTCAAGCGCGATGGTCGCTCTGTCATACTCGCATACGAAAGCGAATAACAGAGAAAGCTGAAACCTCCTGGGAAAAATCAGCAGAATGGTACGACTCCCTTGTAGGGCGCGAGGGATCAGATTTTCACAGGGATATCATTACTCCGGGCGTCTTACGACTGCTGGGTCCGCGAAAGGACGACAGGATTCTAGATCTTGGCTGTGGTCAGGGAGTGTTCGCGCGAACCGTTGGTAAAATGGGCTGCGATGTAACTGGCATTGACGCATCTCCTTCCCTTATCCAGAGCGCGATTCAACATTCAAAGAACTCAAAGGATCGAATAAGGTATCTTTGCCTCAATGCTGAGAAACTAACCGGCATCAAGGACTCTCACTTTGACGGACTTGTCGCGATCCTGACACTGCAAAATATGAAGGATCTCTGGGCGGTTTCGCGCGAATGTGCACGCGTTACCAAGCCTCGTGCAAGAATGATCTGGGTTATCAATCATCCATTTCTCCGCATTCCGCGCCAGAGCAGTTGGGGCTGGGATGAAAATCGGAAGATTCAATACCGCAGGCTGGATATGTATAAATCCCCTGCAGAAATTCCGATTCGCATGCATCCGGGACAGAAGAATTCGGAGGATACGGTTTCATTTCACCGTAGCCTTTCTGAGATGCTCGAGACTGCATTCAAAGCGGGGTTTGTGCTTTCCGGTATGGAGGAGTGGTGTTCAAATCGCAAGAGCACCCCCGGCCCAAGAGCAAAAGCAGAGGACAGGGCAAGAAACGAGTTTCCGCTTTTTGCGGCGCTATCCTTTCGCAAAGCAATCCCGGACTAGTCCGGGATTCATTCGATAAACTATTTTTTGAAGGTGGCGCAGGCCGTTACTTTGTTGTTCTTCAGGTCTTCGCAGCTTGCACTTTCAATCGCAGCAGCGCATGCGCGTGCGTTTGCCAGATCTTCTTCTTTATATTCTTCTGGTTTTGGTTGCATCGACGGATTCGCCTGAGCTGCCAGGCAAGCTTCCTTTGACATCTTTGCTTCCATCATCTTGCGAACGGCTTCAGGGGCTTTAGCCATGAATTCCTTGGAACATTCTTCCATTTTGCCGCACATTTTTTCCCGGATCTCTTTGACTACAGCGGGATAGTCTCCGGCCGCAGGCTGTTTCTTACCACAGGCTGCGAGCAAAATAACCAACGCCGTGGCTCCGATAGTAAATAGTTTCAAGTAGTTAACCTCCAGTTTCTCTTCAAGAGAACAGGTGACGCGGGTTTAACAAGTGAAAACTGAGCCGACAATCGTGTTAAAAGTCAGCGATTTCTTTGCGTACATAACCTGAATCCGTCAGGTAGTATCCACGCGGAACACCGGTGGCAAGCTCCAGCGAAAGAACCTGCTCTTCGGTAAGCTTTTCCAAAAACATCACAATCGATCTCAGACTATTTCCGTGTGCGCTAACCAGAATCGTTTTGCCCTGTTTGAGCAGGGGCTCAATGGCTTTCTGGAAGTACGGGATGGTTCTTTCTGCCGTCATTTTCAATGACTCACCATTTGGCGGTGGAATATCATAACTCCGGCGCCAGAGTTTAACCTGGTCATCACCGTATTTCTTTGCTGTCTCCGCCTTGTCCATTCCCTGGAGTTCGCCATAGTATCTTTCGTTGAGTTCCCATGCGCTATAGACCGGTACGCTCTCTGATTGAACTTTGTCGGAAAAAATCCGCGACCATTCCTTCTGTTTTTTCAAATCCGCCGTAGATTCGTCAGTATGCTGCATGAGCGCGATTCGCGGCGAAGCATTGCGCGAAAGTGCAAGCATTGCAGTCGTCATGGCGCGCATCAGAGTTGATACGAAAACAATGTCGAATGGAATCTTGCTGAGTTGGTCACCCGCCTTGAGTGCTTCTTCGATGCCCAGCGGACTCAGAGGAACATCAACCCATCCCGTAAAAAGATTCTTTTGATTCCAGAGTGATTGTCCGTGTCGAATTAGTACGATTCTTCCAGCCATGGGATATTTCCGAACCCGCATGTGTTAGGTCCAGCACAAACCGTGTGGTCCAGTTTCCGTGAGGTAGTTTTACGGAGGGCGGTCAGGCAAGTCGGCCCCTGCGCGTTTGAGACTTCTTCTTACCCGGAGTTTGCGGGGATTTCTTTTTGGCCCTGCTGGCGGTATTCTGAATTGTCCTGGGGTTGCTAAGCTCCATGAGTTTAGCCATGGTATTGTAGTTTCTCGTTGTGGCTGATACTTTCAAGCGGCGTTCTATAACATTATTGTTCACTTTTACATCGCTGTACTTTGTTGCACAGAGGGTATAGATGACGTCCTTTCGTAGGCGTATATCGTCCGGTGAATAGTCACCTGCAGCAAACTCTTTGAGTAGGGTGGGCTGACTTTGTGATTGCAAAATCGTAAAGTACAGTTTTTCCGTGGGGGCCTTACCAAATGGATGCGCCGGCAGAATCTTCGCGAATTCTTTTGCTGTGCGGGCCACCACGGCAATGTCCGCGCCAAATGATTTGTGAATCTCAGTGTGAATCAGGTCTTGAATTTCACTTCTAGATAAAGACGATTCTGCAATTACGTTTCCGCTTTGTATATAAGTCTGTACGTTGCCAAGGCCTGCTTTCGTCAGTACCTCGCGTAGCCTGGCCATCGGCACAACATTCTTCCCGGTAGGCATCACGCCTCGCAGCAGAATTACATAGCATTCTTTCTTCCCGGGGGAGTGTTTGTCCGGTGCTGGCTTCCCTTCCGCATTGGTTTTACCGGGCACTGGCATCGCGGGGCCGGGTTTTGATTTACCCGCGCTTGCTTTTGATTTGCGGGGTTGCGACATCTCGTACCCGTCACGGATCATGGACGCGACTTCCTTCCAATTAGACTTTAGCTGGAGTCGTACTCCGATCCATCCCTGTGGCCCCATGTACGGTGGGATAAAGAACCGCTTTGGATCGGATTTTACCATCATGTCCTGGATGACGGGATTTGCTTTCACCCAGACGGCCGTATGACCGCTGCCGTGGTGATTGCAGTCCGTCATTGCAAACATGGTGCCCTTGTTCACTCGAAAGGTGCATTCACCCCAGCCTTCCTTCTCGTAGGTTTCTGGCAGTTCCAGACATATCTGGCGGAGGCGCTGGATCAGCGGGTCAGAATCGTCATACTTTCTCGGATGGGCCATTCGGGGGACTCCCTCGCAGTTCTAGCTATGTCCACTATTAAACTCTCCTGGTTTGCACTACTACAAAAATGCTGGAGAAAAACCGGATATGGCCGTTGAGTATACCCATGATTCACTATTGTGGCAGAATGATCTTGATCGCCTTTGCCAGTATCGCGGCCGTCGGCTGCGTCCAGAAGTTTCCAATTTCCGACCCGGGAACTCAGCAATCGGCGCTCCTGGTGCTTCTCGCAAACGCGTCCACAACGCAGACGGGACGGTGCAATGGCCAGACCTTCTGCTATATCTACGCCACATCAGGCGCGTGGCTGGGTGATCTTGGTGGAATGCCCGGCATTTCCGGCGCAGACGCTCGTTGCATGAGCGATTCAAATAAGCCGAGTTCGGGAACCTATAAAGCCGTTATCTCCGATGGCTCGGCGAGAATTGCAAGTACAACCGCGAATGTTGGCGATGGACAGGTCGGCTGGGTTCTCTATGCCTCAACCGAATACCGAAGGCCGGACGGAATGACGGTCATGACAACGAATGCGAACAAGATTTTTGTCTTTGGGGCACTTACAAACTTTGTGATCGCTACGGGAACCTACCACACAGGAATGAATACAGATTGGACGACGGGTGCAGCGCATTGCAATGCCTGGACCGATAACACAGTCGGAAATCAGGATCGATACGGCACCAGTAATTCAACAAGCTCTACGGCGCTCAGTCTGACGCAAACCGCTTGCAATTCGGCAACGCGCGGGCTCTATTGCGCGCAGCAATAGCCAGGCGGAAGTTGCACTCTCTTTTACGTTTTGTCTTCTTCCAGAATCTTCTTCTGGGCTCTTTCGTGCTGGATGTCTTTCAGCTTTTCGGTGGCCTCATTGACCATCCCTGGAAGGTCCGTATTCTTGCGGACACGCTCGTAAGCCACAGAGACAACCGGTGAGAATACGCCGGCAAGGCCCGGGAAAAATCTCATTGCAACTTTCATAAGGCCCATGTGGAGCAAAGCGCCGCCAGCCTTATTGATAGTTGTGCGGAGAAATCCTTGTTCGCGCGGTTCCGGCGCGCTGTATTTCTCGGCTACAGACTGAAAGCTTTCCGAATGGCCGCGGCGGTCTTCCAGCTCTTTGAGTTTTTCTTTTATCGAAGGAGTATCCAGACAAAACCTCCGACGCTTGCGAGCGAAACACAGATTGAAACTATGAGCAGGGTGCGTGTGCGCTGCATACTTGCCATCATGGACTCAAACTGCTTCTTGTCTGGCAGTGACTCAGTCCGCGCTTCAAGATTCCTTAAGTCTCGGTGCAGACCGAGCAGGACGTCAGCATACAACTCGGTATACTCACGGATGCGATTCTCCAGGTGTCTACCTGTGAGGCTGTCTGCGATATTGGTCAGGCCTTCGCCCATTGATTGCAAAAGGTTGGAACCCTTCTCTGGTTTCTCTAAATCGCTCATGATTGCTTCCTGAACTTGCTCTGATTGCGTTTCCCTTGCTTTTCCATGATGCTGGCAAAGGTTGAAGTGAATGATGGAAATGCGGAAGCGATTTTGGCAAGCATTCCTCTGTGTCCCGGAATGGTTACCTCACGAGACTTTTTGACGAGTGCCTTTCGAATTGCGCCCTCCACACTGGCCGGAGTAAGCACTTTTCCTCCGGAAAACGTCAGGGCGGCCTCTGCATAATCTTTCTGCAGATCGAGCATTGGGGTCTGCACAGCATCCGGACAAATTACTGTTACAAAGACACCGGAAGCTCGCAATTCCTGGGCCGCTGCCAGCGAGAAGCCCCGCACGGCGTGCTTGGATGCTGAATAAGCGCTGATTCCAGGAATCCCCGCAATCCCCGCGAGCGAGGCAACATTGACAATATGCCCTGACTTTTGATCGAGCATAACTCTTGCAGCAGCGGCAGTCCCGAGCATTACACCCTTTGCATTAATATTCAAATGCCGGTCTATGATTTCCTCGTCCAGGGTTTGAACATAGCCCGGTAAGAGATACCCGGCATTGTTGATCAGCACGTCCAGTCGACCCCAGCTTTTTGTCGCCGACTTGATAGCATCTTTCCATTGTTTTGCACTTCGCACATCGAGCTTTTCGATCTTCAAATTCTTACGATTCCATTTCTGTGCTTTTGCAATCTTCTCGACTGCGCGCGCATCTAGATCGCAGGCAACCACCCTTGAGCCGGAATCAAGGAACGATTTGGTTAGAAATCGCCCAATTCCGCCGGCCGCCCCGGTAATCAAAACTACTTCATCACTCATGGCGAAACTCCGATCCCATTTCTCATACTACTACTTTTCCAAATTCCAGCGGGCCAAACGTAAACGTAGGACTGATTCCTGGGAATCCCCAGTAGTGCGTCAGTTCTGAGGAAGGAACCACATTGAAAAATTCAGGATTTCTTTTGGAGGGCCCTGCGATTTCCTTTTCCTGTACCATCGAGATGTACTGATTCAATGCGCCTTCGAGAGTATTTCCATTTAATACAACTTCCATCTCTGTGTTCTTCGCGTACTTCCTCACGCCCGGGATGCGCGACGAAAGGGGCGCGTAGTTATCCGCGCTGACACCGTTTTCACTCGATACCAGGACGCCTTCCTCCGTCCGCACAACAAGCGAATGATTTCCCTCTGTGTGTCCTGGTGTGGCAATCAAAGCAACACCATCACCGAGCATTGTGTCTCCTTTCAACATAACGATCTTCTTTGGGGAAATCCCTTCGATTCCCTGCGGGCAATACCAATCCAGCTGTGGTCCAATGAGCCCCCCCGTTGAAATCCATTCCTGTTCCATGATCAATAGCTTAGCATTTGGGAAGTAAGCGGGCCTATTGGATGTTCCCAGCCACTTGCGCAAATCCTGGGTATGCAGGTGATCGTACGATATGTAATCGATCTGCTCCGGTTTCAAACCAATCGCCTTAAGCGCGTCTTCCACAGTGGACAGGATGGGAGCCAGGAATTTCTTTCCAATTGGTTCAAGTGGACCAAACGATCCGGAAAGTCTTTTAAAAAAGGGTGTTTCTCCGTTAGCTTCAATGTCGGAAGGGGAGAAGAGTAAGGTTTTCAATTTGCCCTTTGACTTAAACTGCACCACGTACAGGCGATTGAGTATGTGCATCATGGGCACAGGCAAAGAGAATGCATTGAGCAGCCCGTATTTGGTTGGGTACGGGACGCGAACAAGGTCCACTGTCTTATAGAAGACTGCACTTGGACCGTTTAACATTCGTTCGCGAAAGATTCTGGCCTTCTTGCGAATTTCACTGAGCCGATCAGATGGATGTGGCAGTGTGCGGGCCGGGGCAAAGTCGCGTATCGGGGAGAATGTATCATTAGCCATATCCCGAAGGAAATGTTTTGAACAGGACCAGTCAAGTCATTCGTTTTGCGGTTGCATATTTGAGTCGGAATCGCAGGCAGTCTTATGAATGAAAAGAAGCCCCTTCCGTGGGCAGCCTCCGGCGATTGGAATGCTTTCTTCGCACTATTCCTCGACAACATTGTAAACCTGGTTCTACTTTCTGGAATCCTGCTTGGCTTTGGATTTCCCAGAGAGATCATCTTTGAAAGAATCCTTCCCGGCACGGCTCTGGGCGTTCTTTTTGGCGACGTCATTTACAGCATCATGGCGATTCGTTTGTCGCGTCGCACCGGGCAGCCCGTAACCGCCATGCCACTGGGCCTGGATACGCCTTCCACAATCGGTATGGCCTTTGTTGTGCTCGGTCCTTCCTTCCTGGCTGCGCGTGGTGAGGGGATGGATCAGGCGCAAGCCGGCCTGACTGCCTGGCACGTGGGAATGGCGGCCATGATCTGGATGGGATTTGTTAAGGTTATATTCTCTTTCCTTGGTTCAAAGATTCAACGTGTGGTGCCAACTGCTGCACTTCTGGGATCTCTTGCAGGTGTCGGGATTACGTGGCTTGCAGCCAACCCGCTTCTTAAGATTTATGATATGCCATTCGTAGGTCTTATGGCTCTGGCGGTTCTCACTTTTGCGCTCATTGCCAAACACGATCTTCCGTTCCGGCTACCAGGTGCTGCGGTTGCAGTTGTTCTCGGCGTCTTGCTGTACTATGGCCTGGGCAGGCTTGGCTTCCTATCTGCTGAGGGTATGCACCCGTATCACGGCTTTCCCGAGTTTTCCGGAATTCGATTCCTGCCACCAATTCCAACGTTAGCCGCTTTCACAGAAGTATTTGGTCGGGTGTTGCCATACCTTCCCGTTGCTATTCCATTTGGACTCCTTACAATTGTAGGTGGGATCAATGTTACAGAGGGGGCTCGTCTGGTAGGAGATGACTTCAAAACGCGTGACATTCTCCTGACAGAAGCGGCGGCCACACTGATTGCTGGTATTTGCGGCGGTGTGGCTCAAACCACACCATACATTGGTCACTCCGCATACAGACAGATGGGAGCGCGCAGCGCATACACGCTTTTCACTGGTCTGGCCGTTGGGTTGGGAGCAGCACTCGGTATTGTGGGTTTTATTGTTGATTTGATTCCGGAAGCTGCGGTTAGCCCGATCCTGATCTTTGTGGGCCTTGAGATCCTGGCCCTTTCTTTCCGACTCACTCCGCAGAATCACTATTTTGCCCTGGGGTTCGCGCTCATCCCGGCCATCTTGAGTTTTACACTCATTAAGTTGCAAATGGTGATCTTTCCTGTTCAGGGTGTCGTTGCGGGGATTCAGGCTCAGCTGGCCACGCTGCCCGTTGACAAGGCTCGGGCAATCGGAGAAGGGCTGGCGGGAATCATCCCGCCACACGTTCTAAAGGAGTTTCTGGTGCTGGGGGCCCTGGGCCAGGGAGCCATCCTAACATCAATGATCTGGAGCGCTACGGTTGCCTATTTGATCGACCGCAAATTCATCTCCGCCAGTGTAACGATGATAGTGGCCGCGGTGTTCACACTATTCGGGTTCATGCACTCGGTCTTTCCAAACGGTCAATTGTATCTTCCCTGGAATCTTGCGTCCTCCGGTCTGCCTGCACGTTCACTTTCCATTCCATACGAGTTCGCGCTATGTTATATTTTGATGGCCGCGCTTTTTCCAATTCTGTACGCTGCACGCAGAAAGAACAACGTGCCGCTCAGATTTTGAATAGTCTGAACCTGGTTCACGAGACAGAGAATACCGGAGACAAACATGAATAACGATTACCTGACAAACCTGCTCGATTCTTACGATGATAAACAACTGCGCCGGGTTGTCTTTTCGCTGGACATTCTTGGCAAGCCAATGTTTCGAATCTTTGAGAACT
>JAEUSB010000096.1 GCA_016788865.1 Leptospirales bacterium
AACTGCGGTTTATTCTCAACGCAGTGGAAAAAAGGACCGTCCCCTTGAGGGATGAATTGGCACTTTGTCGTGCTCACCTCGCAGTTATGAGTCTCCGGCAGGATCGATTTTACTCCATGCGCGAAATCAATCTGCGCCCGGACGAGCAAGTGCCTCCCATGATTTTTCACACTCTTATTGAGAATGGCTTAACACATGGATTTGCAGGACGATCAAAAGGGCGATTCATCTTCGCAAGGCAACGGGGAAAGGATCGGACTCGCTACATACTCTTCAACGACGGGAATAAGGAAGCAGCGATGTCGGAGGGATCCGGCACGGGCCTCCGGTATGTGAAAACGCGGCTTGAAGAATCATGGCCCGGCCGGTGGCAGGTGCGAGCCGGGCCGGTTCGTGGTGGTTGGCGCGTCATCATTGACATCTTTGATCAACCTTGCCCCAATCGTGAATCAGTCACCCATCGCCGTTGTTGATTCGCGCGGGTCCGCTCCCAGGTTCATATGGTTGTTCTCGAGAACAATCGCACCTGGCGCGCTAAAAGCATTGTCCCAATCCGGAAATTCGCTCACATTGTAGCCGTAATTCTTCAAGGATTGCGCGTCCGCTTTATACAGACTGGCCTCTAGATCCAGTTGGCCTGGAAAATACTCATGCGGCGAAAAGCTGTCCGGCCAGTTCCGGGAACGAAAGCGTGGCTTCTCAATCGCTTCCTGGATTGGCATCCTGTAAACGAGACAATTCATCAGGATTTGCACCAGTGCCTGTGCCTGCATGTCGCCCCCTGGTGTGCCAAGTACCATGAAGAGTTTACCGTTCTTACGAACCATCATCGCATGCGGCGTGATTCTTGGACGTTTACCCGGCGCAAGTCCAGCCGGTGAACCGGGATCAAGCTTGAATTGTGTCATGCGAATTCCCAGTGTCAGACCTGTTCCAGGGACCATTGGAGACATTGGAAAATCGGAAGGAGTGAGCGATACGGCATTGCCCCGCGCATCCACAATCGCTATGTAGCTCGTATCCTTTCCAACGTTTCTTTTCCATGGACTGAGTTTCTGTCCCAACGTCTCTGCGTCTGATAGCCCGGCAGGCGCTGCTGCGATTGCAGTGTTTCCGGGATTTGGGTTTACACTCGTCCTTTTGCGGAGAGTTTCAAATTCCCAGGGATTTCCGGGATCCGGTGTTTTACCAAATGCCCGTGCGCTCAAGGACTTTGCTCGCCGGGAGGCGTAGCCTTTGCTCAGCAAACCTGCCGTGGGAACGTTTGCAAAGGCTGGATCGCCAACGAATGCCTCACGGTCTGCCATTGCCAGTTCGATTGCCTGCGTGACTTTGTGAATGTAATCAGGGGAGTTATGCTCAATCTTAGAAAAGTCAATATTCTCAAGTATTTGAAGGGCCATAAGAACTACGATTCCCTGGTTCCAGGTATCGTTGGTCAGCAGCTCTACATCTTTGAATGAAGTAGAAAGTGGCTTCTCGATTCCACCGCGGTAGGTTCGCAAATCATTGGCCGTAAATAGACCACCCTCTTTTTCGTGAAATTGCACGATCTTCTGCGCAATTGGTCCCTCGTAGAAATATTCGCGGACTGCTGCGAGTGCTTCGCCGCGATTCTTTCCTGCCCGAAGCGCTGCCTCTTCTGCATGGCAGAGTTCGTCAAGCGTATTGGCCAGGTCGGGTAGGCGGAGCCGACCTCCGGCCTTGATTGGCTGCCACCAGCGATCCTCGAGAAAGACATGAGCGTTATACGGCATTAAGAATTTATAGCCAAGACGTTTGAAGATATTCATGTCCAGGTTCTTTGCAGTGGTCCGCAGGATGGGATACCCGTTGCGTGCCAGATCTATTGCGGGAGTCGAAAGCTCACAATAGGATTTGGTGCCGTGATTACTGAGAAGTCGAATTGCCACGTCCGGGGAGGCGGGGATCAGCTGGGCGAGGATGCTCATTTTAGGAATTACACTATGACCCTTTGAGCGAAAGTATTCGATAGTTGCTTTCTCTGGCGCTTTTCCGGCGCCGATATAGCTCTCTACGCGCCCGGATGAAGCGTCGTAGTAAAGCAAAGGCGCCACCGACGGAAAGCTCACCGCCTCGCTAAATGTAACGTTAAGCGCCAGGAGGGCCGCCACAGCAGCATCCGCCGCGTTGCCGCCGCGAGAAAGCACATCATATCCGGCTTTTGCGGAAAATGGTGTCCCCGCAACAATCGAAAACCGCTTAACGCTATGCGCTTCCTTGTGATGGCCCTGGGGATCCTCATATGGAATGATTTCACGTCGATTGAGCTGTGACAGGAAAAACAGCAAAGTACATCCGCCAAGGGCTCCGATCAAAATGCGACGTTTCATGAACCGAGCCAGGCCTCACCTGAATAGTTGTAAACGAATTTCACTCCTTTCTCGGCCGGCACCGGCCGTCGATGTTTTCGGCCGAGTACGGCGAGACGGTTATTTTAATCTGGCCGTGCTGACGCCCTCTGACGTCCAATGACCTATGGGAAGATTGCTTTTTCTACTGTTGTCGCTCGTAGCTTCCGTTGCGGTCTCGTCTGAATCTACTTCCGGTTGGCGTGCGACTTCGGATAGATCCAACATCGTTCAAATTGCCTATGATGAGAATCGGCTGTATGCAATCGAAGAAATTGAAGGGCCCGGGGCCGCGGCCGACGAGATTTACTTGAACGTCCTCAGTCTGGCCAACCCGGATAGGCCCACATTCCTGGGAAAAGTCTCGCTACCGCGCAGCGTTCAGACTGTGTACGCAAGTCGGGGTCGAGTTTTCATCATGCTGCGAGAGGAGAGCTTTGGTTCTGGCAAGAGCGCGCTTCTTGTTTATGACGTGAGAAATCCCAAAGCGGTCAGACTCGCCTATGAGTTTTCGTGGGAGGAAATTGCGCGGGTTACTTTGCCGCAGCGGGTCGATGCTCGAATCCAGGTTGCAGGTCAGCGCTTGTACATTGGTGGTGCCAATGGTTTGCTTGTATATGATGATACTGGCGTGCGTCCTAAGCTCAGTCGTGTCATTGAAGGAAAGATTTCTGATTTTGCGGTGCTTGGTACACGAATATTTTACACACTTACCATGAATGATGAGCACAGACTAAGCATCGAGGACGTTACTCCTTCGAAGATCGGAAGATTAGGAACGCTTGCGCTACCCGGGCTCTGTTGCTCAGAGTTAAGAATTCGCGGCAATTTTGTCTACCTGCTAGACAGAGAGATGCGAGAGTCAATGGCGATTGATGTCACAAGCGTTGCGGCGCCACAAATTGTTCATCGGGGGTCAACTGATGTTCTCGGAGAGTTTGTGCCATCCGATGATATGACGATGTTGTACACTGCTTCCGGCTACGAAGACTTGCTGATTGCGCGCGTAAAGTACGAGAAGGGGAAGACCAGCCTGGTCCAGGGCAGCACTAGCTTGCGGGTTCCGCCGCATGGTTTTAGTCTTATAGTTGCCCGTTCACGATTGTACGTTGCCGCGGGGAAATTGGGAGTTGTGGTGCGTGCGCTAAAGACGTGAAGGAGGAATTAGATTGTAACGCCCATGATTCTCGTGCGAGTGCCGTCTTCATCGCTTGTTCGAGTATACACAAACTTCAAGACGGAGAGTTTTGAGAATCCGTTAGACTCCGTCTCGTAGTCCCAGAGAAGACCCCAGAAACTACCGCGCGATCGATAGGATCGCTCGGGCTTCTGGACATCGTTGTAGAGGGTTCCCAGGAGAAGCATGGAGCGAGCAGTTCGCTCTTCCGAATCGTAATCTCGAAACCAGGCCGTACCCAAAAGGCCAAGTTGCCTGACATCCTGTCCTGATTCGCTCTGATACCAGACCAGCGGAGCAAGCGGTATCATTGTTCGAAATGTATCAGTATCGAGGTTGTTATTGTAGTAGGCCAATGGTGAAACCAGAAATGTCATTCGATCGCTGGACTCATACCAGTAGGCAGGCAGAAGACGGTGATGGAGATAGTTGCTCTTCTTCTCGACGCCGCCAAGGAAGAGCGCGTAGTCAAGATCAAACTCTTTGGCTTGCGAACGCGCGTTCAAGAGAAGACCATAGGCCAGCTCGAAACTCGTCAGATCCGACCCGGTTGTGAAATTCAGTGTTCCAAGCATTGCCCGGTAAGAATCACTTTCTGCGCTACCCTTGTGATCCACTAGATATAAGAAGTTCTGTCTGCTGCCGGATGGGGAGGAATGCAGGTACAGACCCGCAACAAAGGCTGTCCATTGTTTGGCGTCACGCCAGGAGTAAGCCAGCGGAAGAATGTGCATGGAAGTTTCGTCACCGGCGCGTGCGGAGTAATATGGGAATGCGTAGAGATATCCGTCTGCACCCGGACGCCATGCATACACAGGTAATGCCCAGAATCTTTTAAATCCATCCTGGTTTGATTCCCAATCCGCAAGAAACATGAAATTGGTATCGTACTGGCTTGTTGTCTTCCCGGTGAAGGTAGTTCGATACACAAACGGCAGGGCCAGGAAGAATGTGGAGGATTCACCTTCTTCAGTTGTGCTGGTGCGAGCGTAGTGCAATGGCAGGAGCCATCGTTTGGATTCGTGCTGGTTAGATTCGCTTGCAGCCAATCCGTACAGGAACCGAAAACGCGTTTCATCGGGTCCGGAGGTGAGGCTTACTGATCCAAGCAAAGCATCGTACGAATGAGTCTGACCGTTGCGAACGTGATCTGCCAGGTAAAGGAAGTTTTGCCTGCTGTAAGACTCCGAGGAATACAGATACAAACCTGCATAGAAACCGGTCCATCGCTCTTTGTCGTTCCAGGAAAAAGCAACCGGAAACAGATATGTAGAAGTTTCTTCGTCTGACGTGCTTGCGTAATAGGGAAATGCGTAAGTATACGAATTTTTCTTCCATGCAAATAGCGGCAAGAACCACGCGCGCTTCAGTCCATTTTCGTTTGAGGCCCAGTCAGCAAGGAACATAACGTTTGTATGAAACTCGCTGGCTTTCTTGCCTGTGTCGCTGCTCCTGTAAACGAAGGGAAGGGCCAGGACAAATAGAGAGGATTCTTGATCAGCCAATCTGGTTTCACGTGAATAGTGAAAAGGAATAAGCCAGCGGCTGGTTTCCTGTTCATCGCTTTGGCGCGCGAGGAGTCCCCAGGCAAGCTGGTGGTATGTTTCTTTTGGAGTCCTCTGCGACTTGTAAAGCCCCAGGAGAACATTAGTATTAGCCTCGTCGAGGCTCTCGGTTGCGTAGTACCCCATTACGAAGGTGGTGCTGCTTCCCGTTTTCTTTCCGTCCTTCTCTCTCATGCTGCTGGCGTAATAGATACCGGGCAATGCAACCAGCTGAAAGTCATCCGTGTGGGATTTCTCGTCTTTGTTAACCTGGTAGTAGTATAGCGGAATGAGCGTTGTCCACGTCGCTTCACTCGACCCCTGCTTTACATCTGAATGCAGGAAGAGCGGAACGATTAGCGGCACAGCCCAGAATGTTTCATTTTCTTTCCTGGTTTCTCGGCTGCTCCTGTAGTGAACGAGGCTTACCGTCCGCTTTTCGGTCTCTTCCCCGGTTCGTGTCAGACGATTCCAGTAAACCGGCAGAATGCGGGAACCTTCCTGCTCCGGTGAAGAATAGAAATTCGCAACAGGCCAGAGTACCGACAATTCGCTGCGCTTTGCATCGTCATCGTACTCATTGATGCCAAGGAATACGCCGTACGCCTCAACGTACGATTTTCCTGTGCGCTGCTTACCATAGATTGGAACGAACGCTGGAAACAGGGCGAAGTAGTCGGTTTCCTCATAGTGATAGTTCAAGTAGGCGCCCGGGATGAGCGTAACTCGATCGTCGCTTTCGACGCTCCACGATAGCCAGGCAAACGGCAAAAGGCGAAAATGCCTCCGCGTATCCGCATGCTGATAGGAAAGAACGCCGTACAGAGCGCTAAAGCCCCAGTAATAGAAAGTTTCATCGCGCGACACAACCAACTTCCTGCTCAGCGTAGGAGACTTCAAAGCCGACGTCTTTTGTTCTCTTTCTGCGATTTCGCGAATCTGAGGATCCTTCAGGTCCGCTAGTGTTGGCTCGGGTTTTTGCTTCTCCTTTTCCGGTGTGGAAACCCGCGCAGAAAAGCTAAACGCGTTGTAGAGCCAGGAAACTTCGGTATCAAGATACCAGCGTCCTTCTCTGCTACCCATGCTGCTACCGACTACACCGGTCACTCGACTGCTGGAGATACCGGCTATGTTCACAGAGTACGATTTGGTTTTATCCTCGTAGTCCATCCAAATCGGGAAGGTCAACTGCCCCGTGCTCTCCTGCGTATGCCAGGAGTAGTACAACGGGAGAACATGCATGTACTGAGCCTCAACCTGGATATCGCGATACAACAGGAGGAGCCACAGCCTGTCGTGCTCGCGCGACCAGCTATGGTAATGTGCAAGGCCCAGCGAATAGCCCTCGTCCACATTTGGGCCGGACGGACGAAAATAGAACGGCGGAACATACAGATAGCCACCGGCTTTACCCTGCCTCCAGAAATAGAAAGGTATTATCCACAACTGATTGAGACCGGTTACGTCATTGCTCCAATTAGCCAGAAGCAGATTTCGTCGGGCACTTGTCTCAGTCTGGTAAGACACATACAGAGGGATGATTGGAGCCCAGAATACATCCGCAAATTCAAGCTTGTCTGTCAGGCTGCCATAATCCTGAGAATGGAAGAACAGCAGATTGATTGCCAATGAGGACCGGGCCAGGTCCTTATCTTTGGAGGAGTCTCTCCAATAGAATGTCACGGGCAAAACATGGAAAGAGCTCTTCTTGTCATCAACGTTAGCCGACCACCAAACGGGTCCAACCAGACGTTCCCTCTCTGAATCGTTCGTGTGCCAGAAGTAAATTGGCCCAACCTTTGTGGTGTCTGCGATCTCTCCCTTCTCATTGAGTTTCCAGCTGCTGATCAGAAATGGTACAACGTGCAGGTAATTCTGGCCGCTATACATAAAGGGCAGGACCCATGTATGCGCTTCTTCTTTTCCGGACGTAATGTCCACAAAACCCAGCAGGTTGAGATGGCTTCCAGAATCCTCACGGTTCCAGTAGAACAATCCGGGTGAGACCTTTGTGGTTTCTTCTGCTGATGTCCGGCGATTGTTCCAGGAAAAATATACAGGCAATATGTGAAATGCGTCCGCGCTATCATCCCGCCGAGCCGACCACCAGACCGGAAACACAAAAGAATCCCGGCTGCGCGCATCCTCACGGAAGTAATAGAGCGGCCCGAACGTGAGCCGATCTCCAGGTTCCCCAAATCCAAAGTAAAAAGGTGCTGTGACCAGATAGTCCTTGCCTGAAAAGATAAGCGGAAGCAGGAAGAAGCTGCTCTCACCTTTTTCCGAACCAGTCAGATTGAACAAGCCCAGCACGTTGAGATGCGTGGTTCTTGAATCGTTGTTCCAGTAGAACAATCCGGGTGAAAGGCGAGTCACTTCCTCCCTTTCGTCGGTTCGGGATCTCCACGAAAAATACACGGGGAGGGCGTAGAACGATTCGCCCTTGCCGTCTTTACGTGAAGTCCAGATTGCGGGAAAAATGAAATTTGACGTGGACTTTGCATCTTCTCCAAAATAGTAGAGCGGTCCAAACGTTAGCCGGTCTTCTGGCGTCCCAAATCTAAAGAAGAATGGAGCGGCCACGAGATAGTCGCTCCCGGAGAAGAACACTGGAAGGACAGCGAGGCTGGTTTGCTCCTTCTTTTCTCGCAAATCAAAGAGTCCAAGAATGTTCAGGTGGCTCGAGTCGGGCTCGCTGTTCCAGTAGAACAAGCCAGGGGAGAGGCGCGTATCTCTCTCTCGGTCCCCGGTTCTATCATTCCAGGAAAAATACAAAGGCAGGATGTGCAAAGTATCTGAGGGACGGTCTTTCCGTGAAGACCACCATACCGGGAAAACCAACCTGTCAGAGCTCTGCGGATCGTCGTTAACGTAATAGAGTGGCCCGAATAGAAACCTATCGTCGGTTTTTCCAAATCGGAAAAATGCGGGGGCAAAGACCAGATAGTCTTCCCCATAAAAGACGAGCGGAAGCAAAGAGAATTTAGCAAGGCCGTCTTCCGTGGCATCCCAGTTGAGAATGCTCATCACCCTGTGGTGATTTGCGTTGCCGCTCCAGCTTGAATAGTAAGCAAAGGGTAGCACCGGGAATCCAAGATTTCCTTCCTCGATTGGGTCAGCCGAGTTTCTGGCCTTTCGATCGTTAGCGGTCCTTGCGTTGTTCGTATGGGAGGTAAGCGTTTTGGATGAACTGTAAAAATGCAGCGGTGAAATAGAGAAAGAACTGGATTCACGATCCGACTCACTTCCGCGGGAGAATAAAAGCGGGGTGATCAATGTGCGTGTCGCGGACTGGTTCTCGACTGTAGAGTCATAGTAGTAAAGTGGGGCCACTGCGTGGTACTCTGAATTATCGCCGGATCCAAGAAAGATAAGGGGCAGGAGGGCTGTGTGGGTGAAATCCTTCTGTCCTCGCCGCAGAAACAACCATCCATACAAGTGAAACCAGGTGCTTTCGGTATCGTCGAATAACGTTACGGGAGAGATTGAGTATTTTGTGTCAGCATCCTTCTGCTGCAGGAAGAAAGGAAAAATGATCGTGCGCTCGCGATTGTCGATTTTGCTTTGCAGATGATAGTAGAAAGGTAGAGCTCCGCTCGATTGATACTTTGGATAATCCGTCTTTCGAAATAACCAGAATACGTGCCAGGCATAGTGGTCTTGCCAGTCCTCTTTTTCAAAGAAGAACGCATTGATTGGGAATTTCTTTTCCTTCTCACTGCCGTAAACACGCGATTCATGCGAATCAAGATCAGACCAGTTTGAATGGGGGCCGGGCTGCGCCTGGAGCGTGCCTGGGCAACTGAGAATAACTATCAGTATGAAAGTAAGTAGCGTAACAAAGGACCGAGTGCTTTGCATACGCGGCGAGAGGCTCACTGAGTTTGCCACGGAAATCCTTGATCTAAAAATTGTGTCCTGCTCCGTTAGACTATTTCGAATTCGATGGAGATCGCTCCCGGTGCATTTTTTTCGAGAAAGGGGATGGTTCGGTTTCTTTTTTGAATTGCAATTGGTTTCCGGTTTTCTTCGTCGCATGAAGGAATCGCGACCTCACCGGTTCCGGTGGTATCGTCAAGTCGGCCAGGGTGATCCCGGTCTTCCAAAGCGTGTGCCGGCGCTGAACTTCAGTCCAAACCGGGTATCAAGGATTTCAAGCAGCTCTTCTGCGGTGCCAATGTGGTGGGTTTTTGCAAGCCCATTCTTCTCGCGCACGCTCAGTTCGTCGTTGAGAATTGTCACTCGACGTCCTTCTTCAAGGGATCGAGCAACCATGAGTCGGTTGAGGAAATGTGAATCCGGATGTCGGTTTGTAAACCAGTTTGCAAGCTCTCTGTCAATAGGCGGCATCCCCTCAAGCGTGAATTCGCAAACATCATTCCATTCAGAACCGAATTTTACCTGATGGAACCAGATCGGATCTTCTTGAACAATCCGTCTGGGTTCATGCGCTGTTGTTTGTTCGTCTGCGCTGTTTAGTCGAATTGCAGTGGTAAGCGAACAGCCACCTACGCCCACGTCTGCTAGCCACACTTCGTCTTCAATTTCCACACGGACAAACATGTGGGTTCGCGGTGGTATAAAATCCCTCTGTCGTCCAAGTCTGACACGCGCACTCAGAGCGGACGCCTTGAAACCCAGGGACTCGAGCACTGTGAGAAGGAGCCCGTTTTGCTCAAAGCAGTACCCGCCGCGATGCCCTGTAACGAGCTTCTGGAAAATGCTATCGAAGTCCAGCTTGATGTCCCGGCCCAGCAATACGTCCAGATTTTCAAAGGGAATAGCCCGGACGTGAGCCTCGGAAATCCCGTTCAATGCCGCGAGGGTGGGCGTGCGTGGGCCATGGTAATTGATTCTTTCAAAGTAGGCATCGAGCTCGCTTCCCTTCATTGTAACCACTTCGCGGCCAGGGCCGGATTTTCCGAACTTTTTTTGCACTGAGTCAAAGGGTTCGCCCCCTGGGGCTTAGAATGGCCTGGATCAGGAGCAAACAGACCGAGAATGATTGACAGATGTGTCGTCTCTATATATATGAGTCATGCACCGATTTTTCTTACGTTATGCGCTTTTGATCCTGGTGCTTGGCACTGTTTCCTCGTGCCGCTTTCGCAACAATTGTTCGTCCGTTGATCTGGTCTGCAATCCACTTCTGGCCGCTTTGCTGTACACGCGCGTGCAGGTGCCAAAATTCGTACTGATTGCAAATGCCGGGACCAACAACGTTTCTGTTTTCCGGATTAACCCAACGACCGGGGGACTGACGGCCGTACAGGGTTCACCATTCGCCGCGGGTACCGCACCGCGCTTCACCGCTGTGGATCCAACGGGTTCATTCGTATACGTGGTTGGCAATGGAGGCACAGTCTTTGGATACACGATCGATATCAGCACGGGATTTCTTACGCCTATGAGTGGCTCGCCGTTTGCCGGAGGGGCAACTTTGTACTCCGCCACAATTCATCCTTCCGGTCGATTTTTGTACGCTGGCTCGGACTCGGCTGGATCCATATATGGCTATTCGATAGGATCTTCCGGTAGTCTCACAGCCTTGAGCGGCTCTCCTTTTTCGGCACCAGCGAATCCCGCCGGGGTAACGGCAGAGCCTTCCGGGCGATTTCTGTTTGCGGGGATAAACAATACTCCCAATGGTCGCGTCGCGGTCTTTTCCATCGACAGCACCGGTGGGCTATCGCAAGTCAGCGGCTCGCCGTTTGTTTGTGGAGATGACACCCTCTCTGTCACTACGGACCTGGCCGGTCGATTCATCTATGGAGTGAACTACTTCTCAACAAACGTTTTTGGTTACGTGATGAATGCATCCGGATCGCTCACGCAGGTTTCCGGCTCCCCGTTTGCGGCCGGCTCTGCATCGGCGTTTGTTACGGTGGATCCTGCCGGTCGGTTTGCGTACGTCGCAAACAGCGGTGACGCCTCTGGCTTGCTGGCTGTGTCTGGTTATACAATCAATCAATCGACAGGAGCGCTCACCCAGGTCACGGGATCGCCGTTTGCAGCAGGAGCAAATCCCATTGGAGTTGCGACCGACCCTCATGGAAAGTTTCTTTATTCTGCAAACACGGCATCGAACAACGTTTCCGCATTTACAATCGATCAGACCACCGGCATCATAACGACTGTTGCGGGATCGCCGTACGTAGCAGCTGGCGGATCACCGCAGCCATTTGCTGTGACGATTCTTTCCAGATATGAGTTTTGAAGACGTGCGCAAATAGAATCAACAGGGTGTTTGAATGACGATTTCGAGCTGGAAAGAAGTAGGGAAGTATGTTAGTATCGAAGGCAACTCACTCTTCGTGAATGATACGGGCAGCGCTCAGAACACGATTGTGATCCTTCATGGATATCCAACTTCATCTTATGACTACCGTGCAGTGCTTCCCATTCTCTCGAAGAATTTCCGGGTTGTGATTCACGATCACCTGGGATTCGGCCTGTCTGACAAACCGGTTGACTATTCCTATTCGCTCATTGAGCAGACCGATCGCGCGCTTTTGCTCTGGATGAAGCTCGGAATTACGCACGCGCACCTGGTCGCGCACGACTATGGAACCAGCGTTGCAACAGAAATCATAGCGCGCCGAAACATGGGATTTGAGCCGGTAAAACTGGATTCATTGACTCTCTGCAATGGCTCTGTTCACATTGAACTGGCGCGGCTGAGACTCATTCAAAAGTTGCTCCGCAACAAGACAATAGGACCTCTGATAGCCCGACTCAGCAGTAAACGCATTTTTAGAAAGAACATGCGTGAGTTGTGGTTTGACAAAAGCAAACTTTCAGAAGAGGAAATCGACGCCATGTGGGAGCTGCTGACCATCAATAACGGCAAGAGCGCGCTTCCTCGGATTACACAATATTTGCGCGAGCGCGAGCTATACTGGCACCGCTGGGTGGGCGCGCTGAAAAAGAGCACACTGAAATCAAACATCCTCTGGGGTAACAATGATCCCATAACTGGAGGCGACATTGCCCGCGTTCATCACGCTGAGATGCCCGGCAGCAAGCTCAGAATCCTTGATAATATTGGTCACTATCCAATGATCGAGAATCCGGAGCTTTGGGCGCGCGAGCTGCTTGACCTGCTCGGCTGACCTGGTCAAAGCCTTTAGCATGGAGCCGACGCCATTTTATTGTGGACGGCGCTTTCTGCTTTGATATATTGACAAATATAGATATGTCAAAGCGTCCCCTGATCGATCGAGAGCTTCAGGTATTCCTGGATGCGGTTTCCGGCGAGAGCCGCCAGCGTATTCTCATGTCCTTCTTGAACGGCAAAGAACGCGCCGTTAGCGAGCTTGTAGAAGGTTCGGGCCTGGGGCAATCCACGATTTCCATACAGCTTGGTATCCTGTACCGCGCAGGACTGCTTCTGCGCAGAAAGCAAGGGAAGGAAGTGTACTACCGTCCGGATCGACTCCGCATAATCACGATGGTCGACAAACTCAGTTCATTCTTAAAGGGTTGCTGCTAGTCTGAGCGCGAGCAAAAACATTCAGGTGCGAACAACATATTGAAAAATATAGATATATCAATATAAAAGAGGTGAAAAATGGATTCGAATACGAATGCTAAATGGTTTCCGGTGCTGGTGCAGCGAGCAGGTTTTCCGCTACTGCTCGGTGTCTACGCAATCGGTCTTTATTTGATGCCGGCACTGGGTGTTCCCTTGTTGCTCGGTGCCGGTGTGCTGGGATTTTTCATTGAAAAGCGGCTACCGTATCATTCGCGCTGGCAGGGAATCAAGGACGATTCAAGACTCGATGGCGCTTTCACAGTGTTGACAATGATCGTTTCTGTTGCTGTCAAAGGTGGGCTAACTTTAGTGCTGGCTCATTTAAGTTTTGAATTGCGTTTCTGGCCCGCGCTGCCCCTGCCGCTTTCGATCTTGCTTGCGTTAATTGTCTCAAGCTTTGGTCCGTATGTTCTGCACCGAGCTTCGCATGAATGGAGCGACGTGCTCTGGCAAATTCACGCAGTGCATCATGCTCCGGAACGAGTCTACTCACTGAACGCGATGCGCGCGCATCCACTAAACGCCGCCTGGAACGTAATTGCCGGGCTCGGTCCACTCTTGCTGCTGGGTGCAGACTCACAGACGATCCTGATTGCCGGCGGGCTAAACAACTTTTTCTCAATCTTCAATCACATGAATATCAACTTCAGGAATCCCCTTCTGTCCGTTCTTCTGAATACTGCGGAGCTGCATCGCTGGCACCATTCTGCACGACGGGAATACGGGGACAGCAACTATAGTTCAGGCGCTCTTACGTTCTGGGATCATGCATTCGGAACATGGAAGCTTCCAGTGCAGAAGTTTGCGTGGCAGGATGCGGGGCTGTACTCTGGAAAGACGTTTCCGAGTCAGTCTCTATCCAGGCAATTGCTCCGTCCGCTTTGCAGGTGCGCCTAAAGAAAGTTACAAAGTTAGGCCGCGGTTCTCGCGGCCATCGCGTTAGAGTCTCGATCGGCTGATGTATCTTGTCTTTAAGAGCAACCGCAACCGGAGGAACCAGACGCTTTTGCTTCTTCATCCTTCACGCAGCAGGCGTCCTCGTTTGTTTTTGGTGGTCCACCGCAGCAGGAGCTTGCGGCTTTCTGATCCGGAGCCGCTTGACTTGCTTTCATCCAGGGAAACACGTTATTTGGCTTTGATGCTGGCCTGGTTGCTGTTACGGTAATGCTCTTAATTCCCATGTCCAAGGCATGAAACTCACTGAGTTGTTCCGGCGTAAGATACGTCGCCAGGATATCGTCCGGAATGGTTATGTTTTTTTCCTTTAAAAGGGAGATGCCCTGGAAGCCTCGCTCCACAATCAAACCAAGGTATTCGCGTTTCTGCATTGCGCCAGAAACGCAACCGGCGTAGAGCTCGGCGGCCTTACGCAGTTCTTCGGGAAGTTGTCCGTCGAGCACAATATCTGAAATCGTGAAGTGTCCGCCTGGCTTGAGGACGCGGTAGATCTCGGCGAATGCCTTTGTCTTGTCAGGCACAAGGTTCAAAACGCAGTTGCTCAGTACTACATCTGCGATTGCATCCTTAAGCGGAAGATCCTCGATCTCACCGCGAACGAAATCAACGTTCTCAAAACCGAGCTTTGCGTTGTTCGAGCGAGCCTTCTCGAGCATGGCGGGAGTCATATCTACTCCAATCACTCGGCCGGGTTCACCTGTTTGCGCTCGCGCGATGAAAGCATCGTTTCCCGCACCTGAGCCCAGGTCAACGACGGTGTCCCCGGTCCGGATTCCCGAGAATTGTGTCGGAATGCCGCAACCAAGCCCAAGGTCCGCGTCGGGATTGTATCCGGGCATTGTTGCGTAGTCTTCGCCGGCCATCATGAAGGACGACTGTACCCCGGAACAGGGGCCGGACCCGCAACAGGCTGTTGTGCTTTCATCCCGCGGTAATGTTGCTATCTTGCTGTACGCATCGCGCACGACTTGCTTTAGATTTTCTGCTGTGTTACTCATTTCTTAGAACCTCATTAATCGTTAATCGTAATTATACGATCAATAGTCTCAAAGGCAAGAGATTTATTTGCTGGCGGGAGTCTTTTCAGGCCCGACCCGGTTGAACCAATCTCTGGAGTTGTTGCAGGCGTAGCACACGGAAAGCATGACCGGAACTTCAACAAGAACTCCCACAACTGTAGCGAGAGCAGCGCCTGATCCTGCGCCAAAGAGAGTGATCGCCACAGCGACGGCAAGTTCAAAGAAATTGCTTGCTCCTATCAATGCCCCTGGGGCCGCCACTGCATGCTCCACACTGAAGAAACGCATAAGGAAGTACGTCAGTCCTGCGTTAAAGTATACCTGGATGGTGATTGGTATGGCGAGGAGGGCCACAGCAAACCAACGTTCGAGTAAGTTGTGCGCCTGAAACGCAAAGATCAGTACTAACGTGGCGAGCAGAGCGATAACTGCAATTGGTTGAAATCGCGGGAGGAACGAGTTTTCAAACCATTCCGCACCTCGCGCACGAAGAAGAAGTGTCCTGGTTACGACGCCCGCGGCCAGTGGAACAACAATGAAGACGGTGACTGACGTTAGTAGTACGACCGGAGGAATGACGACACCGCTTACGCCGCACAGTAGCATGACGATGGGCGCAAACAAGAGCAGCATAATCAGATCGTTTACAGCGACCTGGACAAGCGTGTAGACAGGATCACCATTGGTCAGATACGACCAGACAAAGACCATGGCAGTGCACGGTGCTGCAGCAAGTATGATCAGTCCCGCCGTATATTCATTCGCAAGGTCCGGTCCAATCCATGGACTGAACAGGATTTTGATGAACAACAGGGCCAGAAGTGCCATTCCAAACGGTTTCACGAGCCAATTTACAAAAAGGGTGATCAGGATTCCGCGCGGCTTTTTGCCTACTTCAGAAATGGCCCCAAAGTCAACCTTCAGCATCATGGGAAAGATCATAAGCCAGATTAAGATCGCAATAGGACCATTTACTTGAGAACCTTTAACAAACTCCAGTTGATTGAGATACGTTGCCGCGCCAGGAAACGTTATGCCCAGTCCAAGGCCGGCCAGCATGCAAAGAAATACCCAGAGCGAAAGATACCTTTCAAACAGTCCCAGTCGTCGGGCCGCAGGCTTCAAACAGTAGTCCCTATTTCTTCAATCTTCTTCTGAAGAGCTTGATCTTTTAGATTTTCCAATGGCAAGCTTGCCAACAATTCGATGCGCTTGCGCAACACTAAAAATGCCTCCTGGAAAATGCGATACACTTCTTCATCCGTTCCCCTGGCCAACGCCGGATCGTCCAGGCCCCAATGCGCGGTGGCCGGTTTCCCAGGAAACACGGGGCAGGCTTCCGCCATATCATCCAGTGCATTGCCGCATAACGTAAATATGAAATCTATCTGGTCCTTCTGCTTTATGAACGGCTCCCAGTTCTTGGACGCAAGGCCATCCGTCTTCATGCCGTTGTCTCTGAGAATGCGAAGGGCCATAGGATGCACGCCCTTTGTATCCACGAATTTTGAAAGATCTGGTTTGGATCCGGCGCTGTACCCGACAAACCGATGGCCGAACATTGAGTTCACTATAGATTCCGCCATCTGGCTTCGGCAGGAGTTGCCGGTGCAAAGGAACAAAATACTGAGTTTATCCATAAGTAATTACAACTAGCAGCAATCCTGCTGCTTTTCAAAAGTTTCCATTTCTTCAAAGAAATCGTTCATCATCCCGCGAAATTTGTTCAGGGCCTTCCAATCGATGCAGTAACACGATTTGACGCCTTCCGTTTCGCCCTGGATCAGCCCGATTTGCTTGAGCTCGCGGAGATGCTGCGAGACCGTGGATTGTGCCAGGGGCATGACTTCAACAAGCTCTCCGCAGATACACTGGCCGCGTTTTGCGATTGTCTTCAGGATTCGCAGCCGGGCCGGATGCGAGATGGCTTTGGCCAGTTCAGCTAAATTCCCGAGGGCTACGGGAAACTCGCTCGACTTATTGATCATATATCGCAAGTATACGATGCTAAGCGTGAATGTCAACAAAAAGCAGGGCGCGTCCTCAGGCGTTTCTCTGACGAGCTTCAGATTGGCGGGCTGTGGCGATTTCGCGCATATGAGCTTCAAAGGATGGATGCTTCTTCAAGATAAAATCAAAACTCCTCCTGGTGAGCACATATACGTCGCAGTATCCCTGGGCCCTAACGCTGGCCGTTCTGTTGGTCTGGAATATCAGGGCCATTTCTCCCACAAAACTTCCTTCTTGCAATTCCGCAAAAACGCGGGAGCCGTCGCGTGATACAATTTCGACACTGCCAGAGCTTATAATATAGAGAGAATCACCAGGATCGCCTTCGCGCATCAAGTAAGATCCCGGAAGGTAGACGGAAGGCCTGAGGGCCATGACCATATCGCGCAGCAGGTCATCGTCCGACCCGCGGAAAAAGGGGACCTTCTGGAGTAGATCTCCTCTCATGCTGAGTGCGATTTCGATGCGCAAGGATTCAGGCAAATCTGCCAGCACAGCGCTTTCTTCCGGACCCATCCGGCTGTCCCATAGATGGCCGTAGTATGCAAGTACCTGTTCGCGTAAGTCCGCGGGAATCGCTCGATAGCGGAGGAAAGCAGTCACTTCTTCCAGTTTCTTTACGTGATTGGCGCGAACGACATCCCGATTTGCGAGATAGCTTGTTAGATTTCCAATTACAAAGCCATAGCTTCCCACGCCCACCATCATCACACAAATTACGTACACCCGCTGGATGTTGTTTTGGGGAACAATGTCCCCGAATCCAACTGATGCGAGAGTTGTGACTGTGAAGTAGAGTGCCTTGATGTAGGTAGAATGCAGGTCGGGTTCTCCCGTGATGCCTCCCAACAGGATCCACCCGCATGACAGCCAGTGTGCGGTCAGGGTCATAAGTAGTACAAAGTAAGTCAAACGCAGGAGGCCAGGGTGCGCAGAATGACGGCGGTAGAGATTTCGAAACAGTCCCTGCAATCTGACAAGCTTGAGGAGTCGCTGCATCTGGATAATGCGCAGACTGCGAATCAAAGGAATTGCTTCTGCGAATTCAGATTCCTGGAGTAGAAAGAAGGGCAATGCCGCAATCAAGTCCGGAGCAAACCATGATCGTAAGTACTTCCTGACTATTCTTTGATGATCCAGGATTTCGTGCCCGTTTTCAGTGTACCCGGTAAAGAACTGCAACACAATATCAATCCCGAATGAGATTGAGACCAGGATTTCATATTTTAATAGGGAGTTGTGGAACGGGACATGGATGGCGAGTTGCAAAGGCACAACAATCGCCGAAAGAATTGTCAGCGCCAGTACATACAAATCCCAGGTGTACTTGAAAGGATTGTTGGGATGAATTACAAATCGGTTCACAGTGTTATATATTGCGAAATTTATCCAGTGCAATAGCAACAATTGCACCAACGATTTCTGCTTCTGAGAGTCGTGCGCAGTTGAACTGGATATCAAAGATGTCCGGACTGGCCACTTCCCCGGCAAAGTAGTCGCGAAGGTAGATTCGCTCACGATCAACGGCAGCCATTTTTTCATGAGCCTCGCGGTCTGAGCCCAATTGGTCCATTTTTCTCACGCGCTCTGTTCTGTAGGTAAGCGGAGCGTAGAGTTTTACGTGCAGCGAATGTTTCACATCGCGAGTAATCACCACTCCGCCGCGACCGAGGATTACAACATTTCCGGCAAGCGCGACGGCGCGAATAACCTGGGCTATGCGTCGTTTGACCGCCGCATCTCCCGGATTCTGTTGCTGTGCAAAGCCGCTGATCAGATTCTGAAAGAAGCCGGGGGGGCCGCTTCGACTGATCCTGTCCGCCTCATCAATTGAGACGCCCAGCTCATTGGCGGCCTGCTCAATTACTTCCCGATCTACCATTTTCCAATCGGGACCCTTCTGGGATAGTCCTGCTGCGACCTGCTGGGCAATATGCATACCCGGACAGCCGTATTCCCGGGCAATCGTAACGACGGGCCCCGGCGTCTTTTGTCCAACGCCGCGAACCATCTTATCTTCCACGTAATTCAGGATGAAACTTTTGGGCATTGTCCGCTCAAAGGAAAAAGAATGCAACAAACATGGACAACCTCTGACTATTGTCAACGGAAGATACTGACGAATGTCACGCATCCAGCTGGCCAATCATCTCATTCTCAATCTATGGCCGCCGCCTTCGTTTCCATTGCTTGTTTCGATGGTGATTTACTGTGATTCGTGAGGCATTGCGCCGCGAGCATATCCTTGTAGGGTTGGATGGTGGGTCAGAGGACGACGTGCGGAGTCTCCTCGCGATTTCTAACTGCAAGGACCAGCCGGATCTAATACCAAAATTGCTCCACTCTCCCCGCGTCGACGATGGAGTGACAATCTATCATCATGCCGTCGATGGTCTTTCGCAAAGCGAGCTCTACATAGGTTCGATCGCCCCCGGCCGGAATGCCGGTGCGCTAGTGGCCCTCCTGCTTTGTCCCGTGGATCAGCCGGCCGGTAACCTTCAGTTGCTCGAGCGCCTCCTTGCGCTATTGCCGCCCATTTCGCAAAAGGTAGCGGCCCTGCGGGATAAAGATTCTATTCGTGAATTGATCGGCAAAGAAGAAACCGAATCAATCGGTCCAACATATATCAATCTCACGCAACAAGAGCTGGCCATTGAGTTGCGCACGGACCTTGAGCGAGGCCTGGGAGAAGAGGAAGCGAACAATAGAGTCAGCATCTATGGACGCAATCAACTCCGCAAAACGCGCTCAACACCCTGGTACGCCAAGCTTTTCAAAAATTTCTTCAGCCTTTTTGCATTACTCCTCTGGGGTGCGACCATACTCTGCTTTGTTCCGGGTGTTGATATGCCGCAACTCGGTATAGCAATTGCCATTGTAATCGCGATCAACGGGTTCTTCTCCTTTCTGCAAGAAGAGAAATCGGATCGGGCCGTCGAAGCCCTGCAGAGGCTTCTGTCGCATAACTGTCGCGTAATGCGAGATGGGGCAGTGGTGGAAATTGACGCAGAACTCATTGTGCCCGGGGATATTGTGATCCTCGAAGAAGGAGACAGTGTCCCTGCCGACGGGAGGCTAATCGAAGCGTTTGAGGTTGAGGTTGACAATTCTTCGCTAACCGGCGAGTCCACCTCGGCCAAGCGATACAAATCCGATCAAAGCGTTCTTCTTGATGGTCGATTCCTATGGATTGAAATGCCAAATATTGTTTTTGCTGGCTCCTCGCTCGTAAAGGGCCAGGGCAAGGCTGTGGTTTTTGGCACGGGCATGACTACAGAGATTGGCCGCATCGCTGGCATGACTCAGTCCATCAAGTCGGAGGACAGTCCCCTACAGAAAGAGTTGAAAGCCACGGTTCGGACCATTGCGTTTTTGGCCGGGGCTATTGCGCTGTTGTTCCTTGGACTGGGCTGGTATTTTGCGGGGCTTTCCTTCCTTCAGGCGTTTATATTTTGCATTGGTCTGTTTGTTGCGAACGTTCCGGAAGGTCTGTTGCCAACCGTAACGCTCTCGCTTGCAATTGGCGTAACTCGAATGGCAAAGAGAAATGCAATTGTCAAGAACCTGGCCTCCGTAGAAACCCTGGGCTCAACAAGCGTAATCTGCACCGACAAAACCGGGACTCTGACCCAGAATCTCATGATGGTACAGGAAATCTTTGTTAACGGCGAGGTTATCACCGTAGATGGAAACGGGTACGAGCCAACAGGAGTGTTCAAGTCAGGAAATAACGTTCTATCCACAGAAACGCTCTCGCAGAGTCCAGCGCTGTTCAGACTGCTTCAATGTTCCTTTGTTTGTAACAATGCAAGAATTGAAAAGGTCAAGGATCAATATCGCATGACGGGCGATCCCACGGAAGGGGCTCTGATGGCCCTTGCAATGAAAGGTAGGATCAGGGGTACGCACCAGACGCTGCGGGTAAATCCTTTCGAGTCAGTCCGGAAGCGGATGAGTGTTGTGGTGCGGAGTGAGGCGGGCCCCGGAATCCTGGTTTTTGCAAAGGGCGCGCCACTTGAATTGCTTGGTTGCTGCGATCGTATCATGGATGGCAACGGTGTCCGCAGCCTCACGGAGTCCGAGCACGCGGCGATCATCCGCAAGAATGACGAGTTTGCAAGGCGCGGCCTTCGCGTGCTCGCCCTTGCGTATAAAGAGGATTCCAATCCTGAGTCAAACCCGGACAATTATGACCAGTCGCAAGCAGAGGCACGACTGGTTTTCCTGGGTCTGACGGCGATGAACGATCCCGTACGTCCGGGCGTAAGCGATGCAATCGCGAAGTGTCACGAGGCCGGAATTCGCATCATTATGATTACGGGCGACTATGCGCTGACGGCGGGTAGCATTGCCGCTAAAATTGGAATGAACGTTCAAGCCGAGGACGCCATTATCACGGGCGCGGATCTGAATACAATCAACGACGAAACCCTGTTTGTGATGCTAAAGTCCGGCGATCAGATTTTCGCAAGAGTTTCACCCGAACACAAACTCCGGATTGTCTCTTCGCTGAAGAAGATGGGAGAGATTGTTGCAGTTACCGGTGATGGAGTCAATGATGCGCCAGCTTTGAAACGGGCTGACATTGGCATTGCAATGGGTCTTCGCGGGAATGATGTAGCCAAGGAAGCGGCGCATATGGTCCTGGTGGACGACAACTTCAGTTCCATTGTCGCAGCCATTGAAGAGGGCCGGGCGATCTTTGACAACATCCGCAAATTCATGGGATATATTCTGAACTCCAACCCGCAAGAAATGTATCCGTATATTCTCTGGATGATGCTTCCTGGTGCACCGCTTGCGATGACCGTAATGGGTGTACTGGCTGTCGATGTGGGAACCGACTTGATTCCAGCGATGGGACTTGGGGCGGAGCCTCCTGCCAAGGACGTTATGCGGAAACCTCCGCGGAGCAGAAAGGAAAAGCTGCTGAGTGTGCGGTTTATTCTACTGAATTATTTTGTTCAGGGAAGTATCCTGGCATTGGGTTGCTTTCTCTGTTATTTCTACATGGGCTGGGTCCTGGGTTCTTTTAAGGACGGATTCTCAATCTTTACAATGCCGGCCTCGCCAAAGGGATTGGATATGAGTCTGGCATCGCGCGAGTACTTGATGACCCTGACGGCATTCTTCTTCCCCACGGTTACAACACAGATCGCCAATGTGCTTTGCAAGCGCAGCTACAAGGAATCGCTTTTTTCCAGGGAGTTTCTGGCGGAGGGAGTCAGGCAGGCAATCCTTGGGAAGATAAGGGCGTTGCCTGAGAAATATTCGAGCGGACCAGGTGGGATCGCAGGTCGCCTGGCTGGGTTTCTAGCGGGACAACTGGATAAACACTACGTAGTACTCAATATATTCTCCAACCCCTTGATCAACGCCGGAATTGCTTTTGAACTATTGTTGTGCGTAATTTTCTTTTACACGCCAATGTCCGATATCTATTTCTTTGCTCCCGTACCGTGGCACGTTTACCTTGTGGCGCTTATTGGGCCGGCTCTGTTGTTGATATTTGAGGAGACAAAGAAGTACTTCAGGCGCCAGGGGTATGCGCTGGACATTTTGAACTAAGGTTATCTTAAGTTAGGAGAGGCTATGATGATTGGAGGACCGCAATGCAATTTCCCTGGTTAGCAAATTATGATCCGGGTGTGCTGCATCACCTGGATTATCCGTTGAAATCCTTGCACGAGGTTTTTCAGGAATCAGCACAGGCGTATGCGGACAATACGTGTATTTCTTTTTTTGGATCACACATTACCTACGCGCAGGTGGAAAAGGATTCGAACGATCTGGCGCATCGACTCGTCGCAGCCGGCGTAAAACCGGGCGACCGCGTTCTTCTGTTGCTTCCAAATAGTCCGCAATTTGTTATCTCGTACTATGCGGTGTTGCGCTGCGGCGCTGTGGTTGTACCGGCTAATCCCCTCGATACCGCACAACAGATTCAGTACAAAATCAAAGACTCAGAATGCAGTGCAGCCATCTATCTCGACATTCTATTCAAGAACATTTCTCCATCGCTGGAGTTGCTCTCCACGTCGATTAGCTGCGATTTCAGAGACTATCTTTCTTTCTTCCAGCGATTCGTTCTTGGTCTGAAGATGCGCTTCATGAAACATCCTATGCCTGGAAGTCGTAGTCTGGACTTTAGACGCTTGCTTGCTCAGGAGAATAGTCCGCCCGGCTTTACGGTTAGTCGAAGCACAGAGGACCTGGCTGCCATTGTTTACACGAGTGGTACCACTGGAATTCCAAAGGGTGTAATGCTTTCACACAAGGCGCTCGTAACGAATATGATTCAGTACAAGGCCTGGGCGCAAGTTGCATCAACGGACGTAAGTCTCTGCGCGCTTCCTTTCTTTCAAGGATCGGGAATGAGCCTGGGGCTCAATGCAACGTTTACGTCCGGTGGATGCATGGTTCTCATGCCCAGGTGGGAAGTAGGCCATGCAATTGAACATTTGCGAAAAGGAGGCGTAACTCTATTTGCAGGTGTTCCAAACATGTACGAGGCCATGGTCCATCATCCGGATTTTGGAAAGCTCACGCGCACAAAGTTGCGCGGCTGTTTTGTGGGGACGGCGACGCTTTCAGAAGATTTGAAACAGAGTTTTCACAGCAAAACCGGGGCCGCTATAGTTGAGGGCTATGGTCTAACTGAGACGGTGTCTGCGAAGAGTTCCAGTCCCTATCAGGGCTTGAAGAAGCTCAAATCGATCGGGATTCCCTGGCCTGATACTCAGTTTCGAATCGTAGATGAAAAGGGTCAGGATGTTTCCGCCGGGCAATCCGGGGAGATCATTATTCGCAGTCCAGACATCATGATGGGATATTGGAAAAATGAAGCAGCCACAAAAGAAGCCGTACGCGACGGCTGGCTTTATACAGGGGATATTGGCTATATGGATGAAGACGGATACTTCTGCATTGTGAAGCGCAAGAAAGAACCCGTTCAGGGTAAGTATGCGTGATACAGACATAGAGTCGCTGGGTACCTGCGCGTTTTCTTCGCCGCTTCGCATTCCCCATTTTGTTCCGGACGATTCTCGGGTGCTTGTGGATGTGGAATGGACGGATTCGGCGGCTATGTCAGAGCGAGCCTCGTTCGAGAATGCGGGGCCGCGCAAACATATCTTTTTTGATCCTTCGAAAACCACCGCCGCGATAGTTACATGTGGCGGACTTTGTCCCGGGCTAAACAACGTTATTCAGAGTGTTGTTCGCATGCTTTATCATCAATACGGTGTGAAGCGCATTCTGGGAATACAGTATGGATACGAAGGCCTGTGTGAAAAATATGGACATATGCCAATTGCGCTGACACCTGATTCTGTTAGCATCATACACAAAGAAGGTGGTTCAATTCTCGGGACCTCGCGTGGACCTCAAGATTGCGCGGAAATGGTCGATTGGCTGATTAAGAATCAGGTTTCAATCTTGTTTACGATTGGAGGCGACGGTACTTTGCGCGGGGCCGCTGCATTGCATGCGGAAATCAAGAAGCGTGGCCTCCCAATCGCGGTGGTTGGAATTCCCAAGACAATCGACAATGATATTCGTTTTGCTCACAAGACATTTGGATTTGCAACCGCGGTTTCTGTGGCCACGAACGTGATTCATTCCGCGCATTCAGAAGCAAAATCTGCGCGCAATGGTGTGGGCCTTGTGAAAGTGATGGGGCGTGATTCTGGATATATAGCATCGTACGTGGCTCTTGCATCCATTGAGGTAAACGTTGTTCTGATCCCGGAGGTCGACTTTGCACTCGACGGACCTGGAGGTCTCCTGTCGCATCTCGAAGATCGACTCCAGAAAAAGGGACATGCCGTCATCCTGGTTGCGGAAGGCGCAGGTCAGAAATACACGCTATCATCGGGAATGAAAGACGCATCGGGGAATGTGAAGTATGGCGACATTGGACTGGCGCTGAAAGACAAGATTGAGGGGCATTTCAAACAGGCCAACGTTCCAATCGTTTTGAAATACATCGACCCGAGTTATATCATTCGCAGCGTGCCTGCCTCGGCCGAGGATGCGGTCTTCTGTATCATGCTTGCGCAGAACGCAGTGCATGGGGCCATGTCAGGCAAGACAGGTTTTGTTGTGAGCTACTGGAATTCCTTCTATACGTACGTTCCACTGACCATGGCCACCGGAAAACGCAAGCAGGTCAGACCCGATGGCTACCTCTGGACAATGGTGAAAGAGGCTACCGGACAGCCCGATTTTTGACGACAGGCCGCCAAGTCACTGCCGGGTCGCCGTACGGACTAAGGCTTCAAGAATCAGACTGATTGCATTTCTACCGTGCTTCATTTTTCTTACCACGGGAAAGGAATGAATGCTTAACACTGAACTCGCCAATCTCCTGGCCTGGTACTTCCATCGCCACCTCGTCGCGGAAATGCAAAAGAATGAAGAGCTCATGCTGCGAAAAACATCGGAAGGGGACACATTCCGAGAAAACATGGAGAAGCTACTTGCCAAGCTCGTGGCCGAATTTCCGGAAGCAAGCCGGACACCGGAGGCTCCGTTTAACTTCACGGAGAAATGGACTGAGATTGCATTTCCCGGGATGTCTTACTGGAAATCTACATACAAAGCTTTCAATCACGTTCACCTTGCGCGACTCATTGATCTGAGGGACGGCTCGCAAGCCGCACGCGCGGCTTTGATAGAAAAAATCAGCCAACAGATTTTGACGGGATCATCTTTTGGAAAGCCCATCGACTTTCGGACTTTTTTTGCGGGAGAGAAAGCAAGGCGCACGGTCTACATTCAGATTGCAATGCAACACGGGTTACCGCAAACGGAATCGACAGCCATCATTCTGGAACAGTTCGACGCAATCGCAGAGTGCTTGTATGAGTACTTCGATAGTCGCCTTACAAATGCGCTGAGAAAAAGTGATGAGTTGCTTCTAAGTATTCTGCCACGCAGCGTAATGGAACAGCTGAAAGAGAAGGGCACTGTCGAACCAGTATATATCGAAAATGCCTCTGTTGTCTTTACGGACTTCCAGGGATTCACAAGCATCGCCGGCAGAATGCCACCAAGAGAAATCGTGGATTGCCTGGACGAATGCTTCACGGCATTTGATGAAATCACTGAAAGACATGGATTGGAGAAAATCAAGACAATCGGCGATGCGTACATGTGTGCAGCAGGCGTTCCAAACCCCGACAATCATCACGCACTGCAGGCTGTTCGCACGGCGCTGGCTTTCAGGGACTGGATCGCAGAACATAGAGAACGTTGTGAGAAGAATGGAAAGCAGACCTGGAGAGTGCGAATCGGCGTTCATTCAGGCAATCTGGTTGCCGGCGTCATAGGCAAACGCAAGTTCATCTATGATGTCTGGGGAGACACCGTCAACATTGCGAGTCGTATGGAATCAGCCGGACTGCCTGACAGCGTGAATATTTCCAGAGAGACTTTTAATCTGGTGCAAAATGAGTTTCTAACAGAAAGTCGCGGTTCCCTCGACGTGAAAAACAAGGGAGCCATGGAGATGTTTCTGGTCACAAGAGCCAGATGAGATCATCTTTTTCTATTTCGTGACCGAATCATTCAAGCGCAACCATGGGAAACGTGGTATAACAAACTTGCGCCAATTGGCCGGGAGGTTTTATGACTACGTTTCAGAAAAGAATGATCGGGTATGCGAGTTACCACCGCGATCCCAGGAATAAATTTACTCACCTGTTTGGAGTTCCAATGGTTTTCTATTCTCCATTGATTGCCCTTGGCTGGCTGCGCCTGCAGATTGGCTCTTTTGAATTGAGTGCTGCTCTTGTAGTTCTTGTGGCTGTGATGTTCTGGTATTTGATTCTTGAATGGAAGCTTGGCACTTTAATGTCGATTATTTCCGTCCCGGCGTTCTACCTTTGTGACATGGTATCGAGACTCCCGTTTACTCAGTCGCTTGCGATCTTTCTGGGACTTACAGTGGTAGGTTGGACCATTCAGCTCATAGGACATGTATTTGAAGGAAAGCGTCCGGCACTCGTTGATAATCTGTCACAGTCACTCATGGGTCCGCTCTTTGTGTTAACGGAAGTATTGAATTTCTTTGGGTTTAGAAAAGATCTAGAGCGGCTAGCACACGCAGAAATGCATGCCTGAGTGTGGCGCCCGGCTGCCCAGGTTCCTGGCGCATTTCACTAACCGTAACCGGTGGGAACTTGGATTTGCGGTAACCCCCTGATCAGGGGGTTACGGTAATTTTTTTGGGTTGCCTTTTCTCCAGTCTCGAGGCACCTAAAGGCTCATGCATCATCATAATGTAAGAACGGGAGCGGGAGGAAAATGATCGCCGTTCAGTCTTCCATTCTCTCTGGAAAGTATGAGATCAACCGGGGCAGTCTGCGTTTCAAGAATAAAGACGCCGAGGATTCCTTTCGCGGAAGTATCACGAAATTCATCGTTCCGCTGAGTCGCGTTGCCCTAATGCTTGGCTTTTGCATGTACAGCGTCTTTGTCTTTCTCGACTACCAGCTGTTTCCAGAAACCTTCACGGCCCAGGCTATCCTTCGTGCAATTGGATCCTCAACAATCCTACTCACACTTGTGGTTACATTTACAGAGTTCTATCGAAAACATCAGGAAGGCATGATTTCGATTCCCATTCTAGTCTGCGGTTACATGCATTTCGTGATGCTCTTCGTCAGTAATATGCCTGTAGACTATGTTCGCTCTGCAACGGGACTGATGATGCTCTACACGTATTATTTTGCCGGTGTGCGCTTTAGTGTTTCATTCTGGATTGCGAACCTGTTGTTGGTAGGCTACTGTGTCTCAGCTTTTGTCTCTGGACGCCTGGACCTGTTTGGCTTTTTTTATCAAAGTTTCTGGCTCATGTCAGAACTCATAATCTGTATTCTATCACTTTACGCAATTGAGTGGATGATCCGCAGGAGCTACGTGCAGGGCATACTGATTCGCGAGATGGAATCGGATTCTTTTCGCAGGCAACTGGCCGCAAAAGACAAGCTTGCCGTTGTTGGCTCCATGGCATCAGGGATTGTTCACGACTTCAAGAATCCGCTTGGAATCATCCTGGGCTCGCTAGAACTTGCAGACGACGATAGCGTGCAGCGGGAGGAGCGAGTCAGCTATCTTCAGATGGCACGCGAAGAAGCTTCCAGGTTGTCGCTTATGGTACAGGATATCCTTGAGTATTCCCGTGGCACAATGGTTGTAGAAAAGCGTGTGGTAGATCTGCCAGAGTACCTGACCCGAGTCCGTCAGAGCCTGACTCCGCGATTTGCCGCCCGTGGACTGGAGTTGCAGGTGGAAGGCGAAGCAGAGGGAAGCGTATCGCTCGATCCAGATCGTTTCTTGCGCGTAGTATTGAACATCGCAAACAATGCAGCCGAGGTCCTTGATAAGGACGGCACGTTTGAAGTGAAATTTACCCGGGCAGACGAGTTCATCCGCGTGACGTTACGCGACAATGGGCCCGGAATTCCCGAGCCAATCCGCGATACGATCTTCCAGCCATTTGTTACGCATGGAAAATCACACGGTACGGGGCTTGGAATGGCGGTTGTAAAGAGCATGGTCGAGGCGCATGGCGGGACCATTTCCTTTGAAACAGAAACAGGCAAAGGAACTACATTTATTGTAAATGTTCCGGCGTGATGGTGGTGAGCAACTCACCAGCTGCCTGACGCACCTCCTCCTCCAAAACTGCCGCCGCCTGAGCTGTATGAGCGGCTGCTCGATGATGAGGAAGACGAAGATGACGACGAGCGGCTCGAAGTCGAGGAACTGCTCGATCTGTAGGATGAGCTAGAACTGCTACCGGATGAGTATGACCCGGACCACGATCCCGCACCACCCTGGTAGCGGGGACTGCGCACCATTCGCATGATCAGGTACAGTAAGAACCAGATGGGAAGCCATAACGGTTCCGTAACAACGCGCATGAAATAGGTGTCGTCCGTTGAGCCCAGCCAGTACATCTCGAGTGAGAGTAATATGGGCGGAATAAATGCGATCCAGTTGAAGCGAAAAAATAGAAGAATGACTGTGGCCAGCGCACAAATTCCAAACGAAATCCAGATAACAACGTTAGCCGAAATATCTATGCCAGCCTTACGGCCTAGCTCCGAGCGCAAGCTTTGCTCCCGTCTGCGTTCTTCGGCTTCCTCTCGAACGCGCATTGAGATTTCATCTATTGCAGACAGAATACCGCCATCGAAATGATCGAGGCGAAACTCCGGAACAATCCTTTCATCAATAATCCGCTTTGCAATTGCATCGGGAATCGCTCCCTCGAGTCCGTAGCCAACTTCGATTCGCACAGTTCTGTCCTTCTTGGCGACAAGCAGGATGACTCCGTCGTTTACATTTTTTCTTCCGGGTGCAGCTGCCTCAGCGAGTCTGATTGCGTATTGATCAATTGTCTCCGGTTTTGTTGTCTCGACGACTACTACTATAACCTGGCTACCGGTCTTCTGTTCGAGATCCGCAAGCTTACTTGAAATACTCTCAATTCCTGCAATACTCAGGGTCCCTGTGAGATCCGTAACGCGTTCCTTGATTTCCGGCAGAGGAGCCTGTGCGCGCAGACTCAACGGGATCAAAGAGCAGAAGAATAGAATCCAGCAAAGTCGCATCATTCGAAATGGCAATCCAGACGGATCCTGGTCAATCAGGTTTTCAGCCGTCGGGCAGCCGGGGGAAATTCTCCGGCTTTGTTTCTGGGACTAGCGCAAACGGATTGTTATCCTGTCAGACGAATCAAACCAGGTACGCGAGCATTTCTGTCTCTTTCCCGCGAATCATGTATTCACATCCCAGGCCTGCTGGGAGCAGCTGAAATCTAAACCCCCAGTGGCCAAACGCTACAGATCCGGAAGGCAATAGGATTCCAACCGAGCACGGCTATCCGCGTGACGACGATATCACTTTCCTTGCTATCGAGATATGAGGGTTTGATCAACAACCAATCGACGTGAGGTCCACATCATGTTGTCTGTCATTTTCAAGGATGATCTGTAAACCATTTGCGTAGCTTCTGGAAACTTCCGCAATTCGCGCTTCCTGATTCCGGTGGATTCCGGCCTCAATCGTGATTGCTCCTGTCTCTGTCAGCTCCTGCTCATTACTTCGGATTCGCGTGGACGCCAGTATGCCGTCAACAGTAGCAGGCCCAGAGCCAGTCCGAGCGAATACTCAAAGCCGGAAAGGAAATAGGCAACTCCGTTGAATAGGGCCGAGCCTTCGAGAATCGCCCACTGGATGAGTTTGGCGGTCAGGTACGGAGAAAGGTTTTCCTGGAACGAGTTTGACCGGCCCCGGTAGACCAGGTTCAAAACAAAGAAGGAGGCGGCCGCGGCAACACAACCAACGCCAACTGCCGCGTAAGCGATGGTTGGATCTAAAAGATCTCTCGAGCCGAGGAAATGCGCTATTGGTAGGAAAATAGCCGGGGCCATCACCATTGCTATATGCAAAATCTTTTGAGTCGGAGGAATGACATTTGTTGATGGCTGCATATGTATTCACAAGGAGAGAGGTTTTTGACCATTCTCGCAATCAAAAAAAGCAGGTGAGTCAAAACGTGCACATCAATCCATCCACCATCGGAGAGAAATCTAACTGCTTGTCCAGGGTTTCAAGAACCCATGCGCAATTCAAGCGACAGCGATCCATACGCATTTTCTGAAATATGGATCCATGCCTGAGGCCAGGATTGGGCCGCGGCCTCCACCCAGCGATCGTCGGGCATACCGCCCGTCATTCGCTCTTCTGCCATAAATGCTTCATATGATTTCAAATCTACAACGTTGTTTGGCTGGCCCAGCGATCGCTGCATTGCATTCGTTATGATCTCGTAAGCGTGGCCCGCTGCAGCGTAGCCGGCCGCGCCGTTTCCCGGCCTTCCAAAGTACTGGAGAAATGTGAGCAGGCCGCGCGTAAACGAAATCGAAATTTCAAATTGTACGCCAGCGATTGTTTCTTGCGCGGACGCATAATCTTGGAATTGAATTGTGCTTTTCCAGAGGTCCGGGTCATAATCCGATTTCTTTCCGCGCGAGAATTTCGCTGTGCGGAAGGACGCTTGAAATGCGTTGATATTCATGCCGAGCGATGCTGACTGGATGATTAGTTTTTCGTTTGTAGGCCCCATGATTCAATCCGTCTATCGTCGCCCGGATTCTTTGTCCGGACGCTCGGAATGAAGATGACGCCCTTGTCATGGAATGCAAATCAATTCTGCCTGAGCCAAAATCTGGACTTGACGGACATTGCGGTTGTTGTCCAATCAAGAAATGGCAAACCTTCAGCAAAAGCTATTCGATGCCGCCTCCGAGCTCGCCCTTGCCCGGGTGAAAAAGCTGATCGAACAGGGCGCCTCGCTAAAGAAAGGCGATGAGCACGGATGCGATGTTCTGTATCATGCGGTAAGCTGTCTCGCTCCTGCAGGCGAACGAGAGACACATGAAAAGCAAAAAGAGCTCGTTGCGTTTCTATTGAGCAAGGGTGCGGAAAAAAACAGAACGTATTCCTATTTCTCGGGTTGGACCCCGCTCATCACGGCGGCGACGAGTGGACACACAGGTGCGATTCAAGCGCTCCTGGATGCTGGCGCGGACTTTGAAACTGCAGACAACTACGGATACACGCCACTCATGCGCGCCGCACTAAGCGGACAAGCTGCAGCCGTCCAGTTGCTGCTTGATGCCGGCGCTGACGTTCAGAAAAAGGTTGATGGCTCCGATGCCCTTGCGCTCGCACGCGAAGGTAAGAAGGAAGATAGCGGACAAAGCGGTGCGGACTTCAAACAGACAATTGAACTACTGCTCGGTCATGGCGCGAAAGAAACCCCAAAAAAGAAGCGCAGCCCAAGGAAAGAAAACATCCCGGACAATTCGGAAACTTTGCAAAAGATGCAGCAAAAGTTTGGCGCGCCCTTACCACCGCTCCTTGCCTCACTCTGCAATTACTGGGACGCGCATTCTGTGTTCTTTTCCGGTAGTTTTGAAATCGATGAAGATCCCTACGGCACTGTCAAAGATTGGTTTCGGGGAATTGAAGCGGGCTGGAGCAGGATAAAACCTTTCGGAATCGATGGCATTCATTCAATCTACGCTCTCTGGCTTCACGAAAGCGCTGATCTAAACTCTGCTCCCATTGTATACCTCAGCGGCGAAGGCGAGGGCACAACCGTACTCGCGGGAAACTGGGAAGACTTTCTGGCAATACTTGCTTCTAATAGAGAGTGGGAACCCTTCGATCAGGATTTTCTTGAATCCTCAGAAGAGAACGAAGACGAGAATGCTGACTTCTGCGCATGGCTCAAGGAAACGCACGGGATTCTTCCAACCAAAAATCCGCTCTCACTAATGAAAAAAGCGAAAGCAGCAAACCCGGATTTTCAGGCATGGCTGGGCGAAGTGATTCCGGGTTAGTTTTCCGTGGGCTTAGGGTTAGCGCGAATCAGCAATGCCTTCAGTGCTGCTGCCTTTGGATCGTCTGGGAATATCTCCGTGTATCCGGCGAGAATGGCGGCCGCGCGATCAGGTTTCCCGATCCTATGATAGAGACCTGCAAGCGTAAGTCTGCTAGGCGACTGTTGCGGTCGCCGGAGCCAGTAGCTCTCGAGCAGATCAATTGCCTGCGATATCGCGCCGGCCTTCTGACAGATACGTGCTGCCACGGGGAAAAAATCGAGATCACCGGGTTCCTCGCTAACCAGGCTAAGAGCGATCGGTGCTCCCTCCTTCCAGTTCTTCAATTTAACTTGCTCTTTCAATGCAAGCTTCTTAGGACGCAGTGCAGTGCGTTCACTCAGGCGGAGAATTGAAATGGATGCAAGCGACAGATCATCAACAATTTCGCCGGTTTGACCGAGTATTGCGCGAATGCGAATCAAGTCACCGCAAGCACTTTGAACGATACTACAGAAAAGATCATAGTCCTCATTCATTCGCAATTGGCCATTGTCAGCGGGTATCATCAAATCATCGCGACCATCCGATCCAAGGATTATACGATCTCCTTGTTTCAATGGAACGGTCTCAATGAATGCCTGGACATCGACTCCCGGTGTGCCCAGTTTATTGAGCGCGTGGGGATATTCAAGAAAGACGGCCTGACCCTCTCGCAACAGAACGGGCAAAGGATGCTCTGCGGCTAGATAGTATGCCAACCCGGTCTGCTCATCGATAAGCAAGAGAACAAGTGACACGAGCATACTTGCATTGAAGCTTCGATACACAGAATCCATTTCCGCGAATGTCTGATTCAGCCATCTTTCTGGAGTGTAGTCTGAAATGGCTGCGCCACTTTTTGTGCGATTTAGGATTGCGTGAAGCAAACTGCCCAGAACCAGGATCCCGCCACCACCCTGTATGGACTTACCCATGGCGTCTGCATTGAGGACGACAGTATACGTTTTTCCGCGAAGCATAATGCGATCGGAAATGTTCATGTCTCCGCCGATTTCGGCTTTCCATTTTTTGAATTCAAACTTCTTCTTCTGTTCCACTAGAAAGTCCACTGCAATGTTTTCGCTTACTCCTCCGTTGCGAGCCAGGGGATCGATCAACATGGAAGTAAGAAAATAATCCCCATCCTGGTTTCTCTTGAGCTCGTCAAGATTGTCATAAGCCCTTTGCAATTCCCTGGTCCTATCCTTAACTTTGGTTTCAAGAGTCTCGGCATAGTCCTTCAATCGGGCCTGAGCATCCCGAATTGACTTTACCATCTCATTGAAGGCACGAGCCAGGAATCCAATTTCATCCTGAATCTGCACCGGAACCTCGTGGCTCATGTCACCATGTTCCACTCTGGCCACTCCGGTCAAAAGGAGATTCAAGGGCGCGATCAGATTGACTCGGAATAGGAGCGGAAAAACACTAAGAATCAGGATCGTAACAACAAAAACGATCACTACATTCTCCGTTACGGTCTGATGCATCGCAGAACGGTATTCGCTATAGAAGAATCCGAATTCGTAGAGGCCCTGCTTTCCCGGGTAAACGTAGTACAGGTAGTGGACTCCTCCTGCCGTTCTATACAAACGCCGCTCCACGTCTATATTCTGCTGATCGAGCTCGTTGGAAGCCATTGTGCGTGCAACGTCGTCGGTAGTCCTCTTCTCCCTTTTCAATTGATTGGCCCTGCGTAGCAGGTCGTAGTCGCGCGTCTCGGCATCTGAATCCGCCATCGCAGACGGCGAGGGGTTCGCAGATCTTTCAAATAGTATACGATAATCCTGCGAAAATCTTGAGTTACCAGGACGAAATGCAACATATTGTAACTGATCAGGCACCTGGGTCAGCATCGCATCCTTATTCTCACTCATGGCCTTTGCCAGACCGGGAAGAGGGCCCTTGTGCTCAGCATCGAAGGATGTCTCTGCCCTCTGGTTGGCGCGCGACCCAATGAGCCCGGTTACCACGAGCAATGTTACAAGGGAGATTGCGACTAGGCGAATCATCAAGGAAGTACTTTCGCGCGAGTGATTGATGTAGACCATTCCGTACCAGAAATACACGAAGAGAAGTCCAGTGTTCAAGAGCAATGATACCACTTCTTTCGAAACGAAAGACGTCAGAAACCCCACGAGCACGACAATATTGATTGCGAGTTCAGCAAGAACCAGGAAGAAAAACGAACGCACAGCTTTTGCCTGAGCGGAGCCAGGCTTAAAGATTTTGGTAATTGGAACAACAGGACTCAGGAGCAGACGCAGGGGGATTCTAAGCCATGCCGTTACTCCTTTGAACTCATACCATCTGGGCGAAGGGATAAGATGATTGATATGTCTGAGCTGAACTATGGCAACCCAGACGAACATGATCATGCTGGCCGAAGGAACGTATGTCGACGCGTATCGGGAAGCGAGAATATGCTGATCGAAGATGAGTCTGTAGCCTGCGGCCTCAGCCGATAGCGTGTATTCAACGGTGGCAGCAATGGAAACTGCCATCGTAAGAAAAAATACCACGATGGATTCTCGGCGAAAAATCAGGACGGGCATTCGATAGGCGAACTGAATTTTGAACACCAACGCCAACGTGATGAAGCATGCAAGGTGAAAGCCGTAGGGTGCTGCTGCATGAATACCTGAATAACCCAACAAATAGCCTGCATTAAAGACCGTGAGAAAAAGAAAGAATGCACCAAGGTAGCGGGCAACAGTCTGGCGGCGGGAAAGCAAGAAAGAGGCAAGAATGAACGTGAGGACGGAAGGTGTGAAACGCTCAAAGAAGTTAGCGCTCAGTTGCAAGAAGTCCAGATGCATTATTTGATTGACCTCGTCAAAGACTCAAGTCAATCCTTTCTTATTGTTTCCCGGACAGACTCTTCAGAACTTCTTTCCAGTCTGGCGCGGGAGTTCTGAGTCCTTCGTTGTAGATTGTTACCGCGCTCTTTTCCGGCTTTAGGCCAAGCTTCATGTGAATTTCATCCCAGAGTTCTTCGAGGTTACTGTGCGCAGAAGCAGCCCGGAGCTCATAGAGATCATACCGCGGCCCTTCATCGAGAGCAGCGAAGACAATGAGCCTGGCATCGTGGAGACGGCCATGTGCAATGAGCAGACGCGCAAACTCCACTGCAATCTCAGGTTTGTCCACTTCCTCGTTTTTGGAAGAGAGTCTTCTCAGGAATTGTTTTTCGTCGTCCCTGGGTCCCGTGATCATGTTTGACTTCCAGGTATGAATTGTACTTTCTGAAAGGCAATCAAAACCATGCCAAACGCAATGGACTCTGAAACATGGCTGGCGCAGGCCCGGGAATATTTTGCTGCCCAAAACTGGATTGCCGCGTTGTCTTCCCTGCGCAATGCCCTGCGAATTGATTGCCGCAACCTGACTGCGTGGCATCTGGGAATCGAGACCCTGCTACAACAGAAGCGTCAGTTTGAAGCTCGCCGTTATGCAAAGCTGCTTTTGCGTTTTGCCCTCCCTCTGGGGAACAAGGACGAACTTGAGTTCGCCCAAATAAATATAGAAGCAATTGATCAGTATTTTGCAACGGAACACCTGCGTCGTGGCGAGACGGATCTCACCCACCATGCAGCCCGCGGAGATCTCGAGAAGGTGCGGAGTCTACTTGAGAAGGGGGCAGATCCAAACGAAAGAAACCGTACAGACTGGACGCCCCTCCATCGTGTCGCGATGTATGGTTCGCCGGAAATGGTTCGCCTTTTAAGATCGTTTGGAGCAAATCTGGAGGCGGAAGACAGTCTTCAGGAAACACCGCTGGTCACAGCCTGCAGGTTCGAAAATGCAGCGCTCGTTCCCGTTTTCCTTGAACTGGGCGCGAATGTGAATCACGTGGCAAAAGAAAAACACACTGCCTTGTTTTATGCAATCAGTAGTATGAAGGATCTCTCGACGGTGCAGGCTTTGATTTCTGCCGGCGCAGATCCAAACGAAACATATGCATACGGAGACAATCCGTTTCTGATTGCTGTGAGTGCACAAAAACCGGCGGTCGTAAATTATCTAATGCCGCTCACTAAAGATGTTGCTCGGTTGAACAAGCATGGTGTGTGCGCGCTCCATTTTGCCGCGGGCTACAATGATATCGACTTACTGGAAAAATTGATCGCACGGGGCGTAGATGTGAACTTCACAACACCCTGGGGAGGCTCAGCGCTCATGCAAGCTGCCGCTGACAATTGCGTGGAAGCCGCGCGTTTTCTGCTCGCGCACGGAGCAGATCCGGCGATTCAGTCGGAGAGCGGCGAAACGGCGGAAATCGTTGCTGAAAGACGTGAGAATCAAGAAATCCTGGAACTACTGAGAAGCCACAGCAATCGCGCCTAATATCCTGCAGCGAAGACGCCTCACAATCTGAGGGATTCTGCGCCACATCAAACAAAACTAAAAACCTTTTTGCAATCTCTCTTTAAGAAGTTCGGCTGCCTTTGCAAATCCCAAACGATCCTGGTCGTCCGCCTGTTCGCGACCCGGCGTCCCGCAGACTAGCCCAAACAATTCTTTGTGCCGGGGGAGTTCTTCGACCTCGCCGAGAGCCTGGAGCAAGGTGTCCGCAGCATGATATCGAACCAGGTAGTCTTCATCTACGACTGCGTCAAGGATGGCTTCTGTCATTTCCGGGGTAAGCAATTCGGCGATGGGGCGGTTTCCGCGGTCCTTTAGCAGTATCTTTAGTTGAACCAGGCTATCTATTCTGTAGCTCCATGCCAGCCGATTGTTGGAGATTACAGACCGCAGGTGCGCGAGAGCATCATCGTTCTTTCCAAACGCAAGCAGGTTTCCTGAAATTTCCGTTCTACGAGAGGTGCCGCGCATTGCATCGTTCAACGCTGCTTTGCACTCTTCAGTTGCGAGGAGTTCTGCCGCGCGTCCCAGGTATGGATCATACTTCACCCTGATCCGCTCCGCCACGATCTTAGATGCCTGAACTTTTTCTTCTGGAGTCAGCCGAGCGAAAGCGTAGTCAACCTCAAAGAGAGTTGGACCATCGTGCCATTCCATATAGCCATTTCGCTCTTCGTCGAAGACGCTAATCAAATCTTTCAATGACACGGGCAGATTTTGCAAGCAACGATGGATTGGGCAACTCTCTTTGGCTGGACACTTCTAACGTTAAGGGCGAATCCAGGCTATGGCTAAATTTGAAATTCCATCCCGCATGCGCGCACTCGAACTCAGTGCGCACGGAAATACAGTGAAAGATGCTTGTAAAAACTTGAAAGTAGTCGCCAGGGATGTTCCCAGGCCCGCAAAGGGGCAGGTGCTCATTCGGGTGGAGGCAACTCCCTGCAATCCATCCGATCTTTCATATCTCCAGGGAACCTATTCAGTAAATCGCCCGTTACCCACTGTTCCGGGCTTTGAGGCATCGGGGGTTGTCGTGAAATCGGGAGGCGGGCTCGTAGCGTCCTGGCTGGCAGGAAAGCGTGTAACGTGTGCCGGCCAGAGCCCGGGTGATGGAACATGGGCTGAATATTTCCTGGCGGATGCCATGGGTTGCCTTCCCCTGCGAAAGGGCGTCGATTTCGAACAGGGATCAGCGCTGGTTGTCAATCCGCTGACTGCGTTTGCTCTGCTGGAACGCGCGCAGGATTTTGGCAGCAAGGCAGTAGTCCAGGATGCAGCTGCAAGTCAATTGGGTCGCATGATTCTTGCGCTGGCCAATGAGCGGGGCATTCCCATTGTCAATATCGTGCGCAGAAGTGAACAGGCGCAAATGCTGAAACAAGCGGGTGCGGCGTACGTGTTGGATTCAAGCGACAACGATTTTGATCAACAGCTCGCAAAGCTGGCTGTGGACCTGAACGCCACCACAGCATTTGATTGCATTGGAGGTAATATGTCCGCGCGGTTGCTTGAAGCGTTGCCACCCCGGTCTCAGGTGATCGTGTATGGTGGAATGTCCGGTGAAGATCCAATTGCAAAAAGCCGGGACCTGGTTTTTTTTCGCAAGAACCTGACGGGCTTTCATCTGGCTAAACATGTCGAAGAGCGGGGCGTCCTCTGGGTGCTTAAGACAATTCGTCAAGTTCAGAAGCGTGTTGAAACGAAAATTCTTCATACCGACTTTACGGCGAGGCTCTCGCTTGCGGATGCCGCAGCGGGGATCGCTATGTATTCAGAAAATATGAGTCAGGGGAAGCCATTGCTTTTGCCAGGAAAGCCTTGAATCATCACTTGACGGCGTTGGTGGCGTCGGGCTTGTAAATTTGGAATGAGTAATAACAATCATGAAGACGAATTACGGCGACGCGTCCAGCGCAGCGAATGGCGTTCCTGGGCGGCTTTAATCCTGTCGATGTTTGCCGTCGTTGTCAGCCTCTACGTCTACTATGAGAGCGGTGAAGTCGAACCGAGAAAGCAGGGATACCAGGACGCTGAATAGGCGAGGTAACTACATGGCCATGTCTGTGCGATTTGTAATATCCATCCTTCCCGATCCCGGTTGCATTGCTGCATGAGACGAGCCCTTCGAATAACTCTGGGATACTGGTGCTTCTTCCGCTGAAAGGCTCTGTCGCCACAATGGGGCTATCAGACGTCGCATAGCGAGGGGTAAGTGCTACCTATTGGTTCACAAGCACCACACAGCGACGAGATCCCGGTAGCCGGTGCCGGGTATTCAAGCCAGTTTTCGAAAGTTGTTGCATCGGAGGATCATTTCTCCAGCGTTCACGCCAAATGCAAGTTAAGCCATACCTGGCAATATGGTTGTTGCCCCTGCAGCTAGGATGCATTGGGTTGCTGGGCAGCCGGGGTGACTCCTCCTCGCCGGACACGAGTTCTCTGGGCTTGTTGATAGGGCTGAACATGGTTCCCGCCTCCTCCTCACAGGATTCACTCTATCTTGAAGTGAATGGGAATCGGGTCAGTTCGGGTAGCACGCAGAACTTTGGTTCGCTTCAAGCATTCCTGTTTAGCGGTACAACAATCTATACACTCCGCAATCCCACCCGGCAGGATATTAGCTTTTCTGGTGCGGACCTGGCTTTAACGGGTGATGATCTAGATTTTTTCTTCTGGATGCCCGCACCTTTCACAAGCATTCCTGCAGGTAGTGCAAGGCAATTTCGCGGCCAGTTTCGTCCACAAT